>JAYWII010000148.1:0-22476 GCA_043788995.1 Chitinophagaceae bacterium | reverse complement strand
GCCGTTTAGTTAAGACTTCAAGTGGCGGGTGGGGACACCCGCCACGGCTTACCGCCGGGGTTGGTGTCCTCACCAACCCCCTTAACTAAACGACATTGGGTTTTGATTATTAATTCGTTTAAATAGTTTCCATATTTCAATCCATAGAGTACTTACTAACGCAACAACAATACAGCTGGCAATTACTGGAAGAGACAGCAGGTTTAATTGGAATAAGTCTCTTACAAAAGGCACAAAAATAATGGACAGTATAAACAACAACGTAATACCAATGATCAACGGAACTAAGTTGTTTTTATAAGACAATGTTTTAAAAATGGAATAATAAAAAGAACGGTTTACCAGGGTGAGAAAAATATTACTGAACAACAACGTAATAAAAATTATGGTACGGAGAGTGGTTTCATCAGCACCTTGTTGCAGATAATAATAACCAATGCCCAAACATCCTGCAGTAATCATCAATCCCTGGATAATGCTGATGGATAATTGTTTTAATGATAAGAAGGTGGCACCCATTTTTCTTGGTGGTCTTTGCATAGTACCGGGTTCCATGGGTTCATTTTCATAAATGATGGAACAAGTGGGCCCCATGATAAGCTCTAAGAAAATAACATGCACAGGTGAAAATATATTAGTGAATTTCCATGCTAATAATAATGGCAATGTTACAATTAGAATAATAGGAATGTGAATGGAAACAATATACTGTATAGCTTTCTTCAGATTGTCATAAATCTTTCTTCCTAATGCAACGGCATCTGTCATGTGTGCCAGGTCATCATCTGTAAGGATCAGGGAGGCTGCACTCTTTGCCACTTCACTTCCACGCAGGCCCATGGCTATGCCAATATGAGCAGCTTTTAATGCAGGACCGTCATTCACGCCATCACCCGTCATGGCTACCACTTCTCCATTTTCTTTTAAGGCATCAATTACTTTTAGTTTTGCTTCCGGAAACATCCTTGCATAAATGTTTACATCCTTTACTTTTTGCTGCAATTGTTCTTTAGTAAGATGCAATACTTCTTTACCTGTAAGTACCTCATGATTATGGCTCAGCTGAACCTGGTCTGCAATGGCAAGGGCTGTTTCTGCATAATCGCCGGTGATCATTTTCACAGCAATGCCTGCTTCACGAAATGTCTTGATGGTTTCAACCATATTTTCTTTTGGCGGATCCTGGAATGCGATCAATCCTAAAAATTCAAATGCAAATTCTTCCTGTGTTGCCGGCCAGTTTTTTTCGTTCCAGCTTCCTTTGCCCACACCCAGCACACGCAGGCCCAGTTTGGCATAAGCCAGTGATTGTTCTTCTATATGTTTTAGTTCAGCTGTTGATAAATTACTCTGGCGCAAGATCCCTTCGGGCCCGCCTTTAGCTGCAATGATGGTTTCGCCGTTTTCACTTTTAAAGATATGTGTCATCATTGGAGGCTTGCCTCCTATCGGGTATTCATGCACTTGTGTAAACAGCTTACGTTTATCTGTAGCCGCATTTTTTTCATACAACAGATGAATGGCTTTTTCCATCGGATCAAACGGATTGGTCTCACTGCTCCACATGGCGTATTCAATCAAATCTGATGGCAGGGCATTATCATCTTTTACATGAATAGATGTTTTTGAAACGGCATCATACAGCCACGCAATGCTCATTTTGTTTTGAGTAAGGGTCCCGGTTTTATCTGAACAGATCACCGTGGCAGATCCCAGTGTTTCAACAAACTGCGGCTGTTTTACAATAATATTATTCCGCAACAAACGGAAAGCTCCCAATGCCTGGAAAGTACTGAATGCAACAGGAATTTCTTCCGGCAAAATACTCATGGCCAGCGTAAGACCCTGTAAAAAAGACTGAACAAGATTTGATGACTGGTAATAATTAAATCCTACTACAATTAAAAAAGCCACCACTCCTATCCACACCATATTTTTAACAAATGAACGGATCTGGTTTTGCAGCGGTGTCTTCTCCATCCTGATCTCCTGCATGGATAAGCCGATCTTTCCAAACATGGTTTTTAATCCAACCTCAGTTACTTTTACAGAAGCACTGCCACTGGTTACCAGTGTGCCTTTGTAAACACTATTGTTATTTTCTGCATTTTTGATTACAGCAAATGACTCACCGGTTAAAATGGATTCGTTCAATGAAAAATCATTGGTAGTTAATATCAATCCATCTGCAGCCACCACGGCTCCTTCCTCCAGCAGCAGCAGATCATTTACTACTATTTCTTCAGCTGGTATTTCAGTTGGCAAACCGTTGCGTATTACATTTGCTTTAGCAGCTGATAATTTTTTCAGCGCCTGTATGGCATTCCTGCTCCGGTATTCCTGAAACAGGGAAATACCTGCCACAATTAAAATGGATACCAGCATAATGATGCCTTCCTGGTATTGCCCCACTACAAAATAAATGATACAGGCAGCCAGCAGAATAATAAACATCGGTTCTGTAACCACTTCTTTTAATACATGCCAGAATACACGGTCTTCCTGCATTTCAATGGTATTGCTGCCGTGTTTTTCACGGCTGTCAGTTATTCCTTCGGTGGTTAAGCCTTTATATGTATCAGTCGTATTCATGCAACAGTAATTTATACTTTTTCAAAAGATATACTGCAGTAATAATAAAGCATTCATCTATGCTGCTGGAAATAATTATCCAAAGCACAGAATAATGTATTCCAAAATACATCTTTAAAAAGCAAGTAAAGTTATCGCTGCAGAAAAAAACTTTGGCTGACCTATATCATGAATAAAACTTGTGTTGCTCATAATTACCAGTTTTGATGGCAACTTCATCTTACAGTAGAAATAAACAAAAATGCCATCCAGTTTGGATGGCATTTTTGTTTTCAGCTAGAAATCAATAAAATTATTTTTTAGGATCAAGGATGCTGTCTATCCTTTTTGCAATATCCTGCAGGTGGTATTTAGTCATTACATCTGTTGCTCCGGCAGCTGCAGCAGCGGCCTCCGTTCTCAACGCTGCTAAATGCGCCCTTACCACGCTGGTAGCGTCTGACTTATCATTGCTAGTAACTATCGTGAATGAAATAGAGCTGGATATCTCTGTTGTCTGTGCCTGTGGATTTAAAATATTTCCCAGCACATTCACATAAGATTTTTGCAGGTTACGCCGGTACACATCAATGGGTTTCCTGGCGGGTAATTCACTCCAGATGCCTTTCTTCATCTCACTGAGCAGGTCAGTAATTTGAAAAGCTTTATTGCCAAGCGTTGCTTCCGCTTCAATCAATTTGCTGAATGTACGGATACTAAGCACCCGGTTCAATACATTGTCCTGTATGTTGCCTATTACGGTTAACCCACTCAAGCCAGTTTTGCCGAAAATATCCTGGTCAATTAACCAGGTTGGTGTTGTAAACAATTGCTTATTTAAAAAATCAACGGCCTCTTTTTGTTTTTGTTCTGCAACTATTTCATAAACCGGTCCTTCTTCCTCTGTCATTTTAGGAGTTTCCATAATGCCCCCAATATATTTTGCAACATGATTAATGTATCTGTTGTACTGTGTACTTAGCTGGCTGTAAATATTTTTCAGATCTGTATAATCTTCATCCGGCATTTTTGTCCACGTTAAAAGATTGGGAACGATCCGCTGCAGGTTTTTGATACCATACATACTACCCTTCATGGCATCATCTCCTACCTGCTCACTCTGGCTTCTTGGGTCATCAGGGTTGGTTTCCGTTCCAAACCACAGGCGTTTATTTTTTAATTTTTCTATCACCCATTTATTTAAATAAGACTTTTCCTCGGCCGGGGATTTAAACTGTTGAAAATTTCTGTACCCCCATTCAATGGCCCAGTTATCGTAGTCTCCTATTCTTGGAAATATTCCTTTTTCACTGATACTGTCTTCCGGCTGTGCTACATAATTGAACCTGGCATAATCCATTATAGAAGGTGTGTGACCGTTGACTTCCACCCATGCTTTATTACGTAAATTTTCTACCGGCACCGTGCTGCTGGATCCGTAATTATGACGCAGACCCAGTGTATGACCAATTTCATGTGATGACACAAACCTGATCAATTCCCCCATGAGCTCATCATCAAAAACCATTTTCCTTGCCCTTGGATCATTTGGTGCAGCCTGCACCAGGTACCAGTCGTGCAAAATAGACATTACATTGTGGTACCAGTTTACATGGCTCTCCATTATTTCACCACTACGTGGATCTGAAATACTGGGGCCGCTTGCATTGGCAATATCTGATGGCTTGTACACAATGGCCGAATTGGTGGCATCATCTAAACTCCAGGTACTGTCTTCTGCTTTGGCTGGCGCTTTCTTTGCCATGATCGCATTCATAAAACCTGCTTTTTCAAATGTTCTTTGCCAGTCATTTACACCCTGTATTAAATACGGAACCCATTTTGCAGGAGTAGCCGGATCAATGTAAAACACAATTGGTTTTTTAGGCGCCACCAGTTCACCTCTTTTGTATTTCTCCATGTCTTCATCTTTTGGCTCCAGCCTCCAGCGCTTAATAAGGCTTATTCTTTTAACGCCTTGCGGATTTTCATCATAATCAGTGTAACCCACATTAAAAAAGCCAACCCTGGGATCAAAGTATCTTCCCTGCATGGGTGCTTTTGGTAACAATACAAGCGAACTGTTTAGCTCCATGGTTAGGTTGCCTGATCCTGCTGAAGCTCCCGGGGATATAGATGAACGGCTGTAGGTTTTTACGGATTTTATTTCAAGGTTAATGGGATATGATTTTACACCAACGATATAAGATTTATCCGACTGTAAACCACCTATCCGGAGGGCAGACTTAATGTTGTTATTAAAATACAGTACGTCATTATCTCCATTAATAAACTCGGTGATGTCAATTACAGCACCGGTAGAGTCTTTCCCCAATGCTTTAATGTCAAAAGAAAATACAATGGGCTGAACATTTGAATTCTTTACTGCTGTAAACATGGGAGAGGTGGAATCCTTTGAATATTCAGCAAAAGAAATTTTACGGATGAAAATTTTATTATTAACCCCCTTTTCAAAACGGATCACATTTTGGCCGATCTGGTCTCCAGCATAACCAAAGAATCCGCCCATCCGCATGTCTGCTGCAGCTTTTGAGATCCTGTTCACTACTAATATTTCACGGCCAAATAATGAGTCAGGTATTTCGATAAAATATTTTTCATCTACTTTATGCATCCAAAACAATCCACCGTCTGATATAGCTTTGGATGTGATAACATCTTTATAAGGTTTGGGCCCCTGGTTGGCAGCTGCTGTGGATGGTTTGCCTGTGGTGTCAGTTTTGGCAACACTTTTTAGCTGGGCATTTACAGATACAGAAAAAATAAGGGCAATTAATGAAACAATGATTCGCTGAAAGGTAAACTCCATAGTTGCTGTTTTTTTAAAATTCAAGATACGTAATGCAATGATTGAATATGGTTATTCTAAAATTTTTACATTAACGGTAACAATTTTTAGTTAAGCAACAGGAAATGGGATGATTTGTTCAATAAGGCTGCCGGTCATTCATCATTGGAGGGTTTGATAAATTTATTTTCCATACTAAAACTTCCTTCTTTCATCAGGCGAATCATATCAGCTGTTTTCCATTTACTGTCAAAATAATTTTCGTTGCGATATTCATACAGCAGAGAAGGTTGTTCAAGCATTTTAGAAGTGCAGTACCATAAGTTAAGAGACTGTTTTTCTTTTATTTCAATGATCACCAGCCACCACCACCCATTTTCATCAAGAAGCCTGGGTTTTATATGCAGATTGAGTACATAAAATTTTTTATTGAGTTTACGCAAAAAAGCATTCTGGCCCAGGTCTATAGATACCTTATCATCTTTTAAAACTATGATGGTGTCATTATCTACCTGGCAGGGGTAACCTTTTTCCAATAGTTGTTTATCGTTAACCGGGTAAGCATAATTATCTCTTACCAGGTAATTGCTAATGGTATCAACAGGCCTTTTTAAAGAATCATACCTGATAGTTTTAAGGGTATTATAAGCAACAGATGGATATACATAACCACCCGTGTCATTCAGGCGTGGCCATGCTCCGTCAATAATTTTTTCCGAATCTTTTGTAAAGAAATCAATATGTGTTTTTGAAATATAGATTGAGACAGCGCTTTCATCTTCCTGCCAATCCCCACGGAAGTTTTTTGGAAATTGGTATATATTTTTTTGGTCCACAGGCAGAGGCTGGGAAAAGTTATAATTGTCGCAGGAATATAAAATGATTGATAAACAAAATAAGAGGAGCAAACCCGGTAACAGTTTACAGCTGATGAATATTTGTTTCATAAAACATTAATTTATACGAAAGGTAGTTGCTTATTTCAGTGAAACAACTGACACCCGTCACGCCATTTAATGATTGAAATAATACCCTGACTTTAATCACCGGGTTGGTGCCGTACACCCCATACTCAAAGGAAAAACTGAAAACCTCACAAAAAATGCCTACCTTTACAGCATATTGTTGAGATAATCTCTTGTAAGCGAACGATCATTTCCTGTCTCTCGTATTTTTCTATTACACCTGCATTCTGCTCAAGGTTGTTTTTTAATTTACACTACGCATGAACATGTATGTTTCAAACATGGGTTTTAAAATGCAGAATGCAAGGTCAGGGCAGCTATTTATCAGTTATAACATCAGTTTTCATCATAAATTAAAATAAATTTTCAAGTATGACAAATGAAAGTATCGAGAAATTCATTGACACGAAAGCACAAAAGAATCCAAAAATAAACATTCACTTCAAGCAGAGAGCTACTGTAAAAGGGTTGTTCATCCGCACAAATGATTTTAATGAGTTAAAATCAAAAAATTTCTGGAGAATTGTTTCTGACTCTAATGTAGAAGAATGGGAAAGAACAAAAGATGCCAGCCTGGCACGTATTTATAACGGTGCAGAGTTTACCCGTTTAAGTGAAAACAATTAGTGCAACCTGTTTTTTATTGATTGATTTTAATAATCGTTCTGAAAAGAATATTAAAAGTTAATGTATGTTCACACAAACATGGAAAAAGTATTTGCCTGTAATTGCAATACTCATAAAACGTTCTGCCAGCGGAGATCAAACGATGCGTTTGAACAATACCGATTTTGAAAGAGCAGCCGGTGGACGTAAGATCAAGTTCAGTTTTACGCAGCTCCAGGTAAATAAGGGCCGTATTAACACACAGATTAAACAAGCTGCTGTGGCTAAAGAACTGGCTTCGGTACTGCAGGAAGATGATAGTATAAAAAAATTATTGGTGGATCAATGGCTCGAGTTTGCACTTAGCAATGATTTTACACTAACAATAAAAAACAACACCCCTGCACCTGAAGAAACAACTGAAACCGAAGAAGAATTAGATAAAGCAATTGCTGAGTAAATAACAGCATTATTGAATCATCTGTATGCCTTTTGTAAATTCAGTTTAACAATTTGGTACATAATTTATATCAGTTTATCTGCTGCCCATAATCATACGGCAGCAGATTTTTTTTATAAACTTTGGTCACTTATGTTTCGTACAATCATTTCTGGAACAGGTTCCTGCATACCGCCGGTTGTAAAGTCAAACACCGATTTTGCACAACATATATTTTATGGCGACAATCATTTGCCGCTGACAGCTCCCCCGCAGGTGGTGGTGGAAAAATTTAAACAGATCACTGGCATTGAAGAAAGACGCTACACATCAGATAATCTTACTGCTTCTGACATAGGGGCCATTGCTGCAAGAAATGCTATCACAGATAGTGGCATCAATCCGGAAGAACTGGATCAGTTGATCGTTGCACATAATTTTGGCAACGTGTTGAAAGGTACTGTTCAAATGGATGCTGTACCTTCTTTAGCCTGTCTAATCAAACACCAATTAGGTATTCGTAATCCCAACTGCATAGCCTACGACATTTTATTTGGCTGCCCCGGATGGGTGCAGGGTGTTATACAGGCGGATGCATTTTTTAAAGCTGGTATTGCCAAAAAAGCATTGGTTATCGGAACAGAAACATTGTCGAGAGTAATAGATATCTATGACCGTGATAGTATGATCTTCAGCGATGGTGCTGGCGCTGCTGTATTAGAATACAAAGAAACAACTGAAAACAGTTCCGGCATTCTTAATATGTCAATGCAAACACATTCGCTGAATGAAGTTGATTACATCAATATGGGGCAATCCAATTTACCCGGCAGCGATCCTCATATCCGATATATAAAAATGAAAGGACGTAAAGTGTATGAATATGCCATTAAACATGTACCTGCTGCTATGAAAGATTGCTTAGATAAAAGCGGTATCCAGATTCATGAATTGAAAAAGATCTTCATTCACCAGGCGAATGAAAAGATGGATGAAGCCATTATCAAACAGTTATACGGTTTATATGGCATCAATGAGCATCCTGAAAACATCATGCCTATGAGCATACAATGGCTGGGTAACAGTTCTGTTGCCACCATTCCCACCCTGTACGATCTTGTGAGGAAAGAGCAGATACAAGATCACCGGCTTGTGGCCGGTGATGTAATCCTATTTGCATCTGTTGGTGCTGGTATGAATATCAATGCTGTTTGCTATCGCTATTAAAACCTTACTTAATATGCTCTTTGTGAAGAATAAGGTTTAGTAAATCTTCTTCTTTTTTCCGGTGAATGGTAATTGTTGTTTGAACCAGCTGGTTTTGTATGAACGGGTGCATTATGCATTGAATTGTTTTCAAATGCATGGCCCTTTATTACCGGAATCGTTTTCTTGATCAGCTTTTGCACATCAGTAAGCAATGCTTTTTCGCTTACATCGCAAAAAGAAATAGCGATTCCACTTGCTCCTGCCCTTCCTGTTCTGCCAATACGGTGTACATAAGTTTCAGGTACATTCGGTAACTCATAGTTAAGTACATGTGTTAACTCATCAATATCAATTCCACGTGCTGCAATATCTGTGGCAACTAATACACGGGTTTCCCTGTTCTTAAAATTTTTCAAAGCGTTCTGCCTTGCATTTTGAGATTTGTTACCATGAATGGCTTCGGTACGAATACCTGCACTATTAAGGCTCCTGGATAATTTATCAGCAGAATGTTTCATCTGTGTAAACACCAGCAGGGTTTCAATGGTTTGATCCTGCAGTAACTGAACCAGTAATGGTTGCTTGTTTTGCTTCTCAACAAAATAAACTGACTGCTGAATAATATCAACGGTAGAAGAAACCGGGGTTACTTCCACTTTTACAGGATTGGTCAATAATACATTGGCCAGTTGTTTGATTTCATCCGGCATGGTGGCAGAGAAAAATAAAGTTTGCCTTTTAGCAGGTAATTTGGTAATGATGCGTTTTACATCATGCACAAAACCCATATCCAGCATACGGTCAGCTTCATCCAGCACAAAGAACTGGATATCGCTTAGTGATATGATACGCTGCTGCATCAGGTCCAGTAAACGGCCTGGTGTGGCTACAATAATATCCACCCCATTGCGTACAGCGTTTACCTGGCTGTATTGCGATACACCACCAAATATCACTACGTGTTTGATTGGAAGAAATCTTCCATAAGCTTCAATACTTTCTCCGATCTGTATGGCCAGCTCACGGGTGGGTGTAAGGATCAATGTTTGAATACGATGCTGTCTTGGTTTCCCTTCCTGTTGCTGATGCATCAGTTGCAAAATAGGAATGGTGAATGCAGCAGTTTTACCAGTACCCGTCTGGGCACATCCGAGCAGATCTCTTTTTTGCAAAATAGCAGGAATAGATTGTTGCTGAATTGGTGTAGGGGTGCTGTACCCTTCTTTGCTCAATGCCTGTAATACAGGCTCAATGAGCTGCAAATTGTTAAATGACACTATAATTTTTTTAGATTAATAAATGTGATAAGGCTGCCAGCATATGATTGGCTTCTTATCTGCCTTAGGTTAGAACATCACAAAATTTGGGGAGGAATAAAACCGCACAAACAAAGAGAGCAATAACATTAAGAACTGCAAATGTAAGGTTATGTGGCTGCATTAACTAATTAAATTATTGAACATCAGCAAACAGTCCTTCCGGATTCTACTTTGCTGGTGATCTTTATTTGTCAATAACAAATTGTAAATCCAGTTTGTAAACATTGTAATAACAAATGTTAACGTAACATACAAAAGGCGCTGAGAAAAGCTTACCTTTACATTACATCTGCAGAAAACACTTCTCACTTTTCCCCAGATCAACTACACAATTATCATTCTGACAAAACAGAATATTAAATAATCTAAATAAAATAAAATATGGCAGAAACCTGGAACAAAAAAGAAAGAGAAAAGAAAAAACAACAAAGTAAAAAAGAGAAGGCCGAAAAAAAGCAGGAAAGAAAAGACAACAATAAAGAAGGAAAAAGTCTTGATGATATGATGGCATATATTGATGAGAACGGAAACATCTCTAATACGCCGCCAGATCCAAGAAAAATGAGAAAGGTTAAACTGGAAGACATTGAGATTGGTGTTCCAAAGCAACAGGAAATGGATCCTGAAGACCTGATAAGAAAAGGTACCATTACATTTTTTAACCAGGCAAAAGGATATGGTTTTATCAAAGACCTGGAAACTCAACAAAGTGTTTTTGTACATATTAACGGATTGAAAGATCCCGTTCATGAAGGCAGCAAAGTTTCATTTGAAGTAGAAATGGGCCCCAAAGGCGCTAACGCTATCAATGTAAAACTTACACCCACCTCCTGATCAATTTTCTGAAATTACACGTCATTCATCTATCGTTCTACAAAGTCTAAATCTTTGCCGAACGATTCTTTTGTGTACAGCACCGATACAAAACCAATCACTAATATAATGATACCGGTAACCCATGCAGCAATAACATAATCTGCAAACATGGTTGGGCTTCGTAAGAATTGAAACAGCATAAGTATCAGCGGAAGAAATCCCCTTACCAAGTTTGGAATAGAAATAGCAGCAGTGGCACGCAGGTTTGTTCCAAATAATTCAGCACTCATGGTAATATATAATACAGAGATGCCTGAACCAAATCCAAGCCCCATGCAAATCAAATACATATTAAAAGCACTGCCCCCGCCTCTCAATATAAAAAACAACATAAAAAACACCGAGATGATGGCATAATAAATCATCAATGTTTTTTTTCTGCTCTGCAAATAATTGCTAAGAAAACCTGCAGCCATATCTCCAAACAGTAATACCGAATATTGCAGCATCAGGGCTTTAGGCTGATCAAATCCGGCTATCTTAAATTCTTTTGCAAACTCATCAGAAAATGAAATGAGCACACCAATGATATACCATACCGGCAAGCCAATTAAAATACAGCGCAGGTAGCGGAAAAATCTTTCCCTGTTATTCAGCAGCATCCAGAAATTTCCCATTTGTACTTTTACCTGTTTGGTTGCGTCATACATCACACTTTCCAGCACACTTACTCTTAAAAATAATAATGCAATACCCATACCACCACCAATGAAATAACACAGCCGCCAGTTCTCGTTACTTAGCATGTGAACGTAATAAGCAGCAATGGTTCCCATTACACCACTGGTTGCTATTATGGCTGCGGCAATGCCTCTTTTTTCTTTTGGCAATAATTCACTTACCAGTGTAATGCTGGCACCCAATTCGCCAGCCAAGCCTAAGGCAGCTATGAAACGCAACCATGTATATTGATTGACATTGGTAACAAATCCGGTAGCAAATATGGCAACTGAATAAATCAGTATTGAACTGAACAGCACACTTTTTCTTCCTTTCTTATCACCCAAAATTCCCCATGCAATACCCCCAATGGTAAGGCCAAGCATCTGCCAGCTGATAACACTTTCTCCAATATTTTTCATGGCAGATTCTGCCACACCAAGATCCCTGAAACTGGATTTACGTACAATGCTGAAAAGTAAAAGGTCGTAGATATCTACAAAAAATCCCAGGGCTCCCACTATTACCGGGAGAGAAAAAATACCATATTGTTTTTGTTGCATTGGCAGCTTCGTTTATAGACTGGAAGATAATAGAATATGTTGAAAGAGAAAGTAGAAGGGGTTTTATGATCATACCTGGAACAAGGTTGAGATTGATAGGTGTTTTGTGTGGGGATAAAAACGACTGATTTAAATTATGTTGTATAGGCACCATTATAAATTTGTTTTTATACCTTATGCTCTTTTCCTTACGGCGTACCACCAATCAACCGCCAGCACAGTCATCAATATCACCAGTCCGAAAAACTCCCTGGATTCTTCCACCCATGGTTTTTCAGCCTTCATTGTTTCTGCAATATTTTCTGCATGGTGCACACTGATCCAGTCTATTAAACCATTCTGATCAAAAATCTTATACACAGCATATATTGTATATACTGCAATACCTGTGATATAAGCCCGTGGATAAAAACGGTTACGAAACGCCAGCCAACACAATACTGCAGCGTACATATAAATAGGTACCCACAAATAAGGATCGGGATCATTGTATTGCAGCGCTGCAAATAACACAAAAAGAAATGCAAAAATGAGATTGAAAAGTTTCATGCTGTTGTTCAAGTTTAAAATAATTAAAATGAGAAATTTTAACTGGTAAACAACTCCATCCATTGCATCACCAGCACGCCATCTTCCCCACTGCAAGGATTATTTGCTTTACCTAAAAAATAATTTACTGTTTGTTCAATCATCGGTTGCTGTACATGCTGTAACGTTTCAAAAGAAAATATTTCGCTTTCCCCATTTATGGTAACAGCTATCTTGGTCATATTAAAAATACTAAAACTGATCTTTCCTTTTGTACCGATGATCTCACATTGATCTTTTTCTTCTGAGGTTGGAACAGAAAAACTCCATACTCCACTAAAAGCAACACCTGATTCAAATAAGATATTTCCTGCAACAAAATCATCTGCTTCATATAAATGAGATTGATTGACAGCAATACCTTTCACCTGCGAAGCAGCCCCAAAGAAATAATGCATCAGGTCAAGCTGGTGAGGTGCAAGATCATGAAACAAGCCACCACCTGCTGTTGCCGGGTTTACCCGCCATGCAATCTTTGGAACATTGAGCTCCGCTGCCGTAAGCGGTTTGGTATAAAATTCAAGGTGAACAAATAAAGGATTTCCAATAATTTTATCTTCCAGCAATTGCATTATCTTTTTAAAATATGGAATTTGCCTGCGGTAATGTGCTACTGTTAATTTTACATTATTTGCTTTTGCAGCTTCCGACATTGCAAAAGCTGTTGCCACATCTGCAGTCATCGGTTTTTCCACGTATACGGGCTTACCGGCATCAATAGCCGCTAATGCATATTCACAATGAGAGGAAGGTGGCGTGGCAATATAAATGGCATTTACATCCGGATCATTTATCAGTGCAGCTGCATCATCATACCATTTAGGTACCTGGTGTCTGTTGGCATAATCTTTTGCTTTTGCAGCATCTCTTCTCATTACAGCTACCAATGATGAATGAGGAACTTTATTAAAAGCAGGGCCGCTTTTTACCTCCGTAACATCGCCACAACCAATGATACCCCAGTTGATCTTTTCCATAATAATTTTATTAGGGCAAAGAAACTAATAATTAAATTGATTTACTTTCTTTAAACATATTACTGCAAATCTTGTTACCACTTAACCCATAATAAACCCAATAAAAATGAAGCAATTTACTTTAGCGGAAATTCAATCCTGGGAACGTTTTTACCGTGCCAATTTTATCAACAGCCTTAGTGGTTTTAAAAGTGTTACTTTAATTGGTACTGCGGATAAAGAGGGTAATCCCAACCTGGCTATTTTCAGCAATATTGTTCATATTGGTGCTGATCCTGCTTTGATAGGATACATCAACCGTCCTAAGGAAGCAGCGCCACACACCCTCAGTAATATTGAAGATACTGGTGTATACACCATGAACCATATCCATACTTCCTTTATTGGAAAGGCACATCAAACCAGTGCTAAATATGATAAAGATGAAAGTGAATTTGATGAAGTGGGGTTAACCATTGACTGGAAAGAAAATATAAAATCGCCGTTTGTTTTAGAAAGCAATGTAAAATATGCCATGCAACTGGAAGAAATTGTTCCCATCAAACAAAATGGAACTTTTTTGGTGATTGGCTCAGTAAAGGATGTATTTGTGGATGAAACCATTTTGGATACTGACGGCTACCTTCACATAGAAAATTCCGGCAGCATCACGTCATTGGGTATTGATGGCTACTATGAACCCAGGCTACTGGCAAGATTCCGGTATGCTAAACCTTATAAAATCTCCGAAAAAATAAACTGAGATGAAACAGAAAATATTTTTATCCGCCACCTGGGAATATTTAGCCATGTTGAATTACGAAGTGGATCCTGCTGTTTTACAACCTCATCTTCCTCCCTATACCACTATTGATTTTTTTGAAGGAAAGGCATTAGTAAGTGTGGTGGGTTTCTTATTCAACAATACAAAAGTATTAGGCATTCAATGGCCGTGGCACAGCCATTTTGAAGAAGTAAATCTTCGTTACTATATAAAACATTTTGATGGACAGCAATGGAAACGGGGCGTTGGGTTTGTATCCGAGATCGTACCCAAACCAATCATAGCCAGCACAGCTAATATTTTATACAATGAACATTACAGCACTGCTAAAATGTTTCACAACATCCGGCAGGTAAACAACCAGCTGTTGGTTGAATACAGCTGGAAAAAGAAAAAGCAACATTGGAACTCTATTGAAATACAGGCAGGGACTGCACTCCAGGATATACAGCCAAACAGCGAAGAAGAATTTATCCTGGAACATTATTTTGGCTACAATCAACTAAATGCAACCACCACAATTGAATATGCCGTAGAGCATCCCCGCTGGCAGGTGTACCCGGTAAACAATTTTTTATTAAAATGCGATGTGAAAAAATTATATGGAGCTTCTTTTGTTCCTTTTATAGAAGGAGTAAAGCCACATTCCGTTTTTCTTGCTAAAGGATCCGATGTAATCGTTCGTAAACCTGTAAAAATAAGCGGAACAAAAAATCTTGCTCCCCTTATTTCATAAATGGCATGCACAATGAAAAAAAATGAGCAGGAAGAAGGCCAGCACCCTCACCCAGTCGATAAAATACCGCCTTTTTGCAATGCTATCCATTGTTGCAAAAGTTGATGTGTGAAAGATTGTAATACGGCGAAGCCTGAATTAAGTTACAAAAGCTAATTATTTTAATGCAACCAATCTTACAGGCATTTATTAATACAAATCATTCTTTATCTTGTGGTAGTATAAATTTAAAATTCAAACAATGAAAAGTCTATCTGCGATTGCACTACTCTGCACTGCCCTTTTATTGGGTTTTACTTCCACCAAAGCATCTGAACAAAATAAAGATAAACAGGAATTTTACCGGATAACGGTTTATCACTTTGCTACTGCTGAACAGGAAAAAGTATTGGATAATTATCTTGAAAAAGCTTTAATGCCTTTACTGCATAAAAATAAATTTGAAAATATCGGCATATTCAAACCTATTGCAAATGACACTGCTGCAGATAAAACTATTTATGTTTTTATCAATGCTAAAACTATCGAGGCGCTTATTGCGATTGATGTATTGATCAGCCTGGACAATGATTACAAAACTACAGCAAAGGAATACCTGGATGCAGCTTATAATGCAGCACCATTCACCCGGTATGAAACTATACTGCTAAAAGCATTTCCATTGGCAATAAAAATGAACCTGCCCAATTTAACATCTGCAAAAAGCGAACATATTTACGAACTACGCAGTTATGAAAGTGCTACTGATGCTTTATATAAAAACAAAGTGCAAATGTTTAATGAAGGTGGTGAAATAGACCTTTTCAAAAAACTGGAATTCAATGCCGTATTTTATGCGGATGTGTTGAGTGGAAGCAGGATGCCTAACCTGATTTATATGACCAGTTTTGAAAATATGGCTGCAAGAGATATTCACTGGAAAACTTTTGGGAGTTCACCCGAATGGAAGCATTTATCTGCCTTGCCTGAATACCAGCACAATGTTTCAAAAGCAGATATTATATTGATGCATGCTGCCGCATATTCTGATTTCTAAAATAACCGGCAATCAAATATTTTACTGAGAAATTATTTTTTCCATCACCATAAATTCTAATGGCTGCAGGTGTTTGCCGGTTAAGCTGTCTTCTTTAAAAGGTTTTCTTTCGCCGGTATCAAGGTATCCATGGCGCTTATACCAGCCAATCAATTCTGACCGAACGGAAATAACAGTCATATAAATGGCCCTGCAATTAAATTGCAGGGCATATTCTTCTGCTGCTTTTAATAACCGCTTTCCAACTCCGCCACCTTGTAATTTAGGAGATACACTCAGCATGCCGAGGTAAATCCGGTCTGCATGTTGTTGCAGATTTACACAGCCAATTATTGTTTGTTCTTCGTTGGTATATTTTAGCAGGATACAATTTTCCTGCTGAATAAGTTGTTGCAGTGTTTCTTCATTGGTACGTACCTCTCCATCAATCAGGTGCTCTTCATGTGTCCAGCCTTCTTTGGAACTCTCTCCACGGTACGCCCTGTTGAGTAAAGCTGTAATGGCAGCCAAATCTCCTACACTTGCTATACTGATAGATGGATTGGAAAACGATGGTGTCATAAAAACAAAAATAAAACGTCTGAGTATAAATTGAATTAGCAGCAAATAAAACTACTCACTTATCATTCCAGAGCAAACTCATCTCCATCTGTATAGATGCTGAATTCAATGTCATTAAATTTTACCAGCTTATTAGCAGTAATTTTTAATTGACTGGGGTTTTTCATTACAATCACCTGGCTGCCTCCGGTAACTTTCACATTGTTACCCTGTACAATGATGGCGGTTTCTTCATCAATACCAATGCATGCCAGCGATGGGTATAATGCCAATGCAGACAACAAACGGTTGTAACGGCTGCGGACAATAAAATGCTGATCAACTACAGCATTGGTAATTAAACCCAATCCAGTTTTGATCTCGATATTTTGATCCTGCAACTTCCTGAAGGTAGCCCTGTAAACCGTATCTGAAAATTCCTTACCGGTGATCATATTTTTACTCATCACTGCTGCACCGGCACTGGTACCAGCAATGGTAGCGCCATTTTGATAAGCTGCATGAATGGCCGCATATACAGGCGTGTTCAATACCACTTTCATAAAACGTCCCTGGTCTCCACCAGTGATAAAAATTAATTTGGCATGCTGTAATGAATCCAGCCAGTTTTTATCATTTACATTTTGAGCCGTAAAGTTGAAGTTTAGTAATGGCCTAGCCGATACAGGCTGAAAATCTGTTTTGAAATAATAGTAAGAGGTATCTGGTTGCTCACTGGACATAGGCAGCACAACAGCATAATCATTTGGCCCGAGTGCTGCCACATTCAGTAATGATTTCATCAATGATGGCGGTCTGTCTCCTCCCCCGATGATAAAGAGTTTTCCTTTGGGAGATATTGTTTTTGTTTGTGCATTAGTTGCAAAAAAACATATAAGAAGAATAAAACTAGTGGTTATAAATTTAAATGCTTTCATGCAGCGAATGTAAACCAGGCAGGGTGCAACACAAAAGAAATTTTAATTTGACTGTATTGATAAGACAGGTTGTGTTACTCTGCTGCTCTCCGCTTTACTTCCTGCAATAATTCATCTAACCTGCTCCTGTTATACACTTCACCTTTTACAATTACTGCAGTGATCTTTTCTGTAGCACTAATATTTTGTAATGGATTTTCATCCAGTAATAACAGGTCAGCTATTTTACCGGCAGCAATATTTCCATAATCTTTTTGGTGGTTAAAAAATGCCGGGCCATTTATCACAGAAGCCTGCAGCGCTTGCAATGCTGTTAAACCATATTTCACCATCAGCGCTAATTCCTGGTGTAAAGAGCGTCCCGGATAATCAAAAGAATTCAGATAACCGGCATCTGTACCTGCAATAATTTTTACACCCGCTTTTTGCAGCAATGGTAACAAGCCTGCAGAACGTTCAAATAATTCATGCCGGAATTTGATGGCATCCGCGGAATCCTTTGCAGCCCTTTCCACACGCCAGTTATAGGTATTACGCAAGCCTCTACCAATGTATTGCAGGTAAGTATCATTTTTATGATCGTTTTGATCAAGATAAGCAACAGTATAACTGATAGATAAAGTTGGCACCACAGCGGTTCCATTCTTTGCCAGTTGCTGGTAAACTTTCATTGCAGCCGCTGTATCAAATTGCTGCAGTAATAATTTGTTATACTCTCTTGCAGTAAATTGGCCGGATGCAATCTTCGCTGAATAGCCAGCTTCGTCACTATTGCCTGCCCTTAATAAATATCCAATATGCTCTATGGCACTTAAGCCGGCATCAGATACTTGTGTAAGTGTTAGAGCCGCAGGAATATGACCGGTGATCTGGAAACCTCTTTTTCTTGTTTCCGTTAAAGCCTCCAGGTATAAAGCCGGCTTCATGGTGTTATCGGTGATCTTTACAAAATCAACTTTTATTTTTTGTAAACTGTCAATCGCCTTATTTAATTCTGCACTGTTGTCTACTTCTATATCTCCCACCCAGATTGATTTATATCCTTCCAGTTTAGGCCCGGCTGTATAAATGGTTGGTCCCTTTAGTGATCCTTCATTTATTTCTTTGCGCCATTGCAAAACAGACGGGCTGATATCGGCAGCACAATCTCTCACACTGGTAATACCGTTGGCCAAATACAGCATCAGCAAATTTTTATTCTCTTCTATCAAAGTATCGCCTCCGCCAAAATGCATGTGCATGTCCCACAATCCCGGCATAATGAATTTTCCTTTGGCATCAATATTATTTCCGGATATATATGAACCAGCCTGCTCTTCATTTATCACAGCAATGATTCTTTTTCCATTAATCACAATCGCTTTGTTGGGAATTAATTTACCATGCTCTACATCAATAATAGTAGCCGCATGAATAATGACATCCGCTTTTCTTTGAGCTGCAGCATTATTCAGCAGGATGAACAATACAACAACAGTTACAAAATATTTTCTCATATATTTCATTTGACATAGTTTTTATAAAACAAGAATGCATTCAAATATCTTAACAGCAGGTTTATCGCTGGTAGTTGTACAACTCCAATCGTTGTATGTAGTAGTCACCAGCAAATATCCGGATATGTCTGCCCTGGTGTGTTTGGTCTCCATTTAAGTGCCGGATTATTTTCCATTCATTCCTTTCTAATTGTCCCTCTTCATTTTTTAATATTCGAGCCTTTAGTGTTGAGTTTTTTATATTTTCAAATGTGGCAACTATACCTGAACCTGCAATGTAAAATTCATCTTCTTTCGTTTGAATGATTATGGCACCTTCAACTCCTGACCAACGGGAGCCTGTAGCCCACCTGTTGTGTCGCTGGTTGGGAAACCAGGCGACGGCGGCTCAAGGGTTGTTGCTACTGGCTTGCGGATAAAATTGTTGAACACCTACGACGGCGAAAATGGTAACTTCTGAAGTTGATGCCATGAGTGAAAAGATTTAATTGTTATAAAAATGTGTTTGTGTACTAAAGTTAAGTAGCAGTGTGTAACATTTTTAGCGGAAAGTGTTAAAATTTAATGCCAGGGCGTAACAATTTTAGAGCTATGCCGTACATTTTTTGCTTTGTGCCGCATATTTTTTAGTTATTGCCGCACATTACTAAGGCATTGTATAACAATTTATTACTTGTGAGTAAGATACGAAAGGCTATGTGTAATGTGTATATCATTTGCTGTCATGCTCCCTGCTTAATATTGACAACATTCTGATAACTGTACTTGGCTTAAATATTTTGCTCTATTGTTTCTTTTAGCGTATTAATATCAAAAGGCTTTTCGATATAGCCATCGGCATTTATTTTTTTACATATTTCTTTAATATCTGCATTGGCTGAAAATAGGAGCACAGGAATATGACGGGTTGCAGGATTTTCTTTTATCATAGCTATAGCTTTCTCACCGCCAATTTCCGGAATCCATAAGTCCATTAAAATAAGACTGGGTTTAATAAGCTCAATGTCTGCAATCACATTTTCACATCGTGATAGTGTTTCTACACGATATTGATTGTTTGATAAAAGCTTCTTGCACAGGAACAAAATTTCCTGGTCGTCTTCGTAAATTAAAATACATTTATCTTGGTTGTCGTGTGGCATTGTTTATTTTTTATTGGGGTGAAGTAATATCTAATGGTATAGTGAAATAAAATGTACTTCCTTTTCCGGTTTCACTTTCCGCCCACAATTTTCCATGATGGCGTTGAATAATTTCAAAAGAGATAAATAACCCAATGCCTAAGCCCTGAAAATGCATTGAATGTTCTTCAATACGATGATACTTTTCAAATATCTTATTAAGGCTTTGCCTGCTCATCCCGATTCCCGTATCTTTCACTGAAACTTTTATTACACCTTTTTCCTGCTCTACCATTATAAAAACGCTTTCTGCACTCGGAGAATATTTAATGGCATTGGTTAATAAATTAATAACCACTTGTTGAAGCCTGTCTTTATCGCCGGTTACATTATCTAAAACTTTACCCGTTTTTATGATGGTATGTGTTTGTGAAGTAAGCTGTACATTCTCAACAGTGCTTTCAATCATTTCATTAAAATTAAAAGTAGTAATAGTATAATTTAATTTGCCAAGCCGTATTTTACTTACGTCAAGCAATTCGCCTACCAGGTCACTAAGCCTGTTAACAGACTGGCTTGCTTTTTTTGCAAAGAGTTTTGCATCTTCGTCGTTTTCATTCAAGGAAAGTTCAAGCATTTGCAAATATGCTTTAGCTGTAGTGAGTGGCGTTTTCATTTCATGGCTGGCAATGCTGATGAATTCATCTTTTTTTTCTTCCCTTGTTTTTTGTTCTTCTATATCGGTATTAGTTCCAACCCAATGAGTGATTTGTCCTTCTTCATCGCATACCGGAAAAGCCCGTGTAAGAAAAGTACGGTATTGCCCATCACTGCCACGTAATGGAAAGACAAGTTCCCATGGCTTATTTATTTTCCATGCCTGCTTTACAAAATCAACCACTCTTTCAATATGTTCAGGATGATGCACTTTTTCCCATCCCCATCCTTGCATTTCTTCTAATGTCGTTCCTGTATACTCATACCATTGTTTGTTGTACCAGTAAATCCATCCTGCACCATCAGCAATCCATGCAAGGTTTAGAATGTTGTTCGCAAGGGTGCTGAATTGTTCTTCGCTTTCCTGAATTTTTCTTCTTGCTTCCACTTGTGTTGTTACTTCTGTTGCTGTTGCTATAATACCTGAAATATCTCCATCAGCCTCTTTCAAAGCATCGTAAACAAAGTTGACATAGGTCGTTTCCATTTTTCCATTACGGGGAAGATCAACAGGTCTTTCATTCGCCACAAATTTTTCACCTGTGGTATAAACTTTATCAATCAATTCTTCTAAGCCCTGATTTTTTGCTTCGGGTAATCCTTCAAAAATGGGTTTGTTCATTACCTGTTCTGCCTGCTTACCCCATAATTGAAGCATTTTTTCATTTGCAATTTCCACCACATGATTTTTGCCACGGAAAATACACATAGCTACGGGAGCCTGCAAAATGTTATTAACATACCTTGTATTGCTTTCGTTGAGTGCATCTACTGCTTTTTTCTTCTCTGTCGTTTCAATAACAGTTACCAGCACTCCTCCTACTTCCCCATCATTTTTCAGGATAGGGCTATAAGAAAAATCAAAATAACATTCTTCTACAAAACCGTTTCTGTTTAAGGGTAACATAAAATCAGGAAAACCTACTGCTTGTCCATTCATTACTCCGTCAAACATAGATTCAATGATGTGCCATATTTCAGAAAATGTTTCCCGGGTACTGATACCCAATGCCTGTGGATGTTTGACAGCTCCAAGTATAGGACGATAGCCGTCGTTGTAAAGCTGGATATATTCGCTGCCCCAGGCTATATACATACCAAAAGGATTATTGAGCATTACGGCAACCATAGTACAAAGGCTTTGAGACCAGTCTGCAGGGTCACCTAACGGAGTTTTGCTCCAATCTTTTGCTCTTATAAGTTCACCCATTTCGCCTCCGCCTTTGAAAAAATAATATTCTGCATTTGTATTGTTCATATAAATATTACTTAGGGGTTAAGCATTAATTTATTTTTTGCAGTTTGCCATTCGGAGTCAATTATTTATTTTGAAACTGTTTCAGCAATGTAAAATAATATCCAAAACTCAAATAAACCTAAAAGTATTTTTGATAGCTGGTCAACTTTTTATTGTCCAGCCCGAGCTATTAGAGTGTTCAAATAGGGTTGCAGGCAACGGGAGTTTGTGAAAAAACTCATGCTTTCACCCAAATATACACACAATGTGAATAGCTAAAATGCTGTATGGTTTTTGTTACAAATCAGCT
>JAYWII010000147.1:0-5663 GCA_043788995.1 Chitinophagaceae bacterium | reverse complement strand
TCATTGCAGGTTACCACGGCTACATTAGCGGCCACCAGCTTATCCAGTAAATAATGTGTAAGGCTTATCTGCTGATGTTCCAGCACCAGCATGCCGAGGTCTTCTATCGGAACCGTTTTATCCGGCACATCTTCCATGCCTTTTATATGACGGTAACTCACAACCATCTGCCCACTGCTGAATTTGAGGAAGCAGGCATTTTGGATGCAGATGGTGCGCTTAATCATAGCAAGAATTTTGCAGAGTACCTATTCATTTTTGTATTTATTTATTCTTTGCAGCTCTTCTATATCAGCTTCGTCTTTAAGCCTGCCGGTGTTTTTTTTAGATGCAAGAAGATGATGATAGTGAATTACCGGTATTTTATATTCCTGCATAAAAAAGAAATTTACCTTCTCTATGGCTTCATTAAAATCCACACCTGTTATTCTCGTCAAAAAATCTATGCGTCGTGGCACTTTCCCGATAAAAAAAACTTGTGGCTCAGTAAAGTTTGTTTCTGCCACCCGTTTTACATCTTCATCTTCTATTCCAAATGCAGCCAGGGCAGTTAAGAGCCGTTTTCGGTTATCGTTATCAGGTTCAAGCCAGATGTCCATGTCGCCGGTTAACCTTTCGTAGCCATGATATATTACAGCATAGCCGCCAATGAGAATAAATTTCACATCATGCACGAGCAACAGCCTTAAAAATTGCCTGTGTTCATCAACCAGTATATCCATGGGTTATTTAAAATTTATTTTTTTATCCATTGGCTTTTTTAATTCCTCTTTGTAAAGCTCCTTAGTAAGTTTTGTTGCATTTGCAAGATGCTGTTCAGGAGAAAGTGAGGCCATTTCTTTTGCATCGGCTTCGTTCATTTCAGCAAAGGAATTTGCAAATGACACTGTTTTGCCATACGGAGCCTGTGGCTCAGAAACTATAGAGGAGGATGCCTCATCCGGAGTGTATTTTTTTTCCTGCCTGATGGGGGAGATGTTGCCGAGACGGTCAGTCTTAAGTTTGATGCAATGTTCTTTTATTGAGATCCCGTTTACTTTCTCATAACAGTTCTGGCTTCCAAATTCAAGCTTGTTTATAAGTACTTTTGCTATATCATGCTTCAGGAAATAGATTCGATTTCCGCTAAACTTAACAACTGTATAAACATTCTGACTTCTTTTTTTCTTGTCTTTCCAGAATTTTTCATAGTCAGGGTTGTTTAAATCAGCAATTACTGTTTCATCTTTTGCAGGCTGGTAAACCATGTCTGTTTGTTTCAAAAGAAACAGAAGTTTTGAACCGGGGTTTTTCTTTTCAAAAAAATCAGTCATAATACGGTCAATATGCATAGTGCCTTTTTTGAATGCCTCATTTACAAGTTTTGCTGCATCAAAAAAGCTTATTTCATCAAAATGCCTGTTGCTGTCCTTTTCCAGTACAGCAAAGGCATAATTGCTGCCTGTGGCAACGAGCAGTTTTTCATTATAGCTGCTTTTTCTTTCCAAAGCAAGCAATGATAAATCCATATCTTCTTCTCCATTTTTATCATTGCCCGGGGTCAACTTTACTGCCGTAAGTTTCTTGAATGTTTTACCGGGGTTATCTGCCTTGAAATCTTCTTCCAACTGTTTGTTAAATTCTTTAATGCCTGTTTCGGAGAATGCCTCTTTGATTCCTCCCATTTTGTCAACATGTGAAATGATCTTGCTTTTAAGGTCAGCGTCAATCATCCTGTTTATTGCATCTTCAAAAAAGTCTGAAGTTGCTTTTTTATTTCCAAGTTGTTTTAAATTCAGTTTCACCGACTGGTCTTTGTAATAAATTTTAAAGCCATAAATGGGTACTTTTCTTGCTTTGTTTAATTCGCCAATTCCTTCCGCTGAAAAAGCTTCAGCTTTGTTTCCTTTATAATATTCAAGATGTTTTTTTATAGTTTCTTTAATTCTATCATCAACTATATTTTCAATGGTTCTTTTTAAAGCAGATGTGCTTTTTTGCAGCAGTTTTTTAAAATCAATTCTATATGATTCTTGTTTTCCGCTCAATCCATATAATGTGGCATCATGTAGTTTGCCCCGGATTCTTAAAACATCTCTCTTTCCTGCATCCTTTCTTTTTTCTGCTTTTTGAATCAGGAGTTTTTCCTTTGGTTTGTGCGACACGATTGTTTCTTCAAGCTTTTTTTGTGCATCTACTGAAAATGTTTTCCATGGATGTTCAAAATTCCTGAAGCCTTTAATCTCTTCCAGAATCATGGCTCTCTTTTCAGCAGCAAGATTTACAAATGCCTCCATCAGTTCTTCATCAGTTCCTTCAAAACCTGCCATCACTTTTTCCTTATTTCTTACAAGCCAGTCCTGCAGTTCTTTATTCAGGTTGTTAAGCCTTTGGATATGCGATTGCTGGGTGCAGGCCACAATCAATGCGTCCAGCGCATGGTGGCGGTGGTCAATCCTTTTGCTCCATTTTAATTCATTCCTTTTCTCTTCATCTTTTATTAGAAAAAGAGCTGTGTCAAACCTTTCTTTGGTGATTGCTTTGAATTTGTCTGTCAGCCCCCAATTGTGCCTCAAGTAATCAGTTACCCCGCCTGTCGTCGTCTTTACATTATCGCAGCCCACAATTTTTGAAATTTCTTCCCTGACCCTTGTAGCAATATACTGGGTGTCTTTCAATTGTCTTGCAACAGGGTCTTGAGGTATTTTTACAGCAAGCAGGTTTTTGCGTTTTCTCCCAAAGAATGCCAGGTTTACATGATTGGTAAATTGCTCTTTCGATAACAGGTTTTTTATTTCAGTTGAACCTGCTTCAAAATATTCCCATGATGTTCTGTTTCCCTTATCAATATTTACGGTCCTTTCACAAACCACCTTATTGGCAAGTGAATCATCAAAGTATCTTGACTTTGGAATGATGTGGTCTATATCATAAAGTCCCTTGTCAAATAACTGACTTAATGATATTGGCTGTCCTGTGTAGGGAGAAATGCATTTTTGTTCTTCCCAAAGCCGCATCTTCTCTATTTCGCCGGAGGTTGGCTCATTGGCCTTTTCTGGAAAAGGGAAAGGTTCTGATGCCTGCATGCTCCATAGTCTATAGCGTTCAATATTTCCAAGTGATGTTTCCCTGCTCAATTCCCTCAGGCGCTTTTTTACCCTTTCATTTATCTCCCGGTTTTTTTCATTGGCTTTGTAAATCTTATTCCTTTCATCTGCGCTGTTTTTTAGTTCCCTTGCCAGTTCAATCCTTACTTCATCAGGTTTTTCACCATTTTGCCGCCATATCTCTGCTACCATTTTCAATGCTTCATTTATTAATTGCTCCGCCAAAGGATTTCTCAATTCACCAGACGGTATTGGTTTTATGTCTTTATAGGTATTTATATTTTCGCCAGTAAAACTTTCTGCTGTATGTTTTCCGTAAGCAAGGATGGAAGCATAGCTTGGCTGAATGCCACCTTCCGATAAAAAAATATGCTGATAGTTTTCCAATAATTCCTGTGCTGACTTAAGAAATGGATCTTCCTGTTTCTCATTGATAGTTTTTTCAACATTAACGTTGATTTTCTCAGGCAGCTCAGAATTAAAATATTTTCCAGCCCTCATCAGGGGCAGATGATTATTAATTGCTTTCAATGAAAGAGAAGAATAATTTCTTGCAAACTTTATTTTGGCAAACCGCACAGTCAGGTTGCTAATATTTTCTGGAACTTCTGTTTTGCTTTCAATAAATGATTTTATTTTTTTGCACCGTTCACTCTCAAGGTCATACTCATTTCCCTTTGCATTGTACAGCAAATCCCATAATTCAATAAGATTCTGGAGTTCATCCAGATCCAATTTTTCAAACCAGTCTTTTAGTTGGCTTCTAAGAAAAATCAATGTCTCATTCCCTTTTAGTTTTGCATCCCTATGGATACCATTCAAAAAGCTTTCATTTTTTTTGATAATACCTTCCTTTTCAAGTTTCACATAAAAGCCCTTGCCGGATATTTCTTTTTTCTTTTGCAGTTCATCAAACAGCCACTCTTTGTATGCGGTAGGCAATGGCACATCACTGTATTCATATCTCGGCTCTCCGTTCTTTTTTGTTCCCTTTTGTATTTTTGTATTGACAGACAGTTTATTGATTTGTTCCCAGGTTTTAAACTCTTGAAAAACCGGATGGCTTTTGGGTACCACCCTTTCTGCTATTTCATATCTGCAAAAACCTATCAGCTCAGACTGATCTTTCAGTTCCCGTTGATAAAATATTATCTGCTCTTTAATTAGATATTTAAGCCCTTTTTCGATAGCTTTATTTCTATACTCAGGTTGTTTTTTCTCAGTATTGTTTCCAGGAAAAATAAAGGATGCAATGGATTTCAGGAGTTCATTGTCATCAACAATCTTCCTGAATTCGTCATTGTGTTTTAATTGTGCATTCCAAATAGCTTCAAACTCTGCCTGATATCTTTTTCTTAGTATAACCTTATTTCTTATTTTATAATTCCTATCAGAAAGTTTTTTAAGGAAGTATTCACACAAATACGCTTCCGCCCCCTTTTTTTCTGTAAGCTTGTCCAGTTCTTCCTCCAGTTCTTCCATTGACTTTCTCCAGTTTGTTTTTAATGGAATTGAGAAATTTATTGAAGTCGTATTTCCTTTCTTATCCCTTCTTATAATAATCTGCAGCTCCGGTTCATCTCCCTTTTTAAGTGTGTTTAGTATCGTTTCTCCTTTTAGGATTTTCCCATCCATTTCTGCTTCGATTTCAAAAATTTCTTTCCCTTTCTTTTTCCCCTCCTGTTTAACAGGCTCATTCAAAATCTTTACCTGCCTGATAATCTTTTCAAATTTGAGAAAACCAGTTTCTTCATTACTGTCTTCAACTGCATCTTCCTTTATTTCTTCCTCATCATCATTTCCTCCTCCAGAGTATCCTCTTAATTGATTATAATTAAAAATCAACCTCCCAATTTCGGCCAGCTCTATCTTTTCTGTGAGTGCTTTTACTTTTAGCTGCATTAATTCATTTGCAGTTAATTGGCTTGTTTTCTTTTTAATTGGCAACAAGTTGATCTTTTGAATGGTAAGAGGGTTTTCAAACGGCTTTGAAAACTGGAATTGTTTAGGCAGCATGCCTGTTCTGTCAAGAACATAGAGGAGTTTGTTTCTTCTGGCTTTGTATCGCTTGCCCATTCTTCTTATGCTTCTTGCCTTACGCCTGTCAGCATTTTTGGTTTGAGGGTTTCCTTGTTCAAAGTTGGATACTTCTGCACCCATTGGTATAATCCTGCTGCCTAAGCCAATTATTTCACCTTCTCTTTTTTCAGAATTCAAATTAATTAAAGCCCAACCTATTGAATTTGTCCCCAGATCAAGACCTAATATTTTTTTGTGCTTCATCATTGCAAAAGTTTATATATTTGTACTACTAAAGTTGAACAAATCACAATAAGGATTATTCCGTTGTGTATTTTATTAAGAAGCGGCGCAAGTCGCTTTTTTTATTTCTATGGCAAGTCGCTGAACCGTGTTGTTCTATATTTAAATTATAACGGCGCAGTGTTACTAGCTAAAGGGTTATTAAAATGTCACATTGTTTTAAAGATAAGAAATAATCCGGTTTATAAAATCTATTTACCTCACTATATTTCGTAAATAAAGAACCCGGTAAAAGAGATAAATGCATTAGTGAGT
>JAYWII010000146.1:0-22631 GCA_043788995.1 Chitinophagaceae bacterium | reverse complement strand
AGTGATTGATAGTTTTTACTCAACCTTCAATTTACACTTTTACAGGACCCTTCTTTAATTTAAAGGTATCATTCTCATACATGAGACCTTGTACTGTTTATTTTCTATTCAGCATTAGGCCTCACCCTCCTTCTCCCTCTCCCGTGGAGAGGGAGCGGTACTTCATAACTATTCCAAACATTTTATCTTCCACATCTTCATTATATCTTTAATCAACAATAACTCCAATGCTCTGCCATTCATCAAACATCTCAAATATTGAGAACTTGCCCTGTTCTCCCCCACCGGGGATTTAGAGTGGACTATTACGGTTATTATAAATCACCACTGCATCTTTCAGCAATGCAATATCAGCGCCTGTTTCTTTAGCTTTATTTACCGCTGCTTCGCAATTACTGAATACCACCGCAGTTACATCAGCTACATTTTTATTGTTAACCAACTTTAGTTGCTGCAGGCTTTTGTTGAAAATAAAATAATCACCCCGCCTGCCTTCGGTACCATTGATAAACATAGCTTCAGTTCCCACATACACAGGCTTAGAAGAAGCCTCACTTGACTTTTGTAAAAAATTCAGTTCGCCATCACACACCACTTTAAAAAAATCTCCTTTCATGCAGATATACCTGGTGCCGTCAATGGTTACACTATTTAGTTTGTCGCCATCATAGGTAATTTTCTTTGCACCTGCTTGCTGAATTAAAACCACTGCTGCTTTACTGCGGATATCATCCTTAATAAAACCTGTTAGTTCGCTGTTGTCAGCCAGCGTAATACTTCCCTTCGTAAACCCTTTGGGCATTGTATCCTGGCTCTTTGCCTGTAAAAAGATCATCATTAACAAAACTGTTGAAATAGTTGATAGTGCTTTCATGACATAATTTTTTTTGGTTGATAATTGATTGTTCCACAAGTTTAGTCAGGATAAACAGCTACGGCAATCAAAAAGGAGTGAATTGCAGAAAATGCGGAATGAAGCGGAGAAAAAGAGAAGCATAAAAATGAATATCATTTGGCTTTTAAAATAAATCTCCCTGCAATGCTGTTTTTTTTCTCATTCCATCATAATTTCATAACATGAAGAATCTACTATTAATAATATTATTATTCAGTCAGCTGGCTGCTTTTAGTCAGCAGCGTAATTATAAAGTGATCGCTTATTCTATGGGTGATGTTGAAACGATGAAGCAATATCCATTGCAAAAAATAACCCACATCATTTACAGCTTTCTGCACCTGCGGAATGATTCGCTTACATGGAGTGATGAAAAACAACGCATCATATTGGTACAACTGGGGGAATTAAAAAAACAATTTCCGCATTTGAAAATAATGGTTTCGCTTGGCGGTTGGGGAGGATGTGAGCCCTGTTCAGCAATATTTTCAACTGAAGAGCACCGCAATACATTTGCAAAAACCACCGTGGAGTTACTGAAAGAATTTAACTTGGATGGCCTCGACTTAGACTGGGAATATCCCACCATTGAAGGCTATCCCGGCCATGCTTACAGCAGCAATGACAAACAGAATTTTACGGAGTTGGTAAAAGCTTTGCGTAAAGCCATGGGCAAAGAGTACCTGCTTGCCTTTGCAGCAGGAGGCTTTACTGATTACCTTGAAAAATCTGTTGACTGGGACGCTGTAATGCCACAGGTGGATTTTGTAAACCTGATGACCTACGACCTGGTAAGCGGCTTTAGTAAAGTTACCGGGCATCATACGCCTTTGAAAGATTATCTTCCCAATCAGCAATCAACTGAAAGGTGTGTGAACTGGCTGCTTCATCACGGTGTTAAAAGTGAACAGCTTATAATAGGTGCGGCTTTTTATGCCAGGGTTTGGGAAGAAGTGTCACCAGAAAATAACGGGTTGTATAATTCCGGGAATTTTAAACAAGGGGTATCGTATAAAAATTTTGATACTTATTTCAGTGACAGCTCTGGCTTCAAATATTACTGGGATAAAAATGCAAAAGCTCCTTACCGTTACAGTGAGTCTAAAAAATTGTTTGCCACATTTGATGATGAACGTTCTGTCAAAGCCAAAGCAAAATTTGTGCGGAAGAAAAAATTAGGAGGCATAATGTTTTGGGAACTGAGAGAAGATAAAACAACAGAAGGCCTGGTAGACGCTATCCATAAAGAATTTTAAACATAGCATAGAGCCGCAGTTTATTACCTTCCAATAAGCTATCTTTCCTGATAATTTTCGCCATATTAAATATATATCCATGCAAATAAGATTCATTTTCCTTTTAACAGCAGCTACCCTGCTAAGTTTTACCGCTTTTGCTCAAAAGCAAACACCGGTGTTAAATCATATAGCTGTTTATGTTAATGATTTGAAAAAAAGTACCGCCTTTTATCAAAACATTGTTCAGCTGGATACCATTCCCGAACCCTTCCATGATGGACAGCATACCTGGTTCAGCATTGGACCTTTAAGTCACCTGCATTTGATAAGTGGCACCGCCACTGTTACCGCACATGATAAACACAATCATTTATGCTTTACTGTACCATCGCTGAAAGATTTTATCGCCACGCTGGACAAAAATAATATTGACTATGAAAGCTGGACGGGAGAAAAGAAAGGAGTAACGCTGAGAGTAGATAAAGTAAAGCAGGTCTATTTCCAGGATCCTGATGGATACTGGATAGAAATAAATGATGCAATGAAGTAATTGCAGCGGAAACAAAAATTATTGCAGGAGGAAAGATCGTACAGCAGTTGTTGCATCCGTTTCAATTCTTGCCCAGTACAATCCCTTTGCCAGTAAAGAAAGATCTATTACAGGAGGTATTCCGTAGAGGCAGTTGATCTCTTTTGAATAAACCACCATTCCCATTACGTTGCTGATCTTTAATTTAGCAACACCCGAATAATTATTTAACCCAATCCGTATCTTACCAGGTGAAGGATTAGGATATACAGAATACCCCTTCTCCGTTTCAACAGCAACAGTCCGGATATCCGTATAACACTTACCTCCTGCTTTTGAAAAAACGGCTATGCTGTACCGGTATTCGATTCCCGGCTGCAATAAGCTATCTGTGAAAGTATATGAAGTATCGCCGGTTGGTTGTATAGATTGTATGCTGCTGAAATCAGTATTGCCAAATGATCTTAATAATTCGTAATGATCCACCCCCCTTTCATCATCCAGGTTCCATTTAACCTGTAACTTACGGCTAGGTAACTGTTGCAACTGTATTTGATTGTATCCACGGATATTATTCTGTACACAGGGGTTTCTGCAAACATCAGCAGTTAGCACCCCATCATTCATGATTAATGCAGCCGCTTCTTCGTAGGTTGGTTTCTTTACAAAACAACTGAGCGGCTTTGTCATACCAGCTCTCAATGCCCTAATTTGATTTCCCTCAAAAGTATTAGCCAGCTCATAGTCACCATTACCAGGATCAGAAAAGATTGCTTTCAATCCCCGTGGATCATTCCGTAAATCAAAAAATAAACTTTTTTTATCCTGCCCCGATTGCTTTTTCCATTCTTCAAAGGAAAGTACATCAGTACCACCACCATTTGTTACAGGATTGGTAACCCGCCAGAAAATTTTATCTCCTCTTAACAATATATATACATTATTCTGCCAGCGGTCTGTTGAAGTGCCTGCACCGTTATTGGTATTTGCTATTGCTGACAACACTCTTTTTGAAGGATCAACATCACAGATAAAAATATTACCGGTTGCATTAACACGATTACCATTTAACGCAGTTCTGTAAAAAAATGATCCGGCTACAGTATTATTGTCATTAGCAGTACCGGTATCAGAACGCAAGTGTATGATGGAATTGGCTATCAATAATTGTATTGAATCTGCCAATACAATTGCATTTACAGCTTTCCCTTTTGTTTTAATAAACGTATTACTTACAGAAGCCACTGTTTTAAGATAACCAAAACCAATACCATTCATTACATCGATAAAACCAGCATTTTTAATATCAACATATTTTGCCCAACCATAACTATATCCATACTTGTATTGGTATGAATATACATTTCTTAAGAGCACAGAGTCGGTATCCATATTTTGAACAAAGCCCCCAACATCATTGCTGTCTGCAAAAGCAAAAACATTGCTTAATTCAAGTGCCCCAAAGTTGGAACCTCTACTGTGATGTGTATACACCGCATCCTTAACATCTAAAAATATTGAATTGGAAATGGTATTGTGCCTGCCAAATCCTTCTGCATCATAAAATACCACTGCATAGCCCGTAACATTTTTAGCGGCAGGGAGAAACAAGGTGTTATTAACAGCAGCACCCCTTAACACCAGGTGATGTATTCCTGCACCAGGGCCCAGTATCATATGGTTGAAAGATGAATTGGCTCCTGTTGGAATCATGCCGTTACCAGCACCGTAACCTCTTACCCATAAATGCTCAAAATGATTACCCTCCTGTTCTGTCACATTAATGGCCCGGTCTCTTACTGATACTTCATAACGGTATTGTTGATTCTGTCCCGGAGGATTACCATCCGAAGTATGGATATAGATTTTCTTTGGGTTTTCATCGGTGGTAACCGGTTCGTAAAATGACCCGGGTGTTGCATCTGCCTGCCTCAAACTATAAACAAATTTTAATAATTTTCTTGCTGTGAAAGGGGCCGTTTTTTCTAGTGTTTTATCAATTTCAAATACATATACAAAACTATACTGGCCCACATTGTTAATCCCATACCCTGTAAACCCTGTTAAAGAGACCGCCTGTTCATATAAATGAGATCTGCTTTCTGTTTTTACCCATCCTGTATCAAAAACGCTGGTGCCATTGAAAACAGCAAATTGATTAGAAGCGGTATTGCCATAAGTTCCCACCTGCATCGGAAAGTCAGCATTGAATGTTTCATTAAACAAATTACCAACCTGCAATCCAACTTTTACAGGATTTGCAGGAAGGCTATAATTACCAGGGTGCAAAAAAGTACCATTAATAGTTTTTTTAGGTAATGCAGGGCTGCTGCCAGTATTCACATCGCTGCCATTGTTGCTTATATATACATCAAAGCCAGCCTGCGCCTGGCAACAGGCGAAAACAAATACACAAAACAAAAAAAGCAGAATACTTTTCATTCACCGATTTTTTATACCTGGCGTACAATCGTTCATTGTAAATTTCAATGGAAATGGAGCGTTTTCGACCGCTATGCAGATGAGGGGAACAGATTGATCTGGTTACGTATAAAGCAAATATAATAAGTTCCCGGGAATTATTCACTTTCAATGCCCATGGCTGCCTGCTTCATTTTATGAGTGGTTTCAGGACCAAAGTATCTTTCTATTCTTTTCTCTACAAAATAAATGACAGGTGTAAGGATTATGGCCATGCTGAATTTATAGATATAGTTGACCAGGCATATCCCAAGTACCAGTTGCCAGCTCCATCCCCTGCCAATTTTGAATGCGATAAACAATACAATGAAACTATCCACCAGTTGGGAAACAACGGTGGAACCGGTGGCTCTCAACCAAACCTTCTTTTCACCGGTGTGCTTTTTTATTTTATGAAAAACAGTAACGTCTACTATCTGGCTTACCAGGAACGCAATAAGACTGCCTGCAATAATCCACATTCCCTGGCCAAAAATCCCGTTGAATGCTTTGTTCATATCAGGTATCCCATTGTCTGTGCCTGAGCCGTACCAGAAATCAGCCGGTGGCATACCCATGGCTAAATAGAACATCAGGAATCCATAACTGATCAATGCAACCGCAGTATAAGAAATACGGCGTACAGCTTTTGGGCCATAATATTCATTTACAATATCTGTCATTATAAATTCCAGCGGCCATAGCAGCACACCACAGGTTAAGTTGAAGGAGAGCCCTTTTTCGCCAAAGAGTGTAAGATTAGCAGGTTGCCATCCAAATACTTTTTCCAGCGAAAATATTTTCCCTCCAATACACTCAGCAATCAATGCATTGGCAACAAAAAAGGCAGAAAAAATTACAAATAACTTAGTGGGTCTGTCTTTAAGAATGTTTTGTACCATTTGAATAATTGCTAAAAGAAAAAATAATATACCTGTATGATCAGGAGAAGAAAGTTAAACCAAATTAACCACTTGGGCACCTGCAATTCTTTTTTTAAGAGCAACAATGTAAGAATGATAATGTTGAAAATAAGATTAAAAATTATTGCCCCATAGCCTAGTACCACGATTGTACTTTCCAGGGGTTGTAATTTTATAGCGCCATCAAAATTCCCCTTTTTCTTATTGGCATTTTCCACCCATCGCAGGATTACGGCAGCAATAAAACAAAGGTTGCAGATAAAAATTACTTTTGAAAAGAACCTTAATAGCGAAAATTTAGCGCTTAAAGCTCCAGGCTCAAGTTCAGCAGCATCTAAATTTTTATTTATTTCAGTCATTTCTGTTTTGAACTTTCAATTAATATTATCCATTCCTGCCGGTAAGCATTGGCACAAAAGAAAAATTATCAAATGCTTCTTCACTTACAGTGCCGTCTGCATTTTTTGTAATGCGTAACATGCGCTGATGGCTGCCTTCATCCACAGGTATCACCATCTTACCTCCAGCTTTCATCTGATCAATTAATTTGGGGGGAATAAAAGGTGCTGCTGCCGTGATGATCACTTTATCAAATGGCGCATATGTTGGTAATCCTTCATATCCATCACCATAAAAAAATTTGAGCTTTGGATATTTGCTTTTAAAAATATAATTCTTTGTTTTTTCAAACAGCACTTTTTGTCTTTCAATGGTAAACACCTGTGCCCCCATTTCTGCCAGCACGGTGGCCTGGTAAATACTGCCGGTGCCAATTTCTAAAATCTTATCATAAGGCCTTACCTGCAACAGTTGCGTTTGATACGCTACTGTATAAGGCTGTGAAATAGTTTGGTTTTCTGCAATTGGAAATGCCCTGTCTTCATAAGCAATTTCATCAAAGGCACTGTCTAAAAAAAAATGCCGGGGGATGTTACTCATCGCAGTAAGCACAGCTTCATCTGTTATTCCTTTCTGCCGCAGGATATCTATTAATTTTTTTCGCAAGCCTTTATGCCTGTAAGTATCATCGTATTTTCTCATAAGCCCGCTCTATATCTCTCCAAAAAGGAGAGACTTTATAGAGAATAATTTTTGTGATGGTTTTTATTTATCAAACTTTTCATAAGGATAAGCGCAAGATAAAAAAATGCCGGCGTTTTATTGCCGGCATTTTCATTTAATAAAAGTATTTTTTATTTCAATTTCATTTCTGCAATGATCCTTTCAATTTTTTCATTCAGTGATTTTTCTGCCACTTCAAAACCGGCTGCATTTTCCAATTTGGTATTTACACTAAAATAAAATTTAATCTTAGGTTCTGTACCACTTGGTCTTGCTGATATCTGTGTGCCATCACCTAAAATAAACTGAAGCACATTACTCTTTGGCAGCGCTATTTTCCAACTTTCTCCTGTGGTCAAATTCTTTCCAACCTGCAAGTCATAATCTAATAATTGCACCACTTCCTGCCCGTCAATGGTCTTTGGCGGATTGTCCCTGTAGCCCTGCATCATATCAGCAATTTCTTTTACACCATTCATTCCTTTTTTGGTGATGCTTACTAAATTTTCTTTAAACAAACCATACTGCACGTACAGATCTATCAGCTTGGAATATAAGCTGCGGCCCTTACTTTTTTCATATGCTGCCATTTCGCACAACAACGCTACTGCACTTATTGCATCTTTATCCCGTATCTGGTCACCAATCATCAACCCAAAACTTTCTTCACCACCGATAATGTAATTTTCCTTCCCTTCTTTTTCTTTTATCAATGAAGCAATCCATTTAAAACCAGTCAATACATTGTAGCAGGCAATACCATTTTGTTTGGCAATATTATCAATCAAATAGGAAGTAACAATTGTTTTTACCACCATATCGTTAGGTGCTGCAAGCCCTTTTGCTTTTCTTGCTTCAATCATATAATTGAATGCCAGTACTGCAGTTTGGTTGCCATTCATCAGTACCCAGTCACCATTATTATTTTTAACACCAATACCAACACGGTCAGCATCCGGATCAGTGCCCAGTAAAATATCAGCATCCAGTGCCTTCGCCATATTTAGCCCGATATTCATCGCATCTTTTTCTTCCGGGTTTGGATAGATCACCGTTGGAAAATTTCCGTCCGGGGTACTTTGCTCTTCCACTATGTGTACATTATCAAAACCAAAAGTCTCCAATACCTGTGGCACCAATTTTATTCCGGTTCCGTGAATTGGGGTATATACAATTTTCAGATCATGCTGTTCCTTACAAACTTCCGGATACACACTTAATCCCTTTACCATCCCGATGTATGCTGCATCCACGGCTGCACCAATCAGGGTAATATTAGCTTCGCCCCCACTCCATTTCACATCATCTACCGATGCTATCTTTTCCACTTCTTTTATCACATTTTCATCATGCGGTGCCACCATTTGAGCTCCATCATCCCAGTAAGCTTTGTACCCATTATATTCTTTTGGATTGTGTGATGCAGTACAAACCACACCACCCTGGCATCCAAAATGACGGATAGCAAAACTCAGTTCCGGTGTGGGCCTAAGTTCTTCAAACAAATACACTTTAATACCGTTTGCACCAAAAACATTGGCAACCGTTTCAGCAAAAAAGCGGCTGTTGTTGCGGCTGTCGTGAGCCACTGCCACTTTTACATTATCACCAAAGCATTGTTTTAAATAGTTAGCATAGCCTTGTGTAGCCATCCCCACCGTGTACTTATTCATGCGGTTGGTACCAATACCCATGATACCTCTTAATCCACCCGTACCAAATTCTAAATTTTTATAAAAGGAATCGGCCAGTTCATCCGGATTTTCTGTTTGCAGTTTTGCAATACCATCTTTTACAGATTGATCATAATTACCGGAAAGCCAGGTGTTGATTTTGTCTTGAATAGCAGCGTCCATGTCGTTATTTTTTTGAAAAATGAAGATATTGTTTTTTGGATTTAAATAGAAAAACAGGTGAAAGAAATTTACCGTTATTTTTTTGTTAGCCCTCAATTTTTACGGAGAAGAACTTTTGAAGGATAGCTGCTGATTTTTCCTGCATTTTCATTTCCCTTTTTTTTGATGAAGTATTTCATTCTTTATAACACATCTGCATAAAGAGAATGTGAATAAACTGCTAATAAAACCATCGGGCATGTTTAGGTGAAATGGCTATGTTTGCAGGCAAATGACAGCACTATTTATTCCCGGTCTTAAGGCAGGAAAATAGTGAACCATCATCCAGTATACTGTACTTGTGAAATCAATATCCACCTTCTTAAAACACTTTATAATTACTAAGAACCATATTAAATATCATTACCGATGATTAGAAGTGCATTGTTAATTGCAGGTTTATTTATCTGCACCCTATCCAGGGCACAATACATCAAAAGCCAGTCTACTTTCAGGTTGCTGCAAACTGCCAACACACTGGTGGATGCCCAGCAGCTGGATGCCGCAGAAGAATTTTTTAAAAAGGGATTGTCCAAAGCAAAGGCTAACCAGGATTATTACTGCCAGGCTTATGCCTACCAGGGGCTGGGTAATTTATATACCAAGCAGGATAATACGCCAAAAGCTGTTGAAAATTACCAGGCAGCTATCCGCCTGTATAAAGCACAGCGTATGAATGTGATGGCCAGTGTAGTGGAAAGTTTATTAAAAAGTGTGCAGGGCATTGGCGATCTGTATGCAGGCATTGAGGTGGGTGCCAAAGGGATCAAGCTGAGTGTGATTGAAGTGAAACTAAGCAGAGACCGACAATATGATTATACGCTGAAAGCTGATACCTCTATCAACACTGATGCAGCATCGCTTTCTTATCAAAGTGAAAAAGAAACTTTTGATGCGGTTACTATTTTCTGGAACATGATAAAAGAGCGTTACCAGATTCCGGGTAAAAGAGTTTATGTCGTAATCAGCAGTGGGCTGAAGCAGGAACTGGATAAGTATAATAAAACAAATTACTTCGCTAACGTCATTCGTCCTGCAGGAATGGATACTGCTGTAAAAGTGACGGCTATTACAGCTATCCAGGAATCTGAATTAAGTATGCTGGGCATTGTTCCGCAAAGGGATCGCTACTCCACCAACCAGTTTGACATTGGCAGCGGCAATACCAAGGGTGGTTATTTTGATGCGTCCAGAAAATTTATTCCGGTAACTTTTCCACTGGGCACCAAATCTTTTCAGCGACTGGTAGATGCCAAAACTCAGGGCGGCATTAGCGACTTTGCCAAAGCTGCAGAAAAGTTGTGGAGCGACAGTATTGCCATCACTATTAAAGTGGAATTAGACACTAAACCCGATTTTAAATCCAGGGATATTATGTACCTGTCTGGTGGTATTGTATGGGCTATTGCTTCCTGCATGCATCCGGGTGAGATCAATAAAAATTATATAGAGATCAGCAGCAGCGACATCAGTGAATTCCGCCAGCGGCTGATCAATAACTATGATGAGCTGGTGAACCCGGCTGCACTCAAAACAATTTCAAATAGTGATGAAGCGCTGGCTGCTAGTAAAAACCTAAGCCGTGTAATTAAAACATACGATCAAAGAGCCCTCCTGTCTGGCGCTACTGTACTGGATGAGCTGATCAAACAAATCAATACCGTTAACCCCGGTAAAAAATTCATTTATCCTAAATATGCATATGTGGGATGGATCAGTGGTTACATTATTAAAAAAGCCACTCAACAATATACCGGGCTGGTTGGCCAGGTAGCTGTGCGGTAACCTGCAGGAGCGAATTACCATTATCTTTTATTGTTTCCTGATTCATTACATTAATGTCATTCATTATTTGCATTACCATCATTGTATTCCTTACAGCAGGCATTATTTATTTTGGCAATAAAATAAAAGGCTACAATCATTTTAAACATACCATTAGTGAACTGGGAGAAACAGGCAGCACTTTTGAAAAACAGGTTAGCCTGGGATTGTTTTTACCAACAGGTATTTTACTGGCAATTGTTGCTTTACTGGAAAAAGAAAATATTAATGTGATGGGGCTTTCTGCTGCAGTGGCGATTGGCTATATCGTTGCAGCTTTTTTCCCATGTGATCCTGGCTCACCATCCTCAGGCAGCTGGAAACAACAGTTGCATAATGCCGGTGGTTTTATTGAATATGCAGGCTGTATTTATTTTATTATGAAAGCAGGCGGGCAAGATCTCCATTTATGGATAGTATCTTTTAAAACGATTGGGTACATTGTAATTGGCTGCATCATTATTACTTCCTTTCCGAAAAATTCAATAAGAGGACTGGCACAGCGAATTGCGGAGTTGCTGATTTTTGGTTGTTTGCTCTGGCAATTGTTTTGATCACAATACTTCCATCCATGCCCCCGTTACTTCTCCTTCCAACACTTCTACATAAATGTGTTCATCTAAGGTGGTGGAGATAGAAAGCCCTACATAATCCAGTGCAATGGGATAAGACTTGTGTGTACGTGCCACCAGTGCAGCTGTCTGAATTTTTTTGGGATACGTTTGCAGCAAAGGCTGCAGGGAATATAACATGGCACGGCCGCTGTTAGCAACATCATCAATCAGCACCACCACTTTGTCATTAAAATCAATGGCAGGTTCAATGATCACTTCAGCCGGATATTTTTTATTGATGGTTAATGCTGTTACAATTACTTCTCCTTTAAAAATATCTTTAAGATGGTTGGCCAGTTTATCTGCGATCACAATACCACTATCCTTTATGCCTACCAGTACCAACTGTGGTTCATCATAATTACGCTCCACCAGCTCCAGTGCCATACGTCGCAATTTCTTGCCGGCTATTTCTTTTGATAAGATGTATTTTCTTTCGTTGCTCACTGTATAATTGATTAAAGATGAAAATTACAACAATTCAACAATCAAACAAGTTTAGATGTTTATGGTTTGTGATTTAATGTGTGATTTATTGCCGGGAAGACGGGAAGGCGTTTATTTTAAAAAAGACGGGAGGAATTTTACTTCGTAAAATGTTTTATTCGGCAGCATGTATGTTTTTTATAACTCATAAATGGCTTTGTTATTTAATTTATGATTCACTGCCGGAAAGACGGGAAGGCGCTTTATTTAAAAAAGGACGGGAGGAATTTTACTTCGTAAAATATTTTATTATCCATACAGGATGTATGCTTTTTTCTAATCTCCCAATGGCTTCTCTCCACTAAATTTTTAAACTTTCTAAACCTCTAAACCAAAAAGATGCAACGATTAATTACCTTAGCCTCATAAACATTGCTTATGCATATCGCCTTACAAATTCTGTTTATCGCCCTGTTAGGGTTTGCCGGCTGGTTGTTTGCCAAAAACATTTTGCAGATACGCCGCAATATTTTGCTGGGCAGAGAGGAAGATCTTTCTGATAACAAAGACCTGCGCTGGAAGAACCTGCTGCTGCTGGCACTGGGACAAAAGAAAATGTTCAAAAATCCACTGGTGGCCATGATGCACCTGGTGATCTATGCCGGGTTTATCATTATTAATATTGAAGTACTGGAAATAGTACTGGATGGTATTTTAGGAACTCACCGTTTATTCTTTCCATTCACTGGTGGGTTATATACATTCCTGATTAACTTTTTTGAAATACTGGCTGTTGGTGTGATTGTGGTGTGTGTTATTTTTTTAGCAAGAAGAAATGTTATTAAACTAAAACGCTTTATCAGCAAAGACCTGAACGGCTGGCCACGGAGTGATGCCAATTATATATTGATCACCGAGATTATTTTGATGAGCCTGTTCCTTACCATGAATGCCACCGACCGGGCATTGCAGTTGCAGGGTGCTGAACATTATCATGACACCGGTAGTTTTATTTTCAGTGGCATGCTGGCGCCAATGTTTAGTGGTCTTTCTGAAACTACGTTGATCGCAATGGAGAGAAGTTGCTGGTGGCTGCACATTATTGGCATATTGGCATTCTTAAATTATCTGCCGTACAGCAAGCACCTGCATATTATGTTTGCTTTTCCCAATGCCTATTATGCAAGATTGAATGTACAAGGTCAAATGACCAATATGGAAAATGTGCAGAACGAAGTGAAGTACATGATGCAGCCGGAACTGGCACCAACGGGTGAAGCCGCTCCCATGAAGTTTGGCGCCAAAGATGTGTTTGACCTGAGTTGGAAAAATTTATTAGATGCTTACAGTTGTACAGAATGCGGCCGCTGCAGCGCTGCCTGCCCAGCTAATCAAACGGGCAAATTATTGAGCCCACGCAAGATCATGATGGATACGAGGGATAGATTAGAGGAAGTGGGGAAGAACATTAATGCAAACGGAAGCTTTAAAGATGATGGAAAAACATTACTGAATAACTATATCACAGTAGAAGAACTGAGAGCCTGCACCACCTGCAATGCCTGTGTGGAAGAATGCCCGGTTAGTATCAGTCCGCTGGATATTATTTTTCAACTGCGACGTTCACTCATTATGGAAGACAGCAATGCACCACAGGAATGGAATGCGATGTTTGGAAATATTGAAAACAATTTTGCACCGTGGAAGTTTTCACCAGAGGATAGGGATAAATGGGTGGAGGAGATGAAGTAGATAAAGTTTAAAAAGTCATTTGAATTTCTACTTTATAACTACAACACAGATCAAATCATCCTACATCACTATTATTAAAATTCACTTATAGTTCAAAACAGTATTTTTAAGACTAAAAATGTGTCAGTACAACAATATAATTTTACCGGATAATATTAACCTTGATGAAGTTTACAAGGTATTTAAAATGCATAATTTTAGACCTATGCAAGTCTATAATAATAGTTTATCTAAGCAACTTGTAGATAAATTATTTCTTATGTCGCCTAAAAATCAATGTGACTGTGGTTCTGTTATTTCATCTGCAAGACATCGAATTATCCCCGATCTGAAAAGTGAAAAAGAAATTGAAAAAATAAAAAGAAAAGGCTGGAGTGATACAAAAATCAAAAATTACTTAACAAGTAAATTGAAAGCTGACACACATAAAACCAATGAACTAGAAACTGAAAGAATAAATTGGTATGACTTAATTAAAGGCATTTTTGATTTAACTAAAATAAATTCATTTGGAATTTTAGCACATGAATACAGTGGTGATATCTCAACTGTATTAATCAATGTAGAATCGAAGAGAAAAATTAAGATGATGGAATTTTCACCACAACAGCTTGACAGTTTTCAGCTTGATGAATACAACGAAATTCACGTCTAATAATTAATGTATTTTACTTTTATATCCGAATGAAAAATAAAAGACTCAATAAAAAAGCTCGGTAAAGACAAATAGTACAAGAGTGCGACGCCAATGAAGCTGAAAAAAAAAATATAGCTGACTACAAAAAATTTAGACTCCCACAGGTTTAGTCTTTCCCAGCACTTCTACTTTTACTCTTGCAAGGCCATGGCCGGTGTAGCCTAACTTTTTTGCTGCTGAATAGGAAAGGTCTGCAACTCTTTTTATTCTTGGATGAAGGCGGTCGTTTACTTTTACGATGACGGATTTATTATTACGCAGGTTGGTGATCTTTACCCAGGTGCCAAAGGGCAGTGCATTGCAGGCACAGGTCATTTTTGTCTGGCTGAAAATTTCTCCATTGGCTGTTTGCCGCCCATTAAATTTATTGTGATAAAAACTTGCCTGGCCGTAGAGTGTTTTTTTGGGTGTTGCCTGGGCATGAGTACAGATACCAGACGAGAGTGTGATAACAAAAAAAAGCGCAATCATTTTCCCGGCAAAGCAATTAACCGTCAGCGGATGTACATTCATATATGGCGTATAGTGAGTAATCTATTTATTTGAAAAATATTTCTCCCTCATGGCTTTATCGTCGCCGTAAATATCTTCATAAAATTTGATCTTACCATCTTTACCTTCACAACTGTAGTAAGTAATGAATAATGGAATCCTGTTTTTGATCTGTATCCGTTTGTTTTTTTTCTCCGCTATCCAGGTACGAATTGAGTCTGCATTGTACCGGAGAGAATCACCGGGTTTCAGATTGATGCTGTCGTTCCTTGCAATGTAGTACGCCAGGCTATCCCACTTCTGCACCCGCACGCAACCATGACTCAGCGCCCTTGCTTTTTGTTTAAATAAATAACGCTGGTTGGTATCGTGTAAGTATACAGCATAAGGGTTATTGAAATTAAATTTCAGTACCCCCAGTGCATTATCATCGCCACTGCCCTGCATTACTTTGTAAGGAATTCCTTTGGTGTATTTGGTCCATTTAACAGTACCGGGGTCAATGATATCTCCTTTTTCATTCATTATCTGGATACCCATTTTCTGAAGGTAGTAAGGATTGTTTTTTAATTTGGGCAAATACTGTTTGGAAATAATACTGGTAGGCACGGTCCATGTGGGATACGTAATCATATTGGTAATGGCACTGGTGAGCAATGGTGTACTTGTAGTTGGTTTACCACAAATAATTTTTGAGGTAAGCGCCAGGGTATCGGTGTCCCATAATTCCAGGTAATAACCGGGCAGGTTTACCCACACATATTTTTCCGGCATACTGTCTGGTAATTGCTTATAACGGTCCAGTGTAATGGCAATTCTTTTGAACCGCTCCACATCATTGGTGTTCATCAGTTTTATCAGCGATTCAGAAAATTTTCCATCCTGCTTAATTCCTTTTAATTTTTGATATTTTTTGATGGCAGTTTGTAACTGCAGTGTATCAGGAAGATCATTGCTCAATTCTATTGATTTGCTTTCGCCCAGGCGTTTTTGTAAAGTTTTTATAAATGCCAGAGAATCCTTTGCATCATTGGGTTTAAACGGATATTTTACATACGTGTACAGTTTTCTGTCCATGCTGTCAAGGAACCGCTGGATACCCATTTTTAAATTGAGGTATCCTCTTTTGTTTGGCTCGGCAGCATTGACAGCTGCCGTAAATTGTTTTTGCTGAAGCAGCGTTTTAAAACGATCCATGATGGCTGTAACAGCGCTGCTGGTATCTTTTTGCAATACAACAGAATCTGTAAAAAGCCGTCCCATTTTTATGTCCTTCAATATTTTTACAGCCGCATCGGTCATTAAAATATCAGCCTTGGCCCATATCACCGCATTCTTCCTTTGTAATGAGTCTGTATCAATCGTTGTTTTTATCCTGGTGAGGTGTTTTAAATTGTAGTCCGCAGGGAATAAACCATACAGCTCAGACTGGGTGATAAAATCCAGCAAAGTATCTGCTAATGCTTCCCATTTTTCTTCGTGGCTCCACACATTACTAAATTCATTTTCATTATAAAATTTATTGGTGATCACAGGCAGCTTTATCCGGATGCTGTCGTCAATTTTATTTCCATGTTCCAATGCATATGCTAACAACTGCCGGATACTTTCTCCCGACTGTTCATCCATTTGTTCAGGTGCCGTAACAATGTTTGGTTCAGGATTTTTAGCCCCGCTGTTATCATTGCAGGATAAAATAAAAAGACAGAGTAGCAGCAGTGTATAATTTAAAACGACTTTTCTATGATTGTCCATATTTTGCCGGGAATATTTGTAATTTTCAATAACGGATTTTTCTTAGGAAGTAAGCTAATGGATTCTATACAAAGTAACAAATCAATCGGATACAAAGCTGATTTGGGGTACAGTATTTATTGAAAGGGCCAGGTTGGTTATTGTGCGGAGAAAAGCTATTTAAATTTCTTCGTTTTTTCATCTCCGGTAATATCGCCATTGGCCCTTATTTGAATCTGGGCATTCAATATCCATTCGGCACAGCCTCTTTGCTGCAGGTAGTCATTGATATTATTGATGAGTGCGAATACTTCACTGTAAGTTCCTTCCACCACCGTGGCAAAAGGTCCTACTTCATATTTAATATATGATTGCTGGATGATTGCAATGGCTTCATCCACCCACTCGTAAGGATGCCTGTCCTGCACAACAGGAATTATTTGCAATGATGCATTGATGATATGTTGGTGCATACAATTAAAGCGTTAAATAATACGGTTGATCTTTTGTTCCAGCATCAGCAGGTCTGCCAGTACAAAAGCTGTTACGGCTTCCAGTACTACGGGTACTCTTAAAGCAATGCAGAGATCGTGCCTGCCTTTTACACAAAACGCTTCCACTTCACCAGTTTCCACATTTAATGTTTGCTGCTCTTTTGGTGTGGAAGACGTTGGCTTGATGGCAATTCTAAAAACAAGTTCATTGCCATTGGTGATACCGCCAACAACACCACCGCTGTGATTGGTGGTGGTTTTTCCTTCAGCATTTTCAATCCAGTCATTGTGATCGCTGCCAAACATTTTTGCTGCTGCAAAGCCGGTTCCAAATTCAATACCCCGTACAGCAGGTATTGCAAATACAGCATGGCTGATAACAGATTCAGCAGAATCAAAAAATGGTTCTCCTAATCCAATCGGTAAGCCGTTTACTTTACATTCCACAATACCGCCGATGGTATCTTTTGCATCAATGGCTTTTTGCAAACCTTTTTCAGTATCCGTCTCCCCGCCTATTTCTAAAATGGTTGATTCCACTTTTATGTTTCCCAATAATTTCTTTGCTATCACTCCGGCAGCAACAATAGCTACCGTCAATCTTCCGCTGAAATGCCCGCCACCACGATAATCTTCAAAGCCACCGAATTTTTTGGTGGCAACAAAATCTGCATGACCGGGACGTGGCACTGCTTTTTGTTTTTCGTAATCCGTACTTCTTGTATTATTATTGTCAAATAAAATAGTGATAGGGAAGCCGGTGGTTTTTCCATTGAATACACCATTCATTATTTTAGGAATATCATCTTCCTTTCTTGGCGTGGTTCCTTTTGCACCTGGTTTTCTTCTTTCAATATCAGTTGTAAAATCGTCTACACTTAGCGGTAAGCCTGCAGGGCAACCATCAATATTAATACCTACACAATTGCCATGTGATTCACCAAAAATAGAAACCCTGAATATGCGTCCGAAACTGTTCATAATTAATCTGAATTTTTCAATGATAAAAAGTCAAGCCATTGAGGAATCTTATCTGTGTACACTGCTTCAATTTTTGAATTTGAATAAGAAGCAATTAATTGCATTTCCATTCCAGAATTATCAAAAATAAATACCCTGTCAAAAACCCTGATACTTTTTTTAAGCAGCAGTATGCTTTTAAGATACCGGGATTCCACCTTCTCCTTAGGCACAGCGTGACCACCTTTATAAATCCTGCTTTTTATCCTTCGTACATTAATTTCAGGGGATTGTGTTGCAATGAAATACAGGTAAGTCTTATATTTTTTTTTCACGGCGGATTTTACCAACGCTAATTTGGAAGGATGTGATAATACGGTTTCTGTTGTAAATGAATGACCTTCCTTTAAAAGATAGTGCCTGAAAAAATCTGTAAGGAAAGCAGCTAATTCGTTTGTTAAAAATTTATCAGCATAAGTAATTGAAAAATCCCCAAAACCTAATTTATTAATACCGGTTTGTAAATAAAATTGTTTTATAAACTTTTGAGAAGAAGCTAAATTACAAAAAGCAGTGAAACTCTTTTGAGTAGGAACAAACCCAAGCAAAAGATATTCTATAAAGCCTTTTTTTGAAAAATGTTCCAGTATTTCATCTGCATTCAACCATATACCTGTTGAAATTTTTCCCTTTAAAAAGAAATACAATGTTGTTTTTCCTGAACCATTGGGGCCAGCTATTATCCTTAATCTTTTAGCTGCCATTCTTAAAACTAATTTTTTCTACCTTTTGAATTACTTTCTTTTTACCATTCTTGTCCTGTTCTATAACATAACCATTTTCCTCAATAACAATGGGCATTCCAAGTGCAAAATTTTCTTCAGCCGCTTTCTTTCCGGTAAGTTTTCCTATTGCTATTAATACAGAAGCTTCCCTGCTTATTTTCTTTTTCATATCAAAAAATTATGAACTTAAAATTACACCTAATTGCTTTAAATGTTCATAAAAATCAGGATACGATTTATTGATGGCATCTGCTTCTTCAATGATCGTTTCGCCGGCAGCACCCAAAGCAGCCACAGCACAAGCCATTGCGATGCGGTGATCATGATGAGAATGAACGGTTGCACCTTTCACACCTGTACCACCTTCCACCAGCATCAGGTCGTCTTGTAATTTTATAATGATACCCATCTTTGCAAATTCTTCCTGCAAAGTGAGTCCACGATTGCTTTCTTTGTGAGCCAGCCTGCTTACGCCTTCAATGGCTGTGGTGCCATTACAGAATGAAGCCAATGCAACCAATGGCGGAAAAAGATCGGGACAATCTGTTGCATCAAAATGAAATGGCTTGCCCCTATCCCCTAAAGGGGAACTGGAAACATTTATTTCATGTTGTTCAATTGATATGTTACAGCCTGAATCAATAATTGCTTTTAGTATTGCTTTGTCTGCCTGGGTTGAAGATACATCTAACCCTTTTACAGTAATATTTCCGCTAACAGCTCCGGCTACCAACAAGAATGCACCGCCACTCCAGTCTCCTTCTACAGTGTAGTTGATTGGTTGGTTGGTTTGATTAACTGGGTTGATGACAAAAGATTCGTAATTATTATTCACCACATCATAACCAAAATGTTTCATCACCTGTAAGGTGAGATCAATGTATGGTTTACTTTTTAAATTATTTACGGTGATGGTTGCGGGTTTGGTTGCTGCTTTTCCATAAGCCATCAACAGGCCTGTTAAAAATTGTGAACTTAATGATCCATCAATCGTGATATCATTTGGTTGTAACGGACCTTTTATTTTCAACGGAAGTTTACCGTTGTTTGATTGAATGTTGATACCGAGCTGTGGGAATATCTCATCAAAGAAATCCATTGGCCTTGTAAGCAAACTGCCGCTTCCGTTAATAGCAATTTCATCTGCACTTAAGGCTGCTAATGGCGTAAACATGCGAATGCCTAGGCCACTTTCACCACAATTCATCTCTCCTGCCACAGGCTGAACACCTTTGCTTTCAATCACCAGCTTATCTGCCTGTTGTTCTTTAATTTCAGCACCTAAATTTTGAATGACACTTAATGCTGCCAGATCATCATTACTATTGCCTGGGTTATTGATAACCGTTATTCCTTCATGGAGCAAAGCCGCTGCACAAGACCGCTGCATCGAACTTTTGGAAGTGGGTGCATTGATTTTTCCTGATAATTTTCCCGGTTCTATTTTTACGATCACCTTATAAACTTTGACTGATTAAATTTTCTAGTTGCTGCATCGGAATAGGCTTAATGATTCCCTCTCCTATTTTATTCAGTAAAATAAAGTTCATTTCACTGCTTACTCTTTTTTTATCCATCTTCAAGAGGTTCCAGATGGATTCTTTATCAAATGAAATAGATGAAGTAAGCTGGTATTGTTCTATCAGTTGCTTTACTTTTTCTTTTTCAGCCGGATCAAAATTATTGATCGCTGCAGAAATTGTACAAGCTGCCACCATACCAACGCTCACTGCATGGCCGTGTGGTAACTGGTAAATGTTTTCGATAGCATGCCCAAGCGTATGACCAAAGTTCAGCAGTTTACGATCACCTTTTTCAAATTCATCTGCCACCACCACGGTTGTTTTGATCTGTACATTTCTTTCAATTAAAGCAGCAAGCAGTGATGCATCTGATTGGAAATTTTCTATGCTGTTTTTTTCAAGTAGTGAAAACAACCCTGCATCTTTTATACAGGCATGCTTAATGATCTCAGCAAAACCGTTGATCCATTCCGCTTTTGGCAAAGTCTGCAACAGCGAATAATCAAACAATAAAAATTCCGGTTGCTTAATTAACCCAACCAAATTTTTATAGGCTCCCACATCCACGCCATTCTTTCCACCGATAGAAGCATCCACCATTGCTAAAATAGTAGTGGGTATAAAACCAAACTTCACTCCCCTCATATATACACTGGCTGCATAGCCTGCAACATCTGTAACCACACCACCACCTACGCCAACTATAAACGAAGTTCTGTCTGCCTCTTTTTCAATCAGCTGCTGAATAATGCTGTCGACCGCAGCCTGCTGCTTGTACTGCTCTCCCGCTTTTATAACAATGGTTTGCCAGCCTTCAAATTTTAGCTGCTGTGCAGCAAATACATTTTCATCTGTAATTAAAACAGTCTTCTCTTTCGAAATTATTTTTTCCAGGTAAGAAAAATCCGCATCAAAATAATAAGACACTTTTTTTTCGGAAAATGTATGTTCTGTTTTTTTAACTGCCACGCTTAAATTTTACAAAAACTCTTTTAATGATTAAACTCTTTTAAGCCTTCCCTTCGGAGAGGTTTGGAAGGATCTAACTATTCATCACTTTATTCTGATGGTTGATGCTTTCCAAATGCACCGCATCAAAATACTTGGTGATAAACTCACTACTCAATCCCAGCGCTTCACCTTTTTTGGTAGCCTTCTGTAATATTTCGTTCCAACGGTTGGTTTGCAAAATGGTAATATTATTCGCTCTTTTATATTCACCAATCTTATCAGCGATCTTCATACGCTGACCAATCAGGGTAAGTAGCTCATCATCCAAATGATTAATCTGTTCTCTGAGGGTAGCCAATGCCGTTAGAAAGTCAGCTTTGTCTGTATTCTCACTTCTCCAGATCAAAGCATCCAGCAACTCAGCCAAACGTTCCGGTGTAATTTGTTGTTTGGCATCGCTCCATGCATTATCAGGATCAATATGACTTTCAATCATTATACCATCAAAATCAAGGTCAATACTTTTTTGCGAAACAGATTGCAGGTTCGTTCTGTTACCACAAATATGCGAAGGGTCACAGATCAAAATCATTTCAGGAAAGCGACGTTTCATCTCAATAGGCAAGTGCCACATAGGGGCATTGCGAAATTCTGTATTACCATAATTACTGAACCCCCGATGAATCATACCAACTTGTTTAATACCTGCTTTTTGGATACGCTCAATAGCACCGGTCCACAATTCCAAATCAGGATTGATTGGGTTTTTTATCAGCACTGGAATATCCACACCACGTAAAGCATCAGCCACTTCCTGCACACTGAAAGGATTCACCGTAGTTCTAGCTCCGATCCACAGCATGTCCACATCAAAATGCAGTGCATCTTCTACATGCTTTGCGGTTGCCACTTCCACTGTGGTGGGTAAACCTGTTATTTTTTTAGCCTGTGCTAACCAGGATAAACCTTTTGCACCAATACCTTCAAACAATCCGGGTTTGGTACGGGGTTTCCAGATACCGGCACGCAGTATATCCACTTTTCCTGTTTTAGCCAGCCTGGTAGCAGTTTCCAGCACTTGCTCCTCTGTTTCGGCACTGCATGGGCCGCTGATGATCAACGGACGTTTGTTCCATTTTTCCTGTATTAACTCTTTCATGTTTGATGTTTGTGTTTGCATTGTAAATTTAATTTGTTTGCCTTCCAAACAAGGCAGGTTATTGATTAGTTATTTTTATTTTTTGTTATTCCCACTTAAATCTTACTTCAACATCGTTATGTCACTCACTTCAATGATGAGAATACGCTGCATCGGTTGAATAATTTTTTTATCGTTAACCTCTATTCTATAATTTATTTTTTAAGCTAAACAGTTAT
>JAYWII010000145.1:0-22711 GCA_043788995.1 Chitinophagaceae bacterium | reverse complement strand
GGCAATGGTTCCACCACAGCAGCAGCAGTGAACAATGGTTCATCTGATGCATGTGGTATCCAGAGCTTGTCATTATCTAAGACAGCGTTTACCTGTGCAGATATACTTACCAATCCAAACCAGGTAACACTGACTGTTACAGATAACAACGGTAATGTATCAACAGCAACAGCCAACGTAACAGTGGTAGACAATACGCCACCGGTTCTTACAGCAGCAGCCAATCAAAATATAAACCTAAATGGTAGTTGTTCCGTAACAATACCGGATGTAAGAGGAACAGCAACGGACAATTGTGCTGGTACGGTAATCACACAAGTTCCGGCAATTGGGGCTGTGGTAGCATCATCTAACAATGCAACCATCAGCGTAACAGTTACTGCAACCGATGCAACAGGGTTAACTGATATCAAAACTGTGGTGCTTACAGCAAAAGATATAACTGCTCCGGTTATTACTACATGTACTTCCAACAAATCAGTTAATCCTAACTATGCCGGATGTACGTACAAACAAACTGGAACGGGATGGGACGCTACTGCAACAGACAACTGCATCAGTACAATTATCAAATACACTTTAAGTGGTGCTACTACATCTGCAACAAATGCTTATACAACACTTAATAATGTGGTGTTTAATGTTGGTACTACAACTGTAACTGCCATCGCATATGATGCAAGTAGCAATCCATCTATTGCCTGCACGTTTACCGTGATAGTAACAAATAATCTAACAGCAACCTGCAACAACAGCAACACGGTTCTTTATTTTGGTTACACCTTAGATCAATCAACAATAATCAACGTAAAACCATCCGGTGGAGTTGGACCATACAAGGTTTCCATCACCATGAACCGTCCGATTAACTGTAATATGGTCAATAGTTCCGGTGATGAAATATGGGCACCTGGTGCTAACACTGCCAGCAATAGTTATACAACCTGTCCATCCAGTGGAGCTTCTTTGGGTAACCCTGTTTCTACTTCAACCCCTACCATTACCTCAGCAGTCGGCTATTCTGTTACAATGACACTGATGCAGAATGCAGTGATTACTGCAACAATTACTGATGCCAACGGATGTATCACCACTTGTACCACTAACATACGTGCAGAAGATGTTCGCTGCTTTGCAGGAAACAGCAGTATAGTAAAAGTTACCATGTGTCATAGAACAGGAAGTGCCAGCAATCCATGTGTAACTATTTGTGTTGATCAATCTGCAGTAGCTGCACACTTTGCACATGGAGACTTCCTCGGTAAATGCACTCCTAACTGTATAGCACCAGCAGTAAAACCAGTTACTCCAATCATTGCACCGGTATTCGCAAGCGAACTAACTGTAAAAGTGATGCCGAATCCAACACCTAATTACTTTAATGTTGCCATTACTGGAAAAAATAATAACCCGGTAACTGTAAGGGTAATGGATATATATGGCAGAACAGTTCAACTGAATCAAAAGATCGCAGCAAACTCAACACTCCGCATGGGCCAGAAATGGGCTGGTGGCACTTACCTGGTAGAAGTAATACAGGACGGAGAAAGGAAAGTGGTGAAAGTGATCAAAGCAAATTAAGAAGATGCACTATTTGAAAAACAAGAGCTCCAGCGATGGGGCTCTTGTTTTTTTCACCCTTTATCATTCAGAATTTACTTTCGCATAAATAAACTACCCCTATAAAGTCACTACTTCTTGGTAAACTTCAAATCAAGGCAACCATTTCAAAACTTTTCACGTCCTGTTTTGTTTAAGAAATTCAATTCTTTGAATAGAAGAATTTTTTACCAGGAAAACTAATTGTAGTGGGTATCAAATGCCCTAATCTTTAAAACAGAAACGAGTGAAAAAAAGATTTACTATCACTTCCACCATGTTGATCCTTGTGCTTACGCTTAGTTCTTTTGCCAGCCTGATGCACAGCCTGGCACCACCGCAAGGTTATACAGGTGCCAGCGGTGCTTACTGCACCAATTGTCACCAGGGAAACCTTTTGAATAATGCAGGTGGTGCAGTCTCAGTAAACGGCCTGCCCGCTAATGGCTATACAGCAGGTACTGCATACAATTTCAGTATTACCACCACTCACGCTGCAGCAGACCGCAAACGCTGGGGATTTTCCATCGCTGCAAGAAATAGTCAGAATCAGGATATTGGCACATTCTCCAGCACCAATCCAAATGCTGATAATAATGGGGCTGAATTATCTCATGCCAGCGCTGTTGTCACAACTTCTCAATCATCTTATACATACGATAATCTTACCTGGACAGCACCAGCTAATCCGGGAGCCAACGATAACAGCATTACATTTTATTATGCTGCCAATGCTGCAAGTGGATCAGGTTCCAGTGGGGATTATATTTATGCCAGTACAAAAACTATCAGCCTTGCACTGGTATATACTTTTACAGGCAATGGCAATTGGGATAACCCGGCTAACTGGAGCAATGGCAGCATTCCACCGGCCAATATCACCGGCAATGCCAGCATTGTAATTGATCCTACAGCAGGTGGCGAATGTGTACTCAATGTAATGCAGCAAATTGGCAGCAATGTAAACTTTACCATAAAAGAGGGTAAGAAATTTACCATACTGGGTGGACTGATCATTTCAAAATAATTTCCCTAAGAAAATTAATCATACATATCCCGGGCAAATGATGCCTGGGATGTTTAATTTACAGCTCGCCGGAACTAACTAATCGAGGCATATTAAGCAAGTTTGCATAACTTCATTCAGTTAAAAAATTCCAAGTGTTTCAAAATTAAAAAGATGAAAAAAATCCTGTTATTTATTGGTTTCATTGTTGCTGCACAGTTAGCTTTTGCACAGCAGCCAGATTCTTTGTTTAATGGTAAAGACCTTACCGGCTGGACCATTAATGGTACAGAAAAATGGTATGTGGAAAATGGGGAACTGGTTTGCGAAAGCGGCCCTGATAAACAATATGGTTATCTATCCACCAATAAGACGTATAAAAATTTTATCCTAACGGTACAATTTAAACAGGAAGCTAATGGTAACAGCGGCGTGTTTTTCCGTTCTTCTATTGAAGGTGTAAAGATCAGCGGCTGGCAGGTGGAAGTGGCTCCACTCAACAATCACACCGGCGGTGTTTATGAATCTTATGGCAGGGGCTGGCTGATACAACCCAAACCCGAAGATGAACAATGGCTGAAAGCAGGAGAGTGGAATACCATGAAGATAAAAGTAAACGGCGATGAAGTAACTACCTGGTTAAACGATCACCAGATGATCTACCTGAACGATGCCACCATTGGCAAAGGCGATGGATTTATAGCCCTGCAAATACACGATGGCGGCGGCATTAAAGTACGTTGGAAGAATTTAGAGATCACAGAAATTAAATAAAACGTTCTGATTTTACTTGAACAGCAATTGTATTTCATAGTCCCGCCTCAGGCGGGATTTTGTTTTGTAAATCCCGGTTTTATTGGATCCCGATTTGCATTTTCGATCCACGTAATTGAAGAAAATAACGCAGGTCAGTTTTAAATAAATCCATTAATAAATTATGAGTGAACAAAGTGCATTTTTGTTCTGCCTGAATGCAACAATGATTGATGATATGCAGTAGATCACCAATAAAAGGAATTGAATACTAAAAACACTGCGGGTGAATTTATTGCATTACCATTTAATTAGCCAGCAAAAACATATAAAACAATGCAGCTGATATAGAGATCAAAGTAGCAGCACCAAGCATGGGAGAGAAGCCGGCTCTTTTTATCATACTCATGATTAAACCAATGGCCATAACGATCAACCCGATCCAAACTAAATTGATATAAGGGAAGATGTAAGCTTTGATGGTAACAAAGTCGATCATGGTTTCTGATTCTTTCACACCGATCTTTATTTTGTTCAGTTCCGGGTTAACACCTGCAAATTTTACAAAAAGGTTCTGAGCATAAACGGTATCATCTACCTGGCTGATGCCGAGGCTGTCTACCAGTATCATTGGCGTGGCCCTGTATTGAGTACTGTCTTTAGCAGTGATGGTCAGGTCTGCAATTACAGACGGGCCGGAAGCTTTAATCTTGAATTTATTTGTTTCCGGGTTTTTGATGGCTTTGTTATAAACCATGTAACCTTTGGAATAAAAGATGGTATCGCCTTCAGCTACTTCGTAAATTTTAAAACTACCGGTGTCTGTTTTATTCTCCGGGTTCAGCACATAAGAAACATACGTAAATACGTCATGGGTTAAATAATTCTTGGTATCCGGGTTACTGCTCATGTTACCACCCTTCATGATGTACACATCAGGGCTGAGCGAAAAAGTTTCACTCACTTCTTTGCTAAAAGCATCTTTACGCTGGAACAATAAATGGTAAAATCTCCTTCCTGTTTCATTTCCCACACTATCATTCATATACGTCACTTCGTAAGCATCCATCCGTGTAGGAACTTGTCTTACCAGGTTAATATTTTCCGCAGGATTGTCCGTTTGTTTGGTAAGCGGATCAATGCCAGCCGGCAGCATAATGGTCTTAAATCTTTCTTCGCTGATGATCTTTTTATTACCTGCTGAAATTAACATGCCTGCAATCATTAAAGCAAAACCAAGATGGGCTACAGAAGCGCCGGCGGATTTTAGTTTGCCATTCAGGCCAGTCCAGATATACATGGCGTTTGCAACAACTGCAAAAATGCTGGAGAACAATGCAAAATAAATGGCGATTTGAAAACCAGCGCCTTCTTTGATGTAAGTAATTGGATAGAAAATAGCCAATAATACAGTGATCACTGCAGCTATTAATGTAGGGGCTGCAATCTTCTTTAAAATATAATTAGTCGGAGTGGATTTGTATTTCATGTATTGGGTAATGGCGCTTAGTATGCCGATTATAACACCCACCATCACCATTACTTTATTGTAAGAGAATTCCACATTTTCCGGTGGTGCTATTTTGGTCCCAAAGATCATATTGAAAACAGGCACTGAAGTTTTTGCAGAAATAAACAAACCCGATAAAAAGAAAACCAGCGATGCAATAAACATCCAGAATTCCCTTGTATTGCTTGCTTCTTCTTTGTGTATCGTTGGAATGTGCTTGTAATTAATAAAGAGTAATATCAATGAACCAACTGTAAAAAACAATAGGTAGCTCAGTATCAATAACCTCATTGCAAGGCCCCCCTCTGCAAATGCATGCACAGATGTATCACCTAACACACCCGTTCTTGTTAAGAAGGTGGAATACAGAACAAATATGAATGTAAGTATTGCAAACAGGTAACTGGTTCTTAAGGAACGGCCAGTAGCTTTGTAAATAACCATGGTATGCAAACCTCCGATCAATATCAGCCATGGTACCAGCGATGCATTTTCCACCGGATCCCAGGCCCAGTAACCCCCAAATGAAAGAGATTCGTAAGCCCATTTCCCCCCCATCATAATACCCACGCCCAATGCACACACACTGAATAAAGTGTAAGGTAGTGCAGGTTGTATCCACTCCCCAAAACGCTTTGTCTGTAAACCTGCATACGCATAAGCAAAAGGAATAAGAGTGGATGCAAAACCTAAAAATAAAATCGGTGGATGTATTACCATCCAATAATTACGCAGCAATACATTCAGGCCTACACCATCTTTTATCATGCTCAGGTAATCTGCCCTGCCAAAGATGGGGCCATCAATTTCGTTCCTTGTTAATACAAAAGGGCTGTTGCCAATCTTAGTACCCAAAATATAAACCCCCATGATCATCATGGCTAAAAACACCTGGGCAGCACTTACAGCCGTCATTACCGGGGCTTCCCATTCCTTACTTTTTCTTATCAGTATTATACCGAGTATACAATGCCAAATCGTCCACAACAAAAAGCTTCCGCTCTGGTCTTCCCAAATACAGGCCAGCAGGTATTTAAACTCCAGTTCTTTGGAAGTATGTTTGTAAGCGTAGAGGTATTCCAAATAATGATTGGAGCAGATATAAAAGATACAGCCGAACACCGTAAGTACAGCCGCTGTTTGTATATAGAAACTGATCCTGCCAAAATTGACCCAGGATCTTTTTTCAGCAATATCCGTTTTTCGGGAGCTTATAAAGTAAGCGATGGTAGAAAGCAGCGAAGTGATAAATGCAAGTAAAACAAAAAAATGACCCAATTTTCCTATCCACAAATGTTCTCCTTCAAATTGCATGTAATAAGTTGTAAGTTATAAGTAATAGTTTGTAAGTATAAGAGCTTTAATATTGGAGGGAAAATTATTAATTATCCATTGTCAATTATCAATTTGCTACTGTTTTTTCTAATTGCTTTTTATCGTCTTTATACTTGCTTGGGCATTTCAGCAAAATGTCTTTGCATTCAAAAACATCTCCCTGCATTTTACCCTGCAGCACCACTCTTTCGCTATGTTCCAGTTCTGCAGGTTTGGTGTTCCTGTAAACTACTTTGGTTTTGCTGCCGAGACTGTCTACAGCTATAAAAGAAAGGTAGTTGGGGTTATTGGCTGGGTCGTATTCCATGGGGGCGCTTTTATCCAGCTTTGCAATCAGGTGTACAAATTTCCCCTGCTTTTGCCGGGCAGAGTCAACCGTATCGTAAGTGGAATAATCTGTTGAAAGCATCAGTAATCCTGCAATAGCCATTGCAATCACTACTAATATTATTATATGGGTTCTTTTCATAAAAATATTTTTCGCTGCAAATTTAGTACAAAGTGCTTGTAAGATGCTTTTTATTTAAACGTATTTGGTCAGTTCTCTTTCGTAAAAAGATGGTATCCGCATGATAATTATCAGTTACAGTAATGGCGGCGCTGAAAAAGTTTGATAAATGCTTTTCTTGTTTGCAGGTGCTGAAACATTTTTAACAAAAATAGGGTCAGGCATTAACATAAGTACCTGGTTTTTTTGGCAGCTGCACAAAGGTATTTCCTTGGGAGAAACTTTTATAATTTGTACGGCACAATTGATTTGCGGTAGCTTATCTTTGCGTCCGCTTTTACAATAATTTAGGATAAAGCGATTTTTTTTCACACAATTATCAGTAATGACTGACCTTTCAAATTTTGATCCCAATTCAGTAGGCAACCCTAACAACAATATTTTTGGTTTACCCTTTACAGAAGAAGATGCCCGTTTGGTGATCGTTCCTGTTCCGTGGGAAGTAACCGTAAGTTATACAGCCGGAACTGCCAGGGCACCGGAGCATATTTTCAAGGCAAGTTTACAGGTGGATCTGTTTGATCCGGAATACAAAGATGTTTGGCGCCAGGGGTATTTCATGCGGAATCACGACAAGAAAGTTTTGATGAAAAGTGATTACCTGCGTAAAGAGGCGGAGTTATATATTAATTATATCGCCGAAGGCGAAGAAGTGAACGATAATAAGTTCATGTGTAAAACCCTGAAAGAGGTAAATGCCGGGGGCAATTATTTGAATGATTGGGTGTATGAGCAAACCAAAGACCTGATGGATGCCGGCAAACTGGTGGCCCTGCTGGGTGGTGATCACAGTACACCGCTTGGATATTTTAAAGCCATCGGCGAAAAACATGGCGATTTTGGCATACTCCAAATTGATGCTCATTGTGATCTTAGAAAGGCTTATGAAAATTTTGTTTACTCTCATGCCTCCATCATGTACAATGCGTTAGAGCAGATACCTCAAATAAAAAAGCTGGTACAAGTAGGCATTAGAGATTACTGTGAAGAAGAGTGGGATTACATTGAAGCGAACAAAGATCGTGTAGTTACCTTCTTTGACAAGGACATAAAAGAAAGCCAATTCGAAGGCAAAACATGGCAGTCTGTTACAGATGAGATCATCAGCCAGTTACCCCAAAAAGTATTTATCAGTTTTGATATTGATGGACTGAATCCGAAACTTTGTCCGCATACGGGTACACCTGTACCGGGTGGATTTGAAACCGAGCAGGTATTTTATTTGTTTAAAAAATTGATACTGAGCGGCCGTCAACTGGTGGGATTTGATTTAAACGAGGTTGGTATCAGCCAGGATGAATGGGATGAAAACGTAGGCGCCAGGTGTTTGTTCAAATTGTGTAATATGCTGGTGGCTGCAAATCCTGCTGTATAGTTTTCATGTTTACTTTCAGGATAAAAGATAACCGCCTGGCAATGGATGTTGCCATTTTAAGAGCATTGCTTGCCCTTGCAGCGATCGCTTCCCTTTTTTACCGTACCGCCAATCCATTTTATATTAATGTAGCTGCGGCGGTTATATTATTCTCACTATCCATTTTTGTAAGAATGATCTTAACCAAATACAACATCCGGCCATTATTACTGGCAGGTATTGCTGCGGTATTGTTTTTCATCGCCACTCTTTCAGCAGGCTTAGCGTTGGTAATATTGATCGTTGGAATGTTGCCCGCCTTTTTTTACAAAACACCACTGGTGGAAGTGACTAATGAAAAGGTGATGATGAAAAGAATGATTGGTTCTTCTGAATATGAATGGGAACAATTCAGTAACATCATTTTAAAAGACAACCTCCTCACCTTGGATTTTAAAAACAACAAGGTACTGCAGCTGGAAATAGAAGAAAATAGAACAGTTGATGAGAAAGCATTTAATACTTTTTGTGCCAGCCACCTAATACAGTGATTTTTTATGGAATATAAATGTATTTGCATCTCAGCCAAAAAACACTACTATGGCTGCAAACTATTCCCTCTCCATTGTACACCCTTCTTTTGAATTGTTGAAGAATGCTTCCAGGCTGCTTCATTTTATGGCGGCGGCGTTTATTGCGTTGAATGCAGTTCACCAACTGGCTGCACATGAAGGAAACAAGCTCATCTGCTATACACAATTGGTGATTGCTGCAGATATTTTTATACTGGTATTTTTTGGGGCAGGCCTGCTTGCCACGTTACCAAAAGTAGGGGTGCTGTTCCGGCTCATCGAGGCACTGACCTTTATGGGAGTTTGGCTAACGCTCAGCAATGAATCCCATCCTTATTCAGGTGCTTTGCATGCGGCATTTTCCGGCGTTTATTTCTTTATTTGTTACCGGGAATGGCGCATATCCATTTCGGAAGCCATTGAAATAAAACCAACAGGTATCACCATTCCAAACTTTATTGCCAATGGAGAGATCAGCTGGCTGAATATTAAAAAGGTGGTGGCCAATTACAATTCCATTATCATCGAAACTGCCCGGAATAAAAAAGTTCAATTTCAACTGCGTAAAAATTTAAAAATTGAGGAACTGGAGCAAATAAACGATTTTTGCACCCTACATTCTCAACTCAGCAGTTAATTGTAGCTGTTAGCTTTTGGCTAATAGCTAATAGCTAACAGCTACAAGCTAAATAACGCATGCAAAGTCCTTATATATTGTATTCTGATGGCAAAGGAAATATTTTTGAAGATACCTCCCTGTATGTAACCGGCCGCAGTGGCTGGGATGCAATGCCTGTTCCCGAAGATGAATGGATTGAATTGCCGGAAGGTGGTAACCTGTATGAACTGCCGGGCAGGAAGGGAATAGGTATTGATGTGGAAACAGGTAACATGCGGTTGTGTGAAAAGGGATGGGCCGTAGCTGCATTTATTCCACCTGCACATACCGGCCTTTACATTGCAGCTTATGAAACCAGTGAAGATGCACCTACCTTACCGTTATTCTGCTACACAGCCGCAGGCTGGCTGGATGATAAATTTTATGTACCAGCCATCCGGATTGAACAGGATGTACGGCAAGATCATGAAGGATATGATGAGAGCAAAATTGGAAGTGGAAGTACCCAGTTGCTGGAAGCCTATCCGCACAACAGGCTGGTAAAACATTTAATGGAGAATTGCTGCAATACTTACCATTGTCCGGCTGCAAAGAATTTTGCTTTGGGCAGGTGGGAGTGCCCTGTACCTACCTCCCCGGCATGCAATGCCAACTGTATTGGCTGTATCAGTTTTCAACCCGTGGAGGAAACCATTATCAGCACACAGGACAGGCTTACGTTCAGGCCTACCCCGGAAGAAATTACTGAGTTTACCGTGCCGCATTTAGAAACAGCACCTTTTCCCATCATCAGTTTTGGACAGGGCTGCGAAGGTGAACCGTTGCTGATGTGGGAAACCATCCGTAGCAGCATCATCGAGATCCGTAAACATACTTCCAAAGGCAGTATCAATATCAATACCAACGGCAGCAAGCCGGATGCAGTAAAAGCATTGTGTGAAGCTGGCCTCAACAGCATCCGGGTAAGCACCAACTCTGCAAGAGAAAAAATATATACACCCTATTACCGCCCCAATAATTATGTATTTGACGATCTGAAAGAAAGCCTGAAAATAGTACGCAGCCACGGCGGCTGGACGAGCATTAACTATTTTGTATTCCCCGGCATGACGGATAGTATTGAAGAATACGAAGCCCTCCGCCAACTCATCAAAGAAACAGACCTGTGCATGATACAATGGAGAAATTTTAATATTGATCCCGACTGGTACCTGGGCAAGATCGGCGTAACAGACACCGGCGAATGCATGGGTGTAAAACAGATGATGGAACTGTTGAGAGAAGAATTCCCTAATTTAAAGTTTGGTTATTTTAATCCGTCTATACAAAGGATCAAAGGGAATTTTGAAATGGATTTTGCCCATTAACGGGAGGGGCTTTCATCTTTATTTTATCGATCAACAGTTGTTGCGGCTTTTCGTTACAAGTCCGGCGCAACTGCCAATGCACAAACCTTCACCGGGCTTTTCACTTCAATCCGGCAGCCTTTCAGTATTGGTTTCAAAGCTATTCATTGTGTAATAACTAACCTGTAAAACCTTAGGACATTGGAATCATAAATATACAAAGCAGTAATTCCATTTGTACAAACGAACGGTGATAATCAATTCTGAAATATACAAAGACTTACGTAAATTAGAGAGTCAGCGGTTAGTCGTTGGAGCCCAATTAATAACCTACTTATTTGTATGATGAAACACTTCCAAATCAATAACGCTGTTTCGATAGCAGCAATTACTTTTATTGTGTTACTGGCTGGTTGCGGACAAGCCAAAGTCAACTTTAAAGAAGAGGAAAAAAAGATTACCTCTGCCTGGACAGACTGGTCAAAGAAAGCGTTAACCGGAAAACCAGATTCACTTGCTTATTATTATGCTGACGATGCATTAATAATAGGAACGGAACCCGAATTTATAAAAGGAAAAGCAGCAGTAATTAAGATGTATGCAGATGCTGCTACCAATTTTGAATTGGACATTAAATGGGATGATGAACAAAAGCCAAACATCATTCATTTTTCCAATGATGGAAGTATGGCTTATTCTTTAGATGGAAATGCTGTGAACATGCCAGACGCTGCCGGCACCATTCACCTGATACGCAACAAAGTGTTACACATTTGGAAGAAAGATACTGAAGGAAATTGGAGCGTTTCGCTGCTCATGGTGTATCCTCAAAGAAATAAGTAAACTTTTTTAGTTGCTGTTTTTCTCCCATAACCGGAATGTGCGCTACTATATGTTTACAAAACAACTGATACAGTTTTCGATCACTGTACTTCGCCTGTTGGTGAAAATACACAACAGGAGCATTGGTATTTAACAAAATGCTTTTAATTTCACAACACTAGCGGCTGAAGGCTAAAAAACCACCAATACATAAACTTGACTTCTATGAACTTTCTTCTTCCCACATTTTTTTTACGTTGTTCCATACGGCCTTGCGTAATTCTGCTCTGTGCAATACTTTATTACTACCTGAATATTTTTCAAGTGCCTGGCGAAGCAATCTGAGTTCTCTGGCTACTTCCGGATATTCACGGCACATTGCTTCTATGTTTACCTCCTCTTCATTTGAAAGCAAGCCAAGGCAAAAATCCTGTAAAATTCCACTATTAATATAGTCACCTGCATTCATCCCTTTCTCTATTGTAAATTTGATATAGCTGTACAATCTGGTGTGCATTATCAGCTACTAATACGACTAAGGCTGGCAAAGAACTTTAAGCATGCCAATCCCTTTCCGTGCCCTGGTTTTAACTGTGCCTAAAGGAAGTTTCATTATACGTGCAGTTTGTTCATGTGTACATCCGTAAAAGTAAATTAAGTCTATTACATCTGCGTACTTTGGCTCCAGCCGAACCACCTTGCTTCTGATATCTTTAAATTCCACTAAACTAATATTTGAATCATTTGAGCTAATGTAATCCTTGTGTAGTGAAATTAGATCATTGTTTAGGTTCAGCATTTGGTTTCGATGACAGGAAGATCTCAGGTAGTCAATTGCCTGGTTTCTGGCTATATTAAGCATCCATGTAAAAATAGTTCCCTTTTCTGGTTCATACCCATCAATATTTTTCCAGATTTTTAAAAAAATTTCCTGTAGCAGATCATCTGCTACCTCTGTGTTTTGCACAAATTTTATTAGTATGCCATAAAGAGCCCCACAGTAGTTATCATAAAGAACATTGAATCCCTTCTCACTTTTCGATTTCACCATTTGTACAAGGGTTTCTGTATCTAAAGGCGCTCTGGCAGATTGCTTGCAAGATATTGGCTGCTTGGCAATTGCTTGCCGGGAATCAAATTCTGCTGAAGTAAACATAATGTTATTTGTGTGATAAAGAATGTTATATTACAAAACAAAATTATGCTTAGCATTACCCCTGTAAAATAGTGAAAGTCGCTATTCTTTGTCCTTGGATACGTAAACCGAAACAGATTTACTGAATTATTTATATATTAAGTTATGCAGGAAAATAGTTTAAGCAGGATGCAGGATGCAGATATCCTGTATAAAAGAATTGTGGCTATGTCGTCTTCTTTTTTTGTAAACGATGATATAGGTGAAATAGAACGTTTTAGAGAAGAAGCTAATCTGCTGCTTAATGGAATAAGAGGCACCGACACCGTTATTGCAATATTTGACCATCTCAACTACACACCTGTATTTGAAGTTGGCGAAAAAGAATTTTGGGGTAATCTTCCAAAGGTGGAGCAAGCGGAAAGGATGACTCAAATCATGAGCCTTTTGGAAAAAGATTACCGGTCATTTTTTTCAGATTCTGTTACATGGTTTACAGGAGTACTGGATAAAATGCCTTTTGACCAAAGCAAGAATATCCAGATATTTCACTGTGGCATTAGGTACCGGCTGCTGAATGACAAGCCTGTGTGCCTTCTCTCCAAAGGTTTACCTATTCATTATAATACATACCGAAAATTCACTTATACATTTAATTATGTTCAAAACATAAATCACCTGCTCAAAAAAGATTTTCGTCACTACTGGATAAGGATTTCACACGGGGAAAACAGTGAATATGTACACACGTTTCATTCGCAGGATAAGCTACCTTCCACTAAAGACCTGTTGTCTGCAAGGGAAAAAGAAATTTTAAAATTAGTGGCAGATGATTGCGACACCAAAGAAATTGCGGAGCGTCTTTTCATCAGCACTGCCACCGTTGGTAATCACAGGAGTAATATGATTGAAAGAATAGGAGCAAGAGATACCACAGCATTGGTGCAGTTGGCGAAGATGACAGAAATGATTTAAAAATTTTACTTTAATAACTGCAATAAAGTTATTACTCTAATTTTAGGAACAGTATATTTCTCAATCCCCAAGCTATTCTTGTGTTCCATTAAAAGTAAACTGCAGCCATAATTGCTGAAGTAAAATAAAAAGTTGAGTAGCAATATTAGTTATATAATGGTAGTGTTTCTTTAAGCAGGTTATAAATTATTAGCAACAAAGCAGGCTGTACAGTTAGTGGTTAATTTTCTATAAAAAGAACGTTCCTCCTCTGCCTTGGTTCGGTGTGTCACGAATGGAAAGATACAATGATATAGTTCTTTTCAATGTTGTATAAAAGATGGTAGTAGGCCTACCACATACGCTGTACAGACGGAGTATGTAAACCACCTGGAGGAGCTGTGTTCAAAAGGCATGGTGCTGAACGTTCAGGAAAAGCTGTCTGTAAAGGCATCAGGTAAGTGTAAAGAAGCTGAACGAAAGTAAACCGACCGAAGAAGTGTGGAAACGGCTCCTTGTTGTTAAAAGTATTGATCTCGAACTGTTGATACGAAAGACTGTAGCAGTTATCTGTTTACCGGCTATAGAACAACCGGCATTAAGGCGGCAGGATTTTTACACAGGCTTTTATACGAAACCCCGAATGGTCGGGGCAGGCTGTGAGAGGCTTACCGGTTGATGTGCAATGAAGCTTTGCAGGAAGTTTTTTTTTAGAAGCGACTGTTCAATAAATATTCTACAGTTCATACTGCAACTCAATCTTGTCTTAGGCAGGAGATGCAACCGGAAGCGTCGGACGAAGCCATAGTAGCGATGAAGTCTTTGTAATGAAGATGGAGCAAAGGGCTTCGGTTATCCAGTCAAAGTAATTTTATCACAACCATTAAAACTATGGGAGGATTGTAAGAGAAAATGACAAGGTCATTACCAATTAGTAAACGGATGCTGTATGACAGCTACCTGAAAGTTATTGCCAAAGATGGAAGTGCAGGAATCGACAAACAGAGCATTGATATGTTCAATGAAAATCTGAAAGACAACCTGTATAAAATCTGGAACCGCATGACATCGGGTAGTTATTTTCCGCCTCCGGTACGAACGGTATTTATTCCCAAAAAGCAAGGTGGAAAAAGACCATTGGGGATACCCACGGTTAGTGACCGCATTGCACAAGGCGTAGTAAAAGATTACTTAGAGCCTTCATTAGAAACAATCTTTCATTCAAGTTGTTTTGGCTACAGGCCAGGCAGAAGTGCACACGATGCAATCAAACAATGCCGGGATAACTGTATCAAATATGCGTGGGTAATAGATGTAGATATAAAAGGGTTCTTTGACAACATCAGCCATGACACTATGCTGCAACTGTTGCAACAACATACACAGGAAAAGTGGGTAATGCTGTATGCAGAGCGATGGTTAAAAGCAGGAGTGGAACAGGAAGACGGGAGTGATAATACCTCATTAAAAAATATTTTTTCTCTTCGGCCTGCTGTAAAACCCCCCAATATTAATCTATCAATGCTGGAATAAAATTAAGTACTGGCAGCCGGGTATTTCAACACACACACGTAATCATTATAATTCACCAATCAAGGCTGCAAGTCTTTTTACCATTTCGCTGGTAATATCAAGATGTGTAACCATTCTAACCTGGGTAGGCGAAATAGGCATTACTAATACCCGGTGTTGTGCAAGCTGCTCAGCAAAACTTACTGGTGTGTAAGGAGGCAATACGTCAAATATCAGGATGTTGGTTTCAACAGGCATCATGTTAGTAATAAAAGACATTTCCTGTAAAGCTTCTCCAATTTGTCTTGCATGTATATGATCGTCTGCCAGTCGTTGGATGTTATTTTCCAGTGCATAAATTCCAGCAGCTGCTAAATACCCAGCCTGCCGCATACCACCTCCAAAAACTTTTCTGAATCGCCTGGCTTTTTTGATCAAATCTTTTTTGCCTAACAACAGACTTCCTACCGGAGTGCCCAATCCTTTGCTTAGGCAAATGGAGATCGTATCAAACACTTCACCATATTGTTTGGGAGTTTCACCCTTTTCAACTAAGGCATTAAAAAGCCTGGCACCATCCAAATGGAATTTCAAATTATTTTTTAGACAAACTTCTCTAATAGCAAGAATATCAGTAAAATGATAACAAGCCCCACCACCCCGGTTGGTAGTATTTTCAAGACTTACCAAACTGGTTTTTGCTTTATAATCAGCATCAGCATTGATACCTTCTGTTACCTGCTCAGCTGTTATTCTCCCCTTATTTCCGTCAACCAGTTTTACCTGGCTACCGCTGTTAAAAGCAATACCTCCTCCCTCGTATTGGTAAACATGGCTCAGTTTATCACAGATCACTTCGTCACCCGGCTGCGTATGACACTTAATAGCGATCTGGTTGGTCATGGTTCCGCTGGGGCAAAAGATGGCGGCTTCCATTCCAAACATATTGGCAGCCATATGCTCCAATTGATTGATAGTGGGGTCTTCTCCAAAAACATCATCCCCAACCGGGGCATTGAACATGGCAGAAAGCATTGCAGGGGTAGGTGTTGTAACAGTATCGGAACGTAAGTCGGTTATCATCCCACAAAAGTAAAGTGTTCAGTAAGACACAAAATCAGATTTTTACAATTTTTGCTGTTATCAACCAACTTATCAACAGTTTTGTATAAGTTTTATTGATTTTTGATTAATTTTTTGAAGCTTTTTTTGTTATTACTATGAAATGCAAAATTACCAACGTAAATTTGCACCTATTTTTTTTTGTAAATAGTTGGTTTAATAATCCGCTTTTGCAACATTTTTTCACTCCTGACTGTCTTATAAGAGAATAATTATAAATGGTTAGAACTTACTTTTTGAACTTAAACAAAGCAAATGAGGCAACTTAAGATCGCAACCCAAATTACCAACCGTGACTCACAGGCGGTTGAGAAATATTTGCAGGAAATTTCCAAAATCTCTATGATCACGCCGGAGGAGGAAACCATTTTAGCACAAAAAATTAAAATGAATGACCAGCGTGCCCTTGACAAATTAGTGCAGGCCAACCTTCGTTTTGTGGTTTCTGTTGCCAAACAATACCAGCACCAGGGTCTTTCATTAAGTGATCTGATCAATGAAGGTAATTTAGGATTGATCAAAGCAGCTCAGCGTTTTGATGAAACCAAGGGTTTTAAATTTATTTCTTACGCTGTATGGTGGATCCGTCAGTCGATATTGCAGGCATTAGCCGAGCAGGGAAGATTGGTAAGGTTGCCGCAAAATAAGATCGGTACTTACAATAAAGCCAACAAAGCTTACATGGCTTTTGAACAGGAGCATGAAAGGGAACCATCCACCGAAGAACTGGCTGAGTTACTGGAGATGAGTGAAACCGAGATCAATAATATTTTCCAGAGCAATACCAGGCACTCTTCACTGGATGCACCAGTGCATGAAGCGGAAGATGTGGCAATGGGTGACTTATTAAAAGGCGCCAGCGAAACGGATGAAGATGTAATGCATGACTCATTGCGGAATGAAATTCGCAGGGTATTAAAATCATTGAGCCCAAGGGAAGCAGAAATAGTAAACGCTTATTTTGGCCTGGATGGTGAAAATGGCGTTACTATTGAGCAGATTGGACAGAAATACGATCTTACAAAAGAACGTATCCGCCAGATTAAAGAAAGGGCAATTAAACGTCTGCAAAAAGCAAGATACAGTGGAGCGTTAAAAGCCTACTTAGGATAAATAACTTTGCGTTAGTAAGCTATCCCCGATGAATATTTCATTGGGGATTTTTTATGCGGATTATGAATGATGATTTATATGATTGGTATGATTAAGGAGATTTAATTTCTTTTAAACCAATGGCATATTTCTTTTGTTTGGATACAGTAATTTTACAGTATGAATAAATTTTTGGGCAGCATTTTTTTAATAGTATTCCTGGCTGGTTGTGAGAAGGATATCAATTTTAATTTAAAAGAGGCCGAAGAAGTGCTGGTAGTGGATGCAGGTATAGAAAATGGCCAGCCCCCGATAGTAGTTCTTACTAAAAGTTTGAGCTATTTCAGTACCCTGGACCAGAGCATACTGCAGGATCTGTATGTTCACTATGCGATTGTTACCATATCCAACGGAACTAAAACGCATCGTTTGAAAGAATACGCTATTTCAAATCCTTGGGCTTTTAACACTTATTATTACAGTATTGATTCTTCAGTTTTAGTTACTGCTTTCCTTGGTGAGTTAAATACTGCTTATACTATGAAAATAGAGGTGGGTGGTAAAATTTATAATGCCAGCACTACCATACCGGCACTATCAAAAAAGCCAGATTCTTTGTGGTGGAAAAAAGCACCTTTCCAGGAAGATACCACTAAAGTAGTGATGATGGTGAAGGCGACAGACCCACCTGGATTGGGAAACTATGTACGGTATTTTACAAAAAAGAACAGTGAACGATTTTGGCCCGGTGAGAATTCTGTATTTGATGATCAGTTTATTGATGGTACCACTTATGAACTGCAGGTAGACCCGGGAGTTGACAGATCAAAAAATATTCCTGCGGATAGTAATTATTTTAAAAGGGGGGATACTGTCACACTTAAAATAAGTAATATCGATCAGCACACTTACAAATTTTGGAATACCTGGGAATTTGCTTACCAAAGTATTGGAAATCCTTTTGCACAGCCAAACAAAGTATTGGGTAATATAGACAATGGAGCGTTAGGCGCTTTTTATGGTTATGGAGCATCTTTAAAAACCCTGATCATTCCTAAATAGGAATTTGATCATCTTACCTTTTCTTTTATCTCCTGTAATTTCAATAATGCTTCCACTGGTGTAAGCCGGTTAATATCTACAGCGTTTAATAAATCCCTGATCTCACTAAAGGTCATCGAGTGTGCATCAAATATGCTGAGCTGCACTTTAGGTGCTGCAATTTTTTTCATGGTTTCATTAGCAGGTTGTTTACTGCTGTCCTCACGGCTGTCTTCCAGCTGTTTTAATATTTCATTGGCCCTGTCAATCAGGCTGGGCGGCATGCCAGCCATTCTTGCTACATGAATACCAAAGCTATGTACGCTGCCGCCAGGTGCCAGTTTACGAAGGAAGATGATCTTGTTTCCTGCTTCCTTATTGGTGACATGAAAGTTTTTTACACCCGGTAATTTGTTCTCCAGTTCATTCAGTTCATGGTAGTGAGTAGCAAACAACGTTTTTGGTTTTGAGTTACTGTGATGAAGATGCTCCACAATGCTCCAGGCAATACTGATACCATCATAAGTAGAAGTTCCTCTTCCAATTTCATCCAGCAAAATCAAGCTGCGGCTGGTAATGTTATTGATGATGCTGGCCGTTTCATTCATCTCCACCATAAAGGTACTTTCGCCACCACTCAGGTTATCACTTGCACCCACACGGGTAAATATTTTATCTGTCAATGGAATTTTTGCATCACTGGCCGGAACAAAACTTCCAATATGAGCCATCAAAGTGATCAACGCCGTTTGCCGGAGGATCGCACTTTTACCACTCATGTTTGGACCAGTCAAAATAATAACCTGTTGTGAAGAAGGATCCAAAAAAATATCGTTGGAAATATACGCTTCTCCGGCAGGTAAATTTCTTTCTATCACCGGGTGGCGGCTGTCTTTCAGATCCAGCACATTGGTATCTTCCACCAATGGTTTTTTATATTTAAACTGGAGTGCATTGTGTGCAAAACAGGTAAGGCAATCCAGCACTGCCAGCACATGGCCATTCAGTTGCATCGGTGCAATGTAATCCTGCAACTCATTTAATAATTTTTCAAACAGTTGTAATTCTATCTGGAAGATTTTATCTTCTGCACCAATAATTTTTTCTTCGTATTCTTTCAGTTCAGGTGTAATGTAGCGTTCAGCATTGGAAAGTGTCTGTTTGCGTATCCATGTACCAGGTACTTTATTCTTGTGAAGATTGGTTACTTCCAAATAATACCCGAATACATTGTTGTAACTGATCTTTAAAGAGGAGATGCCTGTTATCAATGCTTCCTTCTGTTGCAGTTCCACTAAATAATCTTTACCCCCAGTTGCAATTTTCCTTAAAGCATCCAGTTCCGCATCAATTCCAAAGGCAATCATGCCACCTTTGGATGCCAGTGCAGGCGGATTTTCTACAATTTCCTTTGCAATTTTATCAACGATGTATTTACAGGGGTTCAATGAATCCGCCAGCCTTTTTAAATATTCATTATCTACAGCAGCACAAATTTGTTTGATGGCTTCTACCTGCTGCAATCCACGGGCAATTTGTAAAACCTCTCTTGGGTTTACTTTTTTTAATGGCACTTTACTCACCAATCTTTCAATATCACCAGCCTGTTTAATATGCTGGGTAATCTTATTCCTGATATCCGTTTCTTTTATAAAAAATTCAACTGTATTTAAGCGTTCATTAATTTTTGCAATGTCATTCAGCGGCATCAACATCCAGCGCTTCAGCAGCCTGGCACCCATTGGAGAAACGGTATTGTCCAATACTTTCAGCAACGTATTGTTTCCTTCAGGCCCACCCATTAATTCCAGGTTGCGGATGGTAAAACGGTCCATCCACAAATGTTCCTCCCGGTCAATTCTTTGAATGGTGCTGATATGTCCAAGGTTAGGATGTTCCGTATCTTTTAAATAATGAAGGATAGCACCGGCAGCAACAATGGCTGAATCCAGGCTTTCAATTCCAAATCCTTTCAGACTATGCGTACCAAAATGTTTTAATAAACTTTCTGTGGCATAAGCTTCCTCAAAGATCCATTCCTCCAAAGTATAAGTGAAAAACTTGGTGCCAAAATATTCTTTGAAATTTTTCTGCTGCCTGCGCTGAAAGATCACTTCTGCAGGCTGCAAACTCTGCAATAATTTATCGGCATATTCTTTATCACCTTCCGCCACAAAAAATTCACCAGTGCTGATATCTAAAAATGCAATGCCAATTTTATTGTCATCAAAATGCAGGGCTGCCAAAAAATTATTACTGTTATGCTCCAGCAATTTATCATTAGTAGCCACACCCGGAGTTACCAGTTCTGTTACGCCACGCTTTACAATTCCTTTTGCCTGTTTGGGGTCTTCCAACTGGTCGCAGATAGCCACCCGGTAACCTGCCTTTACCAGTTTGTGCAAATAAGTATCCAGCGCATGATGTGGAAAACCTGCCAGTTGAGAAGAGTTTTCATCACCGTTGTTCCGCTTGGTTAAAGTAATGCCCAGCACAGCAGACGTCTTTACCGCATCCTGCCCAAAGGTTTCATAAAAATCACCCACCCTGAAAAGCAGTATAGCATCAGGGTATCGGGCCTTGATGGCATTGTGTTGCTGCATTAAAGGTGTTTCGGTGGTTGCTTTGGCCATAATATTTGCTGTTGTCTGAACGGGGATTTTTAAAGGATTTGAAAGATTAAAGGGATTTGCTTTCGGATGCATCCAATCTTCTTAATCCAATTAATCCACCCAAATCCCCGTTCAGACAATTGCCGCAAAAATAAGTGCTTTACTTTCTTATTTAGCAAGTTTATCAGCGATGTGAATTACTTTTGCCGACAAATTAAAAAGAGGAAGGTGGCATGAGAAAATTAAGCATGGAGGAACTGAATCGTAAATCGGTGGAGGAGTTCAAAGAATCGGAAAAACTGCCGGTGATCGCGGTACTGGAAAATATCCGCAGTGCTTATAATGTAGGCAGTGTGTTCAGAACTGCTGATGCTTTTTTACTGGAAGCCATTTATATTACGGGCTACACTTGTACGCCACCGCATAAGGAAATTAAAAAAACCGCTCTCGGAGCTGAGGATACGGTTACCTGGAAACATTTTGCCGATGCATCTTTAGCCATCCAGGATTTAAAAGAATTGGGCTATACGGTATATGCAGTGGAACAGGCTATGAATAGCTACAGCCTACAGGCTGTAGATTTTAATAAAATAGGAAAAGTGGCAGTAATATTAGGCAACGAAGTAACCGGTGTTGAACAAACCACCATAGCACAATGTGATGGCGTAATTGAAATACCTCAACTTGGCATGAAACACTCCCTGAACATTGCAACAGCAGCAGGTGTTGTATTGTGGGAAATTGTAAGAACAAGAATTGCCCCTAACCCCTAAAGGGGAATATAAATTTTAGAAGATGGCTACAACGACAATAAAGAATTATTTATCACTGGTTAAATTCAGTCATACCATTTTTGCAATGCCGTTTGCGTTGATAGGATTTAGTTTAGCTATAAGATGGACGAGCTTGTTTTTTGATGGGTATTCCGAAACAATTGGAAATATTGTAACAGATTATTTCCCAACACCAATGTCAATATTTGAACTAACTGTCAAATTCATTCTCGTACTCATCTGCATGTTAACAGCCCGTTCTGCAGCCATGGCTTTCAACCGCTATCTCGACAGTCATTTCGATGCAAAGAACCCTCGTACAGCCATTAGAGAAATTCCTGCTGGCATTATCTCTAAAGAAAGTGCTTTACGTTTTGTCATTATTAATTGCATTGTTTTCATACTTGCAACTTTTTTTATCAATCGTATCTGTTTCTTTTTATCCCCGGTAGCTCTATTCGTTATTTTGTTTTATAGTTATACAAAAAGATTTACCGCCTTGTGTCATTTGGTATTGGGTGTTGGCTTAAGTCTTGCACCCATTGGCGCTTACCTTGCAGTAACAGGTCAGTTTGCTTTATTGCCAATTCTTTTTTCATTCACTGTTTTATTTTGGGTAAGCGGCTTCGATATCATCTATGCGTTGCAGGATGAAGAATTTGACAGATCGCAGCAATTACATTCCATACCAGCCGCATTGGGTAAAACAAAGGCATTGAGGGTTTCTGAATTATTGCATGTGCTGTCTGCTGTTTGTGTGATCGCTGCTGGAGTATATGGGAATTTTGGTTGGTTGTACTGGACAGGTATTGCTGTTTTCATCGGCATGTTGATCTACCAGCATTCCATCGTAAAACCAAATGACCTCAGCAAAATAAACATCGCCTTTATGACAGCCAATGGAATTGCATCAGTGGTATTTGCTGTGTTTGTTTTATTAGATATTTTTTCATTAGCGTTGCGTTGTTATAATCATTAGTTCTTTGAAAGTATTGTCAATATTGAGTTTGCGCTGAATACGAGCCTAAGACGATTTGATTTTTTGA
>JAYWII010000144.1:0-77074 GCA_043788995.1 Chitinophagaceae bacterium | reverse complement strand
TTTATTTTCTGCAGCCGGTACCTTAAAGCAAGGTCACCTTTAATGTCATTGCCATTCATATCAAGCTGTATCAATACATTTTCACCCACCTTGTATTTGTCTGGTGCATTGGTAATACCGTCTAAGAAAATAGCACTGCCATATGCATCCCATAAAAATGTTCCTTTCTTTTCTGTTGCGGTTGAATTTTTCTTACCAAGATATTTTGTTATGATGATGTAAGAAGAATCTTTACCGATGGTAATAGTTGTTTCAATGCCTTCACAATCTGCACAGGGAACAATTCCTTTGTAAGTGCCGGGCCAGTCTAAAGAAGTACGGCTATTATCGCCTGGTACTATGGCCGCTGATGCTGTATCAGGCTTGGCTGCCGCCACAGTATCGATAGTAGCTGCTGTTGTTTCTTTTGCCGGTTCATTACAGCTGATGATAAAAATGGCAGCAAAAATAATGGGAACGTAGCGGAGTTTTGTATTCATAAATAATAATTTATTACCTGACGAAAATAGCATTGTTAAGCTAATGTCGTTTAGTTAAGGGATTGGTTAGGACACCAATCCCGGCGGTCAGCCGTGGCGGGTGTACCCACCCGCCACTCGAAGGCGCTTAACTAAACGGCATTGATTGTTAAGTTAATTATTTTAATTCCTTCTCCGTTTTCCACCAGCCACTTTTTAAAAATCCAAAAGACATTAAAAATATCACCGTCCAGTAAACCAGTTCATTGCTCCAGGCCATGGCCAGTGAAATATAATTCACTTTTACCACGTACCAGGTGTACAACAGGTAAAAAATAATGGCGATGATTTCTATTGCAAGGTTCACCCTTGTTTTACCCGTACCAGTAACACCATTCAGCCAGATATTGGCAATGCTCATAATGAGTAACCCTGCGGACACCATTCTCAACACAGGAATACTCTGAGCAACAAATTCCTCGCCTTGCCCAAACAGGCTGAAAAATACCGAAGGGAAAATGTTTAGCAATGTCACCATGGCCAGGCACAAACCAAAACTCCACAGCACAATTTTATTGATGGCGTGTATCACTTCATGCTCTTTTTGCTGCCCCATAATATTACTCACCATGGCATTGCAGGTGTTGGAGAAGGCCCATACAAATACACCAGCCAGTCCAAAGAAATTACGCATGGTATTACTGATTGCTTTAGCATTTTCATCATGGCGGGATTCTATCAAAATAAAAAAAGTAAGCCAGGTGGTAACGCTGATGGTAAACTGCAGCACAAGGGGAGTGGCAATCCTGATAACCTCTTTACTTTTTGCTTTATCATATTTTAAATTATGAAAGAGGCCATACTCCTTTTTTAATCCAGTTTTTAATAACACCACAAAAACAATCAGGCAGGCACAAGCCTCGGCAATTACAGAAGCAATAGCTGCACCATTAAATCCTAATTGCGGAAAACCAAACTTTCCAAAGATGAGCAGGTAATCAAGGATGACATTGATCAATGTCTCCGCCAAAAAACCAATGATCAAAAAACGGCTGTTGAGTGTGCCTACCAAAAAGGCATTACCCATTTGAAACAAATATAAAAATGGCAAGCCTAAAATACGGATTCTTAAAAAACTCATCTCCTGCGGATAAGCTTTAGGGTCGGCAACAGACTGCAAAATAAAAGGTGCAATAAACCAGGTAATAAGAATACCTGTAACTGCAAATTGCAGGCTGATGCGGATACCCTGGGATAAAATGGTTTTAAATGCACCGGCATTATCGCTGCCTGCATATCTTGATATCACAGATTGCAGGGCACTGTTCAATCCATGCCCCGCCACTGCAAAAATTAAATAGAACACACCGGTAATACCAGCATTACCCAAAGCCTCAATACTTAAATTGCCAAGGAAGATACTGTTGGTAAGCATATTGATCTGTGGTACCAAAATGGCAAAAGTAATAGGCAATGCTATTGACAGTATTTGCTTATTGGTTACCTGTACTTTTAAATCTTTTATTGCTGACGTACTTTCCATAAGTTTGCAAAAATATCTTATTTCATTTGCCAAACACCAACATTTGAATCCAACATTTAAAATAGAATCACCCAAAACAGGCATTGCAAAGGCGAAATTGCTGTTCATGGCAGGCCAGGATGCGGTTTCATTTATTATACTGGACGGGGATAACGATTGCATTGCATTACAGAGTTATCATTTAGCTGCAGAAACAAATATAGAAACCACGGCTGCACAATTAAAAGATATCGTATTATCCCAGGATTTATTTAAAGAAGATTTTGAAAACATCATAATAATATATGCCTATCCAACTGCCATCATAGCACCCGGACAGTTTGCAACAGAAAATATAAAAAAAGAAATGCTGGACCTTGTTTTTGGGGAACAACATGATGCTTTAATAAAAACAGATGTTGATGCTACCAGGGACAGGCATACCATTTACACAGTGCCAAAGCAGGTAGATTCTGTAATGACATACCTGTTTTCATCCCATATTTCAAAGCATTTATACAGCCTGCTGCCTGCCATGAAAGGTTTTACTGGAAATGAACTCAATTGTATTTTTTGCAATAATAATTTTATAGCAATGCTGTTAAAAGACGGCAAGCTTCAGGCAATTCAAACATACCAGTACAAATCTCCCGAAGATGCTGTTTATTACCTGCTGCATTTGTGTGAAAGTTTTGATGTGGTGGTAAATGATACCAACGTTCACCTCAATGGCATGATCAGCGAACAATCCAACCTCTACAACGAGATCAGTAAATATTTCCTGAATCTTCAGTTTGAATCACTGCCTGCAGGTATTACTTATCCGGAAGCAATGAGTGAATATCCGGCTCATTATTTCAGTCATTTATTTGCAATAGCACCATGCGTATAATCAGTGGCATATACGGCGGCAGAAAAATATTGCCACCGGCAAACATGCCACATACCAGGCCTACTACAGATATTGCCAAAGAAGGTTTGTTCAATGTACTGCAGAACAATTTAGAATTTGAGGAGTTGCAAACGCTGGATCTGTTTGGCGGCACGGGGTGCATCAGTTACGAGTTGGCCAGCAGGGGAGTACCCAACCTTACCATTGTAGAGAAAGATACTGCCATGTATGAGTTTATTAAAAAGACCTCAACAGAACTGGATATACCCAATTTTAAACTGGTAAAATCGGAGGTATTTAAATTTATAGATGCCTGTACGGAACAGTTTGATTTTATTTTTGCAGGCCCGCCTTATGCACTGGGAAATATTGACGATCTGCCAAAGAAAATTTTTGAAAAAAAATTATTGAAACCCAAAGGATGGTTTGTGCTGGAGCACACTCCCAGGAACGATTACCGTAAATTTGATCATTACAAAACAGAAAGAAAATACGGCACCACAATCTTTTCTATCTTTATTAATTGAATTTATATTCAATCTTTGAAATACATATTGTTACTGCTGTTTTAAAATGAAAAAGAAAGATATCAGGCATTATTATAAAGACAGGCGCTGCCAGCTTACCTCTTCTCAAAAAGAAAAGATGGATGATCTGATGCTGATACAATTTCAAAAAGCTGGCATTGAAATTCCATGCCTGATAATGACCTATGCACCCATTGAAACACTCAATGAGTTTGATCCTCAAAACATCACCGACTATTGTTATTTTAAAAACCCCAATCAGCAGTTGCTGTACCCGGTAATGGTGGATGTGGATGGTGGAAATAAGATACTGCCGGTGCTGATAAACGAAGAAACAGTGTTTGAGAAAAATCAGTTTGGAATTGGTGAGCCCACCAATGGGATGGAGGTTTCTCCAGATGATATTGATATGATCATTGTGCCGTTGTTAGGGTTTGATTCCACTGGATACAGGGTGGGTTATGGCAAAGGTTTTTACGACAGGTTCCTTGACAAGTGCAGGAAAGATTGCATTAAAGTTGGCTTCAGTTATTTTGAACCGGTGGAGGCCATTGAGGATGTTAACCAGTTTGATATCAAACTGGATTATTGTATCACTCATGAAAAATTCTATATCTTTTAAAAAAGTTTTAACTGGTGATATTGAAAAGCTTCCGGTATCTGCTGATACCATTCTCATTTATTTACGGAGCCATAGTTTGGATCCGTAACTGGATGTATGATAAAAAAATCCTGAAATCTTCTTCCTTTAATTTTCCGCTCATTTGTGTGGGTAACCTGGCTGTGGGTGGCACTGGTAAAACTCCCATGGTAGAGTATTTGATCCGGTTACTGAAAAAAGATTATAAAACGGCTACACTCAGCCGGGGGTATAAAAGAAAAACAAAAGGCTTTGGTATTGCTGAAGAAGATACTACCGCACTGGAAATTGGTGATGAACCCATGCAGTTTTATAAAAAATTTCCAGACGTCACGGTGGCTGTTGGCGAAGAAAGGCTGGTGGCCATTCCGCAAATATTACAAGACAGGCCGGAAACACAACTGATCATTTTAGATGATGCTTTCCAGCACCGCAGTGTACAGGCCGGACTGAATATTTTATTGACAGAATACAAGGATCTTTATACAAGAGACCTTCCGTTACCAGCCGGAGATTTACGGGATGTAAGGGCCAGTGCTAAAAGAGCACAGATTATTGTAGTGACCAAATGCAAACAACATTTATCTGAAGAAGAACGGCAGGCAATCATTGAAGAACTGGATATTAAACCTTACCAAAAAGTTTTTTTTACTGAAATACAATACGGCAAACCGTATCATTTATTTCTTAATAAAGAAATGGATATACCGGTGGGTACCGACATACTGCTGGTTTGTGGTATTGCTAATCCCGGTCCGTTAAAAGATTTCCTGGCAAAACATTTTCGTTCGTACGACATGGTGCGGTTCAGCGATCATCATATTTTTAATACTGATGATCTGAACGAAATAAAAAGGCAGTTTGAAAAAATCAAGTCATCCAACAAAATCATTTTAACCACAGAGAAAGATGGTGTAAGAATGAAAAAATTTGAAAATGACCTGGTTGATTTTCCATTGTATGTGATACCCATCCAGCATCATTTTCTTTTTGACGAGGCAGAAAGCTTTAACCGGGAAGTGCTTGATTTTATAAAATCATTTGATGCCACAAACCCCTAAAGGGGCTTTAGGACAAGAGTATAAAATTTTGAGTACCTTCTTTAACGTGAACAGAGGAAGGGAGATGAGGCCGTATTTATTTCGCCACCGCAATCTTCACCTTTTTACCCTTGATCTTTTCATCTTTGATCAACTCCAGCATGGCACCCACTTTTAGTTTACGCACTGCTACAAAAGAAGCAAAATCTTTTACTTCAATCAGCCCGATATCATCCTGCTTTAGCTGCCCTACTTTAGACAGAAAGCCCACAATGTCCGTTTTATTTACCTTATCCTTTTTGCCGGCGGCAATAAACAGGGTACTCCATTTTGGCTTTTCCGGCAGTTCCAGTCGCTCATGAAGGATCATTTCTGAAACTTCACCAGTAATGTATGGCGGCAGTTTTTCCTCGTTAGATAAGATCAGTATCGATTTGCCCCCGGCTGTCATACGGGCCGTTCTTCCATTCCTGTGTGTGTACACATCGGCGGTAGCAGGCAAATGAAAGTGAATAATGTATTTAATATCCGGAATATCCAAACCTCTGGAAGCAAGATCCGTGGTGATCAGAACATTGGATGTACCATTCTTGAATTTACACATGGCGCTTTCCCGTTCATATTGTTCCATGCCGCCATGATAAAACACATTAAGAATACCTTTATCCTTCAGTAGTTCACTCGTCCTTTCTACAGATTCCCGGTGGTTACAAAATACAATGATGGATTTGTTCCCGATTTGGCAGATGATCCTGAATAGTGTCTCCACTTTATCTTTCTCTGGAGAGTGTACTGTCATGACAACCAGCTCATCAGCATAATCTTTTTCTATCAAAGGAGATAAGAACTGTAGCTTAACTGCATTGCTGAACCCCACAAAATCAGGGATATTTACAGCGTCGGTAGCAGAAGTGAGTATTCTTTTCTTAACAGCTGGTAATGAAGTGATAATAAATTCCATTTCTTCTTTAAAACCAAGTTCAAGCGACTTGTCAAATTCATCCAGCACCAGTGTAGTGATGGCATCCACCGAAAAATTATTCCGGCGAATATGATCTGCCACCCGGCCAGCCGTACCAATAATTACAGCAGGGGACTGCAGCAAATTATTTTCTTCGATCTCTCTTTTGTGTCCGCCATAGCAGCAGGTAACTTTATAGCCGCTGCCCATTTTTCTGAACACTTCGTCAATCTGAATGGCCAGTTCCCTGGACGGCGCCAGTATCAAAGCCTGCACGGTTTTGATTGCCGGATCAAGCCGCTCAATAATGGGCAATAAAAAGCCCAGCGTTTTACCCGAGCCTGTGGACGAGAGTAACAGCACATTGTCATTTTCATCATTGGCCTTAATGGAAGCCAGCTGCATTTCATTCAGCTCCTCAATATTTAAGTTAGCCAGTATCTTTTTAGTGGAAATATTTACCTGTTGCATTTTGGTAAAATTAGTTTTAAATTAGTAACAGTTCTTTTTTATTAACGATTAAACTTACCGACATGAATATCCTTCAACGTTTTGAGCATTGGGGCGATGCACATCATCCCAAATGGCTCGATCTGATCCGCATTGTTTTAGGTGCTTTCCTTTTTTACAAAGGAATTGATTTTCTAAATAATTCAAGTACCATCACGGGCCCATTATCTACCAAAACATCCTTTGGCAATTTTTCCATCATTGTGTTAAGTCACTATGTGGTGTTTGCACACATTCTTGGCGGTATTATGCTGGTGCTAGGATTCTTTACCAGGTTTGCATGCCTGATACAGATCCCCATTATGATCGGGGCCGTCTTTTTTATCAGCTTTGCAAGCGACGTACTTAAGCCATACAACGAACTGTTTATTTCCATTTTGGTTTTACTCTTGCTGTTTTATTTCATGGTGGTTGGCAATGGACCATGGGCAATCAAGCTGAAAGACAATGAGAAAAAACATGTGTAAAACCGGTTGATATTAGCTTAGATTTTCATGGCATCATCGTTGTGAATTTTATTCTGTTGAAATAAGTATTTAGTAAAACTTATTTCAATCAATCCGTTCATGGGCATTGCAGATGGCATCATTATTCTAATAAAGTAGTTACACTTTCTTCCATATTTAATTTTGTCCATTCAGATAAAGATTGGGGCTGTGTTTAACATAAAATACCGTTATAGGATTTTTTGCATTCCATCAGTTCATTGACTATCAATAAATTACAATAAATAATTCCTATAATTAATATTATGTTAAATAGGCGCACAGGCCAGCCCTTCTGTGTTGTGTTTTTTCTTCCCACGCTACACGGGATAGATTATGCAATAGATTAAGTTATCTTGGAGGAAATTAAAATGTATGGATATAAATGATAAAATGCACTTAAATGCATCTATGGCAAGAGGTGTAATAATAAACCAAGTAGCAATGCTTGAAAAATTAATTGATGTTTATTTATCTGCTTTTTATGCTCAAAAAGGTAAACAAAATATGTTTATGCTGGCGTTCCTGTCAAAAACAGAAATCAAAAGAAAGGTTCAAATATTTAAAGAAACGATTGATAAGTATGATAACAGTTTTAAGAAAAGATTCATTGACTATTCTTCTGAATTTGAATCTATATTGAAAATGAGAAATACCCTTGCACATGAAGTGTTGGATGTTAGCGATAAAGGGATTTTAAAATTTACAGAAGGACTTTTATCCTTTGATAATTTTAGAGCTAACCGAGTAGTTACAGAATATACGACAGATGATATTAATAAAATGGATAGCCTTATCCAGTCGTATATTGAAGGTATAAGAAAACTCTTAGACGAATAGACACGGAATCCTTCTCTTAACAAAAAATACAACACAAATCCACCGCACACCCCGACCCCGTTTGCCAGCCCTTCATAAAAAATCTTTGTAAAGAAACCAGATTTTTCCCTTCACACGGCTAACCTGAGTAACATAAGATAGGTTATATGCGAAGTGATGATTTTCTGTTGTGTTGTTTTGTTCCAAAACAGTGCAGCCTATTTTAAGATTTTCTTATTCTTCTGTTATTGGGATATTGGAGTATCTACACAAAACAAAGAGGCTGCCTATAAAAGCAACCTCTCTCACATTCATTAAAAAATCTGTTTACTCCACAACCGGAGGTTCAGTTTCCTCACCAGCCTGTTCATTATTATCAGTATCCTCAGCAGTATTTGTAACATCTGTATTCTCAACAGCTTCGCCTTCCGGAATAATTATTTCTTCTTCCTGCTCATCTAATTTGGTAATGGCTGCAATGGAATCGCCTTCATCCACCCGTATCAGTTTTACACCCTGGGTTGCACGGCCTTGTTCACTTACACTGGATACACTCATACGAATAGTAACACCGCTTACACAAGTAATCATCAGATCTTCTTTTTCCGTTACATCCAGCAAGCCCACCAATGAACCGGTTTTATCCGTTACATTAATCGTTTTTACACCTTTGCCACCACGGTTGGTAATGCGGTAGTTAGGTTCGCCGGTTTCAGGATCATCTAAGAAAGTACGCTTGCCAAATCCTTTTTCACTCACCACTAAAATGGTACGGCTTTTATCTTCCCGGTTTACACAAACCATTCCCACCACTTCATCATTGGCATCATCCACTTCAATTCCGTACACACCTATTCCACCACGCCCTGTTGATCTTACTTTCTCTTCAGGGAAACGGATGGCACGGCCGCTTTTAACTGCCAGCATAATTTCGCAATTGCCATCGGTTAGTTTAGCTTCTATTAACTGATCGCCTTCCAAAATATTGATGGCGTTAATTCCATTCTGTCTTGGGCGGCTAAAATCTTCCAGGTCCGTTTTTTTGATGATACCTTTTTTGGTACACAACAAAATATAATGGCTCTTTAAATATTCTGCATCATCAAAATTCTTAACAGAAATAATGGCCCTTACTTTATCATCCTGCGGTATCTGGATCATGTTCTGTAAGGCACGTCCCTTGCTGGTTTTATCACCTTCCGGAATTTCATATACTTTCAGCCAAAAGCACCTTCCTTTTTCTGTAAAGAACATCAATGTATGATGGGTGGATGCAACAAACAGGTGTACGATATAATCTTCGTTACGGGTACTGCTGCCTTTGGCACCACGACCACCCCTGCGTTGCTGCCGGTATTCTGCAGAAGAAGTACGTTTGATATAACCCAAATGTGAAATGGTAACCACCACATCTTCTTCCTCAATCAGGTCCAGCATATTCATCTCATCGCCTACATAAACAATTTCTGTTTTGCGTTCATCACCAAATTTTGCTTTTACTTCTGCCAGCTCTGTTTTGATGATCTCATAACGCAAACCTTCATTGGCTAAAATTTCTTCCAGCCGTCCGATCAACTTCATTATTTCTGCATGCTCTTCTCTTATCTTGTCGATCTCCATTCCGGTAAGGCGCTGCAAACGCAGTTCCAGAACCGCTTTGGCCTGTATCTCCGTCATGCCGAAATTGCTGATCAAGCCATCCTGTGCAATATGCGGCGTGGAAGATTCCCTGATCAGTTTGATCACTGCATCCAGGTTATCCAGCGCAATAATGTAGCCCTCTAAAATATGAGCCCTCTCCCTTGCTTTGCGTAATTCGTATTGTGTGCGGCGAACCACCACTTCATGCCTGAACAAAACAAATTCAGAAATCAGGTCTTTTAAATTCAATATTCTCGGCCTGCCTCTCACCAGCGCAACGTTGTTGATACCGTAAGAAGTTTGCAGTTCAGAAAGTTTATAAAGCTGGTTGATCACCACCTGTGCCACTGCATCCTTCTTCAGGTCTATAACAATACGGGTGCCTTCTTTATTATTACTTTCGTTGTTAACATCAGAGATGCCTTCAATTTGTTTGTCATTGATCAGGTCTCCAATCTTGGCAGTTAAGGTATCCCGGTTTACCTGGTAAGGTGTTTCGTAGATAATAATTTTTTCCCTGCCGTTCTTGGTAGTTTCAATATTTACTTTACCTCTCAGTACAACCCTTCCACGGCCTGTGTGAAACCCTGTTTTTATTCCTTCAAAACCATAAATGGTACCTCCCGTTGGAAAGTCTGGGCCTTTTACATGCTTTATCAAATCGTCGATAGAAATCTCTCTGTCATCAATATAAGCAACACAGGCATCTATTACTTCACTCAAGTTATGGGGCATCATGTTGGTTGCCATACCCACGGCAATACCGCTGGCACCATTTACTAATAACTGGGGAATACGGGTTGGTAATACGGTTGGTTCTTTTAAAGAATCATCAAAGTTGAGCTGGTAATCTACAGTGTCTTTTTCAATATCCTCCAGCATTGCTTCTGCAAGTTTTTCAAAACGCACCTCTGTATAACGCATAGCTGCCGGTGGATCTCCATCCTGGCTACCGAAATTACCCTGACCATCGATCATGGTGTACCGCATGCTCCAGTCCTGGGCCATACGAACCATGGTATCATAAATAGATGCATCACCGTGTGGGTGAAATTTACCCATTACTTCACCAACAATACGGGCGCTTTTTTTATAAGGACGATTGCTGTAGTTAGCCAGTTCGTTCATTCCAAAAAGCACTCTTCTGTGTACAGGTTTCAAACCATCTCTTACGTCTGGCAGGGCACGGCCAACAATTACACTCATAGAGTAATCGATGTAAGAGGTTTTCATTTGTTCCTCGATATTTACCGGGATAATTTTACCCCTGTTGCTGGCTGCTCCACCGTCATTTGGAGGCAGCATTCCGTCATTTGTTTCTTCGTTATTTTCCATATCTTTTTTTCCTTTCTTAAAGGCCAGCGAAAGTACTGATTTTATTGCGGTTCTCAAGGATTAAAACCACGCTTTAACTGCCTTTTTTTTCACATTTTTTTACCGATTGTGGACAAGATTTTTAAGGCTGCGGAATAATGTATCATCTGCCTTACACAATGGCTGTTTTTGACAAAGGAATTGTTTCTTTTATTTACACCAAAAAGCCATTCCTTAAAAAGGAAACAATAACTTGCCATTCTAAAAAATTACGATTGTGAAGACGATTTTACTTCTGGGAGCAGGAAAATCTGCGACGGTTTTGATTGACTATTTGATTGGAACGGTAAAAGGAAATAACTGGAAATTTATTGTGGCGGATGCCGACCGGGAGCAAGTGCTTGCTAAAACCAACCATTCTCCTTTTGCTGAAGCGGTGGCGCTGGATGTTACTAATGATGAACAGCGTTCTAAACTGATACAAAGAGCACATGTGGTTATTTCTATGATGCCCCCTGCCCTTCACTTTTTAGTAGCTAAAGATTGCGTGGAATACCGCAAACATTTATTGACGGCTTCTTATATCGACAATAAGATCAGGAGTCTGCTGGATGAAATAAAACAAAGGAAATTATTATTCTTATGTGAGATGGGATTAGACCCTGGAATAGATCACATGAGCGCCATGAAAATAATACATGAAATTAAAGAAGCTGGTGGACATATTACTTCTTTTAAAAGTCACTGTGGCGGATTGGTGGCACCCGAAAGTGATAATAATCCCTGGCATTATAAAATTAGCTGGAACCCACGAAATGTGGTGCTGGCTGGTAAAGCTGGCGCAGAATACAAATCAGGTAATACAATCGTTCACAAAGATTACACTGAGTTATTTACAGATTGTAGTGAAGTAAATGTTGATGGACTAAGCAGCCTTGCTATTTACCCCAACAGGGATTCACTGAGTTACATGTCGCCTTATAAACTGGAAGATGCAACAACTTTTATCAGGACAACTTTACGATATCCATCTTACTGCAAAGGATGGAATGCGATTGTGCAGTCAGGTTTGGCAAATGAAGTTGACAGCATTGATATTAATGGATTAACTTTTAAGAAATGGTCTGAACCGGTTTTACCATTTGTGAATGAAACCAATAAATCCATGCTGGAGTTTCTTGGTTTATTTGATGAAATAATTGTACCCTCCATGGCAAAAACTTCGGCTGACGTTTTACAGTATTTACTGGAAACAAAACTGGCCATGCAGCCTGCAGATAAAGACATGATTGTAATGATGCATGAAATAGAATTTGAAACGGCTGATGGACAAAAGAAAAAAATAGAAAGCAGCCTGGTAGTAAAAGGCGAAGACAGTCTGCGGACTGCCATGGCTAAAACAGTGGGGCTGCCATTAGGTATTGCAGCCAAATTAATTTTAGAAGATAAAATACATTTGACCGGAGTACATATGCCGATTCATAAAGAAATTTACGAACCAGTATTACTGGAATTAGAAAAATTTGGAGTGATTTTTAAAGAAATAGAAAAATAATTTTATTTGTACGTATAGATTTATTATTTTTGTCGTATAAATTAGTTTTATGGATTCCAAAGTCACACTCAGCTTTGATGAAGCTGTAATCAATAAGGCAAAAAAATACGCTGAAGAAAATAATATCAGCCTTTCCAGGCTTACAGAATACCTGTTGCGTAAAGTTACCAGTGGCAATCATTCTTCGCTGGAAGAGTTCCCTATTTCAGATTGGGTAAGTACACTTGCCGAAGGAGAAGTAGAATATCAGCGGCAGCCAAAAGGCAGTAATAAATTAAATGCTGAATTCTTTAAAAATAAGAAATGACCATCTTTTTGGATGCCAATATTTTAGTTTCTGTTTTAAATAATGAATACCCATCATTTACCCATACCTCAAGGATCGTAAGCCTTGCCGATAATAAAAACTTCAACGTATTTACTTCTCCTATTTGCCTGGCGGTTGCATTTTATTTTGCAGAAAAAAAATCAGGTACCGCATTGGCAAAGAAAAAAATTCAGTTGCTGACAGAAAAATTATCCATCACATCCGTAGGCAAAGCAGAAGTGATGGCAGCCTTGCAAAATAAAAAGGTAAATGATTTTGAAGATGGCCTGGAGTTTTATGCAGCGGACTGTTACAATTGTGATGCTATCATTACGGAAGATATCAACGATTTTTATTTTTCAACAATACCGGTTTATAATTCAAAGAGTTTTTTTGAAAGGGTATTGTTGAAGGGTAAGTAGATTTTAATTATTGAATTTTCCAAGTAATCGATTATGAGCAAATTTTCTATCTCTATCAGTGAAGCAATTGAGCAACTCAAGAAAGAAACTGACAACAAGTTTACGGTACTGATCAACAATTGCACCATGAGCATAGAGTATTATGCGCCTGAAAAAATTGATAAACAAACGCCACACCTGCAGGATGAAATTTATGTAATTGCGTCTGGAGATTCTCAATTTTACCGGGATGGAGAAACAGTTGAATGCATTAAAGGCGATGTGCTTTTTGTACCTGCTGGTATGGAGCACCGGTTTGTAAATTTTACTGATGACTTTGCCACCTGGGTAATTTTTTACGGCCCCACAGGCGGAGAAAAATCAGGGTTGTAATAATTTCCTTAATTCCTCCACCCCTTCTGTTGCAGGCTTTTCAATTAAGGTAAGCGTGGATGATTTGGCCACATCCGGAATCTTTTTATCAATAATGTATTTGGGCAAAAACCGGGGTGCATAGTGAAGCAACGATGCTGCCGGATATACTTGTAAAGACGTACCAACCACTACAAAATAATCACAGTCATTCATCAGTGCCACTGCTTTTTCAATCATCGGCACCGGCTCTTCAAACCAAACAATAAATGGGCGGAGCTGGGCACCATCCGCTGCCCTGTCACCAATTTTAATATCATCTCTTATTTCATATATCAATGCTTCATCACTTTCACTTCGCATTTTAAAAATCTCCCCATGCAGGTGAATAATATTTGTAGAGCCAGCCCGTTCATGCAGGTCATCTATATTTTGGGTAACGATAGTTACATCAAAATCTTTTTCTAATTCCGCCAGCCCAATATGAGCAGCATTTGGTTTTGCAGCGGCCACATCTCTCCTTCTGTCATTATAGAAATTTAATACCAGTTCCGGGTCTTTGCGCCATGCGCCTGGTGTGGCTACATCGTACACATTATATCCGTTCCACAATCCATCCCCATCACGAAAAGTTTTTAATCCACTTTCTGCACTGATGCCGGCACCGGTTAAGACTACAATGTGTTTTTTATTCATTTAATAAAAGTAAGAATTATGCAGTTTGTTTTTTCACTGAAAATTTCTTTTTGAAAATAAACATTCCACCCAAAACAATTAAAAGTAAAGGCCATAAACTGATCAAGCCGATTAATACATCTGCAATCCATTTACCCCCGTTTTTAAAAGCATCGGTAACTCTTGTTAAAAAAGATGGCGCTCCATCCGAAGGTTGATATCCGTTGATGGGTTGATAAAAACTAAGGTTGATAGTACTCATTGCTGACTGGTGTGTTAAATATTCCACTCTTCCTGCAGCAGCCTCAATTGCTTCCTGTATTTCATTGATCTCATTCTGAACCTGTAGTACCTCTTCCATGTTTTTGGATTGCTTTAAAAAATCCAGGTACTTTAACCGCATTTTCATTTTCGTTTGCAGTCTTGATTTTACATCGACTACTTCACCCGTAACATCTTCTGTAGTGATTTTTCTTTCCAATATTTTCACATCAGCACCGGGCAATTGATTCATCATTGTTTCAAACTGATCAACCGGAACTTTTATTGAGATGCTTGTTTCCGTTTTTTCTTCCGAAAGATTTTGTTCTTCCTGTGCAATGTATCCTCCAAATTTCTTTACAGTTTGGTGTACCAATTCATTGTAATGCTGAAAGTCTTTTACTTCTAATTTTAAGGTGGCTGTTTTGATGATCTTTTTATCCCAGTCTGTAAGATCGGCCGGTTTTAATGGAGTTTGTGTAGCTGAGGAATCCGTAGCAAGTATTTGTCTTTTTCCAACAGGTATCTGTTTTTTTTCGTTCTCATTTTCCAGAAGCGGAACGTTTTCTATGGCTGCCATTTTTAAGTCATTTGCAACAAGTTGATCTTTTTCTTTTGATGAATGACAGGAAAAAAATAAAGAAGAAATGAGTAATGCCGGGTAAAAATTTTTCGTATTCATAACATTAAGGTTTGGTTTATTAGATGCACATTTATACAAATTGCATAATAAAAGAAACAGCTCTCAAATGTTAAATGAAATGTAAAGCATTTTATGTTTACAATTTAGAGTAACTAATAAACAGCAAGACCTCACATAGAGAAGTTTTTAAGTTCCCCCTTCAGGGGGCGGAGGGGGTTACTCTCCCGCCATCTCCATCACAATCTTCCACTCCTCTTCCTTAACAGCCTGTACCGATAACCTGCCCAATCTTACCAAATCCATATTAACAAGGCGTGGATCTTTTTTGATCGCATCCAGCGAAACTGCTTTCTTTAATTTTCTCACCGGTTTAAAATCAACCACCAACCATGCGGCATCTTCTGTGGTAGGGTCCTGGTATGCTTCTTTTGCCACTTTTGCAATACCAACAATCTCTACTCCTTCATTGCTGTGATAAAAAAATACTTCATCGCCTTTTTTCATGGCTCTTAAATTATTACGGGCAGCATAATTTCTTACACCATCCCAAAATGTTTGTTTGTCTCTTACAAACTGATCCCAGCTATACTTAAACGGTTCTGATTTGATTAACCAATAGGCCATAATGAAAAATAAATTTTTTACTGAATGTTATAACTGCAAAGGGTATTAGCTGATCACCATATTATCATTTTAAAAAAATAAAACCACAATCATCCTTACAGCGTACTTGTACTTGACAAACAATATTAATTTTTTTCATTAACAAAATCAAATTCGTTATGCTATTAAGAAAATCTATGGACAAAAGCCTTGTGGATGCAGCATCAGAAAGCGAAATCAAAAGAGTATCCAGGAGAAATTTTCTTGGTTATCTCGGTGGTGCCTCTGCTTTATTGGTTACAGCAGCAGCTTGTAAAAAAGATGACAACAACTCTATGAACTCTGGTGTTGATCTGGGAAGCGGTGATGTGGGCATTTTAAATTATGCTTATGCACTGGAACAAATTGAAGCTGCTTTTTACACAAAGGTTGCCCAGTCTCCGTACAGTGGCATTACTGCCGCAGAAACAAGCTTGCTTACAGACATCAGGGATCATGAAGTGGCCCACAGGGAGTTTTTTAAAACTGCTATTGGTGCCAGTGCAATCATTTCACTGGAACTGGATTTTTCTTCCGTTGACTTCGGCAGCCGTGACAGTGTGTTAGCTACTGCTAAAGCGTTTGAAGACCTGGGTGTAACCGCTTATAACGGTGCAGGACAGTTGCTGGTAAGTGCTGATTACCTCTTGTTGGCTGGCAAAATTGTTTCGGTAGAAGCAAGGCATGCAGCATATATCAGGGACCTCATCAGTGATGGCTCCTTTGCAGACAACACAGCCCTTGATGCCAATGGTTTGGACATGAGCCGAACACCAGGCGAGGTACTCGCTATTGCAGGTGCGTATGTTAAAACAAAAATTAACGCAAGTAATTTACCAACCAATTAAATTTTTAATTTTATGAACTTACAAAATATCATCAACGAAATTGAAAAAGTTGACCCGGAAGTATATGATAGGCTGAATGGCAGAAGGGATGCTATGAAAAGTTTTGCAAAGCTATCTGGAAGGGTTGCACTTACAGCGCTGCCCCTGGCTTTTGGAAGCATGTTACAAAAAGCTTACGGACAATCAGGTGCCACCCTTATTACTGATACGCTCAATTTTGCTTTAACGCTGGAATATATTGAAGCTAATTTTTATATTAAGGGTGTGGCTACGGCAGGCCTTATACCAGCAGGCCCGGGAGTGGGTGCTTTAACAACCATACGGGATCATGAAACGGCACATGTAAATTTTTTACGTACTGCCATCACTTCATTGAGTGGTACACCTGTTACATTTACTGCAGAGCAGTTTGATTTTACAGCAGATGGAACTTTCCCTGATGTGTTTAGTAATTATGATACTTTTCTTGCAGTAGCACAAACCTTTGAAGATACCGGCGTAAGGGCTTACAAGGGACAGGCAGGAAATTTAATCAGTAACAATGCAATACTGACTGCTGCTCTAAACATCCACTCAGTAGAAGCAAGACATGCCAGCCACGTTCGCCAGATGCGTAAAGCAAGGGGCGCTGATGTGAAACCCTGGATTACCGGTAATATTACAGGTATTGGTCCCGTAGTAGCGGCAAGCTACGCCGGTGAAGAAACCACTACACAGGCTGGTGTAAATATCATCGGTATTGGTGGTTTTGCTAGCATTAATGCAGACAGGGCATCAGAAGCATTTGATGAACCACTGACCAAAGACCAGGTATTGGCAATTGTAACTCCATTCTTTGCATAATAAAAACCCCCATCATTCGGATGGCTGACTGTGTTCAGCCATCCGTTTTGACAAATTCAATGGGACATACTAAAAAAAAATTTGTAACCCTAAAAAATAAATTTATGATAGTTTCACCAACCATGTTAACCGTTTTTCTTGCCATGCCAGGCGGTATGGAACTAGTTGTAATCCTGATTGTAGTATTACTTTTATTTGGCGGAAAAAAAATACCTGAACTGATGAAAGGCCTCGGTAAAGGAATGAGGGAATTTACTGATGCCAAAAATAATGTGCAGCAGGAAATAGAAGAAGGCATAATGGAAAAAGATAAAAAAGAAGAAATAATAAAGCTTAAACAGCAATTGCAGTAATAAGGAATGTACCAGATTACCCTTGAATATTTCCTTGATCTGTTCAATGGATAAAGGTGCTCTCTTTATTAACAATGCTGCATATTTTATTTCTATCTAAATTATTTCAGCAACTTTTATACACCCAAAAACAACCACTGTGCCGGCAACTATCTCAGAAAGAAAATATTTTTTTCAACGCATTGGCGGTAAAAAAGAAGATCAAAAAAAGGCAATGTCTTTTTTTGATCATATAGAAGACCTGCGCTGGCATATTATCCGCAGCGTTATTGCCTGGTTAGTGGCAGCCATTGCCATCTTCATCAACATAGACTGGGTGTATGATAACATCATTTTAGCCCCGGCGAACGAAAAATTTTATACCTATGGAGCATTGTGCCGTTTTGGAAACTGGTTGCATCTGGGTAATTCTTTATGCCTGCCTGCAGTTAAAATTAATTTCCAGGTAACAGAAGTGAATGGAACTTTTACCTCTGCTATTAATATTGCCATGATTGGTGGTATCATTGCAGCTTTCCCTTTTATCTGCTGGGAGCTGTGGCGGTTTATTAAACCTGCTCTTAGTTCAAAAGAAAAAAAGATGAGCCAGGGTGGTATATTCTGGGTATCTGCATTTTTCTTTACCGGCGCTGTATTTGGTTATTACTTACTGGCGCCATTTACTTTTAATTTCCTGGCAAGTTTTTCTTTGGGTACATCAGGAGCTATACAATACCGCCCTTCCGTGAATGATTATATTGACAGCCTTACCAACCTGATTCTCGGCTGTGGCATTGCTTTTGAGTTGCCGGTATTTTGTCTGGTGCTGGCAAAGATCGGGCTGATCACAGGCAGTTTTCTTAAAAAATATTTCAAGTTTGCATTGGTGATTATATTGGTTGTTGCTGCCATCATTACACCTTCGCCAGACTGGACAAGCCAGTTTTTAGTCGCAATACCACTGGTATTTTTATACTGGATCAGCATACTGCTGGCTACCAGGGTTGATAAGGCAAGGGCTAAAGCAAATGATTGATAGTGAATGCAGCCCGTTTTTCGCTAAGAAAAATATGCTTGCATACAATTCATGCTGATAAATATTTGAAATATTAAATCTATCCAGTACATTTTAACGTAAGTATTACAGGATACAGTCATTTAGCTGCAAGCTGCAGCCTAAAAAATTTGATAAAACGAGGATGAAGAATTTTTTACTATACCTGTTTTTCTTCACTTACTCAGCCAGTATTTTAAAACCTGCTGTACCTTACTTATCAGATTTAATGGCACACACTTTTTACCATGCAGAACATGTAAAAACGGTACATTTTGAAAATGGAAAGTATCATGTGCATCATGAGTTGGTAAAGCAGGCCCAAAAAAATACCGGTAATGAAAACAATGATTATCTGAAAAAAATATCCTTACCCGAAGAACATTTGATTATAGAAAATTCCTTTAATTTTTTTAGTCCTTACTTTCCACATAATTATTTATCTCCTGTTTTGCAAAGCATTGTACCTGTTTGTATGAATGCTGTATTCGCCCCTCCCCGGTGTTGATCTGATGGCATCACTTTTCATTATTTATTCGATCTGCAAAAAAGTTTGAGTCAAAATTTTATGCTGAATATTTCAGTTCATCTTACAAATGAAGGAAGTTTTACTTTCCGCTAACTACTTCTTTTTAACACAGTATAAAATCGCATACTCTTTTTGTTCATTAATCATTTAATGATATTGTTGTGGCCTTATGCATTGCACCATAGTTGACTTGGCGTATCCATTAAATTGCACGGTTTCTTGAGCCGATTTGCATTTACAATTACAGTACTGTTCCAAAGTAATTTAGTACTGTGTGTTACAAATGGATAAAGATCGGAACCGCAATATTTTTTCAAACAGTTCATTTTATGAAACGTTATTACCAATACTTTTTTTTCATTGCATTATGCTTATCACTTTTTATTTCAGCCAATGCTCAAAAAACTGTAAAAGGAAAAGTGGTGGATGCATTAAGCCGTCAACCATTAGAATATGTATCTATCGCCGCTGCTGCTGGTTCAAAAGCAATTACAGACCAGTATGGCAATTTTATTATCAGCCTCCCACAAAATCAAACATCCGTAACAGCTTCCTATATCGGCTACAGCGCAACAACCGTGGAGGTGGATAAAAAGCAAGACATAAAAATTGAATTGCAAAAAGATGTGCTGAATCTGAAAGATGTAGTGGTTTTGCAAAGTAACAATGCTACTAAATTTAATACCCTTAGCAAGATAGACCTGGATTTGAAACCTGTAAAAAATACACAGGAACTATTGAGGCTGGTACCTGGATTGTTTATTGCACAGCATGCCGGTGGCGGTAAAGCAGAACAAATATTTTTACGTGGCTTTGATGTTGATCATGGTACAGACGTGCAAATAAGCGTAGATGGTATGCCTGTAAATATGGTAAGCCATGCACACGGGCAGGGATATGCCGATGCCCATTTTATCATCCCTGAAATTATTAATAATATTGATTTCGGCACCGGCCCGTATTACACACAGCATGGTAATTTTAATACTGCTGGTTATGTTGGTTTTTCCACTTTCGATAATATAGCTGGCAGCCGCATACAGGTAGAAGGCGGAAGGTTCAACACCTTCAGAACGCTGGCAATGATTGACCTGCTGAAAAAAAATAAGGATAAACAAAGTGCCTACATCGCAGGTGAATTCAATTACACCGATGGTCCAACTATCAACAAACAATATTTCAGGCGCTACAATGTTTTTGGGAAATACAACCTTGCCATTGGCGAACATACCCAGTTGACAGCTTCCGCTTCTTCATTTGGCAGTAATTGGGATGCATCAGGACAAATACCGGACAGGGCTGTGGAGGATGGAAGTATTGACCGCTTTGGTTCTATTGATCCTACAGAGGGTGGTAATACCGAAAGGCGCAATGTAAATGCCTCACTCGTACATACATTTAACAATGGTACTGTTTGGGAGAACCAGGCTTACTATAGCCGTTATATATTTAATCTTTATTCCAACTTTACATTTTTTTTAAACGATCCAGTAAATGGAGATGAAATACAACAAGCAGAAAAACGAAATATTGTGGGATACCTCAGTAAACTCGATCATCAATACAGTTTTAATAAATGGAATTTGCATTCCACTTATGGAGCAGGGCTCCGGTATGATGCAACAAAAAACAGCCAACTATCCAATGCAGTAAAACGTGTGTTTTTAGACTATATAAAATTAGGTGATATAAAAGAAGCCAATGCTTTTGCATTTGTTCAACAGCAAATCAGCAGTGGTAAATGGTTGATAGATGCCGGTGCAAGATTAGATTACTTTCATTTTAATTACTTTGACAAATTGAATGCTGTACAAAATCCATCCCAGTCAAAAACAATTATCAGCCCAAAGATCAATATTCAATACACCATTAATTCCAGTGTGCAGTTGTACATCAAATCAGGTAAAGGATTTCACAGCAATGATACCAGGGTAGTAACAGCTAATGAAGGCAAAGAGATTTTGCCTGCAGCTTATGGCAGCGATATTGGTGTGATATTAAAACCCAATAAAAACTTTATATTGAACATAGCGGTATGGTACCTTATGCTGAACCAGGAATTTGTATATGTAGGCGATGCTGGTATAGTGGAACCCAGCGGCAAAACAAGTCGGCAAGGAATTGACATCATTGCACGGTACCAGTTTTCTAAAAATATATTTGCCAATGTAAATATGAATTTCACAAAGCCACGGGCAATTGGTGAAGACAAAGGACAGGATTATATTCCGCTGGCCCCCACCTTTACCAGTACCGGCGGATTATTTTATAAAGCAACAAAAGGATTGAATGGCAGCCTTACTTACCGGTATATAAAAAACAGGCCGGCCAATGAGGATAATTCAATTGTAGCAAAAGGATATTTTTTAATGGATGCTTCGGTAAATTATACAAAGGCAAAATATGAGATTGGCCTGGCAATTGAAAACGCTTTTAATATAAAATGGAATGAGGCACAGTTTGCAACAGAGAGCAGATTGAGGGAAGAAACGGAATCAGTAAATGAACTCCACTACACACCCGGCAATCCTTTCTTTGCAAGAATAAAATTCGCAGTATTTTTTTAAGAAACTAAACTTTCTAAGGCTCCCATCCACCCGCCAGCACATCAGCAATGTGCAGGGTCTTCACCGCCAAACCTTTGTTTTGGATGTAGCCATCAAGGTGCATCAGGCAACTCAGATCAGTGGAGATAATATATTCAGCATTGGTAGCTTTGGCATTGTTTATTTTTTGATCGGCCATCGCAACAGAGATGGCATCAAACTTTACAGCAAAGGTTCCACCAAAACCACAACAGGTTTCCACATCATTCATCTCCGTTAGTTGCAGTCCCTTTACATTACTGAGTAATCTTCTTGGGCCATCTTTTATTTTGCATTCTCTCAATGCCGCACAGCTATCATGATAAGTGGCAGTGCCATTTAGCACCGCACCAAAATTTTCAATCTTCAAAATATCTGTAAGAAATTCAGTGAATTCATAAACCCGGTTACTCACATCTTTTACCTGGTTGTGCAGGGAAGAGTTATCAAACAATTTAGCGTAGTAGTTTCTTACAAAACCAACACAGCTTGCGCTGGGGCAAACAATATAATCAGCCGTATCAAAATCTTTTAAAAACTTAGTACATACTGCTCTTGCTTCATCCCAAAAACCAGCATTGAATGCAGGCTGACCACAACAGGTTTGATTACCGTTATACGCTACATCACAGCAAGCCTTCTCCAAAACCTTCACCATATTAAAGGCAGTTTGTGGATAGAGCTGGTCAATAAAACATGGTATGAATATTTGTACTTTCATAAACCCCCAAACCCCCTGAAGGGGGCGTTAGAGTATTAAATTTTTAAGAGCTATTAATAAGTCAAACAGTCACTTTTTCCTATCCTGAAAACTCATCGGCCATCAAAAGCTAAAGCCCCCTTCAGGGGGTTTGGGGGTTTATCATCTTCAACGCCGTCACCGCCGCTTCTTCCCCTTTATGCCCATGCTTACCCCCCACTCTTTCATCAGCCTGCTCCTGGTTGTCAACTGTCAACACACCAAAAATGGTTGGTATTGGCAGCATCAAATTCAGTTGTACAACTCCATCAGTGATGGCTTTGCATACATAATCAAAATGTGGTGTACCACCTCTTATCACACAACCCAGTGCAATAAAAGCATGTGGCTTATCATCTTTGTATTTGTGTATTTCCCAGTATTTTTTTATTGCAAACGGAATTTCAAATGCACCGGGTACGGTGATTACTTTAAAACAAATGTTATTTTCATCCAGCACTTTTTTACAACCGGCTTCTAACTTATCCAATACCTCTGCATTCCATTCGGTACGGATAATAACGATACAGGCATCCTTTGGTAGTTGGATGCCTGTTGTGTTTAGCAATTGATCAGAGTTAACTGACATAATTATTTATATATTTTTTGGTCTCATGCAAAATAATTCAGCATGAAGTTATTATTTCACTTCCCCTTGCCTGCCAAGGTATTTATCCATTTCTGCTGCATGGCTGTTCTTTGGATATTCATCTTTTATTCTTGTAAAAAACTCAATCGCTTCTTTTGTTTTACCGGTTGCTTCTGCAAACAAACCAGCTTTATACAATGCCTCAGGTGTCATGAATTCATCTTTAGCATTTACCCCAATGGCTTTTTTATAATAGTCCATTGCCTCATCATTCTTTTTCAACTCAGAATATGCATCGCCTAATAAACTGTATGCTGCAGCCTGTACCTGTGTGGCTTTTGTTGAAAAATCTTTCAGGTGTTTGATGGCGTTGTTAAAATCTTTATTATTCAAATAGCAGGCACCTGCAATAAAGTGAGCCCTGTTACCAGCTGCAGTACCACCATAAGTATTGGCTACTTTTAATACACCCGAAGCAATACCATTGCCACCATTCAGTACCAGGTTGATAGAATCTTTACTAAAACCAGCCTGTGTCATTTTATCAAAAACAGTTTCAGCCGGGAAGATCATTTCTGCCGCCTTGGCTTCATTGGGTTCTTTTATAAAACTTTTATATGCTAACCAGCCGCCAATCACTAAGATTAGTGCACTGCCCACATAAATGATCGGCTTGCTGAATTTTGACCAAAAGTCTTTGGCTTTTCCAACTACGTCATTTGTTACTTCTACCACTTCTGTGGCTACTTGCTTCTCTGCCATTTTTTAAATGCACCCTTCATACGCTGCAATCAGAACCGAAGGATATTTTTTAATTATGAAATTTTAATTTTTACTTATTACTTAAAACTTATCGTTTACATTTTAATCCACAATGAAAGGATAATCTTCCTGCACATACACATCTTTCAGCAACTCATCGTCGCTTGGCCATGGACTTTCTTCTGCAAACTTTACACATTCTTCCACCTGGGCTTTCACCCTTTCATTCATCACTTCAATTTCAGCTTCGGTTACCTTATATTCATCCAGCAACATTTTATATACATGATCAATTGGATCCCTTTGTTTGTATTCTTCCACTTCATCTTTAGTACGATATTTTTGAGGGTCACTCATACTGTGCCCCTTGTAGCGGTAAGTTTTAATCTCTAATAAAGTAGGCCCGCCATTTTCCCTGGCCCTTGCTACTGCCCTGCTCACTGCATCATGCACATTTTCCGGGCTCATCCCATCCACTGTATCTCCCGGCATATCGTAAGCATCCGCCAGTTTATAAATATCCAGCACATTGCTGGTACGGGCTACAGAAGTCCCCATAGCGTATTGATTATTCTCACATATAAAGATCACTGGCAGCTTCCAGGTCATCGCCATATTGAAAGTTTCATGCAGCATACCCTGCCTTGCAGCACCATCACCAAAAAAGCAAAGCGCCACGTTATCGGTGCCTTTGTATTTTTCAGCAAAAGCCAGTCCGGCACCGGTACCTATTTGTGCACCCACAATTCCGTGACCACCAAAAAAGCCCACATCCACACCAAACAAGTGCATACTTCCACCCTTTCCTTTACTGCAACCGGTAGCTTTGCCGTACAGTTCAGCCATACATGAATTTGGTGTAACGCCTTTAGCAATTGCCAGCGCATGGTTACGGTAAGCCGTTATCATTTTATCGCCGGGATTTGTTGCCGTCATACAGCCTGCAGCCACCGCTTCCTGCCCAATATACAGGTGACAGAAGCCCCTTATCTTTTGCATTCCGTACAATTGGCCCGTTTTCTCTTCAAAACGGCGCAGCAGCAACATTAATTCGTACCAGTATAAATAGGTTTCTTTAGTGAACTTAGTAGCCAATGGTTTTAGATTTTAGGCGGCAAAGATAAGGGAGAAAATGTGAAATTTAAATATGCCTGTTTTAGCTTGAAAAAGAGGTACAAAATAATGGGAATTTTAGGTAAAGTATATTAAAAATGTGGGGCTGTCAGCATGGTATCTCTTTTTAACTTCAGCCCCGGCTATCCGTTCCTGCTCCGGCGCAAACCCAACGCACAAACCTTCACCGGGGCATCCACTGCTATCCGGCAGCCCGTCAACTTTATTTCTTTCATCAGCTTTTTTGGCAGCACCACTTCACCGGGTTTCCAACCTTTCTTCAGGTTGGAAACCCTCAGCCTGAAAATATCTAACTACCGCAATTGTATGCACAACACTAACAGTTCAAAAAAGAGTTGCCAACCTGAAGAAAGATTGGAAACTCTAAGCATCAAATTTTAGTGCAAGACAGTCATTTATAGAAAATCAGAAGCTTTATAACAGTAATGCCGCTGGTCAGAAACCAGGCGGCGGCAACTCACGGATGTAGCAGTGGGCTTACGAATGAATTACCGGAACACCCACGAGGGCTGAAAAGTAATAAAGCTCAATGGATGCCAGACAGGAATGGAAAGCCCACAGCTGAAGCACTTCGACAGGCTCTGTGTGACAGCCGTGTGCTGGCTTTGTGCCGGACTTGCAGCGTATAGCCGGAACTGAAGCAACAAAAAAGGGTAGCCAGTTGACAGCCCATTCTTTCTTATTTTGTGGATGGTATCTTGTTTTTCACAGCCAGGCTGTGGCCACTGCGCTTTTAAAACATATTTCTTGAAAACCGAAATCCAACACTTGCATAATTCGTCAGCACCTTGGACTGGTCACTGTACATAAAGCTGAATTCAACCGGGCCAATCGGCAGATCAATACCCAGGGTTACAGCATAGCCTGATAAGAATTTGCTTGAATAACTGTAATATTTTTCGGTGAGAAAGGAATGGTACATCACATTTACATTGGCCGCAGCATAAACGCTTCCTGAAAATTGGCAGCGCCAGTTTACGGCAGCTTTAACAAGACTGTTGGTGCGTATAGCAGCGTCTCCAATTCCTGAAAAAGTAACCTGGTTTCTAAAAAGTGGTTGCATGCCACCTGCAACAAAATCATGAAAGAGCAATTGAGACGAATTGAAATTAGCGGCACCTTCGGCCTGTAATGTAATAAAGTGCTTTGTTCTAAAAGGAATGATATGCTGGGCCTTTAACCTGAGTCTTACAAAATTTTTGTAACTGATACCTAAAGAATCCAGGTCAAGGATGGGCACTCCGTCTGATTTAAAGACTACTTTATTTGGGCGGCTGATAATTACAGAAGGCTCCAGTAAAATATAGGAACCCTTGCGTGGCATGAACAGCCTGTCGTGGGTATTGTATTCGTACCGCAGGTAAGGTTGTATATAACGATTACCGCCTTCCAAGTCAAATGCAGTTTCCGCCATGGGTTTTAATGAAACAGTCTCCAGGTGTACTCCCAGTGCATATGATTTATTTCTTTTAAAAGCAAATTGCAGCCTTGTATCGAAGTAAACATTCCACTGGCGGTAACTTCCCACCACTTTAAAATCACGGAAGGATGAAAAATCCTGCCGCTCCGCATATATCTCTGATACCGACGACAAAGGAATTTTTTTTGAACCTGTTATGATGGTATGGTCAAGCCTTATCCTGGGGTTTTCAGATAACCCAATGGTTATGGCACTGATACTTGGCTTACCCAGCATGTCTCGTTTAGTAAGGTTAGCAATGAGCATTACCTTACTAAAAGAATTATAATTAACCGCCAGCTTTGCCACCACCGGTGCTGATTCTTCCAGTATCAAATGTATATCTGCCACGCCGGGTTCTACCGGTTCCAGCTGGTAATACAGCCTGTTGAAATAGTTGGTGCCATACGCCTGCCGCATGCCGGATTCTAATTCTTTTACCGAGTAAGCAACACCTTCCTTTAAACCAAGCATCCTTTTTAAAAATGATTGACTAATATATTTTAAACTGTCTGTGATGATGTGCCGGATGATTATTTTTTCATTGATCACCGGCAATGTTTTCTTTGCAGGAATACCGTAAATGGCATTTAATGAATCTGCCAGTTTTTTAAATACCGGGTAATACAATGCGCCCATTTGGTTGCCAATGGCAATGATGGAATCACTGGAACTGAAAGAGGCTGCAGAATATTTTGAAACAGGTTGATCAATAAAATAATTGCACAATGCAAATTCTTTTTTACTGTATTCAACATCCCTGAAAAAAGCTACCTGCAACAGTATCTGTAATGGAGAAGTTATTTGTTCTGCATCCGATAATGTAATGCCGGCTACGTTGCTGCCGATAATAATATCTGCACCCATATTTTTTACATCACTTGCAGGTAAGTTCCTGATAATGCCGCCATCCACCAGCATTTTATTATCCATCTTTACGGCGGTGAATACGGAAGGTATGGCCATGCTTGCCCTTACTGCATTCATCAGGTTACCTCTTTCCATCACCACCGCTTCCCCGGTTACAATATCTGTTGCAATACATTTAAAGGGCCTCGGCAATTCATTAAAATTTCTAATGTTGTAAACAGGCCGGTATAATTCATTAAACTTGAGCCACAGCTCTTCCGCCTCCAGTATACCTGATGGAATTTTTATTTTTCCATTTTCAACCGGCATCTCAATTGCATACCGGCCATACTCCCGCTTCTCCTCCATGATAAAAGAATTCATCGGCGATTTGCTGAGTAATAGTGCATTCCAGTCTAACGTTTTTGCAATCTTGTAAATGGAATCTCCGGAATAACCAGCGGCATACAAGCTGCCCACCACCGCTCCCATAGAGGTGCCTGTTACATAATCAATTTGCAATCCGGCTGAATCCAGGGCTTGTAATATACCAATATGAGCAAGGCCCTTTGCGCCACCACCACTTAAGGTAAGTCCAATCTTAGGTCGCTGGCCCTTTTGTGCGTAAGCAGTTAAGGAATAAAAAAACAATATCAAAAAAAGGCCCTGTATGGTTGCTCTCCTTCGGTTCATGCGTAATAATTTATACCGTGTGGTTTTAATTTTTGGATGCTGACAAAATTTGATTGTACCCTTTTGATCAACAAGTGTTCTGCCATTTTGTTATTTTTTTGAAGATAATAGTTTCCGGGTATTTAAACATCACTTCCCTGCAATTTTAGTATGAATAAAATGTAACGCTTACAATATTTTAACCGGCACTTTTCAATGCCGTTTAGTTAAGAAAAATATTCAATATTCAACGATCAATTTTCAATACTCAATGTAAAAGGCAGCTGTATTTTCATTGAAAATTGCTTGTTGAACTTTGAGAGTTGAACATTTTTTAGTTAAGGTTTATTGATATTTTTAAATAAATTACATTGAATGCACATTGGCCATTTTGAATGGGTGCACCAGAAATTACGATAACTTTAATTCATTAAATTATTTGCAGGTATGAAAAAACTGGTACTGGTAATAGTTATTGCTGCGGCACTCAGTTCATTTTCCAAAAAAGAAATTACCTGGGTGGCCATTGGTGATTCCATTACTTATTTAAATGAACACCCGGATGAAACAGGCAACAGGGTTACCAAAGGATTTTTGACAAGGGTTACGGAAAAACTACCTGCTGTACACTATATCAACCAGGGCCATAATGGCTGGACAAGTGGAGGTATTGCGGCTGGTATTGAAACCCTCGGCATTATAAAAGCGGATGTATATTCTGTATTGCTGGGCACCAATGACTGGTGGCAGGGCCGGGCCATTGGCACTTTTACTGACTACCAAAACAATACCGGCAACAACACTTATTTTGGCAGCCTGCGTATCATTGTTAATAAACTCCGCAGCCTGAATGCTGATGCTAAAATTATTTTGATCACACCTATGCAACGGACGGATTTTGTGTATATCGGTGATATGAAAAACAATGCATTTGGAAGTTATAAAAAAAAGAATGGTCAATCACTTGAGTCATTTGCTGCAGCTGTAAATGAGATTGCCCGGTACGAACATTTTGATGTGGCTGACCTCTATAACAAAAGCGGCATCACCCTTAATAATCTTGTAAAGTTTAAACGGTTAAAAAATCCAGCATCAGGTAAATATATCAACTACACCTACCCTGCTTATATTGATATTCCTTTTGATGCAACAACAGATGAATATCCATACCCTCCTGAAGCCATTGGAATGACCTATGATGGGTTACATCCTTCTGATAACGGTAATGAAGTGATTGCTCAAATGCTGGTGAATATCATGGTGAAATATCAGTTTGCTGCCACCACCAATTGATCTCTCATTTTTAAAAATGCAATTTTACAGGAAGTCTTTGTCAGAAAAAAAGCTGTTTTTTTAAAAGGTCTTGCATTGCATCAATAATAAAATTGAAAAATATTTGTACGCCGGCAATACTATTATTTTTGCTTTCAGTTTTGGTTTATTTTTCTGCTTCCGGTAAATTTTGGAAGCAGGATCAAATATATGAACCGTTGTAACTCAAGCTGACAGGGTAGTATTTAGTACAGTTTCAAAAACGAAAACAGATATTTCCCGATTTCGTTATAGTTTTTCCCGATTGTACAGCTGGTTCCTTTTTGTTAGCTGCACATTTGCAAATAATAAAAAACTGCAATGGAAAAAATTAAATATATAGTTACCGGTATTATTACAATACTCTGCTTTTTAAAAACCACAACAGCCCAGCAAAAAGATTCTTTGAAAACGTTAACCGAGGTTATCATAAACGGCTATAAAGCAATGAATGGCGTTGGACATTTACTGGAAGTAAAAGACGGGATCATTTATGCCGGAAAGAAAAATGAGATTATTATTGTGGACAGCCTGGATGCAAACAAAGCCATCAACAACACAAGGCAAATTCTTGGCAGGATTCCGGGATTAAACATTGTGGAAACAGAAAGCAGCGGGTTCACAGCAAACGGCATTGCTACCAGGGGATTAAATCCCATCCAGAGCATTGAAATGAATACCAGGCAAAATGGGTATAATATCAGTGCAGACGTATATGGTTATAATGAAGCTTATTACCTGCCTGCAATGGAAGCTGTAAAAAAAATTGAAATGGTAAGAGGTGCCGCTTCTTTGCAATTTGGGGCACAGTTTGGAGGGCTGGTAAATTATATAACTGAGAGTGCACCCAAAGACAAACCTTTTCAATTGGTGACTTCCCAAACAGCAGGGAGTTTTGGAATGTATAATTCCTTTACTTCTATCGGTGGTAATTATAAGAAATTGAGTTACTATGGATTTGTACAATACAGGAATATGGATGGCTACCGGCCCAACAGCCAGCAGTGGCAATTCTCAGGCTTTGGAAAAGTGCAGTACACGCCATCAGATAAAATAAATATTGGAATAGAATATTCTTTGCTTCGCAATAAAATACAAATGTCGGGAGGGCTTACAGACAGCCTGTTTAGTGTTAGTGATAAAATATCTACAAGAGCAAGGAACTGGCTGAAAAGTCCCTGGAATATTATCAGCAATTATATCAACTTCACCCCCACTGCAAATACCACTATCAGTATAAAAGCTACTTATATTTTCAGTAACCGGTCACTGGTATGGCGCAATGAAGATGGAGGCCCCGAAGCTGTTGATGAAATTGATCCCGCCACTAACCAGTTTGTTCCAAGAGAAGTGGAAAGTGAGGATATGCACAGCATAGCAACTGAAGCAAGATTTTCTGCCAATTACAAATTGGGAAAAAATAAATCCACACTGGCCGGTGGTGTACGGATTAGTCATGGCTGGTTTAAAAGGCTTGGAGGCGGAGAAGGTACTACGGGCAGTGATTTTGATCTGTCAATAAATGGTGATTGGGAATATAATTTTGATTTTACAACCACCAATATTGCACCCTTTGCAGAAAATATTTTCAGGATCGGTGAAAAGCTCACCATCACACCAGGAATAAGATTTGAATTTTTAAAAAGTACGGCAGCGGGTTATAAAATAGACGATATCTATAAACTCAGTACAGACCAAATTAAAAACAGATTTTTTATTTTAAGTGGCATCGGGTTCGAATACAAACCAAAACTAAACGCTGGTTTTTATGGCAATATCAGCCAGTCTTACCGCCCCATAGATTACAGCCAGTTGCAGCCATTTGGAGTTACAGCAAAAGTTGACCCTGACCTGAAAGATGCAGATGGCTTTAATGCTGATGCTGGTTACAGGGCATTGATCAATAATTGCTTAAATACAGATATCAGCTTATTTTACCTGGCTTATAATAACCGGGTGGGTGAAATTGTAAAGACTGATCCTGTAACAGGATTGGAGTATGCTTACAGAACCAATATTGCCAACAGTGTTCATAAAGGAGTGGAAGCATATATTGAATTTAATATTTTAAAATATTTAAATCAGCATTCAACCCAGGGGCTAAGTATTTTTAATTCCTTCGCATACATTGACGCAAAATATACCAGCGGTGAATTTAAAGGCAAACGGGTGGAAGCCGCTGCAAAACTGGTTGAAAGGGTTGGTGTGATTTTTAACAATAAAAAGTTTTCATCCACCTTCCAGCTAAATTATACCGGCGATGCTTTTGGAGATGCCAGCAATGTGAAAACAAGTGATAATCCTGTGGCAGGTTATATTCCTGCATATACCATTTTAGATTACAGCGCCACTTATAAAATAAATAACTGTGCAATAAAGTTTGGAGTAAACAATATTGCAGGAAAAGCCTATTTCACCAGGCGTACTGATGAATATCCCGGCCCGGGAATAATACCGGCGATTGACCGTAGCTTTTACATAGGTTTTACCGCTAAATTTTAAAACAGCATGATAAAAAACAGGCTTACTATAGCAATTATATTACTGACAACTGGTGTGATAAGTTTTGCTGTGATATTTTCTTCCTGTGCTAAAGACAGGGATTTTGTAACAGTAGAATATGCTGATAAGATTAAATTGGGCAAGTTAATTTTTAATGATAAAAATTTATCTACGCCTGTTGGCCAATCCTGCTCCAGCTGCCACAGCTCATCTACAGGCTTCAGCGACCTGAACCACAACACTGTTTCTGAAGGTGCCGTGAATGGTTTGTTTGGAAACAGGAATGCACCTAATATAGCATACGGCATGTTTGCCCCTTCACTGCATTTTGATGATACTGATTCTGTGTATGTGGGAGGTTTCTTTTTAGACGGAAGAGTGAATACACTGGAAGAGCAGGCACAAAAACCTTTTCTTAATCCACTTGAAATGAATAACCCTGATGTGCAAAAGGTGATTGATAAAATCAGGGAGGCTGGTTATTATCCGTTGTACAAACAGTTATATGGTGAAGCTACCGAAAACAATACTGCATTTAATAATATAGCAGAAGCAATCGCATCTTTTGAAAGGACACCTGATATGAATCCATTTACTTCAAAGTATGATTATTATTTAAAGGGACAGGCTACGCTTACTGAACAGGAACTGAGCGGCCTGCAATTGTTCAATGATACCAGGAAGGGTAACTGTGCCGCCTGCCATATATCCGAACCTGATGAAGCAAGTGGCCAGGTTTTGTTCACAGACTTTACCTATGATAATATTGGCGTACCAAAAAATCCTGCGAATCCATTTTATACCATACCTTCCAATTTTAATCCATCCGGAAGCAATGTCATTGATTATGGTTTGGGTGGTTTTTTAAATGATCCTGCAAATGATGGAAAATTTAAAGTACCGACATTAAGAAATGCTGCCATCTCTGCGCCCTATTTTCACAATGGGTTTTTCAATACGTTGGAAGAAGTATTGCATTTTTATAATAAAAGAGATGTGGAATCTTTTCCTGCTGCTGAAATAGCATCCACTGTTAATCATGATGAGCTTGGTAATTTGCGTCTTACAACACAGGAAGAAAAAGATATTGTTGCATTTATTAAAACGCTGACAGATGGTTTTAAATGATTTTATAAAAAGTTGATAAGAAAAAAATATGTTGTTTTAACTTTTGATTTTTTATTTACAACGGTATGTTCCCATGCTTCTTCCTCGGCCGCTTGGCTACTTTATTTTCCAGCATGGCAAATGCCTTGATGAGTTTGCGGCGGGTTTCTTTTGGCTCTATTACTTCATCAATAAAACCTCTTTCTGCAGCGGTATACGGGTTGGCAAATAACTCAGCATACTCTGCTTCTTTCTCTAATAATTTTTGTGCCGGATCAGCGGCTTCTGCAATTTCTTTTTTGAAAATGATTTCACTGGCACCCTTTGCTCCCATCACGGCAATCTCTGCCGTGGGCCATGCAAAGTTCATGTCGGCACCAATGTGTTTACTGTTCATCACATCATAAGCGCCACCGTATGCTTTCCGGGTAATGACGGTAACACGGGGAACGGTGGCTTCGCTGAGTGCATACAATAATTTAGCACCGTTGGTGATGATGCCGTTCCATTCCTGGTCGGTGCCCGGCAAAAATCCCGGCACATCCACCAGCACCAATAACGGAATATTAAAGCAATCACAGAAACGGGTAAACCTGGCTCCTTTTTTTGAACTGTCAATATCCAGCACACCGGCCAAACTCATCGGCTGGTTGGCAACAATGCCAATGCTTCTGCCTGCCAATCTTGAAAAACCTACCACAATATTTTCTGCATAATCTTTATGTATTTCAAAGAAAGAAGCCTCATCACAAATGCCTGCAATTACCGACCGGATATCATAAGGCTGGTTGGTGCTTTCAGGAATAATGGTTTCTAATATTTCTCTTGTTTCATCACCTAATTCATACGGTAATTTTGGCACTACATCTTCGCAGTTCTGCGGCATGTAGCTCAGTAATTTTTTTACATGATCGATGCAGATCATATCGTTGGCAGCAGTTAAATGCGTAACGCCAGATTTGGTAGAGTGTGTGGACGCACCGCCGAGTTCTTCTGAACTTACTTCTTCATTGGTCACTGTCTTCACTACATTCGGCCCGGTTACAAACATGTAACTGGTATTCTCCACCATAATGGTAAAATCCGTCATGGCCGGGGAATACACCGCACCACCGGCGCAGGGCCCCATGATAGCGGATATCTGTGGTATTACACCGGAGCATTGAACGTTACGATAAAAAATATCTGCATAGCCACCCAGCGAACGAACGCCTTCCTGTATACGGGCACCACCGGAATCATTCAAGCCGATCATGGGTGCACCGGTCTTCATGGCAAGGTCCATGATCTTACAAATTTTTTCTGCATGGGTTTCTGATAAGGCACCGCCAAACACGGTGAAGTCCTGTGCAAATACATACACCAGCTTTCCATTTACGGTACCATAACCAGTGATGACACCATCGCCATAAAATTGCTGGTCTTCCATTCCAAAATCTTTGGTACGGTGAATCACCAATGCTCCCACTTCTTCAAAAGAACCGGGATCCATCAAAAGCTCTACCCGTTCTCTTGCAGTAAGCTTTCCTTTTTTATGCTGGGCCTCTATTCTCTTTTTACCACCACCTAATTTACCTTCTTCAATCTTTTCTCTTAAAATTTCAACTTTTGATTTCATCAGTAATTAGTTATGAATTATGAGTTATGAATTATGAGTTATGAATTATGAGTTGTGAATTATGAATGGTGAATGTGCATTCAATTATCAATTATCAATTGTCCATTATCAATTACTTAATGTGCCAACCTCCGTTTCCAACTCGTAGATTTATTATCCACCGGGTTCAGTAATTTTTGTTGCTCCATCCAGTATTTCAAACCCACAATAGCAGCAATCTCCGCATTGGCTTTTTGTTTTTCTTTTATCTTCTCAGGAGTGTAATAATTTTTTACAAAATGGGTATCAAAGTGGCCGGTAAAAAAAGCATCATGCTCAAACACAAAAGTGCCAAATGGCAAAGTGGTGGCCACCCCTTCTATTTTATAATCTTTGATTGCCTGCAGCATTTTCTGGATGGCTTCTGTTCTTGTTTTTCCATGCACCACCAGTTTGGCGATCATGGGATCATAATAAATGGATACTTCCATTCCTTCTTCATATCCATCATCTACCCGGATGCCTTCACCAACAGGTTTTACATATTTGGTAAGGGTGCCAATGGAAGGTAAAAAGTTATTCAATGGATCTTCTGCACACACCCGCAGTTCAATGGCATGACCATTTAGTTTCAAGTCTTCTTGTGTAAAGCTTAGCTTCTCTCCTCTTGCAATTTTAATTTGCTCTTCCACCAGATCCAACCCGGTGATCATTTCAGATACTGCATGTTCCACCTGCAGGCGGGTATTCATTTCAAGGAAATAAAAATTCATTTTATCATCCATCAAAAATTCAACCGTGCCGGTGCTGGTATAATTGCAGGACCGGGCAACCATCACCGCCGCATCACCAATTTTTTCTCTTAGTTCTGGAGTGATGATGGCAGAAGGCGTTTCTTCCACCACTTTCTGGTGACGGCGCTGTATGCTGCATTCTCTTTCAAAACCATGAATGATGTTGCCAAATTTATCAGCCACCACCTGCACTTCAATATGACGTGGGGAGCTTACATATTTTTCTATGAACACGGAACCATCACCAAAAGCGGCTTTTGCTTCGCTGATGGCTCTTTCCATTTGCTCCTTCATGTCTGCAGCTTTTTCCACTATCCGCATCCCTTTACCACCACCACCTGCAGACGCTTTAATCAAAACAGGGTAACCTACTTTGTCTGCGATCTCTATTGCCAGTTCCACATCTTCAATGGCTTTATCGATACCGGGCACCATGGGGATATCATAATGGCTCACACACTCTTTGGCTGCCAGCTTGGAGCCCATGATACGCATGGCTGCAGGACTGGGACCAATGAAATTAATGCCGGCATCTTCCACCTTCTGTGCAAAGTCTGCATTCTCACTCAGGAAACCGTAGCCCGGATGAATGGCATCTGCACCCAGTTCTTTACAAAAAGCAATGATCTTATCGCCGTTCAAATAAGACTGGTTAGATGGTGCAGGCCCCAGGCAGACTGCTTCATCTGCAAACAACACATGCGGCGCATTGCGGTCGGCTTCTGAATAAACCGCCACCGATTGAATTCCCATTTTACGAATGGTCCGCATGATCCTCAACGCAATTTCTCCACGATTGGCAACTAATATTTTTTGCATTCTTGTAAGTTGTAAGTTTTAAGTTGTAAGTGATAAGTTGGCTTTCAATTATCAACTATCCATTATTCATTATCAATTTATTCCAGTTCCACCAGCACCTGCCCCTTTTCCACAGCCTGGCCAACAGACACGGCTACTCTTTTTATTTTAGCATTGGTATGCACCAGTATACAATTCTCCATTTTCATGGCACCAAGGATCAACACTTTGTCTCCTTCATTTACATCCTGCCCGTCCAGTACTACAATTTCCAACACCATGCCCGGCATGGGGGCTTTTACTTCTTTGATCAATTTGGTGGTGGCAACGCCGAATCCCATCACATCCAGCATCTGGTCCAGCTCATCTTTTATCTCTACTTCATAGCTTTCACCATCCACTTCGATGGTTAGCTTTTTACCGGTAACATCACTGTCCACTAGTGTCGCATTCACAGAGCGGTGATTGTTGATGATATTAAATTCCGTGGGAGATTTTTGGATGATGTCAGCAGCGGCTGTTTGGTTTTTATCGATGGAGAAGACAAATTCGTTTGCTTTTACTTTATACGATTTGTTGTTGTCTGTCATTTGCCGGAGATTTTATTGTAAGTTAATGATTTATGAATCACAGGACGCAGGTTCATTTGCATTCAATCCGTCAGTGGATTGGTATCAATCCCTGTTTTGCCCGGCAATCAACATGCAAAGTTTGATTTTATATAAAATTAAAGGATGATTTAAATCATTGCATGATATGATTCGCAACCTTTCAAAGAAAAGATAAACAGCCATTATTATCTGTTCAATTATATATCTTCAGTGCTTAATTTAAATCAAGCTTCATGAACATGAAAAAACTGCTGACGGCGATTGCTATTTTAATTGCTGCCAATATCTGTGCACAGGATAAAAAAGAGGATAAAAAGAAATGGGACGTTAATAATCCGGAAGGTCCATCCAAAGAAGTTTCCTTTACGGTGAAAGAAGGCACCTGGATGAACTTAGACGTATCACCAGATGGAAAAGAAATAGTATTTGACCTGCTGGGAGATATTTATACCATTCCCATTACCGGTGGTGATGCAAAAATTTTACGGCAAAACTTTGCCATGGAAGTGCAACCAAGGTACAGCCCGGATGGGAAAAAAATATTGTTCACCTCTGATGCCGGAGGTGGCGATAATGCCTGGGTGATGGACAACGATGGCAGCAATGCCAAACAGGTAACCAAAGAAAGTTTCCGGCTACTGAATAATGGCGTGTGGACCCCCGATGGTCAGTACATTGTTGCAAGAAAACATTTTACCTCAGGCCGTTCATTGGGTGCAGGTGAATTGTGGATGTACCATATCAGTGGCGGCGATGGATTGCAGCTGACTGTTAGAAAAAATGATCAGCAGGATCTGAATGAACCCTGTGCATCTCCCGACGGAAAATACATTTATTACAGTGAAGACATGTACCCGGGTGGTTTCTTTCAATACAATAAAGATCCTAACAACCAGATATTTGCAATTAAAAGATTTGACAGGGAAAAAGGTACCAGTGAAGTAGTAACCGGTGAGCCCGGTGGTGCAGCCCGTCCGCAAATTTCTCATGATGGAAAAACATTGGCATTTGTAAAACGGGTAAGAACAAAATCCGTTTTGTATGTAAGAAATTTAGAGACTGGTGAAGAGTGGCCCATCTATGATCAGCTGACAAAAGACCAGCAGGAAGCATGGACCATCTTTGGTATTTGCACCGGTTTTTCCTGGATGCCGGGTGATAAAAACATAGTGATCTGGAGTGGTGGAAAAATCTTAAACATCGACGTAAACGGAACCAATACAGCAACAGACATTCCATTTACCTGTAATGTAAAAAAACGCATAACCGATGCAGTAAGGTTTCAGCAAAATATCAACCCGGATGAATTTAAAGTGAATGTGATCCGCAATGCCATTACATCTCCCGATGGAAAAATGATTGTATTTAATGCAGTGGGTTATCTATGGAAAAAAAATCTGCCGGATGGCAAACCGGAAAGACTGACCACCGGAACGGATCCCGAAAGTGAACCTTCTTTTTCTGCTGATGGCAAAACATTGCTGTATGTTACCTGGAATGATTCTGCCAAAGGAGCTATTTATAAACTGAATGTAGCGATGCCTTCCAAACCGGTTAAAGTAACCACAGAGAAAGCTATCTACCGAACTCCTTCCTACTCTCCTGATGGTAAAAAAATTGTTTATTATAAAGAAGAAGGTGATTATGTAATGGGCGTTACCTACAATGTAAACCCGGGAATTTATATGATGGAGGCCAGTGGAGGCAAACCAGAATTTGTAAGCAGCAAAGGTGATTCTCCAAAGTTCAATGGTAAAGGCGACAGGATCTATTACCAGGCTGGTTCCAATTCTTTTGGCAGTTGCAAGACAGACGGCAGTGATGATAAAACAATTTTTAAAAGTACCTATGGCAGCCAGTTCGTGGTGTCGCCAGATGGTAACTGGGTAGCATTTGTAGATCTGCACGAAGTGTACGTGGCTGCATTTCCACATACTGGTAAAACGATTGAACTCACGGCTACCACCAAAGCCTACCCTGTTAAAATCGTTTCCCGTGATGCCGGTATTAACCTGCACTGGAGCAGCGACAACAAACAGGTGCATTATACTTTAGGTGATCAATATTATTCTATCGACCTGGATGAACGTTTTGAATTTATTGCGAACAAAGCTGACTCTTTATTTAAAGTACCGGATAAAGGTATCGCTGTTGGCCTGACTATGAAAGTGGATAAGCCACAGGGCATGGTCGCCTTTACAAATGCAAGGATCATTACCATGAATGGAGATGAAGTGATTGAAAATGGAACAGTGCTGGTGGAGGGCAACCTGGTAAAAGCTGTTGGTAAAACTGGTGAAGTAACGATTCCTGCCAATGCTAAAAAAATTGATTGTAATGGTAAAACCATTTTGCCAGGCTTCATTGATGCACATGCACACGTAGGTCATTTCCGTTCTGGCTTAACTCCGCAAAAACACTGGCAATATTATACTAACCTTGCGTTTGGCGTAACCACCTCTCATGATCCTTCTGCTAACAGCGAAATGGTGTTTGCACAAAGTGAACTGGTGAAAGCAGGTGCAATGGTGGGTCCAAGGGTATTCAGTACCGGTACTATCTTATATGGCGCTGAGGGAGATTTTAAAGCAGTGATCAATTCTATTGATGACGCCAGGAGTGCACTACGCAGAACAAAAGCGTATGGTGCCTTCAGTGTAAAAAGTTATAACCAACCCAGGCGGGAGCAAAGACAAATGGTGATTCAGGCAGCAAGAGAATTAGAAATGGAAGTGGTACCGGAAGGTGGCTCTTTCTTCTATCACAACATGAGCATGGTGATGGATGGGCATACCACCATTGAACATAATATTCCTGTCGGCGTATTGTATGATGATGTGATCAACCTCTGGAAGAATTCAAAAACAGGCTATACGCCAACGTTGATTGTTTGCTACAATGCCCCCAGCGGTGAAAATTACTGGTACCAGCATACCAATGTTTGGGAGAATGAAAAACTCCTTCGTTTTACACCCCGTTCTATTATTGATACACGTAGCCGCTACCGCACCATGCTACCGGAAGAAGAATATGAGAACGGGCATATCCTTGTTTCTAAAAGCGCCAAAAAATTAACTGATGCCGGTGTGAAAGTAAACATGGGGGCACATGGACAGATACAGGGTATTGGTGCACAATGGGAAATATGGATGATGAAGCAAGGTGGCATGACCAACCTGGAAGCTTTGAAAACTGCCACTATTAACGCAGCACAAAGCCTGGGCCTGGATAACTGGATCGGTTCATTACAGGCAGGTAAACTGGCCGACCTGATCATTATGGATAAAAATCCTTTGGAAAATATTTACAACACCGAGAGCATCCGTTATACCATGATCAATGGAAGATTGTATGATGCTGGACAAATGAATGAGATTGGCAACTATAATAAACCCCGTGGCAAATTTTACTGGGAGCAGGGGAAAAACTCCGCTGCTTTTCCATGGCACGAAGACAGCAAAAGTTTTGATGCCGGGCATGTGGAAGATTAATTTTAATAGATCATATAATATTTTGAGTGTCCAATTATTTATAAATAATAAAATCGTGAATAACACAGACAAAGTAGCAAGGAAGAAAATATAGTGACAACTAAAAATTGAAATTTTATTTCAAATGGTTATCTTGTTTTGAAAACCACTTCATGAAAAAATTTTGTACACTGGTGCTTTCATTTGTAATCTTCACCAATATTACTGCTCAAAACAAAAAGCAAAGTTTACCAGAAAAAATTGCAGCTTTTGACAGCTATGTACAAAAAGAAATGCAGGTATGGCAAATACCCGGCATGTCCCTGGCTATTGTAAAAGACAACGAAATTGTTTTTACAAAAGGATATGGAGTAAAGGAAATTGGCACTGATAAAAAAGTGGATACCAAAACTTACTTTACCTGTGCCTCTACCACCAAGGCAATGACGGCTGTGTGCATGGCCATTTTAGCAGACCAGGGAAAAGTGCAGTGGACAGACCTTGTTACTAAATATCTTCCCAATTTTAAATTATACGATCCATTGGTTACAAAGGAACTGATGATACAGGATTTGTTTTTGCATAATACAGGCGTGGGCAATACCGATTATTTATGGGCGGATAACACTTTATCAGAAGATGAGATACTGGCGAAAATGCAATTGGTAAAGCCCTCTTACTCTTTTCGATCTTCGTTTATCTACCAGAATATTTTTTACCTGGTGGCGGGAAAAGTAATAGAGAAAATCTCCGGTAAACCCTGGAGCGTTTTTATTAAAGAAAATATTTTCGATAAGCTTGGAATGCAACATACCAAAGCCTTATACAAGGATATTGATAGTGACAACCATGCAACACCGCATGAAATAATTGATCATAACGTAACAGTGATTGAAAAAGAATCTGGAGATGTGATTGGCCCCGCCGGTTCTGTAGGATCCTGTGCAGATGATATTGCCATCTGGATGAAATGTATGATCGACAGCGGCAGATACAATGGCGGCAGGTTGATCAAAGCAGCAACATGGACTTATTTGATGAAGCCTAAAACCATGGTGACAGAAAGTGAATATTATCCAACACAAATTATTACCAAACCCAATTTTACCACTTATGCCATGGGCTGGTTTCAGCAGGATTACAAAGGATACAAATTGAATTTCCACACCGGTAGCCTGGCAGGTGAAACAGCCATACATGCACAATTGCCCGACAAAAAATTCGGGATCTATGTGTTTGGAAATTTGGATCATGCTGAACTCAGGCATGCATTGATATTTAAAGCCATTGATCTGTTTGAACTGGGCGGAACGATGGACTGGAGTACTGCTTTTAAAAATTTATATGACAGTTTAAGATCAGTAAGAAAGATAGCAGATTCTGCAAATGTTCCTAAACAAATTTTGAACACCACCGCTTCGCTTCCTTTAGATGATTATGCAGGCACTTACCAAGATGAATTGTTTGGAACTATTAAAATTGTTTCGGAGAATAACCAGCTGAAAGTTCTTATCAATAATGTACTAACCGGTACACTTTCGCATTTTCATTACAATACTTTTAAAGTGGTCTATTCAAAAAAACATTATTCACCAGATTATTATACTTTTCAACTGAGTAATAAGGGAAAGGTGAATGCGGTAACGGTTTATGACATCACTTATAAGCGCAAGTGATTTTTTAAACCAGGAATTTTCTGTAATCTTAGATCAGGGATGCTTAATTTGTATTAGTCAATAACCTGGTTACATATAAAACTGCTATCAAGAATGTATCATGCTACCAAAAAGAAGGTTCACATACTCCTTCATCCTGAGTTGGGTGACACCAAATGGGATAAGATCATCAACGGTTTTATTATTATCCTGATCATACTGAATGTAATTGCAGTAATGCTGGAAACAGTACAGTGGATTCATGAAAAATATTTTGAGTTTTTTCATGTATTTGATGTGGTATCGGTAATTATTTTTACCATTGAATACATCCTCAGGGTCTGGAGCAGTAATCATGATCTCCGCTACAAACACAGTGTATATGGACGGTTTAAATACATGATGTCCACAGAAGCGATCATCGATGTGCTGGCCATACTTCCATTTTATCTTCATGCTGTCATCGGGTTTGATCTGAGGATATTGCGTATCCTGCGGCTGTTGCGTTTTTTAAGATTGTTCAGGCTTACCGCTTATATGAAGTCTGCCAAAATGGTGAAGAATGTTTTTAAATCCAGGGCAAATGAATTAAAACTTAGCCTGGTGTTAATCATATTCCTGATGATCATCGCTTCCTGCCTGCTGTATTTTGCAGAACACCTGGCCCAGCCAAAAGTATTTTCCAGTATTCCTGCTACTTTCTGGTGGGCTGTGGTAACGGTAACTTCTGTAGGTTATGGCGATATGGTACCTGTGACCACAGTGGGTAAACTGCTTACCGGCATCATCGCATTATTTGGCTTAGCCTTATTGGCACTTCCTGCTGGTATCATTACCTCTGGTTTCCTGGAAGAGGTAAGTAAAAATAAAGGTAAAAAAACTAATGTATGCCCTCATTGTGGAGAACCGCTGGATCATATTGAACATCATTAAGCAGGAGATAATATCTTTGCCTAAATAAAATTTGTTATGGCTGTTTTACCATCACTGGAATACTGGCTCCGTGGGCCTGTTGAAAACGTTCCCTCCTTATTACAACCTGCTGCCCATGCATTGTTGCAGGCAAGAGATGAAGTTAACAATGCATTACTTAATTTCCCAGAAGAACAATTGTGGAGAAAGCCCAATATGGTTGCTTCTGTTGCGTTTCATTTACAGCATATTCCCGGTGTTATCAACCGGCTGATGACTTATGCAAAAGGTGAAGTGCTGAGCCAGGAACAATTAGATTACCTGGTGGAAGAAGGTAAACGAAAGGAAGATATTACACTCGCCAGTTTATTAAACCTTTTTAATCAGCAGATGGATATAGCATTGGCGGAGTTGAAAATAACAGATCCGGCATTATTAACTGAAATAAGATTTGTTGGCCGCAAACAAATTCCTTCTACCATGATAGGGTTAATTTTTCATGCAGCAGAACATACTATGCGTCACACGGGGCAGTTGCTGGTGACGGTGGCTGTATTAAAAAATTCTTAGAATACCCGTAAATCATTTAAGCCAATGTAACCTGCTGGCCTTTTGTGTCGTAAAAACAATACCAGGATGATACGGCAACGGATATAATAAAATAGGCTGACAAAAAATATTTGATTGCCGGATGTATGGATGAAATGCCAAACCAATCGCCGGTATAATAAATGATACCAATACCTGCAGCAGCTTTTACTATTTCCCAAACGGCAGCATCCCTGTTTCTATCCATCAGTTCACTAAATGCATATACAAACAGGAAAATAAAAGCACCGTAGATATAGATGCCCGGAATGCCAATGCTGGCAATATTTCCAAACAAATAACTCACAAATAATAATAAAAGAATTGTTTGAACCCACGTCCACACCAGGAAGGATTTTGAATAAACGGTATTGTATTTTTCAAAATGGTAAACATCTTCAATTTTATAAACAGGGGCTGTTGCAGCAACATCTGCAGGCCGCCAGCCGGTAGGCATGAACCATACCCGTAATTTGTCTTTCCAGTTTTTTGTACGCCAAGCATCTTTAAACAGTAACCCTAAATGAAGAAAATTAATTTTGATAGGGTTCCATGTTCTCACCGGCCTGGTAACACCATAAACGGGAGACACATTTGCTAACTCCTCTTGAAAAGTACCAAACCATTTATCCCACACGATAAATATCTGGCCATAATTTTTATCCATGTATTCCGGGTTAATGGCATGGTGTACCCGGTGATGAGAAGGTGTGACAATGATATGCTCCAGCCAGCCCATTTTTTTAATGTGCCGGGTATGATACCAAAACTGTGCAAACAAATGCAGTGGCGCCACCACCGCAATCACTTTACCAGGCACACCCAATATGGCTGCCGGCAATAATAGTATTACAAACAATCTTACAAAAACCGAAACGCTTTGGCGGAGTGCACAAGCCAGGTTAAACTCTTCACTGCTGTGATGCACAATATGACTGTTCCAGAAAAAATTTATGCGGTGATCCAGTGCATGTACTAAGTAACCGGCAAAGTCCAGCACAATAAAAGCAACTACATAAGTAACCCAGGTGGCTTTAATTTCAGTGATGGCCACATGATTCACCAGCCATTCGTAACTAATGAGTGCAATGCTTAAACCCAATACATCTTTTGTAACATTGGTAACGCCGCTGCTCAGGCTGCTGATCATGTCCATGTTACGTACCGTGTCAAAACCTTTGCGCCAGCCATACCATTTTTCTAATAAAACCAGTAAAAGGAAAACCGGCATCGCAATCAATAAAATTTTTCCATATGCTTCCATAAACAAATATTATTTCAAATTTACAATTTCTCATTAATTCCCGGTTGATAACTTATTTATTAAACATAGCCTATCCCGGTAAAAATTAGTTTTCTTTGCACTCAGCATGTCTTTATTCATCACCTCCTTAAACTCTGGTAGCAATGGCAACTGCTATTATGTGGGCAATCACTCAGATGCCGTTTTGATTGATGTGGGTATTTCCTGCCGGGAAACAGAAAAGCGGATGAAGCAGGTGGGGCTTTCCATGCAAACAGTAAAAGCCATTTTTGTTTCGCATGAACATGGCGATCATATCAAAGGAGTATCAACCTTAGCTAATAAATACAACCTGCCTGTTTATATCACCAGCAGTACGGCTAAGCATGGCCCCATCCTGATCAGGCACCTAACTAAAACTTTTACTGCAAACGAGCCTGTAACAATTGGTGAATTAACCATCATTCCTTTTAGCAAACAACATGATGCCATCGATCCACATAGTTTTATCATTCGCTGCAAAGAAACAACGGTAGGTGTGTTTACAGATATCGGCATCGTGTGCCCACAGGTGATACAATATTTTAAACAATGCCATGCAGTTTTTTTAGAATCGAATTATGATGAAGATTTGCTTGAAAACGGCCGCTATCCAATACATTTAAAAAATCGTATCCGTGGCGGACAGGGGCATTTATCTAACCGGCAGGCGCTGGACTTATTTATCAAATACCGTCCCCCGTTTATGACGCATATATTGCTGTCTCATTTATCAAAAGAAAACAATTCCCCAGAACTGGCAGCAGCATTATTTGCAGGCTATGCAGGAAATACAAAAGTGATGGTAGCTTCCAGGTATGAAGCGACAGCAGTGTTTACTGTTACAGGAAGTACCCCCGGCAAAATAGCAACCTTGATCAACTATTTTAAACCTGTACAGTTGGGCCTGTTTGAACAACAGTGAAATTTTTTATTTACGCTCCAGTTTGATCACCGTTTTGTTTCCGTCTTTTAGTATCATGATATTGCCATTTACATCATACTTATCCACTTGATTCAGCAACGAAAGAAAAGTGGTTTCAAATGGTACATCCGGGCAACCGGACAGTTTAGCACTGCCGGGTGAAAATTTGATCTTGCTTTTACTGAGGGTATAACTTCCCCCGATACTGTTGCAGCCTCCAAAGCCACCGTAACTTTTATTGGAAGGTTTGAATTCCAGGTGAGCATCTTTGTTGCTGTTTCCACTGATCTGTACCGGCACTTCCTTCAGTTCTGTTAATATCCACTTACCCTCTGCCCAATTCTGATCAGGAGATAATTTGGGACTGCAGGAAAATAAAATAACTGAAATGAATAACACAATACCTGCGACTTTCATAATGATTATTTTGAAAAAGTAAATTAATAAATTAGCTCAACTGTGAAGTTAAGCCAATGAGCTGAAGAATACTTACTGGCAAACATATCCGCCATCTACTGCAAACAGACTGCCGGTAGTGAAAGAACTTTCATCTGACAATAAGAAAGCAACTGACCTGGCAATCTCTTCCGGTCTGCCGATGCGGCCGATTGGCTGCACAGCATCCAGTGAAGTATACACATGATTTTTTTCGGCTCCTGTTTTAGCAGCAAACTGCTCCACTGCCCGGTGCAGCAGCGGTGTATTGATAGTACCCGGGCAAATACAATTGACTCTGATATTAAAAGGAGCATAATCAATAGCAGTGCTTTTGGTGAGTTGGGCTATGGCTCCTTTTGTCATTCCATATACTGCACTGCTTGCCTTTCCCACAAAAGACTGATCAGAACCCATTAATACAATACTTCCCCGCTGTTGTTGTTTCATAACAGGTATCACTTTTTTCAACAGGTAAAATGTACCCAGTATATTGATGGCTACTATTTCTTCTAACTGTTCTGTACTGGTTTCTTCTAAAGTGGTGCACAATATAAACCTGCGGTGCAACAGAACGGTGAGATCTGGTATGAAGTGATCAAAGCAAATTAATTACGATAGTAAATTTTTAAAAGCCGGTGAAGATTCAACTTCACCGACTTTTTTACTTATATCATGTAAGATTTAGTTTTGCCACGAATAATTTTTGTTCTGTGATGTTATGTATTTAATCTTTTGATCTTGCTGCTGACACTGCCAAATTCAAAAACTTTTAAGATACTGATTACAGTATTTATCCAAAGACTTGGATGCAGCAATGATTTGCCAAATGCCGTTACTTTTTGATCTCTTACAGAAATAAATGATTGCTGGTTTGCAGGGATAGTCAGCGGAGCATAATCCAACGCTTGCTGCCATGCTGCATCACGGGCAATGGTCATTGAAAATCCTGCAATGGCATTTTCAAATTTATCCGTCTTTAATCGTACAATGAATTTGCTCAGCGGCCACATATCAAACAGGTCTGCTTTTACTTCATCAATCAATTCAGACAAAACAGTATTTATTTTATAGAAATCATTTTGAATTTCCATTACAGATGCACCCGGTGAAACGGTGGCTGCGGCAATACCAAGATCCAAACTGATATGAGCATTCATGCCGGTAAGCAGGTGATGTATCACCATTGGTTTCCATGATTTGGTTGCATCAAAAGCTAAGCACCAGCAGCCGGTACATGGAGTACCACTTTTATAATTTTGATAAGCTTCCAGGTAACGATTGGCAAATACCACATCCATCTTTTCCATTCTTGCATTATCGTCAAAGTATCCCTGCTTTATTTTTTCCGCCACTGCAACCGTAACTCTTTTATATAAGGCAGCAAAATATCCTGCCCTGTCGGAGCTGGCCGCAGAAAGGATCACAATTTCATTTAGCTGATCAATTACTTCGCTGATGCTGTTGGCTGGCATGTTAAAAAAGGATTTTACTTAAAGATAAAAAAATCCCTGCCTTAAAGAAAGTTATTATGCTGCGTACTTTATTTTCAATCAGGTGAGAGATGATAGAAGATCTTGATCAAATTATTTTCCCCCATCACTGTTTCCAGCATAAATGATTTTCTTTTTTTGCCGTCAATGATTTCAAGCACTGAAGTATTGGGTGGTATGGACCCCAGGTTATTGGCAATAAAATTAATGGTATTGGGGCCGGGCTTTAACGTAACCGTGATGAACTGTGTAGCCTTCTTCACAGGGAAATCTTTGGCGATCCATTTGTCATTAATATTTATGGAGATGGTGTCGCCGTCTTCCACTGCATCATCCCAAATAGCCAATGTAAGTTGTTTGGAAGATGACAGAATGCTGCCCATCAATTTTTCATTTTGTTTGAGTGGCGGATCTCCCAGCATGATATAATCCTGGAAATAAAGTTCATCATCTTTATCTGCTGCAAAATAAAATTGCGCCACAATAAAGGAAGCTCCGCTGTCTATCTTCCTTGAAAAATCAAGATTGAATTTTTTATGCCCAAACTCAAAACGGGCTTTGCCGGAGTTAGGAAGATCATTACCGAAATTCTCTGCAAACAATACCATTATGTTTAAACCGGTATCCAGCAAAATATCATCTGTGTATGGCTTTTTATTTAAAGCCAGCCGGTCAATAACGGTACTCCCGTTTAATGCCAAAGAAACAACATCGCCTTTTTTAATATCTGATAAATGAACGATACCGTCACGGGTGGATAAGTAAACAGAATCCAGCAGGCCAAAATACACAGGCGACAAAGAAGGGCTTACGATTCTCTCATTGCTTTTATCATTCCATGGAATATTGCTTGTTTTGGTAAGGACGATCTCTGCTTCTTTTAAAAAATTCACCAGTTGCATTCCTGTGTACCGGTATGGCTTGTCAAATTTTAAACTGTCTGGCATAGCCGTTGCAGCAGGCTTAGCCTTTAACCTGCTGATGGTGAGTGTAGGCTGTCCCTTCAGGTCTTTGCTGTGATCAAAAATGCCATTTAAAAAGGATGGGATATTTACAAGGCTGAAAGGTTGCTCTGATACCCGGTATTTATTTTTACTGATAGCCAACTCCCGGGTATTTTTTTTAACCAGCAATAACTGGTAGGTAGCAGTAAAACTGTCACACTGCAATAAAAGCTGTGCAGGATACAAAATATTTTTTTCTGAAGCTGCTACTTGCAATTCCATATGAATGGAGAGCTGACCATTACCGGGTGTATAATCCATCTGCCAGGTGCCTGCATAAGGTTCAGTTTGTGCAAATAATTTAACGGTACGGAAGAGTAAAAATAAAAATAGTATGATCGTATTCCTGTTCATTTAAGCAGCTAACGGTAAGTACCTTAATTTATTTTTGCAAACTAACGAAAGGTTTCGAGACGAACACTGATATAAGTTTGCTTTTAACAAACCCGGCATGTAAAATGCTCATAGAATATCATATTAAAACAAAGTAATTTTATACTGCTAACATCTAAAAAAATAATTATGGAACATACAAACCGTTTAAAAGAGCTGAATAAAGAAGCGCTGGAAAAGCTGGAAGAATACATCAAAACAAAAGGTGAAGCATCTCCGGAACATAAAGAGCAAATAGGTGCCGCTAAAGAAAAATGGCAGAAAGCCTGGAATGAGTTTTTAGAAACGCTGCTGGTACTGGAAAGGCTTGAGATCTGACAGTACGGTTGTTAAGCTTACCTGCAATTGATTTTTTATTAGTGTAATTCACTAACTTTATTTTTCACCAAATAAAAAGGAGGTATTCATGCGATCCACAGATCAAACATGGACAGCTCTGGTAACTCAACGTTAACCGAATGTTCAACAAATAATCTGCCCGGCCTGCGCCGCCGGGGGCCATCAGCATTTGCTGATGGCTTTTTATTTTATATCCCACATTGGCTGAATGATTCAGATGGCAGGATCAATCAGAGAAAATATTTCTACACTGTTATACAGATAAGTTGATTCTTAAAACTTTTAAGATGGGTATTTTAATGGCAGGGTAATTGGAACTATCCATGATAGTTATCAAACAAAAAAATTAAGTATATGCCATATATCAATTCCATTCAGAATACCGGTGAACCTGTAAAAATTTATTACGAAGACCTCGGAAAAGGAAAGCCCGTTGTGTTTATTCATGGCTGGCCACTCAGCAGTGCTATGTGGGAATACCAGGTAATACAACTGCCGCAACAGGGCTTGCGCTGTATCATTTACGACCGCAGAGGCTTTGGCAAATCGGATCGTCCGTTTACCGGGTATGATTATGATACACTGGCAGGAGATTTGAAATCATTAATGGATGAACTTGATCTGAGGGATGTAACATTGGTGGGCTTCTCCATGGGCGGTGGGGAAATTGCCAAATACTTCTGGCTGTATGGTGATACAAGAATTTCAAAAGTAGTGCTGGTAAGTGCTGTTGTTCCTTACATGCTTCAAACACTCAATAATCCAGATGGCGTGCCACAGGAAGAATTTGACAAGATGCTGGAATTGATGACGAATGACCGTCCGTCTTTTTTAGAAGGGTTCAATAAGGATTTTTATGGTGACAGTTTGATGAACCATCCTGTTTCAGAAGCTTATTTAAATAACAGTTTGAATAAAGCAATGGATGCTTCACCAATAGCCACTATTGAATGCGCTAAGTCTTTTTCATCTACCGATTTCAGGCAGGATGTTATTACCATCAATGTGCCCACGCTCATCATTCATGGAGACAAGGACAAAACAGTTCCTATTAAAGCCACCGGTGAAGAATCAGCAAAACTCATCAATGGCTCGGTATTGAAAGTGTACGAAGGAGCACCGCACGGATTGTGGTTTACAGAAAAAGAAAAATTAAACCAGGACCTGGTTGATTTTATTAATCAATAAAAAAATATTGTATGGCAAAAACATCTCCCATAAAAAAAGCAGAAGAGGTTCAGCAAAACCCTGACATGCGTATTGACCAGGATTATCCCGGCTTTCCTCATTTGCCATCAGATAAAAAACATATTACACCAGTAACTGAAACAGAAAAAAAATCAGCAGCGATCACAAAGAAGCGATCAAAAAAAACTTATGGTAATTAAATGATCTTATTTATTTCAAATATTTTCCAAACCATTTCAGGTAGCGGTCAAATCTGTCAACCAAATAAGATGGCTTGGTGATCTCATGATTTTGTTCAGGATAAATAATGAGTTGTGTTGGGATATTTAAGGAACGCAACGCCTGATACATTTGTTCTGAACCTACTGTAGGTACATTAAAATCACTTTCACTCGCCATGAACAAAGTGGGAGTTGTTATTTTATCTGCTTTAAAGAATGGATAAGATAAATCGATCCATTTTTTGGGGTTCTTCCACGGGGCACCCAATTCAGTTTCATATTGCGTTATATACTGATCCACGCCGTACATACTTAACTGCAATGAACTGCCGGCACCACTGGCGGCGGCTTTAAACCGGGTATCTGTTGCAATGGTATAGTTGGTTAAAATACCACCATAGCTCCATCCGCCAATACCCATATTTTTTTCATCTGCAATACCTTTTTGAACCAGGTAATCAGCAGCGCCTAAAATATCCTGCACTTCTTTATTACCCCAGTCAGCATAGATCGCTTTTGTGTATTCCACTCCCCTTCCATTACTGCCCCTGTAATTAACAGCCGCCACAGCATAACCCCCTGCTGCCAGTATCTGCCGGTAAAAATCAAAAGAATAATCATCCTGGGCCACAGGGCCGCCGTGTATGTATAAGATCAATGGCAATTTTTGCCCGGGTGCAGTGGATGAAGACCGGTATAAAATATTGGAAACCTTTGTACCATCTTTACTGGTGGAAGTAAATCCCTCTACAGTTGCAAACTGAATAGCAGCTACAAATGAATCCTGAACATGGGTAAGCCTACTTACTTTATTATTTTCGATAGCGTAAATTTCTGGTGGCAATTGTGGTTCACTCATGGTTGCAACCAATGCATCTGAATTAGCAGAATTATGTAGGCTTGTAAAACTTCTTTCACCACCCGTTACTGTTTCCACATTGTTATTACTGATGTTTACTTTGGCAATGAATTGTTTCCTGTCGTCTTCCACTAAAAAATTAAGAAACTGTCCATCTTTGCTCCATTGCAAATTACTTACCGGCCTGTCCAATGAGCCTGCCAGCAAACGGGCAGCACCGCCAGCAACAGCAACAATGGAAATATTATTTTGTCCATACATGGTAAAGTTGAGATTGCTGGAAGAACTGGTATAAGCGATCCATTTACCATCAGGGCTCCATGTTGGATTTTCATCCGTACCGGCCCAGGTAGTTAGTTGTTTCATCACAGCTCCCTTTACAATATCCATCACCCATATATCAGTGTTCTCATTGCGTTCTTTATTTGCAGAACGGTTGCTTACAAATGCCAGTTGTTTACCGTCAGGGCTCCATACCGGTGAGGTTTCATCAAAACTTCCTTTGGTTAAAGTATCTGTTTTTTTTGTGGTAATATCCAGCAGGTACAAATGCGTATAACGGTTTTCGATATAGCCTTTAATATCTTGTTTAAAAAGATAGCGGTCCATCACATACGGCAGTCTTGTTTTTGTTTTGGCCGTATCAGCAACATCCTCATCTTTCACACTCATCACAATTTTTTTTCCATCGGGGCTAAAGTTATATTCATCCAGTTCCCCTTTAAGTGTGGTGATCTTTTTTGCTTCACCTCCTCTCCTGTCCATCAGCCAGATCTGCGCCACTTTCTCCCCGTTTCTTTCAGAAGTAAAAGCAAGGTATTTTCCATCAGGGCTCCATTTGGGTTTGCTTTCACTCTCTTCGCTGTTGGTGAGTTGTACGGTTTGTTCTCCATCCCAGCTTACCATCCACACATCGCTGTTGGCCTTATCTTTTGCAGTGTCCGGGGTACTCACCGTATAGGCTACCCATTTTCCATCCGGCGATGATTTTGCATCAGCAACATCCTTTAATAAATAAATATCGGTAGGTTTTAATGATCTTTTTGCAGGGGTTTGAGCTGTACTATTTAACCACAGGGCAGCAATAAAAAAGAAGCAGAGGAGAATTCTCATAATTATTTCAGTTAAAGTAAAACTGGTTAAAAATAAATCCTTTATCCTGATAAATGAAATAATCTAAAATACCTCCTTTTAAGTTATTACCCCGGCGTATACACTGGTTAATGGTTAATCGGGATATGAACAACCTGCCGGGTGACAAATAATTTCAAAATAAATAAGTTTTTTATTAAGTATATTGTAGTGCTCATCTTCACCAAAAATAATTTATTATGAGAAAAATTGCATGCAGTCTTTTGCTCACATTATTGTATTTTAATACAGTGATTGCACAAACAATAGAAGTAACCGGAAAGGTTACTGATGCTAAAGATGGCTCCGGGCTCTCCGGCGTTTCGGTTGTGGATAAAAACGGCAAGGCACTCACCACCACTTTGCCTGACGGTTCCTTCACTTTAAAAGTTCCTGAAAAAACAAGCACATTAGTTTTTAGCTATGTTGGCTACAAAACGGCGGCGGCCACAATCATTAACGGGGTTGCAAACATTGGTTTAAACACAGGGGAAAATCAATTAGCAGAAGTAGTGGTGGTAGGCTTTGGTACCAAGATCAAAAGGGATCTTACCGGCTCCATTGCAAAAGTGGGTGCCAAGGAATTGAACAACACACCAGCCACCAGTTTTGAAAGTGCTATACAAGGCCGTGCCGCAGGGGTTTTGGTGAGTCAGCAAAATGGTAAATTAGGCCAGGGCATTAATATCCGTATCCGTGGTTCTGCATCTGTAACAGCAGGCAACGAACCGCTGTATGTAATTGACGGTATTCCTTTACAAAATAGTAACCTGTCAAGCAATGGAGCGGCTACCAACTCTCTTGCGGATATTAATACCAATGATATTGAATCCATTGAAATTTTAAAAGATGCTTCTGCCGCTGCCATTTATGGTTCCAGGGCTTCCAATGGTGTGATATTAATTACCACCAAAAGAGGTAAGGCCGGAAAATCAAAAATTGAATTCGGCTATTTTACGGGTACGCAAAAACCAACCGGCAAAGTGGACTTTATGAATGCACAGGAATATGTAGAATATGAAAGGATGGCCGCAGCTAATGCTTACCGGCTGGATCCCTCTTTTGATTATGTTACTTTTAATGAAAACAGGCTCCGCAGGTATTCTGCCGGAAATGATGATTTTGAAACAGCTAAAGTAAATACAGACTGGCAGGAACAGTCTTTCCAAAAAGCGCCCCTCTCCCAATACGATCTTAATTTTTCCGGGGGCAGCGATAAAACCACTTTTTATATGGGTGGGCAGTACCTGGATCAAACAGGAATTGTAATAGCCAACAGCCTTAAACGCTATAGTGCAAGATTAAACCTGGATCATAAAGTAAGAGACTGGCTTTCTATGGGTATCAACATGAGTTTTGCCCGTACCTTAAATAAAAGAATATCCAATGACAATGACTTTTCAACACCTTTACAAATGGTGGCATTGTCTCCTATCACACCATTAATAGATCCAAGAACGGGCCTTACCAGCGGCGCCCTGGATCTTAATACAGGAAACCCCAATACCAACTACCCGGTTTATTATAACCCTATGCTGAGTGTTGAAAATGCCAGTTACACCACCACCGTAAACAGAACCATTGGAAATATTTATGCCAGTGCCAATATTACAAAGGGATTAACTTTCCGTTCAGAGTTTGGTATGGATCAGTTGAACCAGAATGAGGATCGTTACTCAGGCCGTTTAACTGTAAGAGACGAAGAAGTAGCAAACGGCTCTGGATTTAATTCTACTGACCAGATATTAAATATCAACACCAATAATTTCCTGCGGTATGTTACCAGCCTGGGCGATGATCATGATGTTGATGTGGTGGCGGGTACCAGTTTTCAAAAATGGAAGATACTCTCCAACAGTGCTTCTGCTGAAGAATTCCCCAGTGATGCCTATAAAAAATTAGGCGCCGGAGCATCTAAAACAGATGCCAGTTCCTCCGCTTCTGACTGGGCATTGCTTTCTTATTTTGCAAGGGCCAATTATAAATACAAAAACAAATACCTGCTTTCTTTAAGTGGCAGGTATGATGGATCATCCAGGTTTGGTGCCAACAACAGGTATGGATTTTTTCCTGCGGTGTCTGCAGGATGGATCATCTCAGATGAAAGTTTTCTGCAGGATTCAAAATGGATCGATTTTCTGAAATTGAAAGCCAGCTATGGTTTAACGGGTAATTCTGAAATTGGCAATTATGCATCCATAGGATTATATGGCCCTAATGCATACGGTGGTCTGGGAGGACAAACTCCTGTTCAGTTACCCAACCCAGATTTAAAATGGGAAAGTACCAGCAGCTTTGATGTAGGTGTAGAAGCAAGTATATTTAGTAAAAGAGTAACAATAGAAGTAGACTATTATCAAAGACAAACAAAAGACCTGTTGTTAAGTGTAAATATTCCATCCACCACAGGGTTCTTATCAAAGCTTCAAAATATTGGCAAGCTGGAAAACAAGGGCATTGAGTTTACCATCAGCACAGAAAATATTATCAGCAGGGATTTCAGGTGGTCAACCAGTATCAATTTTGCAGCTAACAAAAATAAAATAACTGACTTAGGTGGTCAGCAAATTGGTACGCTCAACAGGGCACAGGAAGGCGAAGCACTGGGTGTATTTTATGCCAAAGAATTTGCCGGTGCCGATCCTGAAAATGGAGATGCCTTGTTTGTAAAAAATACCCTTAAAAGTGATGGAACAAAAGACCGCTCCACCACCAATGATGTAAACGAAGCAGAAGATGTAAGGATCGGCAACCCCAATCCTGATTTTATTTATGGTATGAGGAATACGTTCACTTATAAAGGCATAGACCTGGATGTGTTATTACAAGGTGTATATGGTAACGATATTTTCAATGGCGCTGGCCAATTCATGTCGGCCAGTGGAAGCAATGGGTACGACAACCAGACAAGAGACCAGTTAGCAGCATGGAAAAACCCGGGAGATATTACCATGGTTCCTGAAGCAAGGTTATTTTTTGCCAACGGAACAGATAATTCCAGCAGGTATATTTCAGGAGGATCTTACCTGAGAGTAAAAGCCGTAACATTGGGTTACAACCTGTCTCCAAAAATACTCAGCCGTGTGGGTATGGACCGGGCAAGGATTTATGTAAGGGCACAAAATTTATTCACCATTACCAAATACAAGGGCTGGGATCCGGAAGTGAATTCAGATGCCTATGCAGACAATCTTACCCAGGGGTTTGATTTTTATGCAGCACCGCAGTTAAAAACAATTGTATTTGGTATCAATATCGGGTTGTAATATCCTGTCACTTATAAATTAATCAGTATGAAAAATAACATATTCAGTATAGGCTTTTTAACCATCACCATACTGCTGTTTAGTTGCAGCAAAGAATTAGATACAAAGCCATTTGATAATATCGATCAGCAAAATGCATTAAACACCAGCTCCGATGTGGAAGGTTTGCTGGTAGGTGCGTATGGAGACCTGGGTGCCGATGACCTGTATGGTGGCGGAATATTTGTAACCGCCGACCTGCTGGCAGATTACAATGAAATTTCCTGGAGTGGTACTTACCAGGGTATGACGCAGATCAACAACAAAGCTATTGCTGTGGACAACGCTTTTACAGAAGGCACCTGGACAGATGCCTACAAAACCATCAACGATGTCAATAATGTTTTAGGAGCTTTATCTATTGTGGCAGAAGCAAAAAGAGACCGGGTGGAAGGCGAAGCAAAATTCATCAGGGGATCAGTTTATTTCGACCTGGTGAGGGTATTTGCCAAAGCATGGAATGACGGTAACCCAACAGCAAACGATGGTGTGCCCATCAAACTGACACCCACCAAAGATCTCGGCGGGGCCGCAGACCAACTGCCAAGAGATAAAGTAGCTGCTGTTTACACCCAGGTAATTAAAGACCTTACAGAGGCGGAAGCCCTGCTCCCATCTTCCAATGGTTTTTTTGCTACCAATTATGCCGCTGCTGCCATGCTGGCAAGAGTATACTTACAGCAGGGCAATTATGCTGCTGCCAGGGATGCAGCCGACAGGGTGATCGCCTCAGGAAATTATAAATTAACGCAGGCCAATATCGACGGCATCATCGAGGAGTTTTTATATACCCGTGCCAAAGCAGTAGACAATACCACCGAAGATATTTTTGCCATACAGGTTACCACCACTTCCGGCATCAACAACTTTCAAACTTTTTATTCTGAAAATGGAAGAGGCGATATTGGTATAAGGGATGAACACTATGCCTTATTTGAACCGGACGATCTGCGGTTGAATTTGATCAATGCAGATGCCTATTCAGCCAAGTTTGACAATGTATATGGCAATGTGCACATCATCCGCCTGGCAGAAATGTATTTGATAAGGGCAGAAGCCAACTCACGGTTAGGAACAGCCGTGGGGGCAGATCCTGCAGACGATGTGAATATCCTTCGCAACAGGGCCGGTTTAGCCTCCCTCCCCACCGTTACCCTCGATGATATTTTAAAAGAAAGAAAAATTGAATTGTCTTTTGAAGGCTTTAACCTGCACGACATTAAACGGCTGGGTGTATCCATTGGTTATTTTACCGGCGGTGGCGGACTGGATTTTGATGCACCCGAACTCATCTTCCCCATTCCAAAAAGAGACATCATTGTAAATCCTAACCTAACACAAAACGAAGGATATTAAAAATACAATAGTAGCACTGTTTTAAAAGATAAATAAAAAGGGCTGTCAACTGACGGCCCTTTTTTGTTGCTTTCATTTTACCCATTCAGCAATCATTATTAATGGAACAAAACTGCGGTGTTACTTTAATGCTGCCACCTGTTAAGAAAAGTCATAGATGTCATTGATGCAATAAACAACACAAAATGTATAATATTGAATTGCTGATAACCAATGTAGTTTTATTTTGTAAGTTGTGTATAATAAAAGCAATACAAACGTTAGCTACAACTTTAATGAGATACTTCGGTTCTATAATATTATTTTTCTTTTTAGTAATTGGCTTTGTGAGCTTTATATTCCTGGGGCCTTGTTGTCAAAATATACAGGGTTCTAAGCGAACCGAAATGGGCGACACAGCAGTATTAAGAATGGAATTTTTTTAAAAATATAACGATTCCATTTTCCAATGTTGATACAATAATTTTAAGTGAGAATTCTGGAATGATTAAGTGTGGAAATTTAACAGAACAGGAAATTGCTTGTTTGCCCAATCCTTTTAATACAAAACTCGACAAAAGCCCTTTTATTGGAGCATTAGCTAAGAATAATAATTGCCAAGTCCTCACTTCTAATTTATTCTTCGAAGATCAGCGATATTTTGATATCCCAATAGACTCAATGTTTAAGGATAAGGTTCAAATGGAAATTGATGCTGAAATTTCTGATGGAGATGGAAGCATAATAGTTCACGAAAGATATCAATTGAATGGAGCTCATAAGAGTATTGGTAAAAGATTTTACTTAGATAACAAGCAAGTTTGGCACCACGAATAACTAAGTGAGCAGGGAAAATGCTCTGCTCCGGTTTGTGGCACACAAAACGGAAAGTACAATATTGTTTCATGTGCCACGAAATCCAAGGCGAAGAGCTAGTTTTACGAACGTTGCCGGGAATTGTACATCGGCACTCAGCGAACCTGTGAAAATTGAGAATATTGATTTAAATTCAACCTCATAAAAAGAATTGATATGGCTACTAACACAGTAAACTTACACCGGGTTTTTGCAGCTCCTGTAGAAAAAGTATTTAAAGCTTTCGTAAATGCTGATGCGATGGCTTCCTGGTTACCTCCTTATGGCTTTGTTTGTAAAGTGCATAGTTTAGATGCAACAGTTGGAGGTTCCTATAAAATGTCGTTTACCAATTTTACCACCGGCAACAGTCATTCGTTTGGAGGCGAATATTTAGAAATAATTCCTAATGAATTATTAAAATATACTGACCAGTTCGACGATCCAAATTTACCTGGACAAATGATCACTACCATTCGATTAAAACCTGTTGTATGCGGAATAGAATTGGTTGCAACGCAGGAAGGCATTCCCGAAGCAATCCCAACTGAAATGTGTTATTTAGGCTGGCAGGAATCGTTAGACAAATTAAAACGTTTGGTAGAACCGAATATTCCGGACGCTTAACAAAATAATATTTTCAAACATTCAAAGTAAAAAATATGGCACAAATAAATCCTCACATCAACTTCAATGGAAATGCTGAAGAAGCATTCACCTTTTACAAATCAGTATTTGGCGGAGAATTCGCAAAGATCGTACGTCTCAAAGACCTGGCGGGCCCTGAATTTCAAGTGGAAGAAAATGATGCAAATAAAATAATGCACATTGCTTTACCTATTGGTAAAAACATGTTGATGGCGAATGACGTTCCGGAATTTATGGGCCGGGTAAACGAAAACGAAAACAGAAGCAAAATTTCTATCAGTGCAGAAAGCATAGAAGAAGCAGACAAATTATTTAATGGACTATCAGCAGGTGGGGAAATTGAAATGCCTATTACTGACAGTCCGTGGGGTTCTTATTTTGGAATGTTTAGAGACAAATTTGGAATTGAATGGATGGTGGATTTTGACCCCAATTATAAAGGACACCTATAACAAATAAAAACAGCTACCGCTAACAAAGGTTCCCCCGGTTTGTTAGCAGTCTTCCCTAAAATATATATAGTCAGTATCATGGTTCAATAAAAAGAAATGTTGCACCGCTGTCCGTATGTTTTTAACTACGGCCTTGCTCATGATAGTTGCAATTAAGCCAATCATATAAAATACTTCAGTACAAAAAGTCAGCACCATTTTTTCCATGCTACAGCGAAGGGAATCCCTGTATTTCTCTAAAGCCTATCTCACTAAAGTAACCGTTCCTTTTATAACGGCTTCCCTGCCATCAATAAGGCCTCTGATAAGATAAATATAAAGGCCGGGATCCAGCGGCTGCCCCCTGTATTCACCACTCCATTTTTTAGTGATATCCGTGGTTTTAAAAACGGCGTTGCCCCACCGGTTAAACACGGAGAATTCCTTTAAAGCGATAGAAGCACCCGGGGGAATACGAAACACATCATTTTTACCATCATTATTGGGCGAAAAAGCAGAGGGCATATACAGCCTGTGGAGAACTTTCACTGCTATGTTGTTACTGGAAGTACAGCCAAATGAATTGGTTACGGTGAGGTTAAAAATGGTATCCTGCAAAAGTGGTATGGTAACAGGCGTTAAAGACGGTGGTGCAAGTAAAAGACTGGCCGGGTTCCATACAGCAGAAGTTACGGTACCACCCGATACGGAGGCGTTCAATTGAGCCTGTTCACCATACATAACAGAAATTTCCGGTACTGAAAAAGTGATAACAGGTGCGTCCCGGATGGTGATCAATTCACTATTGGAATAAACTTCTTTTGTAAAAGCGCATCCCGGAATATCGGTTCTTAATACACAGTAAACCGAATCGCTGTTTTTATACTGGTTACTGGTAAAAGTGGCTGAATTGTTATTAGCATTGCGGCCATTTATCCGCCATTGATAAAACAGGAGGTCGCCGGCATTTTGCGGCGTAGCGGTAAGAACAATATCCTTGCCTGCACAAATACCAGGCACAGGCGAAGTGATCTTTACAGAAGGTTCTGGGTAATCACTCACCTGTATTATCACATCATTGGAGGGGGCACTGGTATTAGTGTGGCACCTTGAGTCCTGGTCAATGGTAACAATAGCGCTTACTATATCACCATCTTTTAATATGCTTGATCTTAGAAATGGCGTATCCGTACCGGTTGAAATACCATTAATACTCCAGGCAAAGGATGGATAGAAACCGCCATTTGCTGTAGCTGTAAAGATCACCTCTTCTCCCCTGCATATCTTCGCTTTGCTGGGTGTTATTTTTACGGCAGGATGAATTAATGGGTAAACATAGATCGTTAATTTGGAAACGGCGGACTTAATCACACCCGGGCAGGCAGGCGTTGAAACAGTAAGCATGCAATCTATCTCCGAACCATTGGTAATAGTAGAAGTGGAATAAGTGGGACTATTGGTTCCCACCGGTTCACCATTTACGGTCCATTGGTAAAACGGCGTTAAGTTTCCATAAAAAGCGGTGGTGGTAAAAACGGTGAGGTTGCCCTCACAGATCAATGTATCATTATTGCCAACAGTAATAAGCGGAATGATATCGTTCACCACGTGAATGGTAACCGGGTTGCTCATAACGGTGGTATCAACACCACAGGCTGTTATACAACGGTATTCACATAACACTACATCCCCATCATGAAAATTGGTAGCCGTATAATTATTACTATTGCCTGCACCAGCGTCCAGGTTATTCTTTTTCCATTTATACACCCCGTTAGTTCCTTCATTGGTAACAATTGCCTGGAGGGTAACCCCGGTGCCGGCACAAATATTGTTTCGGTTTTCTGAGATGTTAACGGCAGGAATACAGGCAGGATCTGATGAAGTTCCCTGCGCCAAAAGCCTGGCGGGAAAAATGAATAATATAAACAGATACTTCATCATAATGCAGCATGTGATTGGCGTCCGTTACAGCCTGGAATAAGGTATAAGACAATGGAAAGCCAGGTTTTCGATGCAGGAGATTGGAAAAAAAATCAGGTCAAGTTAAGTAATTATTTTAACCTGTAAAAAGTGGTGATAGAAATCGGTAAACGCTGTACCTGTTTTTTTTAGTACTGAATCCCCTTTCTGAACGGAACAGCTTTAAGCTAACTTATATTCGCTATCCTAATTTTTTGTATCAATACCGGCTACATTAATTTTATAAAAAACGTATATTTATTTAATCTAAACATACGGAGCATAAAAAAGCCAGGCTGGAATTGTTTTAAAGTAAAGGCACTACGCTATTCCCAACATCGCACAACCTTCTATTTCACCAATAAATATCTACCACTATGCTTTCGCTTTCAAAACAACTTTTGATAGCCTGCCTTGTTGTGACCTCACAGGTACATGCGCAGGTACCGGCTTTGCTTAAGGATATTCGGGTGGGAGCCAGCAACTCCAACCCCGGCGAATTAACCGTTATTGGAAACACTGTATTCTTCGAGGCCGACGATAATGTAAACGGATCCACACTTTGGAAAACGGATGGTACACCCGAAGGTACCGTGATGGTAGTTCCACCAGGCATGGGCACCATGCCACTAAGTCCTCTTAATTTGAAAGCCGTTGGTAACCTGCTCTATTTTGCTGCTTCCTCGGCAGCCGGCAGAGAGCTTTGGCGTTCGGACGGAACCGTGGCTGGTACTTATATGGTGATCGATCTTAATCCCGGTGTTGCCGGGGGCGGAGCTGGCAGCATTTTCGGGATCAATGGAACTATTTTCTTTAGCGGCTCCAACGGAGCAACCGGGTCGGAACTGCATAAAACGGATGGTACTGCAGCCGGAACAGTGCTCCTGAAAGACATCAACCCCGGAGCGGTTACTTCGCAGATCGAAAATATGACCAACCTGGATGGCACACTTATTTTTTCGGCTGCCAGCACCGTTAATGCCAGTAACCAGCAAACGGATTTTGAGCTTTGGAAAAGCAATGGCACACCGGAGGGAACCGTACGCATAAAAGATATTAACCCCGGCGTTGCAAACGGCACAGTACCCGGTATTGCGCAGGCATTTCCAGCAATGAATGGAGCTGTTTATTTCAGAGCAACTAATACAACAAATGGTCTCGAACTCTGGAAAACAAACGGCACTGAAGCCGGCACTGTAATGGTAAAAGACATTAACCCCAATGCGGCCAGCAGTACGCCACAGTATTTACATGCACATAATGGCTATGTTTATTTTTCCGCTCTCGATCCAACCAATGGCAACGAACTCTGGCGAAGTGATGGCACAGCCGATGGCACTATCTTATTGAGAAACATTTACAGCGGCAGTACCGGCAGCCATCCCAGAAATTTCTATTCCCTTGGCGACACATTATTGTTTTCGGCTTCCAACAGTACGGCGGGTAGTGAGCTTTGGAAAACCGATGGCACCAATGCAGGAACCGTTTTAGTGAAAGATATTAACCCAGGTTCTGCCGGCAGCAATCCAATGGATTTTGCAACATTTGGCGATACAGCCTATTTCCAGGCTAACGGTGGCAGTGCCATTAACTACGAAATATTTAAAACCGACGGAACAGCAGCAGGCACCGGCCTGGCGGCGGAGTTGGTGCCCGGTGCCAGCGGTTCATACCCCGAGCAACTGGTAATTATTGGCGATAAGCTGATTTTTGTTGCCAGTACTGCGGCCACCGGAGCCGAAATTTTTGTGATGCCTCTGAGCAGTTCGCCAGCCCTTGTTACCTGGACAGGAAATGTGAGCACTTTTTGGGAAGACCCTGCCAATTGGGAACCCATGCAATTGCCCGGAAGCAACAGTGAAGTGATCATCCCTTCGGGGCGGCCACGGTACCCCATAGTAGCAGCCAATACGCAAGTGCGAAAACTTAGTTGCGAATCGGGGGCATCTGTTACAGTGGCGGAAGGCATATCATTTACGGTGCTCCAATAACTATTGCTTAATGGTTATGTGCCACTGCCCGGTTCAGTGGTGATTGCAAAAAAGTGCTTGAAGTTACTCCATCATTTATTTAATATAGATCGTTATGCAAAAAGAATCAAACAATGGCAACAGAACAGTAGACATCATTCACCGGGTTGGCATTAAAGCTCCTTTACAAAAAGTTTATGAAGCGCTTTCAACAGTAGAAGGCATTGCTGGTTGGTGGACGGAGCAAACTTCCGGCACCTCTCAAATTGGAAAAACAATTGTGGTGCAATTTTTTTCTCTTGAAGGAAAAGAACTTGGCAGTATGAATATGGAAGTTAAAGCCCTGGAGCCCGGAAAAAAAGTCCACTGGACATTTACAGCCGGGCCTGCAGAATGGATAGGTACAGAAGCTATCTTCGACCTGCACCAGGAAGAGGATTACACAATAGTTCTTTTTGCACACAGAAATTGGCAGGAGGAAGTTGAGTTTACTGCACACTGCAGCATGAAGTGGGGAATCTTCATGTTAAGCCTGAAGGAACTTGTTGAAACTGGAAAAGGCAAACCCTCGCCCAATGATATTAAGATTGACAATTGGAATTAAATAAACCAGGTATTGACGAACTACATTATATCCCGGGAAAGTAGATTTTCAGCCCGGTGATAAAAACTTACTTTGCAATAAACTTGATTTATTGTTACGGTTATGATCACATAACATAACAAAATATAACATTCTCAACAATGAGACTTTCATTTATTTTAATAGTCGCTTTTTTAAGTTTTAGCGGTGACACCAAATCGCAGAAAATGACAACAGAAGAATATCACGAAACTGGAAAATATATTTGGAAGACGTATGTTCCAAAATCAGGGCAGGCACAAACCGTGCAGGGAGAATTGCTACGGGCAATAGAAAAGCTTGCCGATGAAGCTCAGCGTAATGGCAACATCAATTTCAATGCTGACTATCATGGCATACTTATATCGTATCTGAGAAAATATTTAACAGACGAAAAACTGTTTGACAAAGAAACCATCCACCAGATCAAGAAAGACCTTGACACCATTTCGGCAGAAGATGAACCGTATACTAAAGATGACCTGTATGACAGATTAAGAGAAAGAATTATTGATTGGTATTTAAAAAACAAGACCCCAATTCCTAATACTGAAAATCCTAAATTGTACTGTTAAGCCATCGCCGTTGCAGGTGCTGAAAAATAATAAAATTTTAATTGTTTCATCAATCAAAATGGCACCCAATTAAAAGGTGCCATTTTTATATTGCAGTATTGCTTATTTAAAATCCGTTGGTACTATTCAAATATAAAATACATCCCCAGGCAAATGATCAGGATCGCTACCGAAGTGAGTCCAAATAAAATAACATTGTACAGTTCAGGGATCGGGTTGGTAATACTCAGCACACAACTGATAAACCCCAGCACGGCGCCCAGGGCCATGCAGGCAAAGCCGTTGGTCTGTTTGTTGGCATTTCTTAAGCGCCGGTATTCTTTAAGGTGCAGGGAAATGGCATCCGCATCAAAACCTTTGGAAAGCAGCTCTTCTTCTGCAGATTTTGGTTCCAGTTTGGCAGCAAGCCATTGCTGAATGGTGGCTGTATCAATAGTGGCAGTGTATGGCATAGCAATCAATTTTATGCGTTGTGTTTCCTGCGCCGCTTGTCAATCGTTGCTTAAAGTAGATATTTTTTTTGAATCTGCAAATGAAAGGGCTAATAATTTATCGGGTAATGGTTAATAAAAATTCAGTCTGTGAATAACAGCTATGAAAAATAGTTGCAGCAGTAAAAAATTAATAATTTTCTTCCATGGGCATGGAAAGTACTTCATTGGCCGGGATCATTTTTCCATTGAGGCAAATACAGTACTCTTTGTTTTTTTTCAATTCTTCTTCAAAGTCACGGTCTATCTGGGAAAGGTCTTTTAGAAAATTGTTTACTGGCAATGTTAACAGATGCACATAAGATTTCGTTTCGTCAAATGCACCTGCCACACCGTCTTTAAAATGAGAAAGTCCATGGGCAATTACCTGCGTTTTTTCTTTCATTGATTTTTTTACAAAATCCTGGATGGCGTTTAGATTTGCTGCAAAAAAGAAAAGCCGGTTTAGATGTATGGGGGATGAATGTTGCATATGGCAATTGTTTTAAATTTACCTGAAAGATATGTGCCAAAATCCAATTCATATTTTACCAAAAGATTAAATCTGTTTTACCAATATTGATACTCAATAATTTTTTTAGAAATGTGCATAAATACCTGACCTGCTGAAATGCTGTCAATGACAACTTGCCATCAAAGGGGAATTTCTTGCTCATGTTTAAGAATCAATAATAACCAAAGTGGCGCTTTGATTGCCCGGTATATTTTATGTTGATATTAAAGCCACGTAAAAGGATCATTGGATGGAACATGCGTTACGTTGATACCGGTAAGTTTTGGCTGCAGCCATTCTGCCATCCACGCCATACCGGGTTCTTCACTAACTGAGTGGCCCAATATGATCAGTGAAATATTCATTCCCAGCAACCGGGCATCCCTGATATATTCTGGTGTTTCCCATTCGTTGGCCTCCCCTATAATCAGCAGGTCTGGTTTTTCTTCCACAGCGGTTTTAATATGATTCAATCCACCCCAGGCACCCGGCAGCAAGGCGATCTTACTGCAGGATTGAGATAGATCACCAATTACTTTTACATGTGCTATTTGCAATGTTGTTTTCAGGTGGCTGATAATATCTTTCAGTGATGCGGATGGAATGGTAAGTATCTTTTCACCGGTTTTATAATATTGCTCCCACCCTGCTTTTTTAGCAACGCCATAAGAAACTCCGTCTGGTTGTATGGCATGCCAGCTATCGTGTGCCCGCCAGATAGTGATGTTATTATCGTTCAGCAATTGCAGTTTCTTTTGCTGCACTTCATTGTTCTTTACCAGGTTCATTTTATCTGCATGATTGTAAAAACTGGGCTCATGCGGAATAATGAAATTGGCCTTTAACCGGATGGCTTCTTTTATAACCGCCACGGTGGGAAACATGGTGGTAACAACACCCGTAACTTTATTAGTGGCACTGCCTGCTTTGATAGTATCTGCGGTATCTTTTGAAAGCGGCGAAGGAATTGCTTTGAGGATCATATCAATAATATCCTGTACAGTATATTCATTGGCGGGGCTAAATAAATTGCCCGCCATGCTGCTGCCCGGTACCGTCAGTAGCGCTCCCACAGCTGCTGCCTGCAAACTGGTGTTGATAAATTTTCTTCTTGATGATACCTGATGCTGGCCGGCATTACTATTAGTTGAATTCATACGAGTGTTTTAATGATTTAAAAATAAGCATTTGCAGGAAGCAAAAAACAGTATTTGATTTCAAGGTGGGTAAAGAAGGCAATTTCTTCTTTTACATAAGAGCAACAAGAAACGATTGGGGAATTAAATACTTCGTAAATTTATATAAAAAAATTATGCCTGAATCCAAAAGCCGACATCCGCACAAACACACTCACCAACAACAGCATCACACTACTGCTGAAATACCAGCCAAACCAAAAAAAGCAAACCGTGCAGTAATTGTAGCAGTGATATTTTTTGCCGTGCTGGGACTTTGCATTGGTTTATTTATTGATGCCAGCAGCATGGCAACATTATTCTCCGGCGCTGCATTGGGAGCCGCCGCAGGATTTTTTGCTGGTACCCTGATTAGTAAAAGTTTATCTGGAAAGTAAAGGTGGCTGGCAGGAGGTTGAGCGTATAACCGTTAATTGAATTTAACCGGGAGGTCTCTTGTCATTTTCGAAGTTTGTCAGCGTTGCTCTCCAGAAGCTGAAGCATTGAAATTTTGGGAAGGCCCGGGAGCCTTTTCAAAAATTTTCATAATCCTGCAATAAACGAAGTACAGGAAATAATGAGTTAAAATAAATATATCTGATATTATCCCGAATAGAAATTTCATACCCTGTTGTTTTTAATTACAAGACAAAATATTGTGCCAAGTTTCTTTACCCCATATTATCAATACATTTAATTATCAAATCTTCCCGGATATTAACATACCGGAAAATAGAAAGCCCCTTTTTCAAGAGGCTTTACTTATAAATATTAAAACTTTATCAATGTTTCCGTGAATGGTGATCATCAAAGCGATTATTCCTGCGGTTGTATTTTTCATAGATATTTCTTAGTTCATACCTGCGCTTTTCTTCCAGGGAATAAATGATTGATTGCTTTTTAGAACGGTTCATGAACCATTTGTGGTGAACCATTTCTATCTTACGGTCGTACTCCCTGTTAACCCGGTCAATTTGTTTATCTCTTTCCCTGTTATTAAAAGTGTAACGGTCATCTCTCCGGTCGTTGTGCCGGTCGTGCCTGTTATCATTGTAAACAACATCTCTTTCCCGGTCATTATCATCATATCGTTTTTCATTGTCGGAATGATACTGGGCAAAGGATGAAAAATAGAGTAGAATCGCTCCTGCCAGTGTAATGATCTTTTTCATAATTGTAATTTTTAAAAAGTGATTGAATGATGATGAGATATCATTTGCATAGCATTGTTTACAAAAGGAATGTTAAGAGTATTGTTGCAGGAGATAATGTGGTGATAGCTTTAATAAAATAGATCCAGAGCGGTTATCAATTATTAAAAAATTTTTACCAGGAAGAATGTAAAGTGAGATTGGAAATATTTAAGAAATAATGTAAATTTAATAATGCAAAGGTCTTTATCCTTTAGCATAAATATTCAAGCGGAAGTAGCTCATTTGGCAGAGCACCAGTTTCCCAAACTGGAGGTGGCGGGTTCGAGCCCCGTTTTCCGCTCTTAACGGGTGGGTCACCCCCTAGGGTGGCTCACCCTGCTAACTATCCCAACATTTTTTTCAAAGCCTCATTAAAACTTACCGGCTGATAACCCAATTCCTTTTTTGCTTTATCAATAATAAAACCTGTTTTCAAAGGACGCTTCGCAGGCTGTGTAAAAGTATCAGCATTCACTTTTGTCATTAGTGATTTATCCAGGTGTAAATAATCTGCAGTAGCTACAGCCATATCATAAGGACTTAACCCTTCTTCTCCGGAGATATGATAAATACCGGTTGCATTTTTCTCCAGCACCAATACAATTCCTTTTGCCAGATCTTCCACATAGGTAGGTGTACGCCATTGATCGCTGACTACTTTAATAGGTCTGCCATTCTCTAAATTTTCTTTTGCCCAACTAATGATGTTGCTGCGGTTGCCCACTAAAATATTTCCATATACTAATACGGTTCTTACGATGGCCCATTGCAGTTTACTGGTCATCACAGATTTTTCTGCAGCCAGTTTGCTGCTGCCGTAATAATTTACCGGGCCGGGTTCATCAGTTTCTTTGTAGGGGCCATGCAATCCGTCAAAAACAAAATCAGAAGAGATATAAATAAAACGGGCATTCACTTTTTCTGCAGCATCTGTTAAAAACCGGGTAGCCGTTACATTTACATTCCAGCATTCCACCGGGTTTTCTTCACAGGGATCAGGCTGTGTCATAGCCGCAGCATGAATGATCACATTGGGTTGATGCAAAAGAATAAAATCATTTACTGCAATGCCATCTGTAATATCCAGTGAAAAATATTTGTATCGTTCTGATGAAGTAAATTGCAGACGATTCTCTCCCCTGTTGGTTGCAATTATTTCATGCGTAGTTGTTTCTAATAATAGTTTTACCAGATGTTGACCCAATAAACCATTTGAGCCAGTTAGTAATATTTTCATTGCTTGTAATTTAATTATTGAAAAACTTGGGATAACAAATATCCAGAATTTTGTATTGCTCAATAAAGATATTACTGTACAACAGTGCGACGCCACCGCAGCTAAATAGCAGCACATCACCCTGGCCAATAAAAATTATTTCTTCCTGAAAAATATCCTCACTGGCACACCGGTAAATTTAAAATGCGTACGCATTTGATTCTCTAAATAATTTTTATACGGCGCTTTGATATCATCCGGATAATTGCAGAAAAATGCAAAGGATGGAACTATCACCGGTAACTGGGTGACGTATTTTATTTTCACCTGGTTACCACGTACCACCGGTGCATGATATGCTTCGATGGATTTCAGCATAATATCGTTCAGCTTAGAAGTTGGTATGTGCTGCTTCCTGTTCTCGTACACTTCCAATGACAATTCAATGGCTTTGAATATTCTTGTTTTTTCTGTAGCTGAAATAAATAAAATAGGCAGATCAGTAAATGGTGCAAAACGCTTTTTCAACGCTGCTTCATAATCACGGGCAGTATTGGTTTCTTTATCCATTACATCCCATTTGTTCACCAGCACCACGATGCCTTTACCCTTCTTCACAGCCATGGCAAAGATGCTGAGATCTTGTGCAGAGATACCTTTTTCTGCATCTAATACCAGCATACAAACATCAGCCTCATCCATCGCTTTCACAGCACGTATCACAGAATAAAATTCCAGGTCCTCACTCACTTTTGTTTTGCGCCTGATACCTGCGGTATCAATCAATATAAATTCTTTGCCAAATAAATTATAGTGTGTGTGTATGGTATCCCTGGTTGTTCCTGCAATATCGCTTACAATGGTACGCTCCTGCCCAACCAGTGCATTCAGCAAAGATGATTTACCTACATTCGGCTGACCGATGATAGCAAATTTTGGTAATTGCTTTTCTTCAGGAAAAATCTCATCCTCCGGGATCAGCTTCACAATATCATCCAGCAGATCACCCGTACCGGTGCCACTGATAGAAGATAGAAAATGGATATTCTCAAAACCAAGACTGTAAAATTCTGAAGCTTCCAGCAACCTGTCGTGGTTATCAACTTTGTTCACTACTAAAAAAACAGGCTTGGAGGTTTTACGCAACAATCTTGTCATCGATTCATCCAGATCAGTTACACCGGTAGCCACATCCACCATGAAAATAATCACATCTGTTTCTTCCAGTGCAATCAGTACCTGCTTGCGGATCTCCCTTTCAAATACATCTTCACTCTTGGCAACAAAACCACCTGTGTCAATCACATTAAATGATTTGCCGCTCCATTCTGCCACACCATATTGCCTGTCTCTTGTTACACCGCTCTCATCATCCACAATGGCTTTGCGCTGCTCCAGCATACGGTTAAAGAATGTGCTTTTGCCAACATTTGGTCTTCCTACTATTGCTACTGTAAAACTCATAAAAAACCCCTCAGCCCCCTAAAGGGGGAACCAAGAAAGTTCCCCAAATCTTTAAAGAGTATTTTTTTATTTATAAAAAATTAAAACAACTTTAAACTCTAATCTATGATCCTCAGCATAAGGCTCAAAATAATCTTACGCTTGCTGGTTCCCCCTTCAGGGGGCGGAGGGGGTTTAATACCCGTACTCCCTCAAATGTGTTTCATTATCTCTCCATTTCGGTCGCACCTTCACATACAATTCTAAAAACACTTTACTGTTTAAAAACTCTTCTATATCCTTTCTTGCCAATGTGCCCAACTGCTTAATCATTTTTCCTCCTTCTCCTAATATAATACCTTTTTGGGTATCTCTCTGTACAATGATGTCGGCCTGGATTTTTATCAGTGTTGTTTTTTCTTTGAACTCCTGTATCAATACAGTACTGTGATAAGGAATTTCTTCGCCATACAGCAAAAATATTTTCTCTCTTATCAATTCGCTTACAAAAAATTTGGTTGGCAGATCACTCAGGTCATCACCTTCATAGAATGGTGCACCTTCTGGCAGTAAAGCAATCACGGTGTCCAATAATTCCTGAATGCCTTTTTTCTTTAATGCAGATATAACCAACACTTCTTTGCAATAAGATTGCTGTTTAAAAAACTCAACCGCCTTATTTAATTCTTCTTCAGTAACCTTATCTGATTTGTTTAACACCACCAATGCAGGCGCTTTTAATCTCAATGCAGCAAAGATGGCATTGCTTTCTTCCGGTTCTTCTCTTAAATCAGCAATCAGCAGCGCCACATCTGCATCTTCCAGGCTTCCCTTTACAGCCTGCATCATTTTTTCATGCAGCTTATATTTTGGTTCAATAATACCCGGTGTATCTGAAAAAATAATTTGATGATCAGGGCCTGTAAGGATGGCCTTAATGCGGTGGCGGGTGGTTTGAACTTTGTGAGATACAATCGCCATCTTCTCTCCCATTAACGCATTAAGCAAAGTGCTTTTACCTGCATTGGGTTTACCAAATATGTTTACAAATCCTGATTTCATGATTACATTTAAAACAATAAAATAATAGAATTTGACAACCAAGCCTGGCTCTGTAAGAAGGAGAAGGTAATCAAATTCATTAACCGTATTAACCGGCTAAGAATAAAAAAGGCTCCTAAGAGCCTTCATCATTGGTTGCGAAGAGAGGGATCGAACCTCTGACCTTCGGGTTATGAGCCCGACGAGCTACCGCTGCTCTACTTCGCGGTGCAAAAGTAATGGTTTGCAGTTTTGCAGCCAAATATTATACATTTGTTTTTCAAAATACTTTTATGAACCGGTTTATGAATCTTGTTATAGTCTTGCTGGCAGCGACTTTTACTTTCTCATCCTGTAAGAAAAAAATAAAACAACAGGAAGATGAAATATACAGCCGTCACCTGCAGGAGCATATTAAGCTTATTATTATCAGCACACCCATGCCCGATGATAAGGGACAAATGAATTTATTATTGCTGAATGATGGACAGGATGTAGACAAACTAAGAATAAGAGACATAGTGGATAGTTTGTATAAGAAAAATTTAATACAGCCATTGGCGGTGGTGGCAATACATGCCAATAACAGAAATGAAGAATATGGTGTAGCAGGTTATCCTGATTTTAAAAAACGGGGAAGCAAAGCTGATAAATATGCTGAGTTTATTGACAATGAATTATATGCCTTTATAAAAAAGAAAGCAGGTGTGAGGAAATTTAACTCTATCGCTTTTGCAGGCACCTCACTGGGTGGCTTATCCGCATTTGATATTGCCTGGAACCATGCAGATAAGATTGATAAAGTCGGTGTATTGTCCGGTTCGTTTTGGTGGAGGGATAAAGATGTAACAGTTGCTGATTATTCAGATGATAAAAACCGTATCATGCTGAGCTATATCAAATCATCCAGGAAAAAACCTCATTTAAAATACTGGTTTTATGCAGGTGCTAAAGAAGAAAATGGCGACAGGGATAAAGATGGAATCATTGATGTAGTGGATGATACAAAAGACCTGGTTGAGCTGATCAAAAGTAAAAATGTTTGTCCTGCTTCGGATATCGTTTATCAAGAATCTGCATATGGTTCACATGATGCAGCATCGTGGAGTAAGGTGATGCCTGATTTTTTGATTTGGGCTTTTGGCAAGTAAAAGTTAACTGGTTAACAGGTTTAAAAGTTAACAAGGATCCAGTCCAAAATTCATTATCTACTGAATGAGTTTAGTGAAATTAATATGGGGAAGTTTTGCTTCCCCATATTAACCTGTCAACAAATGAATTTATCAACTTTTCTTTGCCACGGTGCTGGCACCGCTGCTATGCAAATCTCTTATTACCGCACTGCCTTTGTAGAAAACATCACTTGCACCACTGGCATGCACATTCAATTCTTTATTTACCGTGATATTAATATCTGATGCTCCGGAAGCTTTTGCTGTACAGTTTTCTGTAACCAGTTCATACGCCTTTACATCGCTGGCACCGCTTGATTGTATAGAGACTTCTGAAGCACTACCGCTGATCTTTGCATCAGAAGCACCACTTAATTCAATGGTAAGTTTATCCACTTTCACTGCTCCTTTAAAATCACTGGCGCCACTGCAATCAATTCTTAAAGCCGGAACAGTAATAGCTCCCGTAACAACAACATCACTTGCACCTGAAGCCGTGAGATTCTCTAAGTTTTTAAATGAAACATATGCTTTCAATTTCTTGTTGCCTGAGTTCCAGAATTTATCTCCATCAAAATAAATTTTCAATGTCCCATTTTCAATAACTGTTTTTATCCTGTCTCTGAATTGATCTTCTGATGCACTCACAGCAATAGATTCTGTTTCATACTGGGAAAGATACAGATCGATACCACCAGAAATTTTAATGGCATTAAAACTGCCGCTTAATGTTCTTTGTTCTGCATTGGCATCTGTTATCATTGTTTGCTGTGCAAATGCAAGTGAAGCAAACAAGAGTACTGCAATTGATAAAAAAAACTTTTTCATATTGATATTCTTTTAAATTAAACTTATGACTTCTTTACCGAACCGCCACTGCTCACATTCAAATCTTTAATGGACGCATTGCCTTTGTATTTAATGCCGCCACCACTGCTTGCTTTTGCAGCCAGTTCTTTATTTACATTAATACGTACCTCTCCACCACTGCTTGCTTTTGCTTCGCAATATTCTGCATTCAGATCATATCCTTTAAATATTGCACCGCTGCTCAGGTCTACTTTTATTTTCTCCACGCTGCCGGTAATATTAATTTCTGAACCGCTGTTTTGATCAACGGTCATTTCACCAATTTTTACTTCGCCATTAAACTGGGCTCCGCTTGAGAAATGCATTTCCAGATACGCCAAGTTTAAAATATTTTTTGTATCCACGCTGGCTCCGCTGGAAGCCTGCAATTTTTCCAGCATTTTGAAAGACACATAAGCTTTCAGTTTACGTTTATCATTACCGTTCCAGATCATGCTGCTGTTATCATAATAGATTTTCAACACCCCATTATCCACCACTGTTTTAAAGCGATCCAGGTATTTTGGATCAGAGGCACTCACCGCAATGGACTCTTCATTTCCCTGGCTGAGGTAAAGGTCTATTCCGTCAGAAACTTTAATAGCGGAAAAACTTCCGGATAAATTTCTTTTTTCTGCATTGGCATCATTCATTACAGCATCCTGTGCAAAAGTCTGCAGGCTGATAATTGTTAAAAGCGAAAGAAATAATTTTTTCATGGTTATACTTTTTATGTGTTACGTTTATTAAAAACCTTTTGTTACACAAATTTGGAAAATAATTTTAAAGTCCCGTAACTTCGTGTCACAAAAACGCTCTTATTAATCAACTGAATTTCCGGGGTGCCGTTCCGCTGCAAAGCGAAGGAGGCTGAGATTACACCCGATAACCTGCTCAGGATAATGCCTGCGAAGGGAGAAATACTACGCCCCCATCCCCTAAAAGGGAGTGAAGAAGCTAACTGCTTCCCGGATTTCAGAAAAATTTATTGTAATGAAAAAAATTATACCAGGCATTTTATTGTCAGCTATTGGCTGCACAGTAAATGCCCAGTCAGTAAAGAAATTTAATGATACTGCTTTTCTGCAACCCGTGGAAGTGCTGGCTATCAGGGCTGCTGATAAAGCCCCTTTTGCAAAGACCAACATCAGTCAAAAAGAAATTGAGAAGAACAACCTGGGGCAGGACCTCCCCTTCCTGCTCAATCAAACGCCGTCTGTTATTATCAATTCTGATGCAGGCAATGGCGTGGGATATACCGGCATACGCATCCGTGGCACAGATGCCACCCGAATCAATGTAACATTGAACGGTATTCCATACAATGATGCCGAGAGCCAGGGAACTTATTTTGTTGACCTGCCTGATATTGCTTCCTCTGCCAACAGCATCCAGGTGCAGCGTGGCGTGGGTACCAGTACCAATGGTGCAGGTGCATTCGGCGCTACCATTAATTTATCTACTAACGAAATCAACAAAAATTTTTATGCTGAATCAAATAACAGCTATGGTTCATATAACACCTGGAAAAATAATTTAAAGTTTGGCAGTGGCATTATTTGTAACCATTTTACAATTGACGGAAGATTGAGTAAGATCAGCAGTGATGGCTATATTGACAGGGCTAAGACAGACCTGAAATCTTTTTTTGTAAGCACAGCTTATGTGGATGAAAGGAATTCATTAAGGTTAAATATTTTTTCAGGTAAAGAAAAAACTTACCAGGCCTGGAACGGTGTACCGGAAAGTTATTTAAAAACTGACCGTACTTATAATTCAGCAGGAATGGACAAACCCGGAAGGCCTTATGAAAATGAAGTGGATGATTACCTGCAAACCCACTACCAGTTATTTTATAACCATCAGTTCAATCCTTACTGGAAAGCTAATGCAGCGCTTTTTTTAACCAAAGGAAAAGGCTACTATGAACAATACAAAGCAGGTGCAGCACTGGCTGATTATGGTTTGACAGATTATAACGACGGCACTGCAGTTATCAGTGAAACTGATTTGATCCGGAGGCTATGGCTGGATAATAATTTTTACGGAACCGTATTTTCTCTTCAGCATCAGAAAAATAAAACACAGTTTACACTTGGAGGTGGATTCAACAAATATGATGGAAAACATTTTGGACAAGTGATCTGGGCTGAGGTGCAGCCTGCTGTTCCGCTCAATCATAAATGGTACAATCTTACTGCACACAAAACTGACTTGAATCTTTTTACAAAATGGACCCAGCAATGGAGTACTCACTGGCAAAGTTTTGCAGATATGCAAGTACGAAATGTGCAATACGATATTAATGGATTCAGAAACAATCCTTCGCTGATCGTAAATAATAATTATACTTTTTTTAATCCAAAAGTAGGTGTGACTTACAGCAATAATAACTGGCAGGCCTACCTGTCTTATGCCATTGCAGGTAAAGAACCTAACAGGGATGATTTTGAAAATGTATCCAGCAACAAGCCCAAAGCCGAAACATTGTATGATGTTGAACTGGGTGCAGAAAAAAAAGCAGCCACTTATTCTTTTGGTGCCAATGCTTATTACATGAAATATAAAAACCAGTTGGTGCTGGTGGGCAATATCAATGATGTAGGTGCTTATACCCGTACCAATGTTCCCAACAGTTACAGGCTGGGTGTGGAACTGCAGGGAAAAGTTTTGGTGAATCAATTTGTAAATGTTTCCGGTAATATCACTTTCAGCAGTAATAAAATAAAAAACTATACAGAGCTGATTGATGACTACGATAATGGCGGCACCAAAAATAATTTTTATAAATCAACTGATATTTCTTTTTCTCCTTCCGTAATTGCTGGTGGAAGTATCAACTTTACTCCTCTAAAGAACGCAGAAATAAATTTGATCAGCAAATATGTTGGCCGGCAATACATGGATAATACCACACAAAAAAGCAGGAGCCTAAATTCTTACTACACACAGGATGTAAGGCTGAGTTACAACATAGAAAATAAAATAGCAAAGAACATTAACCTCATTCTTCAGCTAAATAATGTATTTAATAAAAGGTACGAAGCCAATGGCTATACATTCAGTTATATGTATGGTGGGCTGGTTACAGAAAACTATTATTTCCCGATGGCAACTTTTAACTGGATGCTGGGGGTGAATGTGAGGTTTTAAAATGGTTGTAGTTTTATTAAAATCATCCATTGTGTTGGACGATGGGTGCTTTTTTCTTTTCGGTAAAAAATTGAAGCCTTCCCATTTTTGAAGGTATAATTGTAATTAGTATTTATCTGGTGAAATAAGAAAAGTGCCGATTAAATATAAAATACTTATCGTAAATATTGTAAATGATACAATGCTTAATGGTTGCTTTTTTATCCAATACAAATAACCAGAAGATAAGAGTAACTGAACAAGGAAAAAGATAATATACAATGTCCATACTTTAGAAGGACTAACATTTGCGGAAGTTGAATACCCTAATAAAAAGCTAGTCATTATAAATATAAAGAGGCATATACCATACAGCAGTAAATTAAATAAAATTATCGAAGTAGTCTTTTAGCTACTCCATTTTAATTGTGTTATAAAAACTGGTTTATGTTTTATCATTCTATAAGTTAGATTGTGAAAAATACCATCGA
>JAYWII010000143.1:0-23020 GCA_043788995.1 Chitinophagaceae bacterium | reverse complement strand
TAAAGTGATTGATAGTTTTTACTCAACCTTCAATTTACACTTTTACAGGACCCTTCTTTAATTTAAAGGTATCATTCTCATACATGAGACCTTGTACTTTCAGGTATTTTTGGCAGCGAAGAAAGCCCTGGAAGGGGGCATATCCTCAGCATTGGGAACAGCCCTTTGCTGCAAGTGAAATGAATATTATGGTTTCTATCACGTTGTACTATTACTATAACGATGGGTTATCACCCAATCGTTGGAATATTTCGCCCTTTCAGGGCTGTACATGAGTTGCCATTTTTATTGTTCCGTAAAAAACCTTGGAAAAATTATTCAGCACATTGAAAAATATTTTATCTATCATATCATCTAAAATAGAATCATTCAGCCGGAAGAAAAAAGTAATGCTCCTGGTGCTGATCATTTTATTAGTGTGGTTCTGGCTATGCCTGCCTAAAACTTTATTCAATGCACCCACCAGCTATATTATAGAAGACAGGGATGGCAACCTGCTTAATGCCACCATTGCAACAGATGGACAATGGCGATTCCCGGTGAATGATGAAGTGCCGCAAAAATTTGTTGATTGTATTACCACGTTTGAGGACAAGCGATTTTTTTACCATCCCGGTGTGGATCCCATTGCAGTTGGAAGGGCTTTATTGAGAAACATTAAAAGAAAAGAGACTGCCCAGGGAGGCAGTACTATTACCATGCAGGTAATGCGGCTGTCGCAAAAAGATAATCAACGGACTTTCTGGAATAAACTAAAAGAAAGTATGTTGGCTGTAAGGCTGGAGTGCAGGTATACAAAGAAAAAGATAATGGCTTTGTATGCAGGCAATGCACCGTTCGGTGGTAATGTGGTAGGATTAGAGGCAGCAGCCTGGCGTTATTATGGAAGACCTGCCGGTAAATTAAGCTGGGGTGAAATGGCTACGCTGGCAGTATTACCCAATGCACCAGCCCTGGTTCATCCGGGAAAGAACAGGGCTAGGCTTTTACAAAAAAGAAATATGCTGCTGGATAAATTACGGAGGATAAAAAAAATCTCCGCACCAGATTGCGACCTGGCAAAACAGGAGCCCCTGCCTGCAGAACCGTTACCATTACCACAGGCGGCAGCCCATTTATTATTGCGTTATAAAAAAGAAAATAAAGGTTCCGGTGTGCCTGCAAAAATCTTCACCACTATTGATGGAGCACTGCAAAGAAATGTGGCAGCTATACTGCAACAACAGCATGCGGTGTTGAAAGGGAATGGTATCAACAATGCCTGTGCACTGGTGCTGGATGTGGAAACAGGAAATACATTAGCTTACGTAGGTAACGTGAAGGGACAGCCCAAAAATAAAACAGAAAATGATGTAGACATTATCGCCGCACCAAGAAGCCCGGGCAGTGCATTAAAACCGTTACTGTATGCAGCAATGCTGAGTGATGGATTGATATTGCCCAATTCACTGGTAGCAGATGTACCCATGCAGATCGGGAATTATGCACCACAAAATTTTGACCGTGGTTATGATGGTGCGGTACCTGCAGCCAATGCATTGGCAAGAAGCCTGAACATACCAGCAGTAAAATTATTACAACAATATAAATACCAGCGATTTTATGAAACATTAAAGCAATGTGGCATCAGCACACTGAACAGAAGTGCAGATACCTACGGACTAAGCCTGATACTGGGCGGCTGTGAAGTAACGATGTGGGATATGGCGGGCATGTATGCTTCTATGGCACGTGCATTAAATCATCAAACCGCTAACAAAGGGAATTTAAATGCGGAAGATTTTCATCCACCTAAATACCTTCGGCAAACTTCTCCCGATAGCTATCGGGACAAACCTCCAACTTCAACTATTCCTTTAGATGCAACGTCTGTTTATTTTACTTTCCAGGCAATGAAAGAAGTAATGCGGCCGGGTGAGGAAGGACTGTGGCAACAATTTTCCTCATCTCAAAATGTAGCATGGAAGACCGGAACAAGTTTTGGTTTTAGGGATGGATGGGCAATTGGGATAACCTCTAAAAATGTGGTGGCAGTTTGGGTGGGTAATGCAGATGGTGAAGGCCGGCCCGGTTTAATTGGTATTCAAACAGCAGCACCCATACTGTTTGATATTTTCAGGATGTTGCCTGTTGCCAACTGGTTTGCAAAACCATTGTATAATTTTAGCTATGTACCGGTATGCAGGCAGAGTGGTTTCAGGGCCGGAACAGATTGTGCAGACGCAGATACCTTATTTATGCCGCCCAATGCAAGCAAGGCGCCGCTCTGTCCTTATCATAAAATGATCAACCTGGATGCTTTTGGAAATTTCAGGGTAACGGAGCAATGTGAAAGTCCTTCTGACATGCAACACAAAAGCTGGTTTGTATTATTACCCGCCATGGAATATTATTACAAACAAAAAAATGCTGATTATAAAATGTTGCCTGCATTTAAGCAAGGTTGTGAGTTTGGAGAAACCGCCAGGGCAATCGAGATTATTTATCCCACACCCGATGCAAAAATTTATGTTCCAATAGAAATCAACGGCGAAAAGGGCAAAGCTATTTTTACCGCAGCACACAGAAGAGCCAGCGCAAAAATATTCTGGAGCCTGGATGATAATTTTATTACTACCACACAAAACTTTCACCAGGTGGCACTCAATCCATCAGTGGGTAAGCATGTGATTACACTGGTGGATGAGAATGGCATCAGTATATCAAGAGCGTTTGAGATAGTAGAAAAATAGCGGTAGTGATTCTTTGCATATCAGCTACAAAAGAATACAGGAAACAATATCTCCTTTTATTAGTTCAGGTTTATCTGCAGGATGCAATGCCAGTGCATCTGCATGCAGCGCTGCTGTAATATCTCCCGATGTATTGAAATTTAAAGGGACTGCCACTGAAGGACAGGAAGTAATTGTGACAGGGAAAAATTCATCAAGATTCGATTTTTTAATTCTTGTTTCATTGACAGGCAGTGCTAAACCTGATGGCTGGCTCAAACCAAAGCAGGCGTATAAAAAAGATTCGATAAAAAGTTTGAATGTGGCGAGGGTGGAAAATGGGTTTCCCGGCAAAGCAAAAACAGTAGCGCCATTTTCAAATTGCCCAAACCAGATGGGCTTACCTGGCCTGATGGCAGCTTTATGAAATATTTTTTTTGCCCCGGCATTGATCAATACTTCAGGAACAAAGTCTGCATCACCGGCCGATACGGCACCGCTTAAAATAAGGATATCATTTGATAGATATTTTTTTACAGCGGCTGATAAAGCTGCTGCATCATCCTTTACATGTATGCAGGCCGTTGGTTTTATTTTCCATTTATCTAAAAGCGCTTTCAGCAGGTGAGCATTGCTGTTGCGGATCTGCACCTCATTTACCGGCTCATTTATATTTACCACTTCATCTCCTGTAGTGATGATGGCAATGGTTGGTAGTTTTTCAACTTCCACTTGGTAATACCCCAATGATGCCAGGACTGTAATAACGGATGGAGAACAAAGAACAGCATGGTCAATGATGGAAGATTCTTGTTTAATATCTTTTCCTTTCAAAGCAATATTCTGAAAAGGGTTTACCTCACTAACGTTTATGCTGAGCCGGTTGCTCTCTTCCGTAATATCTTCAATTCTTATTACAGCGTCTGCGGCTACAGGTACTGATGCACCCGTCATTATTTTATAGCATTCTCCTGCCGTGATTGTTTTTGTAGAAATTCCGCCGGCGTAAATGATCTCTGCAACAGCAAACGAACGGATACCATTATTCCAGTCATTGATATTAATGGCAATGCCATCCATGGTAGCCCTGTTGAATGGAGGATAATCCCTGTCTGCAGAAATTGTTTGACAAAGCACCCTGCCAATGGCATCATCCAGTTGTAATTTTTCTTTGCCAAATGAGTGCGCCTGTTGTAAAACCAGTTCTTTTGCTTCCTGTAACGAGATCATGAATAAAAATTATAAATACTAAAGCTTCTAAACCCTAACCATCCTAAACTAATTCAACTCAATGCCCATCACCCAGCATCATTTTTCTTGCATGAAAAACTCCTGGTAATATTGCTTCTAAACTTTCTCTAACACCTGCCGTACTTCCGGGTAAGCTTACTACCAAAGTATTGTTTATGGTACCTGCTGCAGATCTGCTCATCATGGCCAATGCTGTACGCATCTGGCCATAGCTACGCATGGCTTCAGCAATACCTGTTGCTTCTTTTTCAATTATTTCTTTTATTGCTTCTGTGGTATTATCTCTTGGTCCTAAGCCAGTGCCGCCGGTAGTAAATACAAACTGGATATCATCTGACACCCACTCTTTTATTTGCTGTTGAATTTTTTCTTTGTCATCCGGTACAATCAAATACTTAACTACCGATGCTTTTGCAGCTTCCAGCATTTCTTTTATCAGCTTGCCACTTTTATCTTCCCTGTTGCCCGCTGCAGTTGAATCTGAACAAACCAGTATAGCGCATACCGGGGTATCAGTAACATATTTTTCCCGGTCGCTTTTGCCACCTTTTTTATCTAACAATTTAATGCTGCCAATTTCTAATTGCTTGTCCACTGGTTTCAGCATATCATAAATTTCTAATGCTGCAATGGAGACTGCTGTGAGCATTTCCATTTCAATTCCTGTGCGGCCAATTGACTTTGCTTCACCTGTTATTACAATTCCTGCTTTATTAAAAACAATATCATCGAAATATACAGCATGGATGGTTGCATCTAAAAATTCAAATTGTATATCCATACCATCAATGCTAACCGGGTGGCAATGTGGTAATAATTGAGGTGTACTCTTAGCTCCCACAAATCCTGCGGCCCTGGCCACATCAAATAAATTTCCTTTTGGTAATTCATTATTTTTTATCAACTCAATTGTTGACGGTGAGCAGAAGATAATGCCGGTAGCTTTGGCTGTTCTTAAAGTGATTTGTTTATGTGTGATGTCTCTCATTCCTTGTTATTGAATAAACTTTCTTTTGTTTGTATAATGTTGATTGTATCACCGATATTTATCTTTCCCGTACCTGCTGCAATTACATTCTCACCAAAATAAACCTTGGTATCTTTTCTCCTGTAAACAGATAATGTTTTTAACGGTTCTTTTCCTTTTTCAATTGTATCCTGGTTGATGGTGGTCACTACACATCTTGCGCTGGGCTTTACTCCAAAAAACTTACATCCATTAATGGTAAACGCTCTCATGGTATCTTCTATAAATGCATGACCGTCTGTGAAAACTAAATTGGGCCTGAAACGGTTCATGGGTAACACTTCTTCCATCTTATTATTCAAATATTCGAGAGAAGCTTCGCTGATCATCAGGATAGGGTAACCATCTGAAAAACTGGTAACATCATTACTGGTGACGGCATGCTGTTCATCTATTGCCAGCCTTGTACTATCCGGCATGTATACCAGCCTGCAGGGAAAATTTAATATTGATGAGAACCATTTATCTGCATCCTCACTTATCAATGTGGCTTCACAAAAAGAGCCCCAAATGTCCACTGTAATCTTGCCTGGTATTGTTAATCCAAATGCTATCTCAATAAAATTTGTTTGATCTTTTTTGTGGTATACTTTCAAACCATTCTGTAAAATCTCCACCTGCAGCAAAGCCATCTCACCAAGTTCTCTTTGTGACAGGAAGCGGTTGTTCTCATCAATCAGCATCCAGCGGCGGTCATGTTCAAAGCCTCTGTCTGTAATATTTACAGCGCTAACTGAAACGCCACCGAGTGATTTAATGGGGTAAATATATAATTGACTTACGTTCATGCAGCAGCTAAGTTACGTTAAATGTTTACGGATATTTTTTGCCATAGGTCCATGCCGCCCTGCAGGCTCACTGCATTTTGAAAACCTTTTTCTAAAAGGTAATCAGCAGCCTGTTTACTTCTTGTTCCTTTTTGGCAATAGAGTATAATTTTATCTGTTACTGTAAATTCAAAATTCAGTTGGTTCATTAAGTTTTGCAGTGGAATGTTTGTTCCTCCAATGCTAAAATCTATATGCTCGGTTTCTTCTCTCACATCTATTAAATAAAAGGATTCATGTCTGTTAAGTTTTTCTTTTAGGTCTGCAGCGCTAATTGTTTTAATGCTGTTTGATCCCGAAAATCTTTCAATACTTTTTTGCCTGCTGCCTTCTACTTCCTGGTAGCGGATTTGAAAAGTTTTACCAGAAAGAATATCTACCTGGCTTAGTTTACCAGCTAATACATCCGGATGCTGCAAGATGATCTTAATAGCTTCGTTTGCCATCAAAGTGCCAATGATGTTGGTAATAACATTATAAGCACCGATCTCTGCACAGCTTGCAATGGTTTCATTTTCATCTTTGGGAAATAAACACCGCAAAGTGGGGGCGTTGTTGTAGTTAAAAACAGTTACATGCCCCTCTGTTTGGTGAATGGCTCCGTATACCAGCGGCTTGTTCAATAATACACAGGCATCATTAATTAAATACCTGCTGGCGAAATTATCTGTTCCATCAATGATCAAATCGTATGCAGAAAGCAGTTCCAGTATATTGCTTTCATCTACTAATAATTCATGCGTTTGTATTACTATAAATGGATTGTATGCTGATAGCCTTTCCGCAGCTATTGTAGTTTTTAATTCCCCTGTATCATTGTAATTATATAAATACTGGCGATGCAAATTGGATATTGAAATCCTGTCGTAATCTGCAATGCCAATAGTGCCAATGCCTGCACCGGTAAGCATTTGCAGGCAGGGGCAACCCAGGCCACCTGCTCCAATTACCAATACTTTTGCCTGCTGTAATTGCCGCTGTCCAAAAGTACTGATCACGGAAAGTTTTTGGTGACTGCTGTAATATTCATCTTCTCTGCCTGGCATACTCCAAAAATAAAATAAAACTGAATGGGAACATGGATTTAAATCCAATATTAACCGGGGATTATTTTTTGGCTGCTTAAGGATGCTGAATTGTTATAGATATCCTGATTGCTAATTTCTTGTCCTAGTTCAATGTTTGCTGCTTAACTATGGGCCTAATTTTGTATTATAATAATTAAAGAAACAATCAATTAAATAATTAATCAAACATTTTAATCATGGCAACAACAAAATGGGTATTAGATCCAAGTCACTCAGAATTAGGTTTTAAAGTAAAACACCTGATGGTAACCAACGTTTCAGGAAGTTTCAATAGTTTTTCAGTAACGGCTGAAACAATAGATGATGATTTTACTAACGCAACAGTGGAGTTTTCAGCAGACACCACCTCAATTACAACTAATAGTGAACAACGGGATGAGCATTTAAAAAGTGCAGATTTCTTTGATACAGCTAACTTCCCTTCCATTACTTTCAAAGCCACTAGGTTTGAAAAGATCAGTAATGATGAATATAGTCTTACAGGAGATCTTACAATAAAAGGAGTTACAAAATCAGAAAAATTAAAAGTGGAATTTGGCGGTGTAGTAAAAGATTCATGGGGTAATACAAAAGCCGGGTTTACAGTTACAGGTAAAATAAACAGGAAAGATTTTGGCCTTAGCTGGAATGCAGCGTTAGAAACTGGCGGCCTAATGGTAAGTGAAGAGGTTAGGGTCAACAGTGAAATTCAGTTAATAAAACAAGCATAGTTTTTTAGAATGCCTGTTTGGAAATGAGACTGCAACAGAATAAAAGGCCGGTAATTACACCGGCCTTTTATTATTGTTTTACAAAATGATTTTGCTGTGAATTATAAGTATTGTAAGTTAGTATTCAATTGTAACCATTTTTTGTAATTTGCTATATGAAATAATTTTTATTTCGCTTAAATATGCGATTGTTTATTTCCCTAAACTTTTGTTCATTGTAATCTTGGTGAAATTCAATTTATTCATACTTTAGTAATTTTAAAAGTAGTCTTAATAAACGCTGATGACTGAAAATGAATTTGAGACAGTAAAAGAAATTGTCCTTGCTAAATTAGATGGATTAAGCCCTCATCTTACTTATCATTCAAAAGAGCATACGATTGATGTTTTAAAACAAACATTAAGAATTGCTGCATCTGAAGGGATTACAGATCCGTATGAGTTACTCTCGTTGAAATTTGCAGCGCTTTTTCATGATATCGGTTTTTTACAGACCTATCCCAATCATGAAGCGAAAGGTTGCGAATTATTTTTAGAATATGCAGATATGGAAGGTTTTACAGATACTGAAAAAGCTGATATACAGTCGTTGATTATGGCGACTAAACTTCCACAGAGCCCTAAAAACCACCTGGAGCAAATTATTTGCGATGCGGATCTGGACTACCTGGGGAGAAGTGATTTTTTAATAATAGGAGATAATTTAAGAAGAGAGTTTTTGCATTATAATATAGTAGCCAGTAATGAAGCCTGGGAAAAGCTGCAATTGAATTTCTTAACAAATCATAAATATTTCACTGAATCATCCAGGAAACTGCGGGAACCTGTGAAGCAGATGCATTATTCAAAACTTCTTTAAGGCGGCTATTGAATGTTTCTTTTCATTTCAACAGTTATTCTGTCCTGCTCTCTTAACCGCTTGCAAAGGGTTCTCATAATACCCTTGAGTATATCTGAGTTGGTGGCAACCACATCATAAAAAAGCTCCTGCTCTATTTTAAGTAAAATGCAATCTGATTGTGCAGTAGCACTTGCAGACCTGGATTCTGAATCCAGTAAAGACAGCTCTCCAAAAATTTCATTTTCTGAAAGTACTGCTAACTGATGTTCACCATCATGTATGGATACCTGCCCTGAATGAATGAAATACATACAATTGCCCTGGTCACCTTTCTTAAAGATATTCACCCCTTTTTCAAAATAATTCTCAGCACATATGGATGCTATATCAATCAGGTCAACTTCATTACAGGTTTTAAAAATATCTGAATTTTTCAGCAGTAAAATTTTCTCAATAATCAGCATATAATAACTAGTTAATTGAACTCAATACAAAATCTCTTGTTTCAGTAATAATTAGTGGTTCAGGCTGCTCCGGCTTTTGCCTGATGATTTTCAAATCCCCGCTAATATTATTTTTCCAGGAACAATACATTACCATTGCTTTGGTCCAGGGGTTGTAAGTAAATGAATCACTTAAATAGACCTTGGTAAAAAGTGGGGTGATATCATTTTTGCCAACAACGAGTTTATTCCCTTCAGGGTCTAATATGAAATCAAATAAACTGATCAGGTCTTTTGATATTTTTTTTGGTAATTCTATTTCTAACATTTCCATGGCATTGTACAGCTTATGCTGCTTTTCCGCTTCTATCAGTTCCAGTATCCTGCTGATTTGTTTTTTTCTAAACAGCATTGAACAGATTTTCAGCGACACAATCAGGTCTGTTTTGATCTCACTTACCAGGGAATTTTTTACTATTTCTTTTTCATGTGAATAGTCGGGAATATTATGATAGTCTGTTATTTTTGAAATACCCATCTTCAGGTACTTATTTAACAACGCCTGCATTGCTTCTATTGATTTAGCATCATCGGGTTCATAATTCTGTACCCATAATGCATGGATGGTTTTATTAGTTTGGTGATTTAATTCACCCATAGTAGTTAACAGAAATTGTTTGGAATGTTCCCCTTTTATATTGGATGCAATCTTTATAAAATCAGGAGTATAATTATGGATAATATCTTTTGGAAGTATTTTAATGTCTTCAAAAAGTCTATCCCCGTATTGCTGCAATCCTTTTATCACAAGATATTTATCAGTAGTGTGATTGGAAAGATCCAGCACCAGTGGAAGCACTGATGCGATCCTGAGTTTGCATGCAGCCATTACAGCACTTCTCTTAACAGATGGCTCGGGATCATTTATCAATTTGGTGATGGCTTTGGTAAATTGTACATGTTTAAGTTCAGCTATGATACTGATAGCTAAATGCTTTTCTTCAGGATTGGCTGAATTGATCAGGCTGTTAATTTCATTGCCAGCTTTATAGAGGTAATCAAATTCATGGTGATTTAATAAGTTGATAATAATTGTCTTCCTGGTATCATAATCCTGGTTGGTAAAATCTCCGGCAACTTCATCAAGGTATGTTCCATCCAGCCTGCAGAGGATAGAAATAATCTTTTGTTTTACTTCCGGATCTTTTTCGCCAGGTAATATATTTCGCAATGCCGGCAGTACTGCCTTTCCACTGCTTTCAAGTTGCTCCAGCGAATACTTTCTTACTTCGGGTTCCCTGTGAATTAATTGCTGATGCAGCAGATCCGTCAGTTGAGGGTAACCTGATTTTTTCAACAGATCCAGTGAATATATTACCTCCGCATTTTTGCCAGTTTTTATTTTATCTAATAAAATATCTATAGCAGTTTGATCATATACATATTGATCATCACTACTGAAAGTTCCTTTTAAAATAGAATTGTGTAAGGTTTTTAAATAAGCTTTTTGAATAAGAAAAATAACGGCGGCCCATACCAGCAAATTGATAAGGATAATTTTAACAGTAGATAAAATGGTTAACGTAATACCCCATTTCAATAATAAAAGCAATGACAGGCCCACTACAATTAAAGAAGGTGGAAAGGTATATCCTTTGGCTATTATATGGCCTTTCAGCCTCAGTTGTTCTTTTAAAGGTTGAAATAAAATAAAAAATACAGGCTCCTGCATGCTTGAACGCAATACCTCTGTCAGCAATGCCATGATACCAAAAATGAAAACATTATAATTTGAATTTTCCTGGTAGATAAAGAATAACATACAGAAAAGAAAAAGCGCTATTGGAGTAATGAACAGGCTGGAAATAATACCTAACCGTTCAATAACACGGCTGGTAAAAATGAGTTTAAAGATAATAGCAGTAACTCTTCCAACTGCAAAAAAAGCAGAAACATACAGTGCAAGATTGGTAACATTTTCAAACCTTAATTTTACCTGTGCAATGAAAGTATAATCGATAAGAATGAAAACATTATAGCTGAGTATGGATAAAAGAGATATGGAAAAGATAAGTTTGTTTTTAAAAAAGAAACTTACAATGTCTTGCTTTTTAGCTGTGTGCACCTCGTGCTGATTTTCATGACCATGATTTTTACGGATATGATCCCAGCTTTTTTTACGGATAACTTTGTTGAATAAAAAAAGACCTGCACCCAGGCATAGAATTGCAAACCAAACCAGGTTGGGCAGCCCTATCAGGGGGATTAATAATGGAGCAGCAACATATCCTATCAGCTTTGCCGGAATGTCTCCCGAACCTACTATTGAAAATACCCTTCGGCTTTCCCTTACATTAAAAAGCAACGAAACCAATCCCCAGTAAGCATAACCCGTCAGCATATAAATGAGGGTATTGGCCACCATTAATACAAAAATAAAATCAGCTTTAAAACCAGAAGTTAAGCCCATCCATGAACCGATTAATATCACCATGGATATGACGATCACTATTTGGAGTAGCTGCAGGGGGGATAATTTATGTTCCAGTTTTTCGTAAAAAAAATTTAGCACCAATAACACCAATGCAGTGGTTAAATATACCTGCGGTAGTGCGGTTACTGAAAAATTATAGATAAAAAGCGTAAAGGAAATAATGTTAAGAACGGCAGTGGCCAGGCCTATAAAAAATTGAACTGACAGAAGGTCGAAAACTTGGTTGGATTCAGAGGCCTTTATATTGAGTGTGTTGTAAATACGTTGTTTCATAAAAACTCAATTTACGAAACAACAATAATACATCGCAAGTATAATATTTTGTTGCTATATTTTTTACAATTTATATCTCTTTATAATAAATGTAAATTTTGTTTAACATAAAGTGTGAATTAGTAATTTTGTAAGATAAATAGTAAAAATCGTTTTGGTATAAAAGAAAAATATACTACATTTACCCGCCTTTATCTTATACAACTAAACCAAATCCCACAGAAAGCCGCTGCAAATTTCCTGATGTTCTAATGATGCCCAATAGTATTCATTATGTAAATAACGCTAACGAATAGTGTAATTTATTAAGAATGTCCATTCTCTTATATCCTTTCGAATGCTGTTTTTATTAACCTTTTATCAATCAAACTTATTATGAAGATTAATTACTACTACACCATTGCTTTTAGAAAGTCAATTGCGTTAATCCTTTTGGCCTTTGCAATTTCTTTCACTTCAAATGCACAATCAAATATTACGGATTATGTGTTGTTTGGAGGCTTTGGCACTTGTCCGACTGGTGCGAATGCTCCGTTGGCCCCAGGCTGTGCAGTACAGCTAGGGTCTAACAACACCATTACTGGTACCGGGGCTATCGGAAGTTATACATTGATTCAGTCTACCGGGAATGCTTCCACCGGGGGTAGTCTTTATAGTAATGGAAAAATAAATTTATCTAATAATAATACTATCGCCGGCAGGGTAGTAGCTGCTAATAAAAATAATGTATCAGGCACCATATTCCAGGCAACTTCTGGTGTAAATATTGGTGGCAATGTAGACGTGAACGGAAATATTGTTCTTGCAGGCGGCTCGATTGCTGGAAAAGTTACACAGTCGTCTGGTACTTACTCAGGACCAACACCAGCTCTTGGATATTTTCCTAATACAGCAATTAGTGCTCCAGCACTGCCTGCCATGCCTTCTATTAAAGCAATCAATATTGGTACAGTTACTACAGATTATTCCAACAATAAATCAATCGGCCCCGGTACTTATCGCAATATTACTTTTTCAGGTAACAAAACGCTGACTTTCTCAGGTACTGGGGATTATTATTTTAATTCTATTACGCTTACCAGCAATAATACATTTGTATTTGATTTTTTGGGTAGTACAACTGGAATTATAAGGATTTACGTGCTGGGAAATATGTACCTTGACAAAATTGGAACAACTATTAAAAATGGGGGATCGGAAAATAGAATATTTACCGAAACAAACGGAAATACCAGTGCTTTTGCTTTTACCATATCAAATGGATCTGGTGCTACACCATCCAGGTGGGCCGGCACTGTTTGGGCGCCTTATTCAGGAATCAATCTGGGTTCAGGTACCGGAAGTACACTGTTTACCGGTGCTTTGTGGAGTGGCACACAGGTAAATACGGGCAGTGGGCTTACTATTAATTATGTACGTTTCACAGGATGTATTGATCTTCCTACTATCTCTGGAACATTAGGTGTATGTGCAGGTTCCACCACCACTCTAACAGGTTCTGGTACCGCCGCCTCATCCACTCCCTGGGTTTCCTCCAACACAAGTGTTGCTACAATTAGTTCTACAGGGGCTGTAACAGGAGTTTCTGCAGGAACAAGTATAATAACTTATACTAACAGTAATGGCTGTAGTACTACAGCTACAGTAACGGTAAAGGTAACGCCCACTATTTCAGGAACATTAACAGTCTGTGCTGGATCCACCACTGCTTTAACCGGTTTAGGCACACCTGCACCAACTAATCCATGGGCATCCTCCAACACAAGTGTTGCGACAGTTAGTTCTACCGGCGTTGTAACGGGGAAATTAACCGGCACAAGTATAATAACTTATACTAATAATAGCGGGTGCAGTAAATCCGCTACAGTAGCGGTAAACGAAACACCCGCTGCTGTTAGCGCCGGCGTGGATAAACCGTTAAGTTTTAAAGATACAACCACACTGATCGGCACACCTTTATCTGCCTCTTTTTCATATAACTGGGTAGCAACAGATGGCGGAGTAATTTTGGCGCCTTCAGATAATGATACCATTAATGTTATAACAACAGGTACCTATATTCTTACTGTAACATCGTCAACAGGTTGCGCTGCGAAAGATACCGTTGTGGTTACCAGTAAGGACAATGGAATTATTGGTAGTGAATTAGCCTCTATGTATTACAATACCCTTAGCAGGGATCCAAATTCTCCTTTCTTTACAATACAGCCAGACAGTGTGCTTATTGATATTATTGCTAAAGAAGGCAGATTAAATGATGTGATTGCCCTTTTAACTGGCCCAACTTATGGTCTTAGTACACAATTAAGAAGTAATGGGAACAATGTTTATAGAATAACTGGCATGTATCCAATAAAAAACCTGCTATTACTCAACGCATTAACAGATATTATCGTTTATTGCATGCCACATTATTCAGCGTTAGGGGGTATTTGGCCAGGGCAGGCAAGAACATTAGGGGACTCCGCAATGCGGTCTAACTTTATAAGGAATGGTTACCAGTTGTATGGAGAAGGAGTTAAGATTGGGGTTTTATCTGATAGCTATAATACAATTCCGGGTAATCCTGCAGGCGTTGACGTATCAAATGGAGACTTGCCAGGCCCAGGAAATGCTTTAAATACACAACCCGTGCAGGTAACAGATTACCCTTATGGACAAGGTATTGATGAAGGAAGGGCAATGCTTCAAATTATCCATGACATTGCTCCAAAAGCAACATTGGAATTCCGGACAGGATTTATTAGCGCTGGTGATATGGCAGCGGGGATCAGGCAATTAAAACAGGATGGCTGTAATGTAATTGTAGATGACATCACTCATGTTACGGAACCATTTTTAAAGATTGGTGAGGTTGCCAAGGCGGTAAATGAAGTGAGTGCCCAGGGCGTTGCTTACTTTAGTGCTGCCGGTAATTTTGCAAACAAATCTTATCAAAGTATCTTTAAGGCAGCCATTGCAAATGGCAAGGCACATGATTTCGGCGGAGGAGATTCCCTGCAGCATTTGACATTGAAGAAAGGCGATTATACAATTGTATTACAATGGCAGGATAGTATCTATTCGCTAGGACAAACACAGACTGGAGGTACACAAAACGACCTGGATATTTATCTTACCACCAATAATGGACTTACAAAATTTGGCTATAACAGGAATAACCTGGGTGGCGACCCTATAGAAATATTGCCATTTAGTATTAATACAGATGTTGAAACAGACCTTTTTATAGTAAGAGCATCAGGAACCACTGTCACCCTGCCAATTAAATATGTAATATTCAGGGGAGAGGCTACCATAACTGAACATAATTTAGGGACTTCCACTATCGTTGGACAGGCAAATGCAGATAGTGCGATTACTGTTGGTGCTGTTCGGTATTCTAAAACACCTGTTTTTGGTACAAGTGTGCCTGAGATTGAATTATTTTCTTCTTATGGAAGCACTACAAGGAATTCATCTGGCAATATCATTAGAAATAAGCCAGATTTTACTGCGCCTGATGGAGGTAGCACTACGGTGACTTTTGGCAACTCCACTAATTTCTTTGGTACTTCGGCAGCTGCACCTCATGCTGCTGCTACGGCGGCTTTATTAATACAGGCAAAAAAGAAATATTATGTAAACACCCCCCAGGAAATTTTAAGTGTTGGTGATTTGAGAAATATACTTAAGAGTTCCGCATTGGATATGGGACCTGCAGGTACTGATTCTGTTAGTGGTGCAGGGTTCATAAGAGCTGATGTTGCCATTCAGTCTTTTGCTGCGGCTTTACCAGCATTGATAAGATTGGTAATACCCGAAGGGGTTACGTTGGGTTCAGAATCATTTACCTTAGGAGTAAGTGGCAATTATCTTAGTCCAAGCACGGTAGTCTATTTTAATGGACAACCTGTTCCTACAACTATTTTGACAGATAGTACTGCTTCCGCAGTGATTCCCACATTTACAGGTCAACCGCCTATCCAGGCAATTACCTCATCTATAACGCCAAGCGGTTTGGATGGTGGTTCGTCAAACATCCTTTATTTTAATTCTGTTGTAAAACGCAATATTGTAGTTAAAGGAAAAGATACTACCATAAAGTATGGTGAATTAATTCCTGCATTTAGATATTCTGTCACTGTAGATGGTCAGCCATTGGAAAACACCAATTTAACACTTGCTTCCATTGGTCTTGGAGGAGCCAATGATATTGTTGTAAGTACTGCAGCTACCAGTACCAGTTCGGTAAACAACTATGCAATTACAACAACCATCAGGCAATTTGATCCAAATAGCACTACTGATGTTAATCTGCAGAAATTATACAATTATAGTGTTGTAGACGGAACGCTCACTATTGCTAAAATGCCGATCATCATTTCTGCAAATAATGTGAGTGTAACGTATGGACAAACTATTCCTGATATTCAATTCAATTATGTTTACAATAATGCAAAAATCGCTGATAACACAGCATTCTTACAGAATATAAAAACGCTTCATCAGGCACAAATTATACCAAATACTTTTGGTGTTGTTAGTGCTGCATTAGACCCAGCTTCTATCACGGGACTGAGTTTCATGACCAGTGGTAAGTTAATCATTGGTAGTGGAAAGTTGATCATTGGAAGTGGCAGGTTAATCATTGGAAGTGGCAAGTTAATAATCGGAAGTGGAATGACAGTAATAGACGTGCCACAACAGTCTTTTTCAAACTACCTGGCATCCGATCTGAATTCGCTGGTGAACGGCAAGCTAATAATCGGCAGCAGTGCCTTAATAAGTGGGCAGTCAACATTCTTAAATGGCAAATTAATAATAGGCAGTAATGTAATTATTAACAGTGCAAATGCAGGCACTGGAAGTGGGAATAATATTGCCGTGATCATTGATTCAGCTGATCTGACGCAAAGTTCGGATACTGTGTTTACCATCAGGTCATTAAACCTGTTTACTGGTGGCACAGGAGCCGGCAGCCACAAAATTGTGCCGGGTGCTTTTGTTTCATCCAATTTTGATGTAACCTATACAATTGGTGACTTAAATATTGCGAAGGCTACTTTAACGGTGAGACCAGATACAGCGTTTAATTTCAAAGGAGATAAGCTTCCGGCTGCATTAACATATACTTACGATGGTTTAACGTATGAAGATTCGAATGTTATAGTTAATGGGCCTACTTATTATGTAAAAGATGCCAATGGCAATGTTTATCAGCCAGGTACTGTACTACCCAATGCAGGTGTTTATAACATCTATGCCCAGGGATTGCAATTGACCGCGGCAGCGAATAATAATTATAACATTAGTTATGTGGCAGGGGTATTTTATGTAAATCCACAAGGAAAGGATGCAAGGAATGTTAAACCAAACCTGGATTGTGTGGACACATTGATTAATGATCCAAATGGTTATACGCACTTGTATCGGTTCTCTTATCAAAATCCAAACTCATCAGTGGTGTATGTTCCAAGAGGCGTGAATAATTTTATTACCTTTAATGGTGTTGACTATAAAACAAGAGCTGCAGGACCTTACGGTGGCGTTCAACCAGAGCTATTCCTTACAAGTAGCGGTAAATTTACCATCAAGGCTAATGGAGAGCCAAGCAAATGGACACTAATTACTTATAATGGAAATCAGAAATCACAATCACTCAGCCAGGTAACTTCCGCTTCTAATAAATGTAATAGCGGAGGCGCCGGCAGACCAATCGTTGGTAATATCAGCAGGCAAACAATTACATCGAAGGATGTTATTGTGTATCCAAATCCTGTATTCGACAGGTTAGTTGTAATGTTCCCTCAATCCGTTGAAGCAAAGAATGAAATAAGCATTTCTGATGTAACAGGTAAGACCTATAAACTGAAGTCACTGCAAAAAAATGCTGATGGAAGTTTCGTGTTTAAAATGTCGAATTTTTCTAAAGGTGTTTATTATGTAAAAGTTAATTCAGATAAAAACAGCAAAGTCTTTAAAATAATCAAGCTGTAAATTTTCTGATTAATACTATTTAAAATTAAAAGGAAAGAGGAAGAAATATTATTTCTTCCTCTTTCCTTTTTTAATTAGGTGGCGCATTGTTTATAAAGGCATCATCTAATTTTAATGCATTCAAATAGCCTGACGATTTTGATAAATATTCCCCCTTTGAATAAATGTTATGACTGATTAAAAAATGATAGAAAATAATTACTCCCTCATTTTTTTTGCTTAGTTTACAATTTAATTGTGTCATTTTATTTATTGTAAATACACAGCAGAGACCCAATAAAATAAAAGGTTTTAATGTTTAAAGGAATATTATTATTAAACTGTTTACTTGCCTTGGCAGTTATATGCAAAGGACAAGGTAATATTGATAGCCTAAAGAAAATACTCAGCACAAAAACAGCCGATGACAGCAGCAAAGCTGATCTGTTAATTCAGTTATCTAAAGCCTACCAGGGGGTTGATGCTAATATTACCATCGATTACGCCACCCAGGCAAAAACTATTTCAGAAAAAATAAATTATAAGAAAGGGATTGCCATGGCTTTGAAAATGAAAGGTGTAGGCCATTACATACTTGGGCAATACCTGGAAACAGTGGAAGACTGGGAAAAGGCACATGCTTATTTTGATTCAATTGGCGACCGAAATAATATAGACCTGATTTTAAGCAATTTGGGAGCTGTGTATACAACCAATGGCGATGAAGCCAAGTCATTGGAATATTACCTGCGATCTTTAAAAGTAGCAGAAGAAATACAGGATACTGTAGGAATTCTTAGAGCCCAAAATAATATTGGGGTACTCTATATGATTAAAAAAAGCACTTACGATAAAGCGTTGCAATATTTTCAAAATGCATTGCAATTAAGTGAAAAAATAAATGATAAGCAAAATATTGGAAGTGCAAGTGTAAACCTGGGGGAGCTCTATTTTTCTATTGGAGACAATGATAAGGCACTGTATTATTATAACAAATCGGCAGAGGCATTTAAGAATACAGAGGACCTAAGCTATACCCTTAATAATATGGGAAAGCTTTATGCTGGCAAAGGTGATTTTATGATTGCAAAAAAATACCATGATCAGGCATTTGCTATCGCAAAAAAATTATCAGTGCAACTGGACATGTCTAAGTCTTTGTTAGGATTAGGTTATGTGTTTGTCAATCAAAAAGATTACGGAAAAGCACTTGATTCATATAAACAGGCTGAAAGAATTGCCCAAGAATTGGGTTCTACTAATGAATTAAAAGAAGCATACAGCGGGCTTGCAGAAACCTACTCAAGCCTTAAAGATTACGGTAATGCTTTTAAATACCAAACATTACTTACTGATATAAAAGACACCATTTATAATGAAGCAACTTCTAAAAAACTGCTGGGTTTGCAATTTGACTTTGAAATACAAAAGAAAGAAGGTCAGATTAACCTCCTTACCAAGGACAAAGCCCTTCAGGAACTGGAATTGAAAAGACAGCGGATTGCAAAGAACGCACTGCTGGCAGGGATGATATTGGTAACACTGATCATTTTTATCATTTACAGGGATTACAGGAATAAAATAAAAACAAATAAAATTCTCGATGGTCAGAAGGCTGAAATTGAGAGCCTGCTACTCAATATTCTTCCTGCTGAAGTGGCGCAGGAATTACAAAAGACCGGCACGGCAACACCCAGGTTTTATGAAAAAGCATCCGTATTATTTACTGATTTTAAAAGTTTTTCAAAGCTTGCCGATGCACTTTCTCCCCAGGAGGTTGTTTCTGAATTAAATGAGTGCTTTATTGCTTTTGATGATATTATACATAAATACAACCTGGAGAAAATAAAAACCATTGGTGATTCCTACATGTGTGCAGGGGGAATACCTACAGAAGATGATGGACATATTTTTAATATCATCAGGGCTAGTATAGAAATTCAGCAGTATATTATGTTATGGAATGAAAAACGTACTGCCAATGCCATGCCTCCCTGGGAAATACGTATTGGCATTCACACGGGACCACTTGTGGCAGGGGTGGTAGGTAAAAAGAAATATGCGTATGATATTTGGGGCGGCACGGTTAACATTGCCAGCAGGATGGAAAGTAATGGTGAGCCAGGCAAGATAAATATTTCTGCGGCTACCTACGAATTAGTAAAAGATAAATTTGCATGTACCTACCGTGGAAAGATCTATGCCAAAAATATCGGTGAGATCGACATGTACTTTGTAGATCATGAACTGGTTTAATAATACAGCAAACAAAAAATGGTAAAAGCTAACGACCTAAACATTGCACTATATGAAAAGATTAATCATCTTCCTGGCTATTGCCGCTTGGTGTTGCTGCTGCAGGGGGAAGCAGGACCAAAGCGTGGAGTTTATCAATTTAAAGGAGAATGAATTTGATGCAAAGCAATATAAATTACCCAATGGTAAAATGATTGATTCTGTAAAGCAGGCACATGACAGTTGCATGGGCATTTCATTTGATGCCAATGCAGTACTGGCAGGGGCGAAAGACAGTTTCTTTATCGGCAGCATTGTAAACAAGCGGTCGCTTGAAGTGGTAAGTAAGTTAGATGACCTGGGGTTTACTCCACAGAAATTGGCTTCGCAGTTTAATATTGTAACCACACCCTGCTATGAAAGAAAAGCATTGCAATTTCCTTTAAGATCAATTCTGGAAGAAAATTTTAACCTGCAAATTCCCGGCGCTGATAGCACCATAAACACAGAAATAAATAACCTGATATTAAACTCAAAGGATCAAGACTTGCAGACAGGTTCCTGGATATACCTTGACCTGAATGCAGCTTTAAAAAATATACTGGATACCAATAAAAGCGTTGCAGCTTTAGCATATAAAAAAAATCTGCTCGACACCTCCAATATCGTTTTAACAGCATTGGAAAGTATTATGAATATTAGCTTCTTTATACAAACGGAGAAAGGCATCTCAGAAAAACTACAGGCCATTCTTAAAACCAAACCTGCTGTTTTATCGCCCAATTCCAGGTACCAGATCAAGCTCTTTTATATAAGCCCCAATCAATTCCAGGTGAACATAGATGGGTTTTTTCCTGTTATTGGCAAGTTCATGAAAGCTGGATTGAAAAGTTAACTTCAAAAAAAAGACGGGAAAAAAGAGCTGAATTTTAGCTATCTTTTGCTGTCAGCAACGTTGTCTGCTTTATGCCGGATGCCGGAACTCAAGTAACCCCGTATCTTAAACTCATGCAGCTTTCACCGGTTTAAATTCAAAAAATACATGGGTGCCATTATTGTTTTCCTCTTTCATAGTGCCATCTAATTGTTGTGTAAGCAGGGAGATGAGTTGTCCGCCGAAGCCGGTACCCTTGACGATACCGCTTTTGCCCACACCATTATCAGATACCTGCATTTGCAAATTTCCATTGGCTGCTTGCGCCAGTTTAATCTGCACTTTGCCGCTTCTCCCATCGGGGAAAGCATATTTAATGGTGTTGGTGAGCAGTTCGTTTACAATCAGGCCGAGTGGCACTGCAGTATCCACATCCACGTTCAATGCCTCCATGGCACATTCTACCTGCACCCTTTTTTGTGCACCAAAAGAATCGAGTATGCTGTCGCTGAGATTAATGAAATAGTCTTTCATTTCAATGGCGCCCAGGTTTTCGCCCTGGTAGAGCTTCTGGTGAACAATACCGATGGACTGCACCCGGTTTTGCCCTTCCTGCATCGCCTCTTTGGTATTGGCATCTTCCACCTGGTTGCTTTGCAAAGCCAGCAGGCTGCTCACTACTTCCAGGTTATTTTTTACCCGGTGATGAATTTCTTTTAATAATAATTCATTCTCTGCATTCCTGGCAACAAGCGTGGTTTGGGTAGCATTGAGTGCTGAAACCGTTTTTTCTATTTTATCATTTTTGTCTTTTAAAGCCAGGTTTGCTTTTTGTTTGTTACGGTTATTGCGATACAGGATAAATGAAATGACGAGTGCACTTAACAACAGTCCGACAGCCGTATTAAAACGTAATTTATTTTTAGCGTATACTTCCGCTAAGTTCAAATCATCAATGCGTTGTTTTTCTTTTATCTCTAATTGTTTAACCTGTTTGGTCTTTTCAATATTGGTAACAGTATCTTTTGCAGCGGTTGAAATTTTTAAAAATTCGTATGCTTTTGCCGGATCGGTTTTTTCAAAAACACGGGATAATAAATTGGACGAATTCATTATCACCAGGTAATTGTTGAATTTGTTTGCTGCTGCCAGTGCTTCGCCTGCATATCGTTGGGTGGAATCCAGTTTACCCTGGTTAAAATAGATCTGCGCCAGTTCATTTCCTACCTCATTTTCAAAAAAACCGAAACTCCCTTTTGCAGCCTGCAAGATCTGCTTACAGTAATTTACCGCTTCATCATATTGCTTACGCTTGCTGTTGATCCGGGCCAGTATCAGCATGGCCCAACTTTCCTGGAACGGGAAATAAAGTTTTGAATAGTCCTGTGTTTCCCTGGCAAAATGTTCTGAAGAATCCAGGTTGTTTTGTCTTTCATGTTCCTGTGCCAGTAAGAACATGGCGCTCCATTGGCTGAAATGATCCGACTGTTTTAGCAGGGGATGATAGTATGCTTTTTGCGCCCATTGTAACGACGCTTTATCATCTCCTAATTTCTGGTACAGCAGACCCATCATATTGATGCCAAATACCTCCCGTACCGGGGCATATTTTCTGCTTAAGTCAATTGCTTCATAAGCCGCACCAAACCCTTTTTCAAAGGAAGCAGTAATAGCATAGGAAAAAGAAAGTGCTTCCTGGCATTCCAGTTCACCCATCGGGAATTTTAATTTTCTTGCCAGCTCCAATCCTTCATTTGCCCATTGAACAGATTCAGCGGTATTACTGAGGGTGGCAGTACGGCTCAGCCAATACAGCGCATGCACTTTATTGCTGTCCTGTGTGTTGTTTTTGATAATATTTTTTAAACTGTCTATCGCAGCTTGTTCCATCCTTACCGGTTGAGCAAACAGCATACTGGTACTGCATACAATTGCCAGCGAAAGCAGCACCTTCTTTTTAAATATTCTTTTAAAAGCAAACGGGGTATAATGATACATAGTGCTAATTTTTAAGCCGCATTGGCCCGTTTAAAATTAATTGAAATCATTGATGCATGATTATTTTTCTCCGGGATTGGTCCATTCTACATACTGGTTAGGGTAAACGAACCACACAGTTGATTAGTATAAATCACTGAGTGGCGGCGGGCAATAATTTTTGGGGATGTACTGTTGAAACCATTGGTGATCATCGTTGTGTCACTCACTTCAATGATGAGAATACGCTGCATCGGTTGAATAATTTTTTTATCGTTAACCTCTATTCTATAATTTATTTTTTAAGCTAA
>JAYWII010000142.1:0-5853 GCA_043788995.1 Chitinophagaceae bacterium | reverse complement strand
GCTGATTTGTAACAAAAACCATACAGCATTTTAGCTATTCACATTGTGTGTATATTTGGGTGAAAGCATGAGTTTTTTCACAAACTCCCGTTGCCTGCTACTCTATTTGACACACCCTGAAAATTTATACAGATTATGAGCATGATTGCAATTCCCTTTGCGATTGACATTGAAAAAGTAAAAGCTGTATTTGGTTGCAAGGACAGAGAACTTCTTGAAGAAATTAAAACAGCAGGCTTGTATGATACTTATGCAAGTCAAGACGATGATTTTCCAGACCCAAAATATCAATATGACTTTGACCAGGCACTTGAAGACATAATCTTCAATTACGTAAAACCAGAAGACAGAAAAAGTAAAAGTAGTTTTTTGGGGTTAGTAAAATCAAAAGCAACATCAGGACTAAATGAAAATATTGCACATGGCTACGGCTATGTTTTGCTTGTAATCTGCGACTATTTTGGAACACACCTTCTTCCACAGTGCGACGGCTTTTATTATGGGCGTGACTTTGAAGCAGCTTTTGAAATAATGAAAGAAAAAGGTTTACAAATTGACTTTGGTGATATGTTTGAGCCACATCAAATATTTGACATTCCTAAAATTGCAGACTTCCCTGCGATTAATTGTTTTACTAAAGAGGACATTGACCATTTCATTTCTATTATGGACAATGTTGAAATAGACGAGGACAAAGCAGATGACGACAACGATGATTTTGATGAAGTTCAAGAAATGCTAAAAAATATCAGAGATAGTTTTAGAGCTTGTAAAGACAAAAACGTAGAGATGATAACATTCACTCATTGACGTAGCGATGAAGAGCCCCCCATTGGTGCAAGCGTCCGCTTGTGCCGCCCTCAAAAAGAGTCATGCAATAAGTACAACCAATCCTACTTTATTAAAAGCTATCCAAGAAATATATAGTACAATAAAGTTTCTAAATTCGGATTGGCAGATGGTATAAGTCACAAGCGGACGCTTGCGCCAATAAAGGGCGTTAAAGTTTCAAAAATTTAAATACCCATTTGTTGGTTCCGTTATTTAATTTCAATAGGTAAGTTCCCGGAACAAAGCCAGAAACACTTATTTCAAGTTTACCTGCACTTACCGCCCGGTAAGAGATTTTTTTCATGATTACACCATTTACATTTGTAAGTATCCCTGATATCCCTGAAACAGACGGATCAAGCATTACCGTAAATTGATCCCTTACAGGGTTAGGATAAATACCGGTTTTATTGAAGCCTTCTTCAGGCTGTTGTATAGTGGTGAGGTGTTGTTTTGCCACCAGTGTAGTGGTAACTGTTACTGTTATTTGTTCCTCATCAAAAAGTACAGGGACGCCGTTATCTGTTACCCTTATTTTGAAGGTAAAACTTCCCGTGGCAGATGGTGTCCAGCTAAACACACCTGTAGTTGCATTAATAGTGGCCCCGGATGGTGTTGTTACCAGGGAAAATGTTTTTGTTTGCCCTGCATCCACATCGGTGGCTGTTGCAGTAAATGTTAGCAGCGTGGCTTGCTTTATTGTTTTATTGCCAATGGATGCAAGTACAGGCGTATCATTAACAGCCGTTATTGTTATATTAACTTTTGCAGGCAGGGAGGCATTGCAGCCAACATTTGCAGTAAAATAAAACGAATCTTTTCCATTGTAATTGGCTACTGGTTTGTAAGTCCAGTTGGCACCGGTGCCTGTAACGGTGCCTTTTTTAGGATTTGTTGAAATTTTAAATACCAGGGGGCTTCCTCCGCTGCCTGTTAAAACAATTGCTTTGGATATATCTTCTGTAGTGGAAACTATTTGTGGATTGGCGATTAAAGCAGTTGCTTTTTGAATGATCAGGCTGCCAAATGCAGCACCACCATCTGTAAGCAAATTTAGTTGCCTTAAAACAGTAAATGTTCCTGCAGTGGATATTTTAAAAACAGTGCCTGCATTATTAGTGCCCCCTGCACTGGTAAGCCCATACAAAAATCCATCAGCAGCCTGTACCAGGTTTCCTTTAGGCGCCCCCCCGTCAAGTGTTGAACTTAAATTTCTTAATACAGTGAATGTGCCTGAAGCAGTGATTTTAAAAATTGTTCCAGAATTACTGATCGTTCCACCGGTACTGTTAGTTCCATAAAAATTTCCATCCGTGGCCCTTACCAGGCTGCCGAGGGGATTATTGCCATCAGTGGCGGCATTAAGCGTTCTTAAAATGGTAAATATTGTTCCGTTGGGGGAAATTTTAAAAATGCGGCTTCTCGTCATGCCGTAAAAAAATGAATCTGTCCCACCGGCGCCCTTTACAAGATTGCCTTCCGGGTTTGATCCATCGGTTGCAGAAACTAATTGCCTTATCACTCTTAAGGCACCTGTAGTTGATATTTTAAATACTGTTCCTGAATTGGATGTTCCTCCTGCACTGGTAAACCCATATAAATAACCATCAGCTCCCTGAATGAGTGACCCTTGTGCCAGGCTGCCTTCGCTTGCACCTACCAGGTGGTGCAACACCGTAAAAATTCCGGCAGAAGTAATTTTAAATATGGTTCCTGAATTGGATGTTCCTCCTGTAGAGGTGATACCATAAAAATTTCCATCAGTTGCCTGTACCAAACTTCCTTTTGGTAAGCCTCCTTCAGTAGTAGTTTTAAATGAATGTAATACGGAGTAAACCCCACCGCAAATTTTAAATATGGTACCCTGGTTATTTGTTCCACCATTTAAAGTGGTTCCATAAAAAGCAAAATCTGTTGCCTGGATTAAACTTTCGTTTGGCGCATCTCCAATGATCGCTCCATTAAAGCCCGTTAAAACAGTGAACACCCCGGTAGAAGTTATTTTAAAAAGTGAACCAAAAAAATTGGTTCCGCCCGTGTTGGTAAGACCATAATAATTACCATCATTTCCTCTTACAAGGCTACCCCTGGGACTGCCCCCCTCGGTAGTTGGCAGCAGGGAGTGTAAAACAGTGAGTGTTCCTGTTGGTGTAATCTTAAAAATAGTGCCACCGCTATTGGCGCCACTGGTAGAAGTAGTGCCATAAAAATTTCCATCAGTTCCCTGAAGCAGACTTCCGTAAGGATTAATGCCATTGGCGGAAACTAAACTCCTTAACAAAGTAAAGGTTCCGGTTGATGTAATTTTAAAAATGGTTCCGTTAAAATTGGGACCACCGCTATAAGCCATGCCATAAAAATTTCCATCCGTAGCCTGTATCAAATCGCTTTGTGAATGAGTGCCGTCTGTAGACTGATTCATTTGACGTAAAACTGTGTAAACACCGGCAGGTGTTATTTTAAAGATAGTTCCATTACCAGTAGTTCCTCCACCATTGGTGGTTCCATAAAAATTGTTATCGCTGCCTTTAACCAGGCTGCCATAGCAATTAGCACCATCAGCAGCACTGCTTAATGAATGCAAAACAGTTAATGTACCCGTAGTGGTCATTTTGAAAATAGTTCCATAACCATTAGCTCCTCCTGAGTAAGTAGCTCCATAAAAATTTCCATCGGCGCCAATTACAAGATGACCTCTTGGATTTGAACCGTTTGCATAAACTAAATGTTTTATTACGGTAAATGTTCCGGTAGCCGTGATCTTAAAAATAGTACCATAGCCGCTGGTGCCGCCACTATTGGTAAGTCCATAAAAGCTGCCATCAGCGCCCTTTATTAATTCTCCATAAGGATTGGCTCCGTCTGTGGCATAATTCAGGTGGCGTAAAACAGTTACAATGCCTGTGGGCGTGGCTTTAAAAATAGTCCCATAATTAAAAGTACCTCCTGAACTTGTCATACCATAAAAATTTCCATCATCCCCTTTTAATAAATCACCCCAGGGTGTTTTACCCCAATCCGGAAATGTCTTTACTATTGCAAATGCAGTTGCATTGGTTTTAATATTAAATATGGTGCCTCTCCCTTCAGTACCTCCATTTGAAGTTAACCCTATAAGCGTTTCCTGCCCTTTAAGCCCGGTAGCCAACATCATTAAAAGCAATACATTCAAAAACGTAAAATCCTTATTTAAAAGAAAATTGATTTGCCGTCTTATAAAAATCAAAGCATTTAATACTTTGTCACTTTTATAATTGATTATACGCAGTGGGGTAAATGAATTCTGATTCATAATGCAAGTTTTATTATAAATTAATACGCTTATTACAGGATACAGGCTTATTTATTCTCTTTATTGTGGCAATTTAAGGTGTGAAGCGACAAGGTGGAATATTAAACTAAACACCCATGAGGAATGAGATAAATCTAATACTTTTTTTAACTAATTCAAAATTAAAGACCCATTGTTTTGAAGATACCTCGTACGGCGCCTGAAAAGATTTTACAAACAGAACTAAATCTTTATCCTGCCTTTAATTTTTTTACCTTAAAATCAAGTCCCAATAAAGATTCTAATATTGAAAAGGAGGCATCCCGGTCGGCACGGTTATCAAACTTCCAGTCATACATACTTCCCTGTTTGGAAATACACCGGATGATAAAATCTTTCCCTTTATTAACAGGCTGGATAGATTCAATTTATGTCCCGGCGGGGTTTTCGCCAACATAATTTTCAAAGTTTAAAACGGCTGTATTGCGAAACCCCGACGTATAATGCAGCTTGCAAATAATACAGCCACTCTTAGAATTAGTGAAAACTATAAATCCATATAATGCACAGGCCGGAAATGCCGAACCAATTGTATCTCATAAAAGGAGGCACTGCTGTGTTCGTATTCAACAAAATCTTTTGTCAACATCCATTTTCCGGTAACAGGATTATTATGAATGTAATTTATTTTCTGTAATAAAAGTGGTTGGGTAAAAACAGCCTTGGCATCAAAGGAGTCTTTAAATATTTTATGCAGTTGTCCTTTTTTCTTTTCCCTTTCTATAAGCAAATTTTGTAAGCGGTCAAGCATGGTTGCATTTCCTGTAGCTTCCAGCCGGTTGACGATGTCATAAGCTATAAATCTTTTGCCATTATGTCCCGGCGGGGTTTTCGCCAGAACAATTTCCAAAATTTAAAACGCCTGTATTGCGAAACCCCGACGTATAATGCAGCTTGCAAATAATACAGCCACCCTTCCTATTAGTGAAAGCTACAAATCCAAATAATGCATTGGCTGAAAATGCCGTACCAATTGTATTTCATAAAAGGAGGCACTGCTGTGTTCATATTCCACAAAATCTTTTGCCAGCATCCATTTACCAGTAACGGGATTATTATGGATGTAATTTATTTTCTGCAATAAAAACGGTTGGGTAAAAATAGCTTTCGCATCAAAAGAGTCTTTAAATATTTTATGCAGTTGTCCCTTATTCTTTTCCCTTTCTGTAAGCAAACATTGTAAACGGTCAAGCATTGTTTTATTGCCCGCATTTTCAAGCTTGTTGACGATTTCATAAGCTATAAACCCTTTGCCATTTCCAATGATCCTATTAAGGTCAAAATTTTCGTTGTGAAAATGCAGAATAACATGCAGGTGATTGGGCATAATGACGTAGGCAACTACATCAGCGTTATATTCATTCTTTAAAATGCCAAACCATTTATAAACCATGTTATAAGTATTGGTCATTTCAATCAGCGGTATCCATTCAACACAGGTAAAAGTGACAAAATAAGTGGAATAAGTATTACTATGTTTTAGTTTTATTGCCATCACATGAAGTTAAAAATAACAGGTGTTACAGCAAATATTTGCAGTGCCTCCTACGTCGGGGTTTCACAGTTACTGTATTGAACTTATGAGTGCATTAGGCGAAAAGTCGAGTAGGCAAATACATTTCAGCATAAGCCGCTCACGGAACCGTACGTGAAGCTCTCACTTCATACGGCTCTTGTTATCCAATCATGCT
>JAYWII010000141.1:0-23703 GCA_043788995.1 Chitinophagaceae bacterium | reverse complement strand
GGTATTTTTCACAATCTAACTTATAGAATGATAAAACATAAACCAGTTTTTATAACACAATTAAAATGGAGTAGCTAAAAGACTACTTCGATAAATTTTTATACGGGTTGTATAATTATTTTCCCAATAATACACAGTTGGGTAACCGGAGGTGTCAACAAAAAAATATCAATGATCCTTTAAGTTGATTTCTTTTCTTATAAAGCCTAAAACTATTTTCCCTTACCCCTGAAAGTGTACCCGATACTGATATTACCACCGGCATATATTTTAGGATCCATGTTCCAGAAATCGTTGGAAGGCGGATCAAGAAAAATGATGGGGGTTACAACAGCCCTTAAAAAAAGCCCGCCTCCCGGTTGTTGATAACGGTAACCAATGCCCGGTTCCACGTACAGGTATTTATCAGATTTATCATTGCTGCCTGCAAAACTTGCTGCATGATCCACATACGGTATCAGCGTAAGACTGAATTCCGCATGATGTGAACCAGCACCGGTAAACAGGTGAATACCCAGCGGAACAGCAAAGGCATCTTTTAAAACAGACAGCCCGATGCGGTAACTGTAACTGAGTTTTCCATTCGAATGAAAATATGATCGTAATTAACAGAATAATACATGTCTTTGAAATCAAAGCCTCCATAGAGGGTATTTCGGGAAACAGCAGTTGCATTATTTTGCTGGCAAAGCGCCGACAACGAAACACATAAAAAAACTGCAACAAACAATGATTTGTTGATGATGGATACAATACCGGGCCGGTTCATTTATTTTTATTGGGTTTAGGTTAGTAACAGCGTAAAGATAAGTTGCCTGGCGCTGTGAATTTTCTGGTTAGGAAAATATTATTGCCAATTACAGTGGCTACTAAGTTGCTTGTTACGAAAGTATGCTATAAGAAATGGGCTTGTGCTGTTCAAAGTACCAGTCTATGTAATTTCAAAAAATTGATTGATGAGCACCAACCAAAAAGAAAATTAAGTCTTCTTCTTTTTCTTAGGTGCAGCAATTTGCAACCCTGCTTTCAGGCTGGCTAATTCCTGTTTTAGTTTGTTGATGTTGGTGGTTAATTGTTCTATATCGCTTTTGGTGGCAAAGCCATCAACTTCGCCGGGTTTTAATACACCCCTCACAGGAGGCTCTTCCTGGAAAAAATAAGTGATTTTAACTTCTAAAATAGCAGCAATCTCTCCTAATTTTTTAACCGATATTTCTGTGGGGCCACTTTCTATTTTGGAATAGGCACCAGGCGTAATGCCTAAGTCCAACGCAACATCGCTTTGCGTTAACCGCTTTTCTACCCTGCGCTTTTTTATCTGGCTTCTTATATAATCTATCACCATGCAAAGGTGAAACAGAAGGCATTTTCAATAATTCCTGATACTATTATTAAAATCTAAATAGGAATATATTATTCCAAATAGTATATTTTTGAGTTAATCAGGAAAAATTAATGCCATCCCATAAAGGGAACAGAAAAGAACCGGTAACCCTTTAATTAAAATCACGGGCTCATTCAAATGCAAATCGTTCATAAAATAGATGACTTTTTATTTACCATCTTTCCCGAATTAAAAGGGGAGGAAAATTCTAAACTTATCCATGTACTGGAAAAGTATTACACTTATGGCCCATACAAGCCAAGGGTAACCATTGATAAAGATTGGGTAACCATACAAATTGATACCATCACCATCGTATCAAAGGAAGCCGACTACAGAAAAACAGTTGCCCTTTGTGAAAAAGGAAAATATACCGAAGCCAAACCCATCCTCCAGCAATTGATTGATAAAAACCCAACCAATTCTGAATACCACCGGATTATGGGACAAATACTTTCTGATGAAGGCGATCAGGAAGAAGCTATTAATTGTTTGATAGATGCCCTGCGGTGGGACAGCAAAAATGGTTGGGCCTTGCTGATGATGGGAAACATTTTTGCGAAATTTAAAAGTGATGTGCCTACTGCAATGAAGTATTATGACCAGGCATTACTGGCAAACACTACTGACCATATCAGCCTCAACAATATTGGTTACCTGCTTTTGCAGCAGCATCAATTAGAAGAAGCAAAAAAATATTTATGGGAAGCAGTTAAGATAAATAGTGAATATCCTAACACCCATTTTACGCTGGCGCTGATTGCTGAAAAAGAAAATGATTTACAGTCTGCATTTTACAGCACCATACAAAGCATCAAATTCAGTAAACAAAAAGATGCCCTGTTTCAAAATGCGGTAAAGCAGGCTTTTGAAATTGCAACCAAAATAATTGCAACAGGCGAAGGCAAAAAAATATTCAGGGAGTACAGGCACCAACTGGAGTTTGATGGAGGCACGGAGATAGATATTACAGAAGATGCCGCAATACCCACTGCTGCAAAAATTGAGTTTGCCGAAAATTATGACAGGGCAAAACACATTGTCCGGTTTAAGCCAAACTATCCGGCAGTAGAGCATTTGATAATGCATGAGTTGGTTCACTTAGACTTTGTAATTGAAGCAAGAAAAGGAGAACTCAATCAACTCTTTATCTCAACACAACAGCACAAGGCCGTTTTTATAAAAGATCTCGAACCCACCACCCGGAAGTTTAATAAGATCGGGATTTCTGATGAAGCTATTGCCAACTATCACTCGGGTTTGTTTGATGGGATGAACAGGCAGGTATACAATACTCCCATTGATTTATTTATTGAAGATTTTTTGTACAGTAAATATGCTGAGCTAAGGCCTTACCAGTTTCTTTCTCTTTACACTTTAATACAAGAAGGCATTAAGGCAGTAACCGATAAAAAAATCGTGGAGCTTTCTCCTAAAGACATCCTCTCTAAAAGTAAAGTGTACAATATGGTGAATGCACTGCAATACCAAACATTATTTGGAATCGACCTGGTGAAAGATTTCATGGCAACTTCAAATGAATTAAAACAAGCCAATACTTTTTATGATGAGTACCTGCAATACAAGGAAGATAAAGAACCCGGCGAAGAATACGAACTGGTTTTGCACTGGGCAGAAGATTTACAACTCGATAAAAATTTTGAATTGATCAATGAACAGGAATACCGGAATAAAAGAACTGACATTGATAATCTTTTAAATTCCATAGAACAAGACCCTTACGATTTAGAATCCAACAAACCTTACAAAGACAAGCAGATGGATAAATTCCAGCAATCACAGGAAAAGATTGGGACGAACATGGCCGTGGTAATGTTTATGGTGGATGCACTGCAATACTTTGAAGCAATGCCAAAGGAAGCAATAAAAAAAATCGCTTTTGAAATAGCAATGCAAGGCACAGAAGGCTACCGGCCAGAGAAAAAAGATTATACTATTAGTTCTATATCAGGCAAACAATTTAGCGGCTATCATATTCTGGCCTACTACTATGTGAGTTGGGCTTTAGCTATACCTGGTGAAGTAGATAAGCTGGGATTATCCTATCAGCAGGAATATGAATTAGCAACACAAATGAAAACTAAAAATGGCTTTTAACGAAAACACAAGAGTAAAGATTCCGGCAATATTACATCTCTGCAGATTAGGGTATAGTTATGCGTCTTTAAAAAAAGCTACCAGGGATGAAAGCACCAACATCTTTACCGATATTTTTATCAAGAGCCTTAAAAAGATAAATGCAGATATTGAAGACAGCGACATTAAAAAAACCTTTGAAAATGTTTCACTTGTTTTAGACAATGAAGATTTAGGCCAGGCATTTTATAATATGCTTACCGCAACATCAGGTATTAAACTGATAGACTTTAAAAATTTCACCAACAACTCTTTTCATGTAGTAACAGAGCTTACTTATAAAAATGGCGATGATGAATTTCGTCCGGATATTACGCTATTGATTAATGGGATGCCGCTGGCTTTTGTGGAAGTTAAAAAACCAAATAACCAGGAAGGTGTGCTGGCAGAAAGAGACAGGATCAGTATGCGTTTTAAAAACAAAAAATTCAGGAAGTTTATCAATATATCTCAGTTGCTGGTATTCTCCAATAATATGGAGTATGATGTTGAATCTATTGAGCCAATTCAAGGCGCTTTCTATTCTACCACATCTTATTCACATGCAAATTTTAATTGCTTTAGAGAAGAAGAAAACTTTGATATAGAAAACCTGCTATCACCCGAAAATGATGCACTGGAGAATGATATTTTAAAAGACAATAATCTTTCCTCCATTAAACATTCCCCTGAATTTATTACCAACAAAGATGTTAATACCCCTACTAACCGCATACTAACATCGCTGTTCAGTAAAAACAGGCTGGCCATGCTGTTGAAATATTCCATGGCTTATGTAAAAACAAATACCGGGCTTGAAAAACACATCATGCGTTATCCTCAGTTGTTTGCTACAAAGGCAATTGAAAAAACAATTGAAAGTGGAATTAGGAAAGGGATAATATGGCATACGCAGGGAAGTGGTAAAACTGCATTGGCATTTTACAATGTTGCCTGCCTCACTGATTATTTTCAACAGAAAGATATTGTTCCCAAGTTCTATTTTATTGTAGACCGTATAGACCTGATGATACAGGCAAGACGTGAATTTACAAGCCGTGGTTTAATTGTACATACCGTTAATTCGAAAGAAGAATTGGTGAGGGATTTTAGTGTAAGAAAAGCCATCCACAATTTAACCGGGCAAAGAGAAATTACTGTTGTTAATATTCAAAAGTTTAAAGATGATACCGATGTATTAAGGGCAAGTGAGTACGATATTAATTCTCAAAGAATTTATTTTTTGGATGAAGTACACCGCAGCTACAACCCTTCGGGAAGTTTTCTTGCAAACCTTTTTAACTCCGATAGAAAAGCTATCCTGATTGGGTTAACCGGCACACCGTTGATAAGTACCGACCGGCGAAGCAGGGATACTTTCGGCGATTACATTCATAAGTATTATTACAATGCTTCTATTGCTGATGGCTACACATTGAAGTTGATTAGAGAAGGCATTGAAACCAATTATAAAATTCAACTGGAACAAGCTTTAAAAGAAGTAGAGATCTTAAAAGGTGATGCAGACAAGCGGATTATTTATGCCCACGAAAAGTTTGTGGAGCCAATGCTGGGCTACATTGTAAAAGATTTTTTAACCAGCAGAACAAGGTTTGGCGATAATACTATTGGCGCCATGGTAGTTTGCGATAGTTCGGAACAGGCGAAAAAACTGTTTGAAATATTTGTTCAAAAATATGGAACGGCAGAAGAAGCCAAGGTAATTGAAATGCCCCTGAACATGGCCGCTGAACCTGAAGTGGTATATGGTAATTTTAAAAAAGAAAAGAAGAAAATATTAGTGGGCGCTTTAATACTGCATGATGTTGGCAGCAAAGACGACCGCAAGCAGGAAGTAGAAGATTTTAAAGATGGCAAAGTAGATTTTTTGTTTGTGTACAATATGCTGCTCACTGGTTTTGATGCCAGCAGGCTCAAAAAACTATACATCGGGAGGCTTATAAAAGACCATAATTTATTGCAAACACTTACCAGGGTAAACAGGCCTTACAAAAAATTCAGGTATGGTTTTGTGGTTGATTTTGCAGACATCCGCAAAGAGTTTGATGCCACCAACAAAGCGTATTTTGATGAGCTGCAATTAGAGTTGGGGGATGAAATGCAAACCTATTCAAACCTGTTTAAATCGAGGGAAGAAATAGAAGCAGAAATAAGTGAGATAAAAGAAAAGCTATTTCACTACGACTTACGTAATGCCGAATTATTTTCTCAGCAAATAAGCCAGATAGAAGATAGGCAGAAAGTGCTGGAGATAAAAAAGGCTTTAGAAAATGCGAAGAATTTATACAACCTCATTCGCTTATATAGTCATTTTGATTTGCTGGATAAAATTGATTTTAAAAAGCTGAATCAACTCTATAACGAAACGGCCCGCCACCTGGAACTGCTCAACTTAAAAGAGTCTATCCAGAACAATGTAGATACCACTAACCTGCTGAATGTGGCTTTGGAGAATGTGCTGTTTATGTTTACCAAAATATCGGAAGAAGAACTGCTGATAGCTGACCAGTTGAAAGATATGCTCCGCAAAACAAGGGAAGCTTTGGGCGGCAATTTCGACCAGAAAGACCCGGAGTTTATTTCGCTATACGATGAATTAAAACGCCTGTTTAAGAAAAAGAACCTGGATGAGATTACGCAGGAAGATATGAAACAAAACATCGCTTCGCTGCAACAAATATTTGATAAGGTAACAGAGCTTAACCGAAAGAATAACCTGCTGAAAGCGAAGTATGAAAACGATGCAAAATATGCCCGTACACATAAACGGATAATGGAACAGGGAGCTATGCCAAAAAGAGAAAGTGAAATATGCGACACTTTAATGGACATAAAAAAACAAGCAGATGAACGGGTATTGATCAATACCAAATTGCTAAACAATGAAAGTTATTTTGAACAACTGATGATACAAATGGTCATCAAAGGTTTTGAAAAAACAACCATTGATTTAGAGCCCGACACTGCTAAATACATTAACAACTGTATTGTAAAAGAATACATAAACGAATACCAGGGAACCCCATTATGGTAACACAGGATTTTACTGCTCAAACAAAAGAGCTGATTGATAACCTGAAAGGAGTTTGCACTTCTTACGGTTTGGGAAATGACGGTAATGAGTTTAAAATTATTACCCAGGTATTTCTATACAAGTTTATGAACGATAAGTTTGGCTACGAAGTAAAGCTGATTGACCCTAAATTGAAGAAGGCGGATAACTGGGAGCAGGTGATTGCTACCTATACGGATAAGCAATATGATATGCTGTTGCTAAAAATGAACCCCGATAGCGCCAAACTAAAAAGGGAACATTTTTTATCGTACCTGCACAATAAGCAGAACCAGGAGGAGTTTGCCAAATTTTTTGATGATACCCTCCGGGACATTGCCATTTTTAACAATGATATTTTTTCGGTAAAAACAGAAACGGGTTCTAAAATTACCTTGTTTGATGAGCTGAGTAAATATGTTACCGACAAGAAGGATAATTTTTGCAGGGCCATCATTAACCAGTTGGTGAACTTTAGTTTTGAAAAAATATTTGAGCAGAAGTTTGATTTCTTCTCTACCATTTTTGAATACCTCATTAAAGATTATAACAAAGATGGCGGCGGCAAATATGCAGAGTACTACACGCCACATGCGGTATCAAAAATAATGGCGGCCATATTGGTTGATAAGCCGGTAAGCAATGTAACCGGCTACGACCCTTCAAGTGGTTCGGGTACGCTGCTCATGAACCTGGCACATGCCATTGGTGAAGACCGGTGTACCATTTATTCGCAGGATATATCGCAAAAGAGCAGCGGTATGTTGCGGCTGAATTTAATTTTGAACAACCTGGTACATTCTATCCAAAACATTATACAGGGCAATACCATATTGGCTCCTTATCATAAAGACGGGGATAAGCTGATGACCTTTGATTACATCGTTAGCAACCCGCCATTTAAACTTGACTTTAGCGATTACCACGCCGAGCTGGATGCCAAACAAAATAACGAACGCTTTTTTGCAGGCATACCCAATATCCCCAATAAGGATAAAGACAAAATGAGCATCTACCTGCTCTTTATCCAGCATATTATTTTTAGTTTATCGGCAAAAGGCAAAGCAGCTATTGTAGTACCCACCGGTTTTATTACTGCACAAAGCGGTATAGAAAGAAAGATAAGAGAAAAGCTGGTAGAAGAAAAAATGCTGCGTGGGGTGGTTAGTATGCCCAGCAATATTTTTGCCACCACCGGCACCAATGTGTCTATTTTATTTATAGACAAGGCCAATAAAAAAGGCGATATTGTTTTGATGGATGCCAGCAAACTTGGTACTACTGTGAAGGATGGCAAGAACCAAAAAACATTGCTGTCGCATGAAGAAGAGCAACTGATTATCGACACTTTTAATAAACACGAAGCCAAAGAAGATTTTACCGTAGTGGTTAGTTACGATGAGATAAAAGAGAAAAATTATTCCTTTAGTGCAGGGCAATATTTTGAAGTGAAGATTGAATATATTGACATAACGCCAAAGGAATTTGACGCTAAGATGAATGGTTATAAGAAAAACCTAGATGCCTTATTTGTTGAATCAAAGGATTTGGAATTGGAAATTAAGAAGCAGTTAGGAGGGTTGAGTTATGAATAAACCAATCAAGAAAAGGTTGGGTGATATTGTTAACTTCAAAAGAGGTTATGACCTTCCATCTTACAATCGTAGAGATGGCAATTATCCAATAATAAGTTCTTCAGGAATATCGGGCTATCATTCTGAATTTAAGATTGAGGGTGAAGGTTTAGTTACGGGTCGATATGGTACTCTTGGAGAAATGTATTATGTGAATGGAAAATATTGGCCTCACAATACCGCACTTTACGTAACCGATTTCAAAGGGAATTATGCCAAGTATGTATATTTTTTAATGAAGTGTTTGGGCAACTTAAAAACTTCCGATAAGAGCACTGTTCCTGGGGTTAATAGAAATGAACTGCATGAAATAATTGTTCCATATATCAACCGGGAATTTCAAAAACCAATTGCTGATTGCCTCTCTGCCTTAGATTCCAAAATCGAACTCAACAACCGCATCAATGCTGAGTTAGAAGCCATGGCAAAAACGCTGTACGATTATTGGTTTGTGCAATTTGATTTTCCTGATGCCAAAGGCAAACCTTACAAAACAAGCGGCGGTAAAATGGTTTGGAATGAGGAGTTGAAGAGGGATGTGCCGCAGGGTTGGGAAGTGAAAACTATCGGGGAATATGCTCAAGTTAAAAAAGGAGATTTAATTACATTAAAAGATTCTAAACAAGGATTCATAAAAGTGGTTGCAGCTGGGGTTGAATACTCCTACACTCATTCTGATTTTAATCGAGATGAAAATACTATTACAATTAGCGGTTCAGGAGCGAATGCCGGTTTTATTAACTTTTGGAGAGAGCCAATTTTCGCTTCTGATTGCATTACGGTAAGAGGTAATTCAGATTCAGAAACATTATTATTACTTCATTATTTAAGATTTATTCAAAGCCACATTTTGAATCAAGCAACCGGTTCAGCTCAGCCTCATGTTTATCCAAGTGATATCAAAGTTTTAAATTACGTAATACCGAGTATTTCGCTGATAAATAGTTTTGAAAAATTGGTCATCCCAATGAATACCAGAATAGCTAACAATATCAAACAAAACCAACAACTCTCCGAACTAAGAGATTGGTTGCTCCCCATGCTCATGAACGGGCAGATAACGGTAAAAGATATGGAAGCAGAAAACCTTTCGATGGCAGCAGAGCCGGATGTGGCGTATGTAAGTAAAAAAAAGTAATTTTGAAAAATGAGGGTTTATCCACAAATAAATAATCGCTTATTGGGAGATGCTGCTGCATCTGCTGCTGGCGACTTATGGGTAAAATTTCCTCAATTACAGGAATGGATTGATGGAGATAAAAAGCCAACCGTAAACCAATTAGCCGATTTTGCCAGGTCTGTTCATATTCCATTCGGCTTTTTCTTTTTGGATAAATTGCCTGAAAGAAAAAATACAGTTCCGCTTTTCAGAACAAACAGTAAGGTTGCCCTTTTTGATTACAGTTATGAATTAAGCGAAACAATTAATACTATTCAAAAGCGGCAGGACTGGTTAGTAGATTATCTGCGTAATGAAAATTATGAAGAGTTACCCTTTGTTGGAAAATATAATGACAGTGATAACTATTTAACTATTGCAAATGATATTCGAACAATTTTAAAGCTGCCTTTAAACTGGTCTCAATTTTTAACTGATAAAGAAGCGGCTCTTAAGTACCTGATAAAGCAAGCGGAAGCCGCAGGAATATATGTGGCTATTAATGGCGTGTTAGGCAATTCCAGTAAAAATCTTAACCCCGAAGAGTTTAAAGGATTTGTGCTAAGTAATAAATGGGCTCCTTATATTTTTATTAATGGTAAGGATTATCCTGCAGCCCGGATTTTTACTTTCATGCATGAGCTGGTGCATATCTGGCTGGACAAATCTGCTGCGTTTGATATTGAACGGTTTCTGCCAGCTAATACTGATACAGAAAAACTATGTGATGCAGTAGCCGCTGAGCTATTGGTAGCTAAAGATGTTCTTTTGGTAGAATGGAAGAAGGTGGAGAAAAATACCAACCAGCTTGATGTACTGGAACGTTTTTTCAAAGTAAGCAAAGTAGTGATAGCCCGAAGGTTACTCGATTTAGGATTTTATACAAGACAACAATTTTTTGGTTTTTATAATGCTTATAAAGCATATTGGGATGCCAAAAAGGAAGGCGATGATGGAGGCGGCGGAAGTTTTTATGCAAATCAACCCTACAGAGTTGGTGTTAAGTTTTTTGATACAGTAAATGAAGCAGCAGCCTCCGGAAAGCTACTTTATACAGATGCATATAAATTGACCAATCTGTATGGTTCTACTTTTAATAAATTCAAAACTTATCTTGACAGCTAATGTCAACACCTGCATACATCATAGACACAAGTTGTTTGACGCAGGCTCACCGGGTTTATTATCCCTTCGATATTGCTCCCAGTTTCTGGGATTTTATGAAGCGAAAATTTTTGGACGGTAGTTTTATTTACACCAATAAGGTTGCAGATGAAATAGGAAGAGGTAACGATGCCTTAACAAATTGGGTTCAAACTGAGATTGCACCGGCTTTAGAATTGGATTGCCATGCCGATGCTAACATTATGGTTAATTATGGTCAAATAATGGTTTGGGGCAATAATCATCAGCAGTTTACTACTCTTGCAAAACAGGAATTTGCTGATTTCACAAATGCCGATCCTTTTGTTGTTGCTACAGCCATTGAGAAATCAGCTATTGTTGTAAGTCAGGAAGTATCAGCTCCTGGTTCAAAAAAGAATATTAAGCTTCCGGATGTTTGTGCTCAATTCAATGTTACCCATATTGATACTTTCACATTATTAAGAAGATTTGGCTTTACGATGTGATGAAGAGTTTGTAAATATTAAAACGCTGTTTAGTTTTTTCTTAAATTATAAAATCAACAACTATCTGATTTAAGAGATTGGCTGCTCTCCATGCTTATGAACGGGCAGGTAACGGTAAACGATATGGAAGAAGAAAATTTGGCAATGGCTGCCGAGCCGGAGGCGGTGTATGGGGGAAAGAAAAACAAGTACGGTTAAAAAACTTCACGCCTTATCTATCCGCTTCAATCTACGCTAATATAAAAGCCCAATAAAATTACTCCAGTACAAGAGTACGACGCAAGTAAAGCTTCATAGAATAACCTCTGCCTGGCCCCCCAAAAAAAATACCCGGATTGGGCAATCGTTTTTGATAAAGAAAAGGTAAGGCATATTTATTTTGTTGCGGAAACAAAAGGTTCTGATTCTGATTTGGAATTAAGAGAAATTGAAAAGTTGAAACTGCATTGTGCTGAAGAACATTTTAAAGCCATCAGTAACAGCGAGGTAATATTTAAGAAAGTTAACAGCTATGAAAAGCTATTAGAAATAGTGCAATTAAAATAATAGACAACAGTAAAATAAGGTTTAGTTTTTTTAAAATTTATCTTAAAAAGTATTTTTTAGTAAAATAAGGTTTTTATTTTGACCTTATTTTGCTATTTTTGTTCCATTATGACCTTAAATCCTTTTTCTGAAGATCAAATTATAGCAAGGCTCCAGTTCGAGAATCCCTGGTGGGCTTCTGGCTCATCAGACAATTATTATCAGGCATTCCAACCACGCCTTTACTTTAATTTATTTTACCCATTAATAAAAAACAGTGCAGTACACAGGGCAACTGTATTAATGGGGCCAAGGCGTGTTGGAAAAACAGTGATGTTGTACCATACCATTCAGCAATTGATTAATGATGGTATTTCACCCCAAAAAATTTTATATGCTTCTATTGAAACGCCTATTTACAATAATATTTCGCTGGACAATTTGTTTACAATGGCAAAAAAAGCAACAGGCAATATGGAGCCTGACGGCTGGTACATCATTTATGACGAAATACAATATTTAAAAGATTGGGAGGTTCATTTAAAAACATTGGTAGATGCTTTTCATAATACAAAGTTTATTGCAAGTGGCTCGGCGGCTGCAGCGCTGAAACTAAAAAGTAATGAAAGCGGTGCAGGCAGATTTACAGATTTTATGTTGCCACCATTAACGTTTTACGAGTTTATTCATCTTAAAAATTTACAAGCACTCATTAAAGCTGATACCATTAATTGGAAAGGAAATATAGCATTGTTTTCAGCTACCACTAATATCGTTGAATTGAATAAGCACTTTATCAATTACGTAAATTTTGGTGGCTATCCAGAGGTTATTTTTAGCCCTGAAATCCAAAGTAATCCGGGCAGGTTTATGAGAGCAGATATAATAGATAAAGTTCTTTTACGGGATTTACCTGGTTTATATGGAATACAGGATGTGCAGGAATTAAATTCATTATTTACCACCATTGCCTGGAATAGTGGACAAGAGTGCAGCATAGATGAATTAAGTAAAAATAGTGGCGTAAAAAAAACAACTTTAAGGCAGTATCTGTCCTATTTAGAAGCAGCCTTTTTAGTGCATATTGTAAAACGGGTTGACCAAAAAGCAGGGAGGTTTCAAAGGGAGAATTTTTTTAAAATATATCTTACCAATCCAAGTTTGAGAAGTGCTTTATTTGCACCATTAACAGCAGAAGCTGATGGAATGGGAGCAATAGTTGAAACAGCCATTTTTAGCCAATGGATGCAGCGGACATCTTTTATACCTTATTATGCAAGATGGAAAAATGGGGAAGTAGATTTAATAAATATCAGCAGGAAAACAAATAAGCCCGATTGGGCAGTTGAAATAAAATGGAGCAATAGATATTTTGAGGCACCCAATGAACTGAAAAGCTTAACATCATTTTGCGAAGAGAACAACCTTGTACAAGCACTTTCAACAACTATTGACAAAACAGGGATAAAGGAGTATAACAATGTTCAGATACAATACTTGCCAGCAGCAGTGTATGCTTATAATGTAGGTAAAAACACATTAGAAAGCCAAAAGTAATAATGAATAATAGACAACATAAATACCAGGTTAAATGACGACCTTAAACTTGAAATAAAGAAAGGTGCTAAATTGTCTATTGCTGCGTCTTCATTTTCAATATATGCTTTTGAGGCGTTAAAAAAGAACTAAAGAATATCAGTGAGCTTCGTTTCATTTTCACTTCACCAACATTTATAGAAGAAAAGTTTCAGAAGCAATCAAGAGAATTTTACATACCACATATTGTAAATGAAAGTCAGTTATGTGGTGGCGAATTTGAACTTAGGCTAAAGAATGAATTGAACCAAAGAGCCATTGCAAAAGAGTGTAGTAACCTGATAAAAAATAAAGCAACATTCAAAACCAATAAATATTCAAATATTCCGTTGAACGGCGTTATCAATGTTGATAATGGTGAATCAGGTGCAGCTTATGCATCTTTTCTGAAATTTTTCGGTTTGTGTACACCATGTAGAATTTTGGTTTACAAATTAACTGGAGGTTGGTTCGCTAAACCTTATTTTATGAATAATCTTAAAGAAAATATTTTAAACTGCCTGAAAGATTTAAAAGGCAGTGGCAAGTTTATAAGTGTGCAAACAACAGAATTTCTATTCCCGGGCCTGGAAGTAGATGGCGTGGGTGAAATTGCTTACCCAATAAATGAAGTGCAGGCCAAAGCATTGGTACAAGTTGCTCACAAGGCTCTTTTCGGCAAAGGCAGCGAAACCATTCTGGACAACAACGTAAGAAGTGCCTGGGAAATAGATGCTGATAAACTGACATTTAACGGCAGTCGCTGGGAAAGATTATTAGATAAAATAGTGAGCAATATTAAGCCGGATTTAGGTTTGGACGATTATACCATATCGGCACATTTGTATAAGATGCTCATTTATGAAACGGGTGATTTTTTTCTTCCTCATAAAGATTCTGAAAAAGAAAAAGGGATGTTTGGCACGCTGGTAATAGGATTGCCATCCAGACATACGGGCGGTGAGTTGGTAGTGAGCTTTGGAGGTGTGGAAGAAATTGCCAACTTTTCCGAAGATTCGGTTGATTATAAAATAGACTTTGCTGCTTTTTATGCAGACTGCGATCACGAAGTAAGGCCGCTTACATCGGGATACAGGATTTGCATTGTCTACAATCTTATTCAGCAAAAATCCATTACTAAAATCCAACTAACATCTCTTGAAACTTATGTAGCGAAACTGGCTGAAATATTTACAAAGCAGCGACAAAAAGATATTACAAAACCGAATATTGTACTGCTAGGTCATCAATACACTCCGGAAAATTTTTCGGAAGACCAACTTAAGCTAAACGACCGTCCTAAAGCAGAGGTTATTCTGAGAGCAGCACAAAAAGCGGGGTGTTATGCAAAAATGTGCCTGGTAACTTCTTACCTGTCGGGTATGCCGGAAGATGATGGCAGATATTATGGCAAAGGTGATAATGAAGATGCAGAAATGGCCGAAGTTTATGATGAGCAGTTATACATTGAACACTGGCTGGAAAATAATATTCCTGTTTTGAGCAATGTAAGTTTTGAAGAAGATGATCTTATAACTTCATTTGATTTAAAAGATGATGAACCAATAATGAAGGAATCAACAGGCTATATGGGTAACTACGGCCCAGACCTGATGCACTGGTATCATTATGGTGCAGTAGTGATATGGTCGCCGGAGGCAAATGCAAAATTGCTCCCGATGCAAACCCCGGAAAGCAAATTGGGGTGGATTGACTATTTCAATAAAAACCCACAACAACTAACCGATGTCGAAACTGCATCAATAGAACTTATATTATCAACAGGATCAGACAATGCCACCACTGATAAAAAAACTAACTATAATGCCGTTGCCGATTGGATAATAAACAGAAAAGATGAAACTTTTTTTTTGAAGCTGAATAATCAGCTCCGTCAATTTTATTTCGCCAAAATTGATAACGGTCACTGGATAAAACTAATTCATTTTTACCCCGCAGAAATCACTGAAAAAATATTCGGGCTGGTTATGCAAGACATCACCCTGCCCGTTATGGAGCAATGGCTTTCTGTACTTCATGCACTTTCGGCCGCCGGTAAGCCTGATCATCTGTTGGTTTTGCAAATAGAAAAACTGCCACGTTATTTTGCTGAATTATTAATAAATACGGCTAAAAAAAACCTTCCGTTATCCGGTACCGCTTTGCTTGATTTGTTTTTGATAGAAAAAAAGTTGCCACAGGATGAAGCATGGCTAAATCCCGTAGCTGAACTACTTACCCGAAATCAGGATAGAAATTATACGAACCATGTGCTTATACCGCAATTATTTGCGCTAACTGAAAGAACTATACTTACAAATAAAATACTGGTTACCTGCCGACAATATTTGCAGGAACGTGTAGCCAATAAACCGCAGCCACCTTCCGATTGGTCCAGGCAAGTGCCTGTAACTGCCGGCGATAAAAAACAATGGCAGCTATTAAAAGTATTCCTGGAATCCACTACTGAAAAGGTTTTTGACTACCGGAAAAATCAAAGCGAAAGAAATGACCTGGAAAATGCCATCACTCGTGTAACGATCGATTTAAAAACCGAAACAATCAGAAAAGGCTCTCCGCATACGCTTAGAATTACCAAAACACAGGCAGCATACAGCCGGGAAATGAAAAGCTGGAATGAGGACCTGGATTTGCTGAACAAAATAGGTATCATTGATTAAATGTGTGTTAAGCATAAGCAAAACTATTTGCAGATAAAGCAGGAAATGCAGGATTTGGTTCAGTAAGAAAGAGTGTTGGGGGAACCGGGGCTGCAGCATTCAGTTATAAAGAAATGATAAGTTTTGTAATTGTGTGTCACCAGTGGTGGCACAATTAACGTACAATAACTAATAAACGCACTTAAAGAACAAACAAATATTTACACAAACAAAGCATCCATCGTTACTTCACTTTGAATAAGACTTTTAGAATATGGGTTTCTAGCCACCCCATAAGTAGTTATCATCGTTAAGAAGATAGCTTTTTTAGTTTTTGTCTTGGCCATAAAAACTGATTTTTTTTGTGCAAGTTCTTCAGCATACTTTTTATTAATGGTAAACTCCTCAATTGAGTATTTCATTTCGCATAAATTCATGCAATGGTCTTTTCGGTCAAGTAAAAGGTCAATCTGAGCCCCTGGTTGTCCTTTGCCCGGAACATGCCGCCAAACTGATTCTTCCGTATATATTGTTGCAATATTTAGTGCCTTTTTAATCTGCATTACATGTTTCAGGCAAATAGCTTCAAAAGCATAACCACTCCAGCTTCTCCATGATGGACTTTCACTTAACCTTTCCCATGTGCCTTCTCCCATAGCCCTGGTTTTTTCTATAAACTTCAGGTAAAAAAGTGAATACTCATCTGTAAGGCGATAAACAACTTCTTTTGAGTTTTTTTCAAAAGGAATATAGGGAGTAATAAAGCCGGATTCTTCCAGTTCTGTCAGTACTTTGGAGGTAGTTCCGCCAGAGCTAAGACTGGAATTTGTAATGATTTCGTTTCGTGTCATTCCTTTACTTACGCCTGATAACAGGCGGATAACTGCAGTATGGTGGGATGCATTATCAAAGAGTGATTCATACAGTATCCTGAATTCGTCTTTAAGTGCCCCATGTTTGGTAAAACAAATACGGTCTATCACCTGCAACACACTTTCGCCGGGTTGAACAGCTTTTAAATATTGAGGTACACCTCCCATGGCCATGTATAGCTGGAGAATTTGGTATTGGTCAAGGTTAATTGAACGGCTCTTTAAATATGCTTCCGTTTCGTTCAGGTTAAATGGCATCAGTCTCATGCGGATGCTAACCCTGTTATGCAACCCGCCTTTGTTGTTTACAATATTACGAATCATCCATGAGGCCGCCGACCCACAGATAACCACTGTAAGATTAGCATATCTGGATGCCCAGCTATTCCAGAAATGTTCAAAAGCAGTAACGAAATTAGATTTTTGTGTATGTATCCATGGAAACTCATCAAAAAAGATTACTACTTTTTGTTTTGTAATAAGTGGTGTGAGAAAATTTTCCAGTAAATGAAAAGCTGCTGCCCAACTTTTTGGAATTGCAATATCCACCGGGCTTTGAACAGCCTTTTTCAATGCCAAACTAAAACTTTCTAACTGTTCCTGCATACTGGCATTGTGTACGCCGGTAAATTCAAACCGCAGGTGTTTTTCATAAACCGTCCTTATCAAAAAAGTCTTACCTATCCTGCGCCGGCCATATATGGCAATTAATTCTGCACTGTTAGATACAAGGGCATTTTCCAGTATTTTCTTTTCGGGAATCCTCCCAACAAGTTTTTCCATTGCGTCTTTTGTTTTTCAAAAATACAAATATATTAGTTTTGGCTGTGTATATATTTTTAAACTCAGCCAAAAGTAGTTTTTTAAAATGATGTTTTGGCTGTGTATATATTTTTAAACTCAGCCAAAAGCGCAAAAAATGTAGGTCAGTAATGGAAGGATTTACTCTTGTTGAATTTTAAAAACAAGTATCAGACACAACGCGTCTTTGGGTAAATTCAATTTTGCACACTGTTTGTAAAATCCCTGTAAAAATTTTGGACATTTAAATTATAGGAATGTTGCTTATCTTTTAAATCCACCCATTACAATAGCTATCTAAATAGTACCTGAATCCAATCAAGCGGCCAAAATATCTACTAAAAGTTGTAAGTCTTTCATTAAAAAGTTCGAGTTTTGTACCAGCCAGTTCACAAAGGGAATTCAGCAATGAGTTCCCTTTTTTCATTTATACCATTTACATGCTAATCATAGTGAATGAACAAACCTTCTGTAATCATTACTGGCTACTAAAAGCTCCATAGTATTAATAATATTTAACGGAGCATCGCCAATAAAGCTGCATATTTTGAGCTGCTTATTACTCAATGACTATTTTTAAAAAAATGTTGAAACGAAATAAGCTGTTGCCTATTTTGATGCCTGGCGGTAGAAATAATAAGTGAGCATTGCAAAAATCATATTGGGTGTCCAGGCTGCAAGTAATGCAGGGAAACTACCCTTGGTGGCAAATACAATTGAAAAACGGCTGAAGAGAATATATAATACGCTCCAGATAACGCCGATGGCCAGGTGAAAACCGCTGCCACCCCTTACTTTTTTTGAGGATAGTATCGCACCTATCAGGGTTAGAATGATCACTGATACTGGTATGGCATCCCTGTTATACCGCTCTACCAGCAGTGAATTGATTCCTTCTGTGCCACGGAGTTTTTCCAGCCTTATCAGGTCATTGAGTTCAGCGGTGGATAGCCGGTCTTTCAGGAATTCGTCTCTCTGCAGGTCCCTTGGTTTAAAATTATATTCCATGTTGAGGTTGGGGTTACGCTTAATGATTTCCTTGTCGCCGGTTAATGTTCTTTCCATTACGCCGGATAATTTCCATTTTTTTACGGATGTGTCCCAGGAGATATTATCGGACCGAAGGTTGTATTGCAGTTGGTTATTCACAAATTTTTGAATAAAAAAATTGCCGCCAGATTTGCTGGCAGTATCAAAATAGCGGATACCGGCATAGGTGTTGGAGTCTATCCGGAAATAATAATTACGGGCAGAGTTGGTACCAGTATAATCAAATGAGCCACCAATATACTTTGTTTCAAACGTACTCCAGATAGTATTGGCTTTGGGTAACACAAAATGATAACCAAACCATAAAATGAGGGCCAGGAAAGTACTGCCTACCCAGTAAGGAAGCAGAAAACGGCGAAAACTGACGCCACTGCAGAGTATTGCCACCACTTCTGAGCGTTCGGCCATTTTGGAGGTGAAAAATATAGTGGCAATAAAAACAAATAAAGGAAACAGCATAGCATCAATACGGGGAATGAAACCAGCATAGTATTCTGTAATGATCCTCCAGAAGGGCAGTTTCGATTTTACAAAATCATCTGTTTTTTCACTGATATCAATTACCACTACAATCAGTGTCATCAGCAGGATGCAAAAGAAAAAAGTAGTTAAAAACTTTTTTAGTATGTAGCTGTCTATCTTCTTCATTAGTGCGTAAGGCTGCAAAGCTAATAGAAAATAGTTAATAGGTGTGGGTAATGGGAAATGGTTAACGGTGAGTGACTAATGGGAAATGAGAAGAAGTTATTTATTTAACAAGGTTATTCAGTTTCGCATATTGAAGCAGCATGATCGTTTTGCCATCTTTGATCTCCCCATTTACTATCATTTCCATTGCTTTGTCCAATGTTATTTCCATTACTTCAATATCCTCTCCATCATGCTCCAGTCCGCCACCTTCATGTATTTTCATTTGTTTAGAATATTCAGCTATAAAAAAATACAACATTTCTGTAACAGACCCGGGAGACATATAAGCTTCAAATATTTTTCTTACATCGGTGATCTTGTAACCGGTCTCTTCTTCTGTTTCTCTCCTGATGCAATCTTCAGGATTGTCTTTATCCAGCAATCCAGCACATGCTTCTATTAAAAAACCTGTTTCATTACCATTAATAAAAGTTGGCAGACGGAACTGTCTTGTCAGTATCACTGTTTTGTTTTCTTTATTGTAAAGCAGGATGGTTACGCCATTTCCCCGGTCATAGGCTTCCCGGCTTTGTGTTTTCCAGGAGCCGTCTTTTTGTAAATAATCAAAAGTTACTTTGCGGAGTGTATACCAGTTATCAGAAAGAATTTCGGTTGATACTATTTTTACTTTGTTATCAGGCATGGGGGATATCTTCTATTGTATAATAAATTTTTAAGCCTCTTTCCTTAGCAATTCTTACATCTTCATCTGCTCCTTTTGAAGCGCCTTCTAAACGTAATACTGCATCACATTTTAATAAGAGCCGGTGGGCTGCCGGGTATAAGATTTCTTCCCAGGCTGCATCTCCCGGTTTGGTGGAACCGGCAAGTTGAAGTAAAGGTAATGCCACCCATTCTCCAATCATGGGAATATGTCCCAGTCGAAAAATAGGAAGGGCTGCAGCTTGTAACCTGTCCAGGTTTTGTTGCATTAACTGGGGATTATCATTAGTGCCGCTGCGGTAAGGGCCTGCAATCAGTATTAGCATGCTGTATTTTTTACAAAGAAAGCAAATGAAAACGCAGCAACAGTTAAGGTACCTTAAGAAATTATTTTTTATTCTTATTTGCACGGATAGCGCTCAGAAATTCTGGTGTGATGCCTAAATAGGAAGCAATTTGTTTTTGAGTAACCTGCTTTACTATCTGGGGATATTTAGTAAGGAAGTTATCATACCGTTCCTCTGCTGAGAGTGAAAGGTTTTGTATCACTCTTAATTGTTCCCTTATGTAGGCATTTTGCATAAGGATACGGAAAAATCGCTCAAACTTTGGAACCTGTATATATAATTTATCAAGATCATTTTTTTGCAACTGGAAAATACTGCTGTTCTCCACCGCTTCAATATAAAGCATCGCAGGCTGCTGGTTGATAAAACAGAACATATCAGTGATCCACCAGTCAGCAATGGCAAGCATGATAGTAGATTCCCTGCCAGCCTTATCAATATAGTATGCTCTTAGTGTACCTGAATGAATAAAGTTGATAGCCTTGCATACTTGTCCTTCTTTCAGAATAAAGTGCTTCTTTGGTATTTCTTCATATTTTAAAAGAGATATAAAAAAGGCAGTTTCTTCTTTGTCGAGATCAATGTGTTTGGCAATATTTTTTAAGAGGAGATCATGAGTCATGCTGCAATTCTTTTGACACATTTAAAATAATCAATTAGCAGCAAATAATTAAAATTGTATTGCCTGCAATTCATGGGTGTATAAAAAATGCCCCCGGAAAGGAGGCTATATCTTTTACAGGATTATACTATTGAATGATCTTTACTTCGGTTCGCCTGTTAATAGCCCGGCCTTCATCTGTATCATTCTCTGCAATTGGTACATCCATTCCATAACCTTTGGCAGTTACTCTTTCGGGGGCAATTCCTTTCGTTAAAAGGTAAGCCCTTACCGTATTGGCCCTGTTGTTAGAAAGAATCATATTGGCTTCAGCTTTACCCACATCATCGGTGTGCCCACCCACTTCAATTTTTTCATCATCTTTTCTTTTCAGGTATTCCACCAGTTCATCCAGTACTGAATAAGATGCTGGTTTTAAATCAGCCTTGCCAGTTTCAAAAGTTACGTTTTCCAATACAAAAGCTTTGGGTGGCTCAAACTGGATATCTACTTTAAAAGGATTTTTATAATACTGGTTACCTTTTAATGCTGGTATATCTAAAACACTATAGCTGGTAGAATCATTAAAGCCAAGAATGAATATCTCATATTTTGATCCCGACGGCAGACGTAAGGTAAATTTCCCTGTAGAGTCAGATAGTCCCTGGAACTCTGTTTTATTGGCAAGGCTTCTAAATACAACAATTTCATTATTGAGCTGGTTGCCAGTTTTAGCATCTACAATAGTTACATCAACTGGAGCATCTTTTGGAAGATTCATTGCTGGCGCAGGTGTTTGTGCAAAGCCTGCAATAGAAATGGTAAGGAGAAGAAAAAGAAAAAAGTAATTGTATTTCATTGTTGGAATTTTTAGGATACCTAAAGATAAAATATTAAAACGTAGAAATGATTTTGCAATCATCATGCCACTTAGCTTTATCGATTGGCAAAATTATAACCGCTGCTGCAGCACCAGCACCATCTCATTCTTCCAACTGCTAAAATCCCCTGCCTCAATATGTTTCCGGGCTTCTGTTACCAGCCAGAGATAGAAAGCCAGGTTGTGTACACTGGCAATGGTGAGTCCCAGCATTTCTTTTGCTTTTATCAAATGCCTGAGATATGCTTTGCTGTAATAATTACTGAAAACACAATCGATGCCATCATCAATAGGAGAAAAATCCCGTTCCCATTTTTTGTTATCAATATTGATTACTCCTTTTGATGTAAAGAGCATGGCATTGCGGCCGTTACGGGTGGGCATTACACAGTCAAACATATCTATACCCAGGGCAATGCATTCCAGTATATTCCAGGGAGTGCCCACTCCCATCAGGTAACGTGGTTTTTGCACCGGCAGTATATCACAACACAGTTCAGTAAACTCATACATCATTTCTGTCGGCTCGCCTACACTCAATCCGCCAATGGCATTACCAGTGGCATTTTTAGAAGCAATGAATTCAGCAGAAGCAATACGCAGATCTTTGTGAGTACTGCCTTGTAGGATGGGGAATAAATTTTGCGTATAACCATATTTGTCTGGTGTACTGTTGAATTGTTCAAAGCAACGGTCAAGCCAGCGATGGGTTAGTTCCATACTTTTTTTTGCATAGTTGTAATCACTGGGACAGGGCGGACATTCATCAAAAGCCATAATGATATCACCGCCAATGATGCGTTGGATATCCATCACTTTTTCGGGAGTGAACAAATGCTTACTGCCATCAATATGCGATTGAAAAATTACCCCTTCTTCATTGATCTTCCGGTTATTGGCCAATGAAAAAACCTGGTAACCACCGCTGTCGGTTAAAATTGGTTTTGGCCAGCCATTAAACTGGTGCAGGCCACCGGCAGCTTCCAGTGTTTCTAAACCGGGGCGTAAAAATAAATGATAAGTATTGCCTAAAATAACCTGAGCCTTTACATCATCCAGTAACTGTTGCTGGCTTACCGTTTTTACACTGCCCACAGTACCCACCGGCATAAATACCGGTGTCAATATTTCCCCATGATCCGTAGTGATCTTGCCTGTACGGGCCTTGGTGGCTGAGTCTGTATGCTGAAGGTTGAAAGTTAATGCTGCCATAAAAAATCCCGTCTGTATTAAGAGCAGACGGGATGCAAATATAAATTTGAAAATTGGTTCCATTCATTAAAGAACAAAATGAGCGGTTAGGCACCTGCAGATAGTGAAGCAGGGAAATGTAATTTTAGAAAATTAATATTGCAAATAATACCCAAACGATCAAACCAATCCATGCCCACTTGATACGGGTTGATTTATTCTCGTCATTAATTAAATAAGCAATCAGTACCCCTATCGGTCCCAGCAATGCGCCTAATGCAGCACCACCAAGGTGAAAGTCTCCTGTAAAATCATCGCTGCCGGCATTGCGGAGATTTTCAGCCATTTTTTTGTTTTTGACAGTTCCATCTTCAGCAATGCTGCTTCTCAATTTTTTCATTGCCCTGTTATATTTCATGCGGTCAAAGAAATTAAGTTTTACATTGGCTAATTTTTCGTACTCCTGTGGTTTCAATTTTGAAAATTCTGCCAGGGAAATTTTGTTGCCGGTTTTACCGATGGGAATCATAACGTGGGTTGCATTTATTTGCTTTGCTCCATCAACAGAGGGAGTAACGGCAATACCTGCATTTAAAATTGCGGTGGTAAAAAATAATGCGATTAATTTTTTCATGATAATTGGGTTTAGTAACAAATTGATTGAAGTCGTAATTTAGAAAACTTTAGTTACAGAAAAAAAATCAATAGCAAAATTTCCATTTATATATTATATTTCAATGTCGTTTAAATAAGAATCGGCTACAGTGGCTTATAATTCATCGATTTTGGTTTTTGTTGTTTATGATTTCTGGGAAATTTTCTATTTGGCCT
>JAYWII010000140.1:0-23865 GCA_043788995.1 Chitinophagaceae bacterium | reverse complement strand
TTGCTGATATTGCAGATGAATCTGAAACTGTTTTCGACAGTATTAGTTACGATGAAATATTGAATTCAATAATGGAGCTTCCACCGGCATATAAAATTGTTTTTAATCTTTTTGCAATTGATGGATACACCCACGAAGAAATAGGAGGAATATTGGGCATCAGTCCGGGTACATCCAAATCCAATCTATTTAAAGCAAAACGGTTATTAAGCACTGCCTTACAAAAAAAAACGAATTATAAGAAATATGTTTGATGCCAACGACTATAATTTAGAAGAGCTAAGTAGAAAAGCTGCTGAGGATTTTTCTGATGAAACTCTTATTCCATCCTGGAAACAGCTTGAAAAAAAGTTAGATATTGAACTGCCTGTTAGGAAAAAACGTAGAACTGTCTTTGTTTTTTGGATATTATTTGCAGCACTGCTTGGCAGCTTTCTTTACATAGCAAATGAAGGTAATAGAGGGAGCTTTGATAAGAAAAGGTACAATGGCAATATCGCCGAATCACAGGTACAGATTAATGTCAATAGCAAACAGCAGAAGTCGGTAACATCTACTAATCCACATACCATTAATCATGATAGTGCAAAACAAATAAATCAATTTATTGCAGTTAACAGTAATAATGAGATAGCTGAAGAAAAGCAATCAAAAGAAACTTCAGGCAGAACATCACTACATTCCAGTTTAGCATTTGAGATGAGAGATAACATAAATAAAACTGTAAAGAAAAAAATACTGGTGAGGATAGTTGCACCAGTAAACAGCGAATTATTAACGGAGAATAAAGAAGACTTATATGCTGTAATAAAAGCACAAGGCGAAGAATTCATGAATGAGGAGAAGGATAACATAATTAAAGAAGAAAAAATATTTCTTGCCGTTGACAGTATATTTAATGAACCCAAATTGGCTGATAGCCTGATTAATAATAAACAAACAGTTAATAATACTGCTAAGAAAAATAAAACAAGTGATAAGGGCAGCCATAGTTTTACAATTGCTGCAATTGCCGGAACCAATATCAACAGCGTAAGTTTTAATAAACCCTCAAAAGCAGGGTTTGATTACGGTTTTTTAGTTGGGTACAAACTATCTCCAAAATTTGAAATTAAAACCGGGCTGATTTTCTCCAGGAAATATTTTACAACAACAGGCAAAAATATTTCTTTCGATTCTGCAAAACTTAATCTTCCTTCTTATACTAATATTAATCTGGAGGATGCTACTGGGTATTGCAGGTTTGTAGAAATACCTGTTATGCTGTACTATTCCTTTCCGGCTAAAAGCAACACCAGCTTTTATGCAGGTGCAGGTTTTTCTATTAATAAAATGAGAATGGAAAAAATACACTATATTTTTTTAGTAAATTCAAATACAGTTGTTGAAAGAAGTCATGCAGGCGCATATCACAACGCTGATGGGTATTCTACTTCCGTAACATCAAATATTTCTTTTGGTCTTAAACAAAAACTTTCTAGGCAATGGAGTTTAGGCTTTGAACCTTATCTCAAAATTCCATTAACAAAGGTGAATGACAGTGATTTAAAGCTAACCACTTTTGGCATATCGGCTTCACTAATATATAATCTCCCAAATAAAAAGAAAAAATAAAATTATACAGGCAACCTTCCTGTACAATTTCCTGTACCATAATTTACAAATCAAAAATCTAAATTAAAAATGAAACAATTAAAATCCAATGCAGCTATTTTAGCAATTGTAGCTGTAACCTTATTGATGCCATCCTGCATGAAAAATCATAACATGGATGACATGAAAGAAAAAAACATTAATTATCCGGCGGCTTTTATTGTTAACGGGGAGGATGCTACGCTGTCGGTTATTAGGCTTTCTGACAATTCTGTATCGGAAACCATAGAATTGATGAATCATGGCGGCACACACTCTATCATGTGGCCGCACCATATTTATCACCATCAATCAGGTGGAGATCATCGTTTGGCACTTGGTATTCCTGGGATGGATTTAAGCGGAGGACATACAGGAGGTATGCCGGGGCATGGTGGAAAATTTGCAGTATTAGATGCTGTTAAGGGAACAGTTTTAAAATTGGTGGATGTGCCAGTAATGAACCACAATGCAGTGTATTCTAAGGACGGTTCAGAAATATGGACGTCTCAAATGGACATGGCCGGTAAAGTATTGGTGTACGATGCTACTTCTTACGCCTTAAAAAATACTATAACAGTTGGTGATGAACCTGCCGAAGTAACTTTTAGTGCCGATGGTACTAAAGCCTATGTATGCAATGGTATGAGTAATACGGTAAGCGTAATAAACCCATCTACAAAAGCCATTATAGCAACAGTAAATGTTGGGATGAACCCTGTAGGTGCATGGCCATCATCTATTGGTAAAATGTTTGTTGATAATGAGGATGGGCAAACAATTTCGGTAATTGACGTAGCCTCAAATATTAATTTAGCCACAATAAATCTTGGCTTTAAACCTGGTTATGCAGCGTACAACGCCACTGCAAGTGAGCTTTGGGTTACTGATGCAACAAATGGCAAAGTGGTTTATTACCTCGATATGGGTGCAAACACATGGATGAAGCATGGCGAATTTGTAACAGGTGCAGATGCTCATGCCATAGCATTTAACGGAAACTTTGGTTATGTAACTAACCAAGGGGCAAACTCTGTTTCTGTAATTAATGTGGCCACCCATGCAAAAGTTAAAGACATTGCTGTTGGTAAAAAACCAAATGGTATTGTATTTAAGTATTAGTAATAAGGAATACATAAAACCTGATTATAAAATAATTTTGTAAAAACCAGTAACACCTATTTAATTTCAGGTATAGAAAGCAATAACAATTGCACCGGGTTAAAATCCGGTGTAATTGTTATAAATAACAAATATTGTTTTCTGTGAATAATAAGAAAATCAAATAAGCAAAATCCAAAGTGACATCTTTTTTGTACATATCAAATTCATACCCCAAAAAATAAATATTTATGAAAGTATTTTTACTCACAATTGCACTTTGCTTTTCAATAGCCGCCAATTCGCAGACTGCACAGCCAGATTCTTTGCCTGTGAGGTTAAGCACTCTGGAAGCCTCAGCAAATGGCAATACTGCAAGATTAGATTGGAAAGTGGTATGCTTCCTCCAGTATGCAAAGTTTGAAATTCAGCGTTCTGCCAATGGAATAAACTATACCACCATCAATACTTTTGAAGCTGACCAGCTCCGTTGCCGGCAGCCTTTTGATTTTACTGATGCCAATATCTCCGGCCGTGTTTATTACAGGATAAAAGTTGGCGATTTGGATGGCAGGTTTGCTGTGTCAAAAACAGTTGTCGTATCTGGTAAGGTAAATGGATTTGAAATTAATAGCCTTACGCCATCGCTTATAAATACCAATACAACCCTGAGTATATCATCTGCTACCGCTGATAAAGCTGAAATAGCAATTATAAACTTTCAGGGAACCGTAGTTAAAAGGATTGCCATAAATCTTAATAAAGGAACAACGGAATTGCCAGTTGATATTAATAGTTTGGCAAAAGGTAATTATATTTTAAGTATAAAAAATAAGTTGTTGGAGATAAAGACAACCAGGTTTACAAAGCTATAATTCTATAAATATTATCCATAATTGTGTAACCCCGAATTTGCCCATTGGCTTAACTTTGTGGCAGAAGGGGTTTTTTCTGAAAATAGTCTTATTTTTACGGTATTTAAATGAAAAGAAGCAGATTCATACAATTAAAAGCAGCACTGCTATTGCTGGTATTCTCAATGAATACCGTGATAGGTTTTGCATGTGCTGTTGGGGTGGATATGGGTTTTAATACTCCTCATCACCATGATGAAGTAGCTACTGAACAAGTTCATGTTCATTCTGATGGCAATAAACATGAGCATTACAAGAAGGCTGACAAGCATGAGCATGAAGAAACCAAAACTGAGAACAAAGAGAATAAAGGATGTTGCAATGATGATGTACAAATGTTTCAGCGATTAGATAAAGCGCTTACTCAAAATGCAAAAACAGTTATTGATGCGCCAGCATTAGTGACTGTCATCAGTACTTTTTTAGGCATTGATATTTTCAATTCGATAAAAGCTTACCCTCCAAGATACATAGCCAGATATTTTTATCCTCCCCCTCCCGACATACGTATAGCGATACAGAGTTTCCAGATTTGATTATTATAACTGTGTTTGATGGTATAAGCCCATCGAACTATTGCTGCTTTGCCCAATGGCATAGTTGTTTTATTCCAGTTATTGTAATCAATTTTTTTTATGTTCAAACGTGTCGTTTTAGTCTTTAGTGGGTTGCTGCTTTTAGTAAACGCTTATAGCCAAAAAAATATCTCTGAGGCAGATGCTGTGAGTATGGCTGTTAAAAACAGCAGGAATATTTCTGCATCAGGTTTAGCCGTTTTACAGCAAAGGCAGTTACTGAAAAGCAGTTTTAACCTCCCCAATCCGGATGTGTTTTTTGAAAGCCCTACCGGGAAATTTTATACAGGGAGCATTACACAATCAATAGAGTTTCCTTCGGTTTACTCAAAGCAATACCAGTTGCAAAAACAGCGGATTGTATTGGCAGAGAAAGAAAAAGGGTTTACAGAAAATGAAGTGAAATTTCAGGTTAAACAATTGTACTTATTGCTGCAATATGCATCCGCTTTGCAGACGCAATTATATGTGCAGGATACCGTGTATGAGCGCATCAGCAAAGCTGCTGTCCGCCAGTTTGATGCTGGGCAAATTGATTACCTGCAAAAAACATTTGCCGAAAGCCAATACGGCGAAATTCATAATCAATATTTACAGGCACAACTAACTATTAATAATCTACAAAGCCAGTTGCAATACCTCACCGGCTTACCTGATATATTTATTGCAGAACCCCTTAATAAAAACCCATTAAGTGATTTTGCTATTACCAATGATAGCACTGCATTTATAGCTAACCCAAGCTTACAAATCTTTAACCAGGCCGGGATAATTGCGCAAAAAAATATTGCACTGCAAAAAGCAAAAGCATTGCCCGGTTTAGCATTGGGCTATTTTAACCAGGGCGAAAGAAATATCCCGATTGGTAACCGCTTCCGTGTTGGATTTACTGTGCCTTTATGGTTTGGCCAATACAAGGGCAATATCAACGCAGCAAAAACTGAATGGGAAATAAATAAGCAAAAAATAAATGGCTTGCAACAACAACTTTCGGTTCAATTGTTACAGGCAAATAATGAATTGGCAATATATACTCAATCGCTGCAATACTACAAAAACAGCGGTATTCCAAAAGCTAACGAAATTATCAATACCGCAAAACGCTTTTTTCAAAGCGGGGAGAACGATTATATCAATTACCTGCGGAATATCAATGATGCTTATTCTATACAACTCAAATACCTTGAAGCCATCAGGAACTACAGACAGGCTTTATTATCAATAAATTATTTAACTGGAAAATTATGATAAAGAAAATTCTCAATTTATTACTGCTCATTCCTTCTTTGGTTTTTGCACACGGAGGCGAAGATCACGGCGATACAAAAAAAGTAGCCGCAGCAACTGCAAGCTATTTTAGCAGTGAGGCAGTATCGGATGTGTATGAGTTATTGGTTAAATACCAGCCATTGCTACCGGGTAAGGAATTCACGTTTAAATTATTTGTAAGTGATTTCAATAGCAATGCGCCGGTTGACAGCAGTGCCACATTACAAATTGCCGTTGCAGACAACCCTAACATCAAATTAATAATTACAAGGGTTGATGATGGCGTGTATGAAGTAAAAGGGATATTCCCGGAAAAAAAATCATACAATCTCACAGTCAATATTAATTCTGTACTTGGTCCCGACCTGATGCTTATAAATAATATAGCAGTAGGAAAAGTATTAGAAACAAATGAACCTATTACTACTCATGCTGGCACACACTGGTATCAAAGTAATTGGTTTTATGGTATTGCCGGAATATTGATTGGATTGCTGCTGATGTTTTTTGTAATGAAAAAAACTAACAGAAAAGTTGAAGCAAGTATAGCAATTCTGCTTTGTCTTTTGCCCACTGCTACTTACAACACCGCTTCGGCGCATGATGGCGAAGACCATGGTGGAGCTGCTAAACCAGGCGGTACAATATCAACCACATTTATGGTTGAAAAAGAAACACAATTTCTTTTTGGAATTCGTACAGAAAAAATGGAAACAGGGGATTTTAATCAGTCAACACAGGTTTTGGCTACCGTTGTTCCATCGCCGCAAGGCAGGGCGGTAATACAATCGCCACAAACAGGTAAAATAGTAGCATTAAAGGTTAGTGTTGGACAAACCGTATCGGCAGGACAATTATTGGCAGTAATAGAACAGCAGGTAGATGCTGGTACGCAAATTAATATTCTTTCGCAACGAAATAGTGTGGAGTCTGAATTTAATGCAGCAAAAGCACAGTACGAAAGGTTAAAAGCCATTGAAGATATCGCTGCTAAAAAAGATGTTACCGAAGCAAGAGCACGGTACGAAACAGCTTTAAAAAACAAGCAGTTGTTCATTTCCAATGCAGGCCGTAATACTGGCAATACAAAAATGATAACCCTTACGGCACCGGTTAGTGGTGTGGTGGGCACATTTAATTACTCCATTGGTGCAGTGGTAAATGCGGGTGAAACTTTGTTTGACATAACCAATCTTGAAAAAGTATTTGTAGAAGCGCAGGTGTTTGCCAATGATGCATCCCAATTAAAAACTGTTGAAAGGATAACCACTTCTTCTAACATACAAAACGATACTACTTCCTATCGCTTAAAGTTAATTTCCACCGCCCAATCGGTTAACGGTTCCAATCAATCTCAAAAAGTAATTTTTGAAATCATCAACCCCAAATCACAATTTAAAATTGGTGAAAATATTAATCTGAATATTTTCTCTAAAAATGTTTCCAGGCAGGTTATTGTGCTGAATGAAGCCATTGCAGAAATAAATGGCAAGCCTGCTGTATTTATTAAAGATAAAGCAGAGCAATACAGCATTATCTATATTAACAAAGGGACATCCAATGGTAAATATACATCAATTTTAAAAGGGGTAGAGGAAGGTGAAAGGGTAGTAACCGCAGGGGTTTATCAAATGAAAACAATCTATTTAAATCAATAATCATTTTTATAATCACAAACAATCAAACAACAATGAAACATTTTAAAATTATCCTCTCAATGGCAATTGCAGTATTTTCCTTTATTGCTGTAAATGCACAATCATCAAAAGTAAAAACTAATAAAGTTGCAGCAGATACTGTGGCTTACCAATGCCCCATGAAATGCGAGGGCAGTAAGACTTATGACAAGGCTGGTAAATGCCCCATGTGTGGTATGGATTTAAAAGCAGCAGTAAAACCGGCAGTAGCCGCAGTTTATCAATGCCCGATGAAATGCGAAGGAGATAAAACTTATGACAAAGCAGGTAAATGTCCTAAGTGTAATATGAATCTTACAAAATTAGAAACTAAGAAAGAAAAAGATAATCACCAGGGACACAATCATAAATAATTATTCAAAAATTAAAATTAAATACATGAACAAAGAATTTAAAATTTCAATGGCAATAATGGCTATTAGTGCCGCTACAATTTTTGCGGCTTGCAATAACAGCAGCGGAGATGTAAAAGTATCAGATAAGGATACAACAAAAAAAGAAATGGCGCATGAAGGTGGCGACCATATCTATGCCTGCCCAATGCACCCAGAGGTAACGGGCAAAGAAGGCGATACATGCCCCAAATGTGGTATGAAGCTGGAGCACAATGATAATGCAGGTGGGCCAAGTAATGTAAGTATGTTGTTTACTGCTACACCAGCATCGCCAAAAGCAAATGAAGAAGTTACTTTATCAATGACACCTAAATTGAAAGATAAGCCCACTGAACAAGTGCCTTTGGATGTAGAGCATACAAAAAAAATTCACCTGATAGTAGTTAGTGAAGACCTTAGCTGGTTCGACCATATCCATCCTGAATTAAATGCAGATGGTTCTTACACGGTGAAAGAAAAATTTCCTGCAGCAGGAAAATACACTTTGTTTGCTGACTACAAACCAAGTGGAGCAAACCATACTGTTGATAATTTAAATGTAACAGTTGCAGGTACAGTACCTGCTGTAAAAACTTATGGTACAGATAAATTAACTGGTGCAGCCGGTGACGGCTTTTCTGTTTCTCTTACGCCAGACGGAGGCAAGTTTTTAACCAACATGGCCATGCATATTAATGGTGTAATGATGCTGAATGGTAAAGAAGTGGATGTAAATACACTCGAAGATTATCTGGGTGCAAAAGCACACATGGTAGTAGTAAGCCTTGCTGATAAAAAATATTTACATGTACACCCAAGTGTGGAAGGTGGCAAATTTGATTTGCATACCACTTTTGATAAGCCGGGTGTTTACCGTGGCTGGATACAGTTTCAGAGCAAGGGAAAAGTTTATACCAGTGACTTTGTAATGAATGTGGCTGAAGGTAAAGCTGGTGATATGAAGGATATGAAACACTAATTTTTAACTCATAAATAAAACAAAATGAAAACAATGAAATTAAAAACAATCGTCGCATCATTTACTATAATGTTGTTAAGTGTTACCACTGCGTTTGCTCAAAAAGATTCACATAATGTAGGTATGGTTGGTAAAGGCCCACATGGCGGAACGGTGCAGGAAGCTGAGCCCAACCATGCCGAAATTTTATTGAAGAATGGGATGCTGCAGTTCTTTTTACTGGATGGCAATGCAAAGCCATTGAGCAATAAAGGGGTACGTGGTACGGTATTGATACAATTTGCCGATGGCACTTCAAAAAGTGTAACACTTATGCCAATGGGTACAGATGGCTTTATGGCGGATGATGCCAAAGCACCTGCTTATTCAAATGCAATTGTAACATTTAAAGCAAATGGTAAATCAGTTTCTGCAAAATTTAAAAGTAAACCTGCGGAAAAAGCGGCTGACGGGCACAACCATCAACATTAATAATATTATGGGTGCAGGTTTTTTACCTGTACCCATCTATTTAAACAGTATGGCATGAAAAAAATATTTATTACCACATTAGGTATATGCTTTTCAGTAATCTCATTTGCACAAAGTAAAGATGTTGATGCTGTGAAAGCAGTTTTAAAAAAGTATTCAACCAGTATTGAAAACTTAGATACCACTGGCATACCTAACCTCTTTGTAAAAAATTCAAGTGTTTACGAAGGCGGAAATGCTGAGGGAACCATTGGTCACTATCTGGAACATCACCTTGGCCCCGAATTGAAAGAATTTAAATCTTTTACTTTCAACGACTATAAAGTTGATGTTACGATAAGTGGCGACTATGCATTTTCAACAGAAACGTATATCTACACCATTGTACTGGCAAAAGATGGTAAAGAAATTAAAAGTAAAGGTGTGGCAACATCCGTTCTTAAAAAAACGAAGGAAGGTTGGAAAATTGTAAGTACCCATTCTTCTTTTAGAAAAGTGAAGTGATATACAAGGTGAATGCTGCGTTAATCGAGCGTTATTAAATTAAAAAGTGAACACTCTTAAAAACAAAAATATGAACCGTTTCATTCTGTCCGTTTTACTTGCATTTACTTTTTTGGGAGCAGCAGCCCAAACTTTTAGACAGGGAGAAGTCTGCTACAACCCAAACCTTGTAAAGGACACTTCAAAGAAAAGTATTAAATCAATGGCTTTTGCAGTTTTTAATGCAGACAGTATTAAAATCAATTACCACTCTCCTGGTGTACGAAACAGAGTGATATGGGGCGGTCTTGTTCCTAATGATGAGGTATGGGTAACCGGCGCTCATGATGCCACCACATTAGAAATACCAAAAGCTATTATAGTGAACGGTAAAGAAATACCGGCAGGCAAATATGCTTTCTTTACCATGCCCGGTAAAAAGGAGTGGACATTGATTATTAATAAGCAATGGAAACAACACCTGGCAACCGAGTACGATGAAGAACAGGATGTGGTTAGAATTAAAGTAAAACCCAAAAAAGTAAATCATACAGAACGGTTGCAATACTTTATTGAACTAAGTAAAAACAACAGTGGAAAAATTGCTGTAGCATGGGAAAAGTTAAGAATTGAATTTCCTTTCACAATACAAAATTAATGTGTATGGAACATCAGCAAAAAACACCTGCCCCATGCACCCGTAAATTTTGCAGGACGCTCCTGGCAATTGCCCTAAAGGCGGAATGAATTTAGTTCCAGAAAAAAAGGGAAGAAGATAGTCAAACACTAAATCTTGTGATGGTAAAATTTATATGAGATATTATTGCCGCATGACAAAAGGAAATAGACTTTATAAAAGCCAAACTATAAGAAATAGAAAGTAAATAAATCGTCTTAGTAATATTAATAATTTAAAAACTACAATCATGAAAATTTTAATTTCTGCTGCATTAGCCAGCTTGTTTATGTTGCAGGCCTGTAATGGTGACAACAAATCTACTTCAGAAATAAAAATGGAATCTGATACTGCTATGAAAATGGCAGAACACAATGATGCAAAAATGGATGGAACTGGTAAGATGGATATGAATGATGAAATGATGAAGGCGATGATGTCCTCTATGGATAAAATGAAAGCCATAAAAATGAATGGCGATTTTGATGCCGAATATGCATTAATGATGATTGTACATCACCAGGGAGCTATTGATATGGCAAATATTGAACTCAAATCAGGTTCGGATAATACGATGAAGGCAATGGCACAAAGTATTATCACTGCTCAAACAGGAGAAATTGAAAAATTCAAAACAATATTAGCCAGCCATAAAGAAAATATTGCAAAAGGCGAACATCCTGAATTAATGGAAGCTATGAGTGGTATGGATGCAAAGCTGAAAGAAACTAAAATGACAGGCAATATAGATAAGGATTTTGCTATGATGATGAAAGTACACCATAGCGGGGCAATTGAAATGTCTAAAGGCGAAATAGGTGATGGTAAAGTGTATGAATTAAAAAAAATGGCGCAGCAAATAATAGAAGAACAAAATAAAGAGATAAAGCAGTTTGATAAATGGTTAGCTACTCAGAAATAGTAAAATAAGGTCCAAATATTTATGGCAAAAAGTAAACAATACTACATCCGAAAAGCACATCGTTACCTTGGCGTACTGCTGGGTTTGCAATTTTTATTGTGGACAATCAGTGGCCTCTATTTTAGCTGGACAAATATTGATGAGATACATGGTGATTTGCAACATAAACATCCACCGTATTTATCCGCCGCCATCAATTTTATTTCTCCAGCAATAGTATTTAATAACCTGACTGAAAAAGCAGATTCAATCAATAAGCTGGAAGTTGTAAATATTTTGCAACAATCATTTTACAACATCAGTTATTTTTCAGATGGTCATTTAAAAACAGTTATTGCCGATGCCCAAACCGGAAAAATTAGAAAGCCAATTGATAAGGAAGAAGCTATTAAGATAGCTGCTGAAAGTTTTAACCAACTGCCAGCTAAACCAATCGTTGAATATATCACTACAGTTGGCAACCATGATGAATACCGTGAAAAGCCGCTTCCTGCATGGAAAATATCATTTCAACATGAAAGCAATACTAATATTTATGTTGCAGCACAAACCGGCAAAGTAGAAACATTCCGTAATGCAAAATGGCGAACGTTTGATTTACTGTGGATGTTTCACACAATGGATTATAATGGAAGGGACAATATTAATAATTGGGTGTTAAGAGCTTTTTCCATATTTGGAATAGTAACAGTCATCAGCGGTTTTACATTATTTTTTGTAAGCTCCAAACGATTTAGAAAAGCAAAAATTACAGGATAAATAATTCATCATGCTAAATAAAATCATTCAGTTTTCATTACGTAACCGTTTGTTTGTAGTTGCATTTGCTGCACTGATAATGGTGTACGGAGTTTTTACGTTGGTAAATCTTCCGGTGGATGTACTGCCAGATTTAAACCGGCCCAGGGTAACCATTTTTTTAGAAGCCAATGGTATGGCCCCTGAAGAAATTGAAGCACAGGTAACGCTGCCTGTTGAAACTTCTTTAAACGGGGCTCCGGGTGTAGAAGTGGTACGTTCTGTTGCCAGTCCGGGTTTGGGACTTGTGTTTGTAGAATTTGACTGGAGTACAGATGTGTACCGTGCCCGCCAGTTAACTGCCGAAAAATTACAAACGGTTCAGTTACCCAACAAGATAGTTCCGGTTATGGGGCCAATCAGTTCAGTTATGGGGCAGTTTATGATGGTGGCTGTTACCGTTGATACTACCTCTGCTGCAGACATAAGAACTTTGAGTGATTTTACCATCAGGAGAAGATTAATGAGTATAAAAGGTGTAAGCCAGGTAATACCTATTGGTGGTGACAAATTACAATACCAAGTATTAATTTCTCCTGAAAAAATGCGGCAATACAGCGTTTCTATCAATGATATTGACAATGCACTCCAGGTAACCAATTTAAACACAACAGGAGGCTTTGTTGATGATAATAAAGGAAGCGAAGTATTGATAAGAAACATTGCGAGGGCAAATTCTTTAGATGATTTGGCCAATACGGTTATCAGCAACAAAAACAATGCACCGGTTTTGTTAAAGCAGGTAGCCGAATTAAAATTTGGTGGGCCTATAAAAAGAGGTGATGGTTCCTTAAATGGAAAACCTGCTGTAATACTCAGTATTGAAAAACAACCAGGAGCCAACACGGTTACCTTAACAAAAGAAATTATTAAAGCACTGGATGATATAAAAAAATCAATACCGGCAGATGTAAAAATCAATACCGATGTTTTTCAGCAAAAAAACTTTATACAAAATTCACTCACCAATGTAGAGGATGCTTTACGGGATGGATTTATTTTGGTGATTATTATTTTGTTTTTGTTCCTACTTAATTTCCGCACAACCGTTATTACACTTACCGCTATTCCGCTGTCACTTATTATAACAGCCATTGTTTTTAAATTCTTTGATGTATCTATTAATACACTTACGTTGGGTGGGTTGGCGATAGCTATTGGTGAGTTGGTAGATGATGCTATTGTGGATGTGGAAAATGTTTTCAGGCGGTTAAAAGAAAACTGGGCATTACCACAACCACGGCCTTTGAAGAAAGTAATTTATGAAGCCAGCAGTGAAGTAAGAAATTCAATTGTTTATGCCACCATTATTGTGGTGTTGGTTTTTCTTCCTTTGTTTTACATGCAGGGTATTGAAGGGAAAATATTTGCGCCACTTGGCATTGCATACATAACATCTATAGTAGCCTCACTCATTGTTTCACTAACTGTTACGCCAGCTCTATGCAGTTACCTGCTGGGCAAACCAGCACATCTGCGGCATGTAAATTTATTGTTCTGGAAAAAGAAAAAAATTGCAACAGATGATGTAGCAGATAAGCGGGCTCCACTCAATGAAAATGAAGCGCTGTTGCAGGCTTCTTCGCATGATGATAGTGCCTTTGTGAAATTTTTAAAACGTCAGGATTTAAAGTTATTAAGACGGGGATTAAAACATCCTAAAATAGTTATTGGCTCAGCCATAGCCTTAATTATAGCAGCGATTGCCATTGTGCCTTTTTTTGGTACAGAGTTTTTACCACCATTTAACGAGGGTAGTTTTACCATTAACCTTTCTTTGCCTGCAAGCACTTCTTTAGAAGAAGCAAACAAAGTAGGTAATGTAGCAGAGCGGCAAATATTAAAAGTGCCCGGCGTGTTACTTACTGCCCGCCGTACCGGCCGTGCCGAGTTAGACGAACATGCCGAGCCACCCAGCAACTCAGAAATTGAAGTAGCCATTAAACCGGCAGATATTAAAAGACGGGATATCATTTTAGCCGAAATACGCAATAATCTTTCTGTGCTAAAAGGCGTAACAGTAAATATCGGACAGCCTATTTCACACCGGTTAGACCATCTGCTTTCCGGCGTAAGGGCACAGGTGGCTATTAAAATATTTGGTAACGACCTTGCCGATTTAAGAAGCAATGCCGCACAACTAAAAGAGATTGTAAGCACAGTTCCGGGAGTGGTTGATTTACAGGTAGAGAAACAGCTATTGGTGCCGCAGTTGATTGTAAAAATTGACCGGCAGGCAGTACAGCGATATGGTTTGCAACCAGGTAAAGTAGCGGAGGATATTGAAATATTTTACAACGGTAAAGTAAGCAGCCAGATATTGGATGGCATTAAAAGTTTTGATATTCTGCTACGCACTACCGATAGTGCAAGAAAAGATTTAGAAGGTATTAAAAATACACAGATTTCGCTCCCGGATGGTTCATTGATACCACTAGAACAAATTGCAAAAATTGAAATGGAGAATGGTATCAATACTATTTATCATGAAAATACATTGCGGAGAATTGTGGTAAGTGCCAATGTACAAGGCAGGGATTTGGGAACAACCGTAACAGAAATGCAGCAAAAAGTAAACGCACAATTAAAACTGCCGGAAGGATATTTTTTAGTGTGGGGTGGCCAGTTTGAAAGCCAGCAATCTGCATCAAAGCTGATAGGCATTTTAAGTATCTTCTCTTTTCTCGGCATTTTTTTAGTGCTGTTCAGTCATTTTAAATCATCAAGAATTGTATTGCAGATAATGCTGAACATACCACTGGCTTTAATAGGAAGTGTGGTAGCGGTAATGCTGACGGGTGGTGTATTTTCTATTGCAACAATGGTTGGCTTTATTACACTCACAGGTATTGCCAGCCGCAATGGTATTATGATGATTTCGCATTACATACACTTGGTACAGCATGAAGGGGAAACCTTTAGCGACAAAATGATTATCCGTGGCTCATTAGAAAGATTGGTGCCTGTACTGATGACAGCGTTGGTTGCAGCATTGGCATTGATACCATTAACGCTGGATGCCACCGCACCGGGTAAAGAAATTTTGTATCCGGTTGCTACGGTAATCTTGGGCGGATTAATCAGTTCTACTTTACTGGATATGATTGTTACACCTGTGGTATTTAAAATGTTTGGAGAGAAAGCATTGAAGAAATATTTGGAGGAACAAGAGAAGAAGGAATTTGAATAACAGGAATGTTGTTAAAAGTAAAAAGAGTATAGTAAATCACATGGGTCGGAGCCCTGCTTTAGTTTCCTTATTTATAATGAAACGTATTATCGGCAGGGTTTCCGTACCCACCAATTGCAAAAATAATAGTGTACAAAAATTGATTTTTCACAAATAGGATATCATAATGATTACAAACAAATACATACCAGCGCTTCGCTACAAGTGGTTAACTCCTCTGTATGATTTCTTCATTAATCTCACCATGCCAGAGAAGAAAATGAAACGGGTATTAATTGAAGCAGCTAATATTTCGGCAAAAATGAAAGTATTGGACTTTGGCTGTGGTACAGCTACATTAACCATTATGATTAAAGAATTATGCCCGGAGGCGAAAGTAACAGGCATTGATGTGGATAAAGAAATACTAAACAAGGTAATTCAAAAAGTGAAAGAAAAGGAGTTGGATATTTTTTTATTGGATTATGATAGCTCACAACTTCCCTTTCAGAACAAAGCTTTCGACAGGGTAATTTCCTGTTTGGTTTTTCATCATCTTGATACGGATACTAAGCGTAAAGCACTTGCAGAAGCCTTCAGGATTTTGGGGAATAATGGCGAACTATTTATTGCAGATTTCGGCCGTTCGAAATCATGGTTGCAGCGAACGCTTTTTAATATTATAAGAGGGCTTGATGGATATAAATCAACAGATGCAAACTCAAAAGGCTTGCTGCCTGAATTGATGGAAGAAGCAGGGTTTGAAAATGTATTTATTCAAAAACATTTTAGAACTGTGTTTGGGGAGGTTCAGATAATAGGTGGTGAAAAGATATGCAACGAATAAATATTTTATTGCTAAAATAATCTATAAGATTAATAACTGTGGTTGGAAATAAATGAAAAAAACTAAATAATAATGAAACTCTACATCAAATACATGGTTAGCATTCGCTGCAAAATGATGGTGAAAGAGGAATTGAATAAACTCGGCATCCATTATGTTGCTGTTAATTGGGGAGAAGTGGAGATAATAGAAAACATTACAGCAAAAAAGCGGAAGCAAATAAAAGTTGCTTTACACAAATCCGGGTTTGAACTAATGGATGATAAAAAAGATATACTGATTGAAAAAATAAAGAATGTAGTTATCGAAATGATTCACTATGCAGATGTGTTACCAAGGATAAATTTTTCTAATTACCTTAGTGAAAAATTAAAATATGATTATACTTATCTCTCCAATCTTTTTTCAGAAGTAGAGGCGACTACTATTGAGCATTATATTATCATTCATAAAATAGAAAAGGTAAAAGAGTTGATTCTTTATGACGAACTCAATCTTACCGAAATTGCTTCAAAACTTCAGTATAGCAGCGTGGCCTATCTTTCACGCCAGTTTAAAAAAACAACTGGTTTAACCCCTTCTTTTTTTAAGTCCCTCAAACATAAGAAACGAAGTTCACTTGAAAATTTGTGAAAGTTTAAATAGTTAGGATTACCATTTTACGCATTCCAATCAAAAAGGTGAGTTCCCTGTTTACCATAAAAGCTGTCCGCTTCGGGTATAAAAATCCCCACATTCCTATATTTCATAGCTTCTTTCGCAAGATTGGTTAAAATTCCAAACTGTTAAAGCTGGTTGTATAATTGCCGTATTAAGGTAACAATAAGCATCCTGCTAATAATCAAAGGGGTTCTTTAACAATAATACAAATATGTACATCTACATAAAATACATGCTAAGTGACCGGTGTAAACAAAAAGTGTCTGAAGTATTAAAAAAAATGGGGTTACATTTTGTTATTGTTAATTTAGGAGAAGTAAGGCTAAAAAGCAGTATTACACGACAACAACGGGAGGAACTAAAAATTACTTTACATGAATGTGGTCTTGAACTAATAGAGGACAAGGATTGCATCTTAATTGAAAATATAAAAGATGCAATTACCGAAATGATTTATTGTGACGATGATTTGCCAAAAGCAAATTTCCGCCTTTACTTAAGCGAAAAACTGAATTGTGATTATACCTACTTGTCAAACGTATTTTCAAAAATAGAAAAAACAACTTTAGAACATTTTTTACTTTTCCATAAAATTGAAAGAGTGAAAAAATTAATTCTTTATGATGAAATCAATCTTACCGAAATTGCCTGGAAACTTAACTACAGCAGTGTGGCTCATCTCTCTAATCAATTTAAAAAAATAACTGGCGTAACTCCTTCTCTTTTTAAATCTCTCGAATTCAGAGAGCTAAGCGTACTGACAAATCAGTGAATGATGCAACACATTCTTTTTATTGTGTAACACTTTTTAATGTAAGAGTGTTCATCTTTACTCAATATTATTTAATCATAAATTAAGGCAACATCATTTTAAAACCCTTTATCCATTGTAAACATTCTTTATGAAAACTGGAAATGAAATTAATAAGGATATTATAGAAATTACTAAAACTAATGATGAAAAGATTCCTGAGTTATCAAAATATAAAGAGGAAATGCCTGTTACCCTTCCAAATGAAAACGACCCGGAAATAAATGAAACAAATTTAAAAGAGTATCAAAGTTCCTTAGATGTTTTATTAAATAAATATGCGGCTAACTATAATAGGTTGACCAAATAGATATATAACTTATTTTGTGCGTCAATATATCAAAAAACTTTCCATATAATAGATAATACGACAGGTACATAAACCAGCTCACATTAAATAGGAAAGTGTACTATTATCATAAATCAGTTATTATGAAAAAGAAGGGTTCACAAATAACTGAAATGGAAAAATTGAAAGTTCACATCATTGTAGAAATTCTCGAATACGTTCCCCACTCAGTGTTAAGTAAAACTATTATAAAAAGAGCGACAGGTAATGTTACAGTTTCCGCATTTGATAAAAGGGAAGAACTAACTGAAAAAATATTTCCTTTCGATAACTATATTCAGGTAATTGACGGAGCTGCAGAAGTGATAATAAATAAAAAGAAGTACAAACTTAAATTAGGTGAAGGAATAATCATTCCGGCTTTCTCAAAGTATTGCTTTAATGCTAGGACTCAATTCAAAATGATTTCAACTATTATCAAAAGTGGATATGAAGACTAAGCCTTAGCCTGGTGCTTTCGCTGCACAGGAGTAATTTCAATATTAGTGTTCGCAGCAAACCTTTTAAAGAGTAAAGGTTTTCACCAACCTACCATATCAGGTTCTATCATAAACGCACTAAATATTTCTTCTGCCTATTTAAAAATGCAAACTGGCTAAGCCCATTGCTAAAAATCTTCTTCAAAACATAATTACATCACACTTTTTAATCAGTGAATGATGCAACATCTTTGTTTAATTGTGTAACACTTTCCGTAGATATTGAACTCACCTTTATACTAGCGTAATTCTTTCACACAAGTTCCACCAAAAGAGGGAATTAGCACCAATAGTAATGGCAAAACTCAGAAACAAAATAGTTAAACCTCCAATAAAACAAAAAAATAAAACAATGCAAACATACACCTGCTCAATGCATCCAGAAGTAAAATCGGATAAGCCGGGCAAATGCCCAAAATGCGGAATGGAATTAACACAAAAAGATGGATTTCATAACAAAAAAATCAGGCAAGACCTGCATTGACTAAGACGTAAAGTATATAATCAGTTACATATACTACGAGCATGATCTTGGTATCTTATTACTACTATATTAAATGACGATTATCATATTGCATTCTGACAAGTCTCATTTTTTGTTAAGAAGGATGTATTTATTTTTAAGGCATCAGGTATTCTGTGTTTAAACTTTTAAAAAATGATTTCTTGCCAGCATCTAAGAATCAATAAGTTCATAGGTGTAATATTTTACACAATCATTTATTTAAGCAACAATTAAAATCAAAAAAATGAAATCATTTAAAATGCTGATGATGGCAGCTTTAACTATCCTTTCTATTTCTGTTTTTGCACAAGACAGCACAAAACGTAAAACGGAAAAAGTGCAATACACTTGCCCAATGCACCCCGAAGTAATGATGGATGAATTTGGCAAGTGTCCTAAATGCGATATGGATTTAGTAATATCTACAAAGGAACAAATGAAAAAGGATGTAATGAAAATATACATGTGCCCGGCGCATCCTGGTGAAAAAAGTGATAAACCTGGCAAGTGTCCGGTATGTGGAAACAAAATGAACATGACTCCAAAAGAAAAAATGAAAATGCAGGCAATGGGTATGTACACATGCCCTATGCATCCGGACGTAACCAGGGATAAGTCAGGTAAATGCCCTAAATGTGGAATGGATTTGAAACAAGAGAAAACAGCTAAAGCTTATTCATGTCCTAATCATCCTGAGATGGTAAGTGATAAGCCTGGTAAGTGTTCAAAATGTGGTGCATCATTGGCGTTGTCCCCAAAGGAGAAAATGAAAATGGAAGTGATGAAAATTTATACTTGTCCTATGCACTCAGATGTAACAAGCAATAAACCCGGCAAATGTTCTAAATGCAATATGGATTTAAAGGAAAAGAAAGAAGAGCATTCTAATCATCAACATTAATATCTAAACGGAGTTTGTTATTCTTTAAAATTATTCAAAAAGCAAAACAAAAAAAAGTATGAAAAAGATTTATTTTTTATTGGTAATATCTGCAATGGTAATTGCTGCTTCCTGCAATAACGAATCATCGGGTAACAAAGAGTCAAAAGAAATGAATCATGATGAGAAAGAAATGAAGGAAATGAAAATGGATTCATTGAACATGGATAGCACAACACATAAGAATCAGCCATAAGTGATCCTATGGTAAAAATGAAATTTATGTTACTGGTCCTCAAATTATTCAAACCAATAAAACATGAGTAAATGAACCGGGAATAAAAACGTACTGGATGAAGAACAGCAGTCAGCTGATAAATTATTAAGCAATGGAAAAAATCCCGAGTGACTTTACATTTCATGCAATAAAAATAGAAGAAGCCACTGCATTGCTTAACAGCAATACGGAGCAAGGTTTATCCGGTGAAAAGGCTAAAGAAATGCTTGAGCAATTCGGGAAGAATACTATCGAAGAAGCTAAGTCACTCACTCTTTTGCAATTAATAGCAAACCAGTTTAAAAGTCCTATTGTATATCTCCTCTTCTTCGCTGTAGCAATGTCTTTCTGGTTTAAAGAATGGCTGGATGGCATTGCTATTTTGATAGTAATTATCATCAATACAGCTATAGGATTCTATATGGAATTTAAAGCACAGCGGTCAGTGCTGGCTTTAAAAAAGCTTTCATCTATACCTGCAAAAGTACTTCGTGATGGAAAACTAACTGAAATTAATTCTGAAGAAATAGTACCCGGCGACATTGTATTTACAGAGGCTGGTGATATGATACCAGCTGATGGAAGAATCTTTAAATCCACGCAATTACTGATTGACGAATCAGCACTTACCGGAGAATCCGTTCCTGTTGAGAAGAAGGTTGCTGATTTGCCTGAGTCCACCATTCTTGGAGACCGCACAAATATGGCTTTTAAAGCCACGAATGTTTCTAAGGGTAATGGCTATATATTGGTTTGTGCCACAGGCATGAAAACCGAGTTGGGAAAGATTGCCAACCTTGTTCAATCATCGGAGCAGGCAGCAACTCCCTTAGAAAAGAAGCTGGAAGAGTTTAGTAAAAAGCTAATCAAAATTACGGTAGGGCTGGTGGTACTTATTTTTATCGCAGGGTTAATTAATGGGGTACCCATTATTGAAATGCTGCAAACAGCTATTGCCCTTGCTGTGGCTGCCATTCCAGAGGGTTTGCCGATTGTAGCCACCATGACTTTAGCACAAGGCATGTTAAAAATGTCCCGCTACAATGTTATTGTAAAAAAATTGTCGGCTGTAGAAACTTTAGGCGGCACCAATGTTATTTGCACCGATAAAACCGGTACGCTCACACAAAATAAAATGGAAGTGGTATTTGTTGATACCGCTTCAGGCACATGGAAAAAGGATGTTGCCTTTAACGGTAAAAAAGAGCAGTTGGAATTGATATCGCAATGTGCTGTTTTATGTAACACAGCCGATATTCAGGCAGCCGAAAAAGAAACAAAAGAAATCGGTGATCCATTAGAGATAGCCTTACTAAAGTTTTCAAAAGATAAGGGTGAGGACATCAATACAATTCGGGCAGCATTTATAAAAAAAGACGAAGAACCCTTTTCCAGCGAAACAAAAATTATGTCCACGTTGCATGAGCACGATGGTAAATTTTATGTCTTTGCAAAAGGCGCTCCAGAGGAGTTATTGCTGAAGTGTACACAGATTTTTGAAGATAGTGAGGTGACGATGGATACAACAAAAAGAGAAGAATGGCTCGCCAAAGCAGAACAATCCTCAGCATCCGGTCATCGCATGATTGGCATGGCGTACCGTAAGATGGATAGTGCGCCTTCTTCCTTAATAGATGAGCTGGTTTTTCTTGGATTGGTTGGTATGATTGATCCGCCAAGGCCAGAAGTACAGGCTGCCATCAACGATTGTAAAACAGCGGGAATAAAAGTGGTCATGATCACCGGCGATCATCCTGCCACTGCCCATTATATAGGAACACAATTGGGTATATCAAAAGAGGATGAAGTGCCAATGATTGGAAAGGGTATGATGGAATTTGAGGCGCTAAACGAAGATGAAAAACAGCATTGGATAAATACTTCCGTTTTTGCCAGGGTAAATCCAAAGCACAAGCTTGACCTGGTAAAAGTTTTTCAGGAAAAAGAATATGTTGTAGGCATGACGGGTGATGGTGTTAATGACGCTCCGGCAATTAAGAAATCCGATATCGGTATTGCTATGGGGCTTCGGGGCACACAGGTGGCCCAGGAAGTTTCGGACATGGTGTTAAAAGATGATTCCTTTTCATCTATTGTTGTAGCCATCAGGCAGGGGCGTATTATTTTTGAAAACATTAAAAAATTTGTAACTTTTCTTCTATCGTGTAACCTCAGTGAACTGGCGGTGATAGCAGTTGCTGCAATCATGAACCTTCACTTTCAGTTGTTGCCTTTACAAATACTTTTCATTAATCTTATTACAGATCTGTTGCCTGCACTTGCTTTAGGTATAACCAAAGGAAGTACTGATATTATGAAACTGCCTCCCCGCAAATCATCCGAACCAATTATTGACAAAAGCCGTTGGAAACTTATTTTCTTTTACTCAATAGTTATTGCATTGGTAAGTACAACAGGCGTGCTTGTTAATCATTATGCCTTTCATAGTGGTGAGCCATGGGATGCGGCTATGTGTAACAACATTTTATTCTTTACCCTTATTTTTTGCCAGCTATTTCATGTATTTAATATGGGTAGTGGTGCATTTTTTAACAATGAGGTTATTAAAAATAAATTTGTCTGGTATGCAGTAACAGCAAGTCTTGTCATTTTGATAGGAGTAATTCAAATACCCTTTGTGGGTCAGGCATTGAACATAATACCCATGACGCTTAAAGAATGGATCATCATTCTTTCAGCGGCTATTTCTTCTGTTATAATTATACAGGCAGCAAAATCTTTAAAACTTTTTAAACATAATGCGAAATCAGCATCAAAATAAAGTATGATCAGCAATTTTATTAAATGGGCTTTAAAGAACCGTGTCGTCGTGCTGCTGATAGCTGCGGCAGTAACGGGTTATGGTTTTTATTCAATTAATAATACTAAGGTAGATGCCATACCTGACCTGTCTGAAAACCAGGTTATCATTTTTACTGAATGGATGGGAAGAAGCCCACAGATTATGGAAGACCAGGTAACCTATCCGTTAGTAAGTAACCTGCAGGGCATTCCAAAAATAAAAAACATCCGTGCCAACTCAATGTTCGGGATGAGTTTTGTGTTTGTAATTTTTGAAGATGACGTGGACATTTATTGGGCACGTACAAGAGTATTGGAACGGCTTAATTATGCTCAGCGTTTATTGCCGCAAAATGTTGTACCCACACTAGGTCCTGATGGCACCGGGTTGGGACATATTTTCTGGTACACTCTTGATGCACCCTCACACGATTTGGGAGAATTAAGAGCCCTGCAGGATTGGTACATAAAATTTGCTTTGCAAACAATACCTGGTGTAAGTGAAGTGGCATCTTATGGTGGTTTTCAAAAACAATATCAAATAGTAATTGATCCGCATAAGCTGAGCTATTACAACATTCCATTAATGGATGTAATTGCAAAAGTAAGGGCGAACAATAACGATGTTGGAGGAAGAAAAATTGAGATGGCCGATATGGGATATATCATCAGGGGTGTAGGCTATATTACCCAAATAAAAGACATTGAAGAAATAGCATTATTAACTCAAGGCTCTATCCCCATCCGTGTTAAAGATATTGCCACCGTGCAAATGGGTGGCGAATTGCGCCTGGGGATTATAGAAGAAAATGGTGAAGGAGAAAAAGTGGGTGGCATAGTTATTATGCGCTATGGAGAAAATGCAAAAGAGGTAATTGATAAAGTAAAAGAAAAATTAAAAGACGTAGAAAAGGGTTTACCTACAGGCGTTAAGTTTCATACTGCCTACGACCGGTCTGATTTAATTGAAGCTACCATTGCAACTTTAAAAGAAGCAGTGATAGAAGAAATTATTGTTGTTGCCCTTGTACTGCTCATCTTCCTGTTGCATGTACGCAGCGCTTTAATAGTAGTGATAACGATTATAATGAGCGTGTTGATTTCCTTTATTATGATGGACTGGTTTAATGTAAGCTCCAACATCATGTCGCTTGCCGGTGTGGCGCTGGCAGTTGGCGACCTGGTGGATGCCGGA
>JAYWII010000139.1:0-24640 GCA_043788995.1 Chitinophagaceae bacterium | reverse complement strand
CATCAATCAACTCTTTCAACAAACTCAATTACAATATTTCAAAGAACTAAATCATAACCAATTGAATATGTTCGACTAATAACGCTACGCTAATGATTTGTAATCATTTTTAAATTAAAAAACTATCAATAATTATGGCAATTGAAATTGGACAACAAGCTCCTGGATTCACACTCTATGACAACAACAAGAAGAAAGTAAGCCTGGCAGATTACCAGGGGAAAAATGTTGTGCTGTTATTTTTCCCCCTGGCTTTTACCAGTGTTTGTACTGCAGAATTATGTAATGTAAGAGATAATATTGCTGTTTATAATGATGCCAATGCGCAGGTGCTGGGTATTTCTGTAGACTCATTGTTTGTACTGAATAGATATAAAACAGAGCAGAACCTCAACTTTCCGTTGTTAAGCGATTTTAATAAAGATGTATCAAAGGCTTACGAAGTTTTATATGAAACCTTCCCGGCTTTTGAAATGCAGGGCGTAAGTAAAAGAGCCGCTTTTGTGATTGACAAGACAGGAACGGTTAAATATGCAGAAATATGTGCAACACCCGGCGACCAGCCTAATTTTGATACTATCTTGCAGACTTTAGTGACATTGAACTAATGTTTTGACTTATAATGGATAATATTTAAATCGCTGTACAATAAAACAGCGATTTTTTTGTTTCTATGCATTAGGGGCATTTTTATTAAAAATGAGTATATTTACAATACTGAAAAAGACTTTTACCATATTATTATTTCTTATCGGAATTAGCACTGCAACATTTGCACAGCTAAAACTGGCAAGCCAGAGAGCATCTGCTGCAAAAGTGTTGAAATCTTATCCCAACCCTGCTACATCGATCATAAATTTTGATATCTCAAAGGGAACTGATAATTTTTACACATTACAACTGTTCAATTTTATGGGCAGGAAAGTAGGTGAATCAGTTGGAAGCTCTGAACGTATATCTTTCCTTCTGGACGGCTTTTATCGTGGAGTATATATTTACCAGCTGAGAGACAGATCGGGTAAAATTGTAGATTCTGGTAAGTTCCAGGTTGTAAAATAGTCGGTTTCTTATTGCTCCTTCTGAGCTAACTTTTCATTATAGCTTTACTACTAACAAATTTTTTACTACTTCTTTGCTGAATTGCATTTGCAGTTTATTATTGATTTTTACGTGGAAGCTATTATCAAATTCTTCTATTGCTTCAATTTTTATTTCATTTCCTAAAGTGAGATTTTTCTTTGTGAGGTATTGTAAAAAAGAGTTAGAATGTTCGGCTACTCCTACAATTGTAACTGTATCTCCTTTACCATATTCAGATAAAGGTTTGCTGCCAGTTTTGGCAAAGTTGCCCTTCGCATCCGGTATCAGGTCACCATGAGGATCAGCTTTGGGGAAACCTAAATGTTTATCTAACTGGGCAATCAGCTCCTCACTTACCACATGCTCCAGTTGTTCTGCAATATCATGTACCTCATCCCACTTAAACTCCAGTTTATTTACCAGCCATACTTCCCAAAGCCGGTGTTTTCTAATAATGTTGATAGCTATCAGGCGCCCTTTATCAGTAAGCACCACTCCTTTAGATTTTTCGTAGCTGATCAATTTTTTGGCAGCTATTTTTTTTACAAAATCAGTAACTGATGCCGCACTTACATTCAGTTCTTCTGCTAATGCAGAAGTGCTCACCATGTTGCCACTCTTTTCATGCAATTTATAAATAGCCTTCAGGTAATTCTCTTCTGTAAGTGAGCTCATAACTTGATTTTAAGCAAATGTGGAATAATTTTTACAGAAAAATATAATTAGGCATACCTAAATTTATATTTTTGTATATCAAATAAAAAGACCTTCTTTGCATTTCAATCAATAGGGTATATGAAGAGATGGGTATATATGGTAATATTATTTTGCATTGCCTGCAATGTGTTGCTGGCTCAAACGGCTACTCTGAAGGGTTTGGTAGACGATGGAAGTAAAGTAATAGAATCCGCTACTGTTAAATTGAATGTTGGCAGAAATGCAATATGTGATTCGAATGGACGCTTTGTTTTTAACGATCTTCCTGCAGGAACTTACAAGGCTAAAATAACTGCAGTAGGGTATAAGCAGTTGATAAAGCAATTTACATTACTCAATAAGGATGTAGAGTTAACTATTCACTTAGAAAAGGACAGTTCATTGATTGATGAAGTGGTGATATCTGGAACCATGAAAGCAGTGAGTAAAATGGCGTCACCCATCCCGGTAGAGGTATATACTCCCGCCTATTTTAAGAAAAATCCTGCTCCTAACATTTTTGAAAGCCTTCAAATGGTAAATGGGGTACAGCCACAGCTCAATTGCAACGTGTGCAATACCGGTGATATACATATTAATGGAATGGAGGGCCCCTACACTATGATCTTGATAGACGGCATGCCAATAGTAAGCAGCCTTTCAACCGTATATGGCCTGGCTGGAATACCTAACAGTATGGTAAAGCGGATAGAAATTGTAAAGGGGCCGGCTTCCACATTATACGGGAGTGAAGCGGTTGGTGGATTGATCAATATTATTACCAAAGATGCTGTTATATCTGAGAAAGCTAGGGTGGATATTTCTGGTACGCATATTGGCGAATTTAATGCAGACTTTACCACCTCACATGTGGGTAAAAAAGTGAATGCTTTGCTGGGTATCAATTATTTTAATTTCAATCAGCGACTGGATATCAATAAAGATGATTTTACTGATCTCACACTTCAGAACAGGTTGTCTGTTTTTAATAAATGGAACTTTAAGGGTACTGGTGATTTTAGTGCATCATTAGGTGCCCGGTTGATTTATGAAAACCGCTGGGGCGGGGAGTTAAACTGGGATAAGAAATACAGGGGCTCAGACAGTATTTATGGTGAAACAATTCAAACAAAAAGGGCAGAAATTGTGAGTGCCGTTGCTACAGGAAAAGGATTTAATGTAGATGTTTCTTATAACTATCATTTGCAGGATAGTTACTACGGAATGATAAAATATTATGCAACACAGCAGGTAGCTTTTGCTCAATTACGCTGGAACAAAAAAATAAGGAATCATGACCTGCTGGCGGGAGTACCTTTTCGCTACACTTTTTATGATGATAATACATCAGGCACCAGCAACAGTAATGGTATCAATCAGCCTCAACACAGTTTTCTTCCGGGAATATTTATACAGGATGAGTATAAGCTAAATCAGCAACTTACTTTACTGGCAGGTTTAAGATATGATCATAATAATGAACATGGTAATATTTTTACTCCACGCCTTAGTTTTAAATATGCACCAGGCAATACAAATGTATTTCGTTTAAGTGCAGGCAATGGCTACCGTGTGGTGAATTTGTTTACAGAAGATCATGCCGCATTAACCGGTGCAAGAGATGTAGTGATAACAGAAGCTTTAAAGCCTGAGCAGTCCTGGAATTGCAACCTGAACTATACTACCCTGATAAGGCATAACAGCGGTTTTATAAATATTGATGTAAGCGGTTTTTATACATATTTCACCAATAAAATTATTGGAGATTATTTTACAGATCCCGGGAAAATAATTTACGATAACCTGGATGGTTATGCCATTTCAAAGGGTATTACTGTAAACACGGATGCCAGTTTTACAAATGGATTAAAAGTGATTGCAGGTATCACCCTGATGGATGTGTATGAAGTAAAAAAAGATATCGATGGAAAAAGAATAAAAAATCCCCAGTTGTTTGCACCATCCTTTTCAGGAACATTCGCCATCAGCTACGGTTTGCCAAAACAAAAACTAACGGTTGATCTCACAGGGCGTGTTAACGGGTCCATGTTTTTGCCGGTGGTGCCCGGAGATTTCAGGGATAGTAAATCACCACTGCATAGCATTATAAATTTACAGATCACTCATTCATTTAAGAATAAGTTTGAAGTATATGGCGGAGTAAAGAACATGCTGAATTTTTTGCCCAAATATGCATTATTACATCCGGATGATCCTTTTAATAAGCCGGGAGGAAAATATTTTGACAATACTGGTAAACCAAGGCCAGATACCAATCCATATAACTATCTCTTCGATACTTCATATAATTATGCACCCATGCAGGGTGCAAAATTATACGCCGGTATCCGGTACCAGTTAAAATGACCAATGAAATAGTTAATATCTGCAGCCAGGTATTACGACCTTGATTCTGCTGTTTTCTCTGCCTCCACCTCTCTGAAAAAAGTCGATAACGATAGCGGTCCGCTTCCTTCTATTACAAATACCACCAATAGTATGAGAAGAATAATGGAGTAGATAAGATCGGTCTCAGCTCCAAAAAATCCCTTTTTGGAATTAATAAATAGTATAGCTCCTAATATAAAGGGTAATTGTATGAATGAGAAAAAACGGGTATACAGGCCGATAATGATAAAAAAGCCTCCTGCTACATGTACCCATGGAATGGAATTCCTGAGTAAATCATCGTAGGCAGCAAGGTTGTTTTCTTCAATAAGTCTGTCGAGTCCCGGCAGGTCATTTAAAAAATTAACCCCTCTTAATAAAAGGGCAGCTCCTAAGGCTACTCTCACAAGTGCCAGCCATTTTGGATTATGTGCCTCTGTCCAGTTTTTGATTTGTTGAATAAAACCCATAGGTATGTAAATTTTGGTTGTTTAGCGTTTATGAAAACTACAAAAAAATTAAATGTTATTAAAAAAAACATGCTGCCATTTTTTACATCTTCCTCAAAATGCTATTCCGTAACTTCTACCATGTATGCTAATACAGGTTTATTGTTAACCAAAATCGTTACCGGATAGCTATCCTCCTCTTCAAATTTATGCGTAAAGCTTACAACGCTATTATTGTAAGAATAGTATATAGTTTTCAATTTCTTATTCTTTTCTGCTCCTATCATTAATGCTACGGTATCAACAGGGGCATTGTTATTTACCTTAAAACTAAACCTGACCGATTTGTTAATGGCCGATTTGATGATTCCTCCGGCAGGAGAAAAATTACTGATCCTGAAATCATAAGCATGATTTTTTACTACCGGCATGGAAAAAAAATCTTTTACATTTTTGGTGCCACCACCGATTAACCATGCTGTATTATCAGGGAAATGTTGGTAATTAAAGATGACTTTATCAGCAAAAAAGAAAGCATCATTATAAGCCCTGGTAAAAGTAGTTACTTTTTCATCCGTATAACCGCTGCCCCAGGTGGGGTCTACGTAATACCAGCTGTCAGGACTTTGGCCCAGCTGCACCACTGCCCAGGTATGATTAAACTCATCAGGCTTTTCATTAATTTGTTCAATATCATTCTTTACATATCCATCCACGGTAAGGCAGCGGATCTTAACCACACTGCACATATCCTGGAATAAAGTGGCATATCCGCTGGCATTGGCTTTCCTGGTTTTTAAAACGTCATCAGTATTCATTTTTTCATTGCCATTATTCCTGGCTGCTTTGCAATCAAAGCTGATGTTATAGGCAATCCAGTCAAAAATAGCCCTTGCCTTATCGGTTGTACTGGCAAATTTTTTTGTTACAATGTAGCTGATAGTTCCCATGTTCAGGGTGTCTAGGCTACCCAGCGATTTTACATATTCATCCACTACTTTATAATCACTGTTAAATGTTTGGGTGTGTGCATTGTAAAAACAGAATACAAAGAAACCTGACAAGAATAGTTTGTGGAGCTTTTTCATACGGAATAAAAATAATCAATAAACGGTTAACACTATCTAAAAAATTGCGCCTTTATCAATCACTTAAATAATTTATCCAAATAAAAATATTTTTTTAAAACCCATCCTCCAATAATTCCGTAACTGCATTAACAAATTATTAACCGCTATTGAATATTTAAAACTTTTTTGACATGAAAAAAATAACATTCACAATGAGGTACGGTTTCATTGTTATCGCAGCAGCCCTTGCAGTAAATTTTACAGCCTGTAAAAAAGAAGCTGAAAGGCCAACTGAGACATCGGTTGTAAAACCCAACCTTGTCTTTTATGGTATCACCGCTTCCGGGCAGTTATCAAAATACAATGCGAATGCGGCAGAATCACCAATAACTGCTGTCAGCTTAAGTGGCCTGCAGCCCGGTGAAAAAATACTAAGTATTGATTTTCGTCCAGCCACAGGGTAATTGTATCGATTAGGCAGTACCAGCAGGCTGTATATTATTAATATTACAAGCGGGAGTACAAGAGTGGTTGGGGATGCTCCATTTACACCTGCATTGAATGGAACATTTGCTGGTTTTGATTTTAATCCAACGGTTGATCGTATACGCATTGTAACCAGCACAGGACAAAACCTTCGCCTGAATCCTGAGACAGGTACAGTGGCTGCAACTGACGGTAATATCAATGGTGCTGCAGGTGCTTCCGTATCCGGCGTTGCTTACACTAACAGTAAAGCAGGCGCAGCAGCCACCACATTGTACGATATAGATATAACTACCCAAAAATTATATAAACAAACTCCTCCAAATAATGGTACGTTGGTGGAAGTAGGCAGCTTAGGTGTAATGCCAAACGGTGAAGCCGGTTTCGATATTTCACCTGATGGAACTGTGGCTTTGGCAAGTATGAACGTGGCCGGAAAATCCTCTTTATTCCAGGTTGACACCTTAACTGGAATGGCTGTAAAGCTTGGAGATTTTGCAAGTGCAGTAAACGGCATTGCAATACCAACTAACCCGGTGGCATACGCTAATGATGAGATGAATAATTTATTAATTTTTGATCCTACTACAACAGGCGCCCCGGTATCTAAAATGATTGCTGGACTTATGGTTGGTGAGAATATTTTGGGTATCGATTTCAGACCATTGAATGGACAGCTATTTGCGTTGGGAAGCGCAGGGAATTTATATACATTAAATGCTGCTTCTGGTGCAGCTACCATCACCGGAGCTGGATCATTTGGAATTTTGAACGGTACACATTTTGGATTTGACTTTAACCCAACGGTTGACAGGATGAGGGTGGTGAGCAACAAAGGACAGAACCTCCGGTTAAATCCATTAACAGGTGCGATAGCAGCAACAGATCTTAATTTAAATCCGGGAACACCCAATGTGAGCGGTGCAGCATATGCCAATAATTTTGCTGGTGCTACCACTACTACCTTGTTTGATATTGATTGTGCAAACGACAAATTATATAAGCAAATGCCTCCTAACGATGGTGTGCTGGTGGAAGTGGGTGCATTAGGTATCAATGTTGAATCAAATAATGGTTTTGATATTGGAAGTACCAGTGGCATTGCCTATGCCTTATTTACAGTAGGAGGTAATACAAGTATTTATACCATCAATCTTACAACAGGAGCTGCAACTAAAATGATGGATTTCCCGAATAAAGTAAAAGGTTTTACAATAGGTCTTGGGTTTTAGTAAACCGTACCCAATAACTCTTAAAAAAAATCCACCAGCTTTTGTTGGTGGATTTTTTTATATTGCCATCATAATGGTAAGTTATAGCACCTCCATATTAAAATTTGATAAGCAGGGAGAAAAAACCAGCTGGACATATATTGAAGTGCCTGAAAAAATTGCTGAGCAAATAAAACCGGGCTGCAAAAAATCTTATAGAGTTAAAGGCAGGTTAGATGATTATAAGATTGAACAGATTGCGCTGATACCGATGGGGAATGGTGATTTTATAATACCCATTAATGCAGCTATGCGTAAAGGAATCGATAAAAGAAAAGGGGCCATACTGGAAGTAAAGTTGCAGGAAGATAAAAAGGAGTATCAATTAAACGCTGAGTTTATAGAATGCCTGGAAGATGAACCTGCGGCGTTGGATTTTTTTAAAACTAAATCAGCTTCTTACCAGCGCTATTACAGTAAATGGATTGAAAGTGCAAAAACAGAAATTACTAAAACAAAAAGAATAGCACTGGCAGTTTCATCACTGGCTAAAAAAATGGAGTATGGTGAAATGATCCGTTCGCAGCGGGAGTTGAAAGATTTTTAATGGTTAAAGCTAATTTTTATTTCCTTAACAACTTCCTTTTAGCAAATCATATTTTTTATGCTTGTATAACTTCGTATTTTTATTATCTAAAAATTTTATATGAAAAAATTAGTAACGCTTGCTATCATTTTTTTGGCAATGCACATTTCATCCATTGCCCAGTTAAGCAGTACACCCAATGGGGGCAATAAAAAAGCCTGGGCAGGAGAACGTATCGGGCTTACAGATGTCAGCATTCATTATGACAGGCCCGCTGTTAAAGGACGGGAAGGAAAAATCTGGGGCGAACTTGTTCCCTTTGGATTTACCGATCTTGGTTTTGGTACCAGCAAGGCTGCACCCTGGAGGGCAGGAGCAAATGAAAATACCACGATAGAATTTTCAACAGATGTGGTGATAGAAGGAAAGCCACTGGCTGCAGGTAAGTATGGTTTTTTTATAGCAGTAGGGAAAGAAGAATCGATATTGATCTTTTCAAAAAATACTTCTTCCTGGGGAAGCTATTTTTATGATGGCAAAGAAGATGCATTGAGGGTAACTATAAAACAACAATCTTTGGATAAGGTGGTGGAAAGATTAAAGTATGAATTCATCAATCAAACTGAGAACAGTGCAGTGATAGCATTACAGTGGGAAAAATGGTCATTCCCTTTTAAAGTGGAAACAGACTTAGCAAAAAATCAACTGCAATCGTTCAGAAATGAATTACGCGGTGATAAAGGGTTTGACTGGAAAGCATGGGCGCAGGCTGCAGAGTGGTGTGCAGAGCATAAAACTAATTTAGATGAAGCACTAGGCTGGGCAGATTACAGCATCAGTGGCCAGTTTATTGGCGAAAAGAATTTCCGTACACTCAGTGTAAAATCGGAGATATTAAAATTGCAGGGAAAGGAAACTGAAGCAGCTGCATTGATGAATGAAGCAGTGCCATTTGGAACTGTAAATGAGGTACAGGGCTATGCCAGGCAGTTATTATCAGCCGGCAAAGTAAAAGAAGCCAGTGATATATTCAAATCCAACTATAAAAAATTCCCGAACACATTTACTACCAATATGGGTATGGCGAGGGTACTTAGCAGTGAGGGAAAATATAAAGAAGCGTTGAAATATGCAACCGCAGGATTAGGTCAGGCACCTGATCCGGCTAATAAAGCCAATGCAGAATCTATGATTGAAAAATTAAAAGCAGGAAAAGATATTAACCAATAAAAAGCACAATGAATTTTTGGAAAGCAATGCAGTACTGCATTGCTTTCTCTTTATAAAAATACTCTCAAAAATAATGCATACCCATCATCCTGTTTTGGGGTATCTGTAATAGTAACAATATGCAGCCCTGCAGGAGTCCATACTTTAAAGATTTCTCCTTTTTTGTGTGTACCAATAGCTTTGTCCAGTTGTGGCAGCATTACACCTCTTACAAACCAGCCAAGATCGCCTCCTCTTACTGCAGAAATAGCATCGGAACTATAGGTGCTGGCCATTGCCGAAAAACTACTGTTGCCTGATTGTATCCGGTTGATAATAGTACTACCAAGAGAATCAGCAAACTCTTTTTTAAAAACGGCGGTATCCAGCACTATATGGCTTACATGATAGAAAGTGTTGGGTACTTTTGCCAGTATCTTTATCAGGATGTTATTGCCTTTAAAAGGACCATATACTTTCCCCAGTTTTCCTTTATAAGCAATACTGTCTGCCAGGCCCATGAAAGATGTGGAGCTTACCACAGCGATGGTATCTATTTTATATTTCTTCTTTAGTTTATATTTTACATATCCGATTGGATTACTGGTAGTATCCAGTTCTTTTTTTATTTGAGCCAGTGTTTGTGTCTGGCTCTTTGCTGAAATAAACAGGATGGCTAATAAAACGGTGCTGATAATTTTTTTCATCTTGTAGCTGTTATAAACAATTGCCTTTATAAATTTTCGCAAAAATAGGCAAATGAAATCCCCTGTGATGATTTGGCTGTAATGTTTGCAAATATTTTCCTTTCTCTGGCAGTGAGGCAGATACAAATATTTATGCAGGCTGATTGGAAACCCCGTGATAAAATTGAAGCGGTTATTCCACTGTTAATGAAATTGAGATCATACGTGAATTGATCTTATCAATATTACTGGAGAATTTCAAGCCGGGATTGCGGCTGTGCAGGTTGGATAAACCCCAGTTAACCCTTAGTTCAGGAGATAGAACAAAATAAGGGAAGTAAATATGAAAGCCAATACCACCTTCAATGCTGTAGTCAACCTTATTGAGTTTGATAAGGTCTTCAGCATTTTTTTTGTTGGCATTAGATGCAAGGTCGTAGTCTAACCGGCCACCGGTAAGCGTATATACTTTCATGTTGCCAATACGGTCGCTGCTGAATTTTATCAGGAAAGGGAAACTCAATGTAATGGACTGCACTTTCTTTAATGTAATAGGCCCTTCTCCTAAAGGTACATCAGGATATTTGAGATTATATTCGAATGCTTTTTCACTAAAGGTAAGGTTCAGTGGATAGGTCCTGATATCAAAATGAGGGCTTAAGTTTATATTTACCAGCCATGCAAGGTTCAGGCCGGTACTATTCAAACTTTCAATCACCATCACGCTGTCTCCATTGATTTGGGGATTTAAAAATTGAGGATGATGAGTAAAGCTGAAATGCGATTTATTAAAGCCGAGGTTAATACCGAAATGGTACAGTTTATCGTCATGGTCCGGTTGATTGATGAGACCACGCAATTGTGCAAACCCCTGGAAGGAGCACATAGATAACACGATGATTAGAGAAGCTATTTTTCTCCGCAATAAATACTGCATATACCTAAGCTCAGTGTTTTACGATAAGTGTTGCGATAACCGAGGTTATCCAAAATAGTAGTAAAGTTTTTGCCTTCGGGAAATTTTTTAATTGATTCGTCAAGATATTTATATGCATTGCGGTTCTTAGAGAACAATTTGCCTATCGCAGGCGCCGCCACTTTCATGTAAACATTGTACAGCTGCTTTACACCCAGCGTTTTTGGTTTGCTGAATTCCAGCACTACTAATCTTCCGCCGGGTTTTAATACCCTTTTAATTTCGCCAAGACCCTTTTCCAAATTTTCAAAATTCCTTACGCCGAAGGCCACGGTTACTGCATCAAACGTGTTATCATCAAACTTTATTGTTTCGCTGTCGCCATTCAAAAGCTCGATGGTATTGGTTAAACCCAGCTGTTTAATTTTTTTTCTGCCCAGTTCAAGCATTCCGTCACTGATGTCAATGCCGGTTATTTTTTCCGGGTTCAATATACCTGTGGCCATAATTGCCACATCCGCAGTACCTGTTGCTACATCCAAAATCTTTTTTGGGTTAATATCTGTCAATTGCCTGATAGTGGTTTTTCTCCACCTCACATCAATACCTGCACTCAGGAAACGGTTTAAAAAATCATACCGGAATGCAATATCATCAAACATTTCAGCCACCTGCTCTTTCTTTGTAAGGGCCGAATGTGCTGAGGGCACCACATCATCATGTGCAAATTTTGTCATCGGCTGCAAATATAAAGTGTTTAGTGTTGCTGGTTGTTTTAAAACGTTAAACATCATTAAAAGTTTGATGTTTGTTGTTTTGTGTTTGAATTGCTGTAATCAATTATACTTGCTGAAGGAGCATTATAAAATATTTGTTGTCTTTTAACCCCTTTTGGGGAAGGGGGTTATCTTTGCCATCATGCTAATTAAAAAAGCCGAATACATTATCAGCAGTCCTTCTTTTGATAAATGCCCGCCGCCGGATAAAAATGAGTATGCGTTCATAGGCAGAAGTAATGTAGGTAAGTCTTCATTGATCAATATGCTTTGCAATAATGATAAGCTGGCAAAAACGTCCGGTACACCAGGCAAAACACAACTGATCAATCATTTTGAAATTGTTAGTGCTCCTGATACTACCGGCAAAGCCGCACAAAAAGACCAGCGATGGTATTTGGTGGATCTGCCCGGCTATGGGTTTGCCAAAGTAAGTATCAGCAGCCGAAGAAAATGGGAGCAGATGATTGAAGGCTACCTGAGAAATAGAACCAATTTAAAAATGGTATTTGTTTTGCTGGATGCCCGTCACACACCGCAAAAAATTGACATTGAATTTATCAACCGGTTGGATAAATGGGAAATTCCCATCACACTGGTGTTTACAAAAGCGGATAAAGAAAAGCAGGCGGTAGTTGCTAAAAATGTAAAATTATTTTTGGAAGCGTTAAGAAAGACCTGGCAATTTTTGCCGCAGCATTTTGTTAGTAGCGCTACAAAGAAAATGGGAAGAGATAAAATTTTATCTTTGATCGAAGAGATCAATTTTGATAAAGAATAAGGGAGACAATTCCATTTTTCGTAATTACTACACTACGAAAACGACCTCATAAAAAGATTGATCAGTTTACCACCTTGTTGGCACAACTGCTGCTGGCAAAGGCTTCCGGCTTGGCTTTAAAGGCAAAGCCCATACCCAGTATGTAGCCCATTGCTTCCCGTAAAGCTTCGTTGCTTTTAAATTGCGGATTGGTGTTAATGTCGGCATGTACTTCCATGTCCACATCATACAGTGTAAACAGGTTGCAGAGTTCGTAAGCAATTTCAATACTCTTGGCCACTTCCACCAGCATGCGCTCTTTGATGCTGTACTTCAATAAAGTTTTTTCATTGTGGATGAACATGAAGCCTCCATGCCCCTCCCGTAAAAAAACAATTACTGTAGCAAATTCAGTTTCTTTTCCTTTTACCTGGCTGTCGGTTCCAATGCAAACTTTGAGGTGATAACCTGAATTGGTTTCTCTTTTGATGGCAGCTTCTACTGCATCTTTGATGGGTAGCTGAATGGGGTCGCCATTAAATTTTCTCCATAGCATAACTAAATGGGGTTTTCTAAAGTTACGGAGAAATAGTTTACAACAAACAGCAGTTGCTGCCAATAAAATTTATTAATGAAAAATTAATTAGCGGTTAATGGTAGATGTTAGAAATGAAAAAGAGGTAACCTGCTGGCTACCCCTCTCTGCTTATAGGTGAACTATTACCTTATTGTTTGATGACCTTTTCGGTTTGTCTTCCGTTATTACCGGCCAGTTGTAAAATATAGATACCGGGTGTTTTTCCTGATAGATCTATTTTATTGAAACCTGCGGCACCACTGCCTTTTTTAATACTGTTTCCATTAAGGTCTATTAAACGATACTGGAAGTTTTCAAATGCTTTAATGGTTAGTGCTGAGGTAACAAAAGTGGAGACTGCAAAACTGTTTCCCGGCTTGTTTACTTTTTTCAGCGATACCGTATTAGAATACACCACTCTTTCAGAACTGGAAGTTATTTTAAGACGATAGTACAGATCTGTTATTTGATATGCACTATTGATGAAACTGAATTGCCTGCTGTCAACAGTGTTGATATCCGTAAAATTAATTCCATCTGCAGAAGATTGAACGCTGATGCTTTTTAGTGTTTGATAACAGGTGAGGCTCCAGTTTAGTTCATGCTTATCGTTATCAACATTACCAGAAAGCTGTACACTGCAAACCGGCAGTTCCTTTGCGGCACCAGAAATAGTATATGACCCTAAACTGCTGTATTCGCTGGCATTATTATTACCCGTACCATTAATTACCAGATAATATTCTCCGGCATTTAAAAGCGTATCAATGGATGCACTCATGGTAGTGGCAGGGTTGTATGTTCTGATCAAATTTTTAGCAGCATCATACAATGATAATTCTATATCCAGGTCAGCTCCTTCATTATTGGCATTTACACTGAACGGATTTGCATCCAGGTGAAAATTGGCATTTTGTAACAGGCTGAGTGTAAAAACATCTTTATCACTACTGGTACTAATGAGCCCTTTAATATTGATTGATTCTGTTTTAATAACTGTAGGTTTGTCATTGATATCATCGCTGAAATCATCTGGCCTGAAGCCAAAACCATTCTGCGATACGATAATTGAAATATTGTCCTGTACATTGCTGCATCCATAAGGGGTGGGTCCATTATTCCAGCCACTCATATTCCTGTGGTAACTGTTGCCCATAATGGGTGCCCAGCCGATTTCGCCATCGCCAATACCATCATTATATTTAGCAGTGAGATTACAGGTGGCATCATATTTTGATTGATGTGATAACCCCAGTGAATGCCCGCTTTCATGAGAGCAACACTCCGCCACTTGTTTTGCATTATCAGGACCAAGCTTGTCGCTAAATACAAAAGCAGGTGTATCATCTCCCCAGCTAAAAGAACCTACATAACTAACACCACCAACTCCCGGAAACCATGTGCTGGTGGGTGTAACAATCACCCTGATTCTTTTATTAACCGGGGCTGAAAGGAATATCTCTTCGTCAGTGGTAACATTCACATTAAAGGGGCGGTAGTCTTCAGAAACACGGTTAAAAATTTCTGTTATTTGATCATTGGTTAAACCTGCAGCAGCTGCTGTAAAGGCTTTGCCATTATTCCATATAGGACTGTCCACTTCTTCTCCATCAAAATCTAAGAAGATGGCAGCTTTTGCAGAAGGCAGACTATTGAGTTTTGACTGGCTGTACACAGACGGTAGTGTAAGCAGCAAGTGAAAGAAAATTAAAAGTAGAATTTTGTTTTTCATCAGGACAGGATTTGGATTGTTGGATATTGGGATATAAAACCTGATCATTTACTGGCTGCAGGCAGGCAGTAAATTTTCCATTTCTATTTTTTCAAATTGATAAATATTTTTTCCATTTCGTTTTAATTGGTAACCGTCAGCATAGTTGTTGTTAAACAAATGCGCTGTGTAAAGTGGGCTATTATTTTCATCACTACTCTTTGTAACAGAAAATAACATATTTCCAAATGAAGGCAGTTGTACGGTAATGGTTTCCATTTTACCATACTTGCTGAACTTATTTTTTACCGGCCCTTCCAGTACTAAGTTTCCGGGTAAACTCAACTTAATATTTTGTCCCTGGGCAATTGAAAACAGGTTGCTTAACTGATCTTCAGTGCAGGTAATAGAGGAAGGAAAGTTTGAGAATAGTGTGGGTTTTGTAGTTCTCTTTTGCTGTGCAATACTCACTTGAGTAACTAAAATGAACACAACAAAGCCGTACCATTTGAAAATGTTCTTCATAAGATTGTTTTTACTGGATATAAAAAGGCATGGCAATACCTTACCACTCTAAACGGCCGGGGGCGTTAATTATTGTATAAAAGGGGTAGTTCCTTTATAGACAGAAAGACCGGGTAAGAAAAATTATGGTCAGTTAAAACTGACCGGTGCTTAATAAAACAAGGGTGCAGGCTTCCATTACTTTGATGCCTTTTTCTTCTGCAAGATCAGCCAGTTCATCATTTTCTGCGCCTGGGTTAAAGATGATCCGTTTGGGATGAAGGGATAGAATATAGTCGTAATACTCTTTTTGCCGCTGGGGATTCAGGTATAGGGTTACGGTATCGATATCTTCAAATACTTTCTTTTCAGTCTCTATGATAGCATCACCCACCTGGCCTTTTTTTGCACCAATTGCCACGACTGGTTGTTGGTGTGCAGCTAAACGTTGCAGTGCCAGGTAACTATACCTTTCCGGGTTTTGGGAAGCGCCAAGAACCAGTGTTTTTTTCTTTTCCATATATAACATATTTCTGGTCTCACCTTCGGTGCCGACCAGGGTGTTTACTAAACTAAAAATCTTGCTCTTACCTCAGGTGTGGGAATCATGCATTCTTGTCTTTCACCAAACCATTTGTAACGGTTTTTTGCGATCCAATTGTAGACGCCATTCCTTATAAATGCAGGAACAATTATTAAGCCATAACACAAGGGCCACAAACCTGATAAATACCTGCATACTTTTAATGCAGCAGTTGAACGGTTGTATACTTTGCCATTTTCAACAAACAAAAACGAACGCATATCATCAACAGGTAAACCATACTGTTGTACAAGCTGCCTGCCTGCGTCGCTTTGTAATGCTGCAAACCGGATCTTATTTTGTTTCTCTCTTTTGATGGTGAAATTTACCGCACCATTGCAAAAGTTGCAAACACCATCGAATAATATGATTGGGTGATCAGGCATTTTTTTTATTTATACGAATTGATACGAATTAAGTAGGTAATAAATTAAACCTTTGAAATGATTTCAACAACGTTGTAAAGTTACAGCAATCGGCCGGTAGCTGAAAACTGATTAAAATAAATGATACTGCTTCTTCGGTGTTTTACCAACGATAGCTTTCAATGCATCTTGCAATTGAGGATATTTAAATTGAAAACCTGTTTGCAAAATTTTTGTTGGTAATACCCAGCGGCTTTTTAGTATCAGTTCTGTTTCTGTTCCAATGATGGCAGCTCCAATTTTGAGCATCCATTCATAGGCTGGTAAGCCAAATTTATGACCGGTTACTTTACGCAATATGTGCATGAATAATTTATTAGTGATTGGATAGGGGCTGCTGCAATTGAAAGTGCCTTCTAACTCATCATGATCTGTCAGCCATTCAATCATCCTGCAGGTATCTTCCACATGCACCCAGCTGTACATTTGTTTGCCATTACCCTGATGTCCGCCCAGGCCAAATTTCAATAGATTAAAGTAAGGGATCATTACGCCGCCTTCTCCTAAAGTAATAGCCATGCGTAAAGCAATTTTTCTTGTAAAGGGAGTACGTTGTTCATAAAATGTTTTTTCCCAAAGCTGGCAAACCTGTACAGAAAAATCACTGGCGAAATTAGTGAATGATTCATCTCTTGGAATGTCGGTTGCATGTGGATAGATAGTGGCTGATGCGGCGTTGATCCAGAGTTTTGGAGGATTAGTGCTTTGTTGTATGGCAAGACCAATTGCTTTGGTACTATTTGTTCTGCTGTCAAAAATTTCCTTTTTGTTTTTTTCTGTATAGTGGCAGTTAACAGATTTACCAGCCATGTTGATCACTATATCAGCACCATTCATTTCATGAGCCCACCCATCTGTTGAAACGCCATCCCATTTCGCATGCCGGATCTTGTTCTGTAGTTTTTTATCGACATTGTTTTCTCCAAAAGCATTTCCGGATGTTTCATTTGTTTGTCTTCCCAGTATTACAATCTCGTTATCTTCTCCAAAATAATTACACATTGCCTGGCCTATAAAACCGGAACCACCAGCAATGATGATCTTTTTATTTTTCATGATCTTATTTTTATACTTTATTAATTTGTTCAACCGGGTTAAGCTGATATTTTTCTTTTATACTTTTTTCATACAATGCTTTTTTGCGGAGTTTAAAAAAGATGTAAAGATTAAAGAAATGCATAGCTCCCAAAATCAATATGATCAATCCGGTCTTGATACTTAGTTCTTCTATTACTAATTGCATGTTGGTGATCAAATTGGTAACATGCAACGTGTATACAGCATAACCAATGTTAATAAGATAAAAGCCAGTAAGCAATAAATTGTTTACACTATTTGCCAGTTCCTGGTTGCCATTGAAAATATCAAAGAGGAATATTTTTCCATTTCTGAAAAGCGTTTTGGCAACCCAGATGGTAATACTGATAGTAAGCAGCAGGTAGATGATGTAAGTAATGATAATGTAGTTCATAAAATGAATATTTAAGAGTGATTGAATTATTTTAATAAAGCCAGTGGACGTTGCATTCTTACAGTTACTTCATGGTGGCAGAGATAAGTGTAATACACAGCCATAATAGGTGCTGTAAACAGCAGGATAATAAAAGATCCAATTGGTAATGTCAGAACAGCAATCAACACGATCCAGTGATATACATACCGGGCATTTCCATTTCTTGTGAACCAGCCGTTCCAGGCATGTGTTATCATGCTGATTACCTGCCAGGCTCCGGTAACAAAATAGCCGATTATAAAAGTGCCATCCATTTTTACGAGGCTTATAATTGAGAAGACTGATATCAGCAGGATGCTGATCCAGTAATCTGTTGTTTTGAACTTTCTCATAACTTTATATTTTGAATTTTCAGAAAAAAATGAAAGTATTGTGTCAAATAAAAGCCGCTCAGCGGCTTAATGGTGATTACTGTTATTTAAACAGTTTCACCAGGTTACTCAAAAACCAATTCTCATCTGCTTTGATCATTACATCCAGTAGTTGATCGGCCTGCTTGCCAAACTTACGTATGCCACTTACGGTATCTGTAAACTGCTTTACGTTTTTATCTTTTTTATCACCATCAATATTTTCTAATTGTGCCAGCAGCTTCATCATGGGGTCCAGTTCCCTTTTCTTCCGCTCCCTGATTATTTGTGTGGCCACCTTCCAGATATCTTTTTCTGCTGTGAAATATTCCCTGCGTTCCCCGGACAATATCACTCTTTCCACCAGGCCCCAGCTGATCAGGTCTCTCATGTTCATATTTACATTGCCACGGCTGATATTCAGCTCTTCCATTACATCATCCTGCGTAAGCGGATCAGGGCTTACCATCAGCAACGCATGAATCTGTGCCATGGTGCGGTTGATGCCCCAATGGGTTCCAAAAGCACCCCAGCTGCCAATGAATTGTAGTTTAGCTTCTGATAGTTTCATGATGATTTAATTTCTACCCAAAGGTAATACAGTTTTTGAACTTTCAAAATATTTTGAAAATAAATTTTACATCATATCGATTTTATTCTACATGATTGATTAGCCTATATCATTATCATTAAATAAATTTGAACTGTGAAATTTTTATCCAAACGTTTTTTTTTAAAGATTCTGAAAATCACCGGCATATCCGTTGCCGGTATATTATTGTTATTATACTTGCTGCCCATCCTCTTTCCGGGCACCATCGGGGAAAAGGTAAAAAACTTTGCCAACGAGCGGCTTGATGGGGAGCTTAATTTCTCAAAAGTCCGTTTGTCTTTCTTTAGCCACTTTCCTTCATTAACGGTAAGCCTTTTTGATTTTTCATTGAATGGCTCTGCCCCTTTTAAAAAAGACACACTGCTGGCTTCCAGGGAAATTGCATTTGGCATCAACCTGAAGAGCATACTGTTTGACAAACAAATAAGAGTAGATAAGATATTTATTTCGGATGCTTTTATTAATGTGCAGGTAAATGAAAAAGGAGCCGCTAATTACAATGTTTATATGCCTCCTCCCGTTACAGCAGAACAGGCTAATGATACTGCCGGCACTGCTTTGAAATTAGAAATGATAAAAATCACCAACAGTCATTTGGTGTACAATGATAAATCGGTAGAATTATTGATTAATGCAAAGGGTTTTAACTATACAGGTAAAGGCGACCTCAGTAAGGCAATTTTTGACTTAATAAGTGATGCAAGGATCGATTCATTTGATTTAGCATTTGCCGGTGAACTATATCTTACCAATAAAAAAGTAAACGGCGAACTCATCACTAAGATCAATACCAGTTCACTGGCATTTATTTTTGAAAAAAATAAACTGCTCATCAATAAACTCCCCGTGGAGTTCAATGGTAAATTTGATTTCCTGAAGACTGGATATGATTTAGATTTTACAGTGAGTTCTGTTAACAGTGACCTCAATGATTTTGTAACAGCACTGCCGCCACAGTATATAAGCTGGCAAAAGAATACAACCATCAAAGGGAATACCGACCTGTTGGTGACATTGAAAGGGCAATACATTGCATCCTCCAACAGTATGCCTGATCTTGCTTTCAATATGAAAATAAGAGATGGTTATGTTGAGTATGATAAAGCACCATTCCCAGTGTCTAATATTTTTCTTAACCTGCAAACAAAGTTGCCTTCCATCAATACAGACAGCTTGCTGGTAAAAGTAGATTCCATATTTTTTAATGTTGATAAAGATTACTTCAGTGCAATCATACAAACTAAAGGTCTTTCCAAACCATTTATTTCAGCAAATATAAATGCTGCGATGGACCTTGAGAAAATGGATAAGGCAATGGGATTGGAAAACATTGATCTCAAAGGAAAATTTGATCTGCATTTTACTGCTGATGGTTTGTATGCAACCGGCCCCAATCCCAACAGCCTGCGGCATGAAAATGTTACTTTGAGTGTTCCTTCATTCCAGCTTAAATCAATTGTTAAGGATGGTTACTTTAAGTATGCGGCATTGCCACAGGCGGTAAATAATATCAACTTTACAGTGAATGCCTCTTGCGCCAATAATGATTATCAAAATACAGGTTTCAGTATCTCCAATCTTAGTGCAACCGCACTCACTAATTTTATTAAAGGCAATGCATCTGTAACTAGTTTAAAGGATATGAATGTGGATGCGGATGTAGAAGCCACCATCAATTTAGCAGATATAAAAAACATTTACCCGTTGGAAGGACTGGATTTGAAAGGTGCATTGAAGACGGTGGTTAAATCAAAAGGAAAGTATGATGCAGCTGCTAAAAAATTTCCAAATACCACTGCAGATTTCCAGCTGACCAATGGATTTATTAAAACAGCTTATTACCCCAATCCCATTACAAATATTGAAGTAAAGGCAAAGGTCAATGATGCAGCTGGTTCATTAAAAGCTTTACAGGTAGATATTCAGCCGGCTTCTTTCCAGTTTGAAGGAAAGCCTTTCCAGGTATCTGCTGCACTGCAAAATTTTGAGAACATTGCCTATGCAGTCAAAGCAAAAGGGGAGATCGATATTGCTAAAATATACAAAGTGTTTTCAAGAAAAGGACTGGATGTAAGTGGTTTCATAAAAGCCGATCTCTCTGCATCCGGCAGGCAAAGCGATGTAATGAAACAACAATATGGGTTATTGAAAAATCAAGGCACATTGGAACTGAGAGATATCAAAACTGTGTCTGAATATTTTCCGCAGCCATTTACTATCAAAGAAGGTTTGTTTAGTTTCAGCCAGGATAAAATGTGGTTCAAAAATTTTAATGCAGTATATGGTCAGTCTGATTTTAACATGAACGGCTACCTGCAAAATGTGATCAACTATGCATTGGCAGATAAGGCTGTTTTAAAAGGAAATTTCAAACTGCAATCCGGTTACATCAACATAGATGAGTTCATGGCTTTTGCACCGGTTGATCATTCTGTAACCAACGATACTGTTAAAATAATAACAGCACCTGTATCAGAAACCGGTGTCATCATCATTCCTTCCAACCTTGATCTTACTTTAGATGCAACTATTAACAAGGCTTCTTTTAACGGTTTGAGTTTGGAAAATGGGAAAGGAGGTGTTGTTATCAGCAATGGTAAGATTTTGTTGAAGCAAACTGGCTTCAGTCTTATTGGTTGCGATGTACTGATGGATGCATCTTATGCAAGCGTATCACCCTTAAAAGCATCTTTTGATTATCATGTAAAAGCAACAGACTTTGACATTCACAGGGCTTATAACGAAATAAAAATCTTTCACGACATGGCTTCAGCTGCCGGAAGTGCAGAAGGTATTGTATCGCTTGATTATAATTTAAAAGGGAAACTCGATGGCAATATGAAACCAATCTATCCTTCACTGGAAGGCGGAGGTGTATTATCAGTTAAACAAGTTAAACTAAAGGGCTATAAATTATTATCTGCTGTAAGCAAGACAACAGGTAAGGATAGTGTTGCCAGCCCGGATGTTTCCAAAGTGGATATCAAAACCACCATCAAAAATAACCTCATCAATATTGAACGCTTTAAAATAAAAATGGCCGGTTTCCGGTTGCGTACAGAAGGTCAGACAAGCCTTGATGGAAAGTTGAACATGAAAATGAGATTGGGGTTGCCACCATTGGGTATTATTGGGATTCCACTAAAAGTAACGGGTACCCGGGAAAATCCAACAATCAAGATGGGAAAAAATAAGGAAGAATTAGAAGAGACGGAATATAAGGACGAGTAGAAGCTGGAATATTGATGCTGATAAAATTTTGTCTTAATAATTCTGGGTATCAATAATATTTGGAGGAACAAAAAAACCGCAATACTGTATTGCGGTTTTTATATCAGAATATAAAGCGGCATATTTAAACTGCACGGGCAAACTCCGGTATCAGCAGGAGCCTTTCTTCAGGCACCCATATTTTTTCCGGTTCTTTCCTTCCAGGGTAAATGAAATCCACTTCATACTTCCGGGACTCGTCATGCAGGTTGCGTATAACAACTTCTCCCGCAGGCTTATACTCGGTGTCCAATAAAATTACTTTCTGACTTAGGTGAAATTTCATGCTTTTAAAGTTTTAGGGGGATATATTACAGGAACAAAATTTATGCCCGAAAATCTGTTTTTGCTTTTTATTTTTTACATATTATAAACAGTTTTATTCACTTGGTTATTTATCAACCGTTATAATTTGCAATATGGCTCACTAAAGTTAACGGAAGTAGGAGGCAGTAAGTATAAAGCAGGGGCAGCAGAAATCTACAACTTATGCACAGGGTTAAGTGATTAACAGCAATGCTGGCTGAAAGAACCCGGGAAATAATCTTAAATGCGCTATTTGCGTCCCAATTCAGTCAGCGCCTTTACTAACTGGTCCAGTTCCTGCGGCGTGGTATAAATATTGGGTGTGATGCGGCAGCCATGTACATTGGCATAGTCAATGGCCACGGTATAGATTTTATATTGCTGAAGCAGGATATCTGCCAGGTCTCCCGGCTTGATGCTTTTAATACCCACATTGGCAATACCGCAGGATCTTTCCATTTCCACGGGAGTGTTTACTATTACACCTGGTACATTTCTTACTTTGTCTGTCCAATAGTGTTGCAGGTAGCGGAGCCTGGCCTCTTTTCTTTCAGCACCAATTTTTAAATAATAATCAATGACATTAGAAATAGCCAGGTCGGTATGTACAGGATGTGTACCGGTATGATTCAGGCGGTAGATATCATCTTCCTTACCTTCTGTGCCGAAAATGGGCCAGATATCTTTTGCGTTCTCTTTTTTCACATATAAAAAACCAGCTCCGAGTGGCACACTCAGCCACTTGTGTAAACTAGTGCCGTAATAATCGCAATGAAGATCAGGAATAGAATATTGAAAATGGGCAAATGCATGAGCACCATCCACCAACACTTTTACGCCTTTACTGTGAGCCATATCGCAGATCTTTTTCACAGGCAATATTTGCCCCGTAACGTTGATGATATGGCAAACCATTAGCAATTTTGTTTTGGATGTAATGGCATTGGCATACATATTTACAATCTCATCATCCGAAGCCGGGTGATTAGGAACAGACAATACTTTATTAACCACACCATACCTGGCCGCCACTTGTTTAAACATATCCAGCATAGCACCATAATCCTGTTCTGCCATCACCGCTTCATCACCAGCCTGCCAGTGCATTCCACTGATTACCATGTCCAGTGATTCAGTAGTATTTCTTGTAATGATCAGTTCTTCCTTACTGCAACCAGCCATTGTTGCCAGTTTTTCTGCCATCGCTCTCTTATCATCTGTTTGAGTGGTACGCATGTAATAAGCGCCCTGGTAATTGACTTCTCTTACATGGCTGATAAAATTTTCCAGTGTTTCCTGCGGAAGAATACAGTAGTATCCATTTTCTAAGTTTATGTAATCCGGCTTTAACCGGTAACCTTTTCTAATGCCTTCCCAAAAAATTTCATCTTCAGCTAGCTTCGTTGGTAAAATATGTTCATACTTTTTTATCCATTTATCCAAATGACCCATTGCAGGAGTGGCTCCAAGCATAGAAATGTTTTTGATGAAGGTTCGTTTGTCCATGCTTCAAGTTACGGAGAAATATTTTTAGCAGAATATCTTAAACTGAAATCGGAAATACGATTTTTAGCTTGCGGTCCTTAAAAGTTTACTTTCCCAATCATCCGGAATTTTGAATTTTTTAATGCAAATGATTCAATTGCTTTTTCTTTGATCACACATTTTGGTGTGTAATAAGTTGAATGAATAAAGTAAATATTATTTCCATTATTGAGTATAAATCCTGTGTGAAAATCTAAGCCTGCAATATATAATCCAGGGCCTTTTAGTTTTATTTCGTTTACAAAATGTTCCAGTGATTTATTACTGTATTTTGAAATACCTGAGCAGGTATGTTTAATTAATATACTGCTTGCACATTGAGCTAACTTACTTCTGTTTAGTTGTAAACCGATGTCCTGCAAGACAGTAGTTACAAAATACCCACAGGCAATACTTCCTTTCTGCGGCTGTGTAGTAGTTCCATTAAAATCCCAAGATGTTCCATACCAGCAGGGGAGCAAAGAATCGCTGACAGATTTCAAAAGTTGCTGTTCAGTAAAAGTATTTGGATCATTCCTATAAAGAGTAAGCATTTTTTTGGAGTTCCTTTTATAGCTATCATAATTACCAACTAAGAATATTTCATTGTTTTGATGAGTGTTGTTAGAAACAGCTTCTTTATTTTTTATTGACGAAGTTGCACCAGAGCAACCAATAAAAAACAATCCAATAAATACCCAGAGTATTTGCATTCGCTTATGATACAATCCTAAGAGTTTTCCATAGATATTTTGTCATGCTAAGTGTAACTCAGGTAATAGTTTGGAGAAATTTTATTTGTTCAAGTAATGGTTAATGGTAAAAGAGTGCGATGCAACTGCAGCCAAATAGTAATACCAATTAGACTTTAAATTGATACCTATTTGTTGTATATTTGTGTATGCTACAACCCAAACAAGTTATCGTTAAAGAATCTGTTTCAGAATTACG
>JAYWII010000138.1:0-81896 GCA_043788995.1 Chitinophagaceae bacterium | reverse complement strand
GGGTTAACAGTTTTGCAGTTCTTAAACAAATTTATATACAACAAGCCTGTTGGTAGAGTTAAGCATACGCTGGCAGATTAACTCCGCCAACGGGTTATCTTAGTTGTATTCAAAAATATCAATTGTACAGCACAATGGCTCAGCCAATCAGCAAAAAAGAAATAAAGAATCTGCCGAGGGTACCTTATGAAAAAATAAGAGACAATATTCAAACCGGGGATATTGTTTTTTGCAGCGGCAGCTATGTTTTTTCAGGTATCATCCAAAAACTTACCAAAAGTGTTTGGAGTCATGTAGCCGTTGTTTACAAAGATGAAGAGCTGGAAAGGATATTGATACTGGAGGCTGAGCCGTATGCAGGCATCAGGATGATACCACTTTCGAATTATTTAAAAGATTACAAGGGAAAAAGAAGAAGTTATAAAGGGCAGATGGTAATTGCAAAACTGAAAGAACCAATTGAAGACATGAGCTTAAACAGGGGCATTAGTTTTGGGTTGGATTCACTGACGAAGCCCTACGACAACTATGAGATCTTCCGTATCATGATCCGGATTTTATTTCACATCAGCAAAAGGGAAAGAAACAGGAGTTATATCTGCAGCGAACTGGTGAGGGATATTTTTGCAAAAGCTGGTGTGGTGATACAGTATAATGATACCTACATCAGCCCGGATAATATCTGGAGTGATAACAGATTTGAATATAAATACAGGATACTATGAGCCGGATTTTAAAATTGAACAACCATCGGAAAACTCACAGCTCACCATTCACCACTCACTCTTATACCGAAAAAGAAGTACCACATCCGCAGGTTTTGCTTGCGTTAGGGTTATTAAAAGTAAATCCTCTTGAATTCAGTCCGCCCTGCCAATCCACTTCCATACCCATCAGGTAAATACCATGCGTTTTTTCCATAATACAGGCAATTCCCTCTATTTCAAAGGTTTCGTCTTTTTCTGTCTGGGTATCAAAAGCCATAATATATGTCATTCCGCTGCATCCGCCACCTTTTACGCCAACCCTTAGTTTATTGTTCGTATCAAACCCTTCCTCATTCATCAGGCGCCTTATCTCATCCACTGCTGACTTAGTTAAGCTAACCGGTGCTGCAATTGTTGTTTCCATGCTTCAGTTTATTTATCACAAAGTTACCAATTAATAAAAAAAGAGAAGTCGCCGTATTTTGCGAAAGAGGGAAATAATTGGCGCTCAATTACGTTAATTTTGTTAAACAATTAAGTATATGGTCTTATTACAAGTGGTAGTTCAGGATATTCAAATAGCGGTAATGTTTGTATTTTTTATTGCTATTGCCTGGTTATTAGCTGAATTTAAAGGATTAAAAGATGAATTCCGGGAACGGTTTGGTATCAATAATGAAACCCTCAAACTGCAGTTACAGGCATATGAAAGGTTATCTGTTTTTGCAGAAAGATCATCCTTAAAAAACCTGGTAACCCGTACGCCATTTGGCCATCTGAATGTAGTGGACTTTCAACTAGCCTTACTGGATACCCTGCGTAGTGAATATGAATATAATATCAGCCAGCAGATATATGTTAGCCCTGATATGTGGAAAGCAATCAATAATTTAAAAGATCAGAATACTTTTATCATTAATCACATTGCTGCCACACTGCCTCCTGACAGTGCCGCAATTGGGCTCAGCAGGCGGCTGCTGGAATATGCAGCCAATCCCAATGCCGAATTAAGCCCCATTGTTTTGGATGCCCTTCAGTATGAGGCAAAAAAAATATTGTAGCTTTCCATGAATTTCCTTCCCAGGTAAAAAATGGATACTATGAGCAAAAAATTAACTGATTCCGGCATCGAAATAAAAGAAGTTTATACCAGTGAAGATGCAATAATTTCAGGAAATGATTTACCGGGTGAATTTCCTTTTACAAGAGGTGTACAGTCAGATATGTACAGAGGGAAACTCTGGACTATGCGGCAGTATGCAGGTTTTAGCACAGCCGAAGAAAGCAACAAACGATATCATTATTTATTATCGCAGGGTGTAAGTGGATTGAGTGTGGCTTTTGATCTGCCAACACAAATTGGTTACGACAGTGACCATGCATTAGCTGAAGGAGAAGTGGGTAAAGTGGGCGTGGCCATCGATAGCCTGGAGGATATGGAGCTCCTTTTTAAGGGAATACCATTAGAAACAGTGTCCACTTCCATGACGATCAACTCTACTGGTTTTATATTACTGGCCCTGTATGTGGCATTGGCAAAAAGACAGGGTGCTGATCTAAAAAAAATAACTGGTACCATACAAAACGATATACTGAAAGAATATGCTGCAAGAGGCACGTATATCTACCCGCCTAAAGCTTCTATGCGTATCATCACTGACATTTTTGAATGGTGTGCTGCAGAGTTACCAAAGTGGAACACCATCTCTATTTCAGGATACCATATAAGGGAAGCCGGCAGTACTGCCGTACAGGAAATTGCTTTTACCCTGTCTAACGGCAAGGCCTATGTAAAAGCTGCTATTGAGAAAGGGCTTGATATCAATGTATTTGGCAAAAGGCTATCTTTCTTTTTTAATGCTCATAATAATTTATTTGAAGAGGTAGCTAAATTCAGGGCCGCCAGGAAGATGTGGGCAACCATTATGAAAGACCTGGGAGCAACAGATGAAAAAGCTATGATGCTCCGTTTTCATACACAAACAGGAGGCGCTACACTCACTGCACAACAGCCCATGAATAATATTTCAAGGGTAACAGTTCAAACACTGGCTGCGGTATTAGGCGGTACCCAAAGCCTGCATACCAACGGGTATGATGAAGCACTTAGTTTACCTACAGAAGAAGCGGCCAGGATTGCATTGCGTACCCAACAGATAGTGGCTTTTGAAAGTGGTGTGCCCGATACAGCAGATCCACTTGCCGGCAGTTATTTTATAGAATCACTCACCAGTGAAGTGGAGCAGGCTGCCTGGACAATCATTAAAAAGATAGATGCGATGGGTGGCAGTGTTACTGCTATTGAGCAGGGATATATGCAGGAAGAAATTGCCAGAAGTGCATATGAATATCAAACAAAAATTGAATCAGGAGAAAAGATAATTGTAGGAGTAAATAAATTCCAGGCAGCAGAGACAAATAAAATGCCGTCTTTTAGAATTGACGATAGCATACGCACTGTGCAAAGCGAAAAATTAAAAATATTAAAAGCAAAAAGAGACAATGGAAAAGTTGCTGAATGTCTCTCAACAATTAATCATCATGCAACAGCTAAAATCAATTTAATGCCGGCAGTATTAGAAGCAGTGGAGCATTATTGTACCCTCGGGGAAATTGCAGATGAACTTAGAAAGATCTTTGGTGAATACAAATAGCAGTTACTGAGTAATCTCCACTTAATATTAAAAATTTCTGTTCTTCCTTTTTTTAAGTTTGCCATTTCTTGAAATTTTTATCCCCTCTGCGTAGTTGAACGGCATTTAAATAGTATTTTCAATATGCTGTGTATACAAGTTTTTTTAAGTAATTTTATTAACGGGCAATTAATTTTAATTGCAACACATTGTGCCTGAGAAATTGCCTTTACTAAATTCAAAAAAACTGCAAATGAATTGTTGTTACCAGAACAAAAAAATGAAATCTGTTGTATGCCTTACCATTTTGTTTCTAAGTCTTTGTTATCATAATACTTTTTCACAAGCTCCTGCTTACTGTGCTGTACCTTCTTCAGATTGTGCATTTTTTGACCAGATAGTAAATGTAACGCTTGGCACTTTGAATAACAGCAGTGCCTGTTCAGCCAGCGGATATACTGATTATACATCCTCAATAGGAGCTCCTGCAATTAACAGGGGTGCAACTGTTCCGCTGTCAGTAACCATCGGACCGGGAGGAAATGATTCTGCGGCAGTTTGGATAGATTATAATCAAAATGGTGTTTTTGAATCTTCAGAATATGCTTTTATCGGAGGTTCCACCTCCAGTAGTAATGTAACAGTAACTGCCAGCATTAATGTACCTAATAGTGCGTTGGGTGGTATTACAAGAATGAGGGTAAGGGTAAAATATTACTCATCATCTGCTCCTGATAATGTACCGTGGACAAATGCGAATGCATGTACGGGTTATCAATACAGTGAAACCGAAGACTACAATGTAAATATTAATGCAACCTGCGATTATCCCACAGTACCAACATTATCCGCCGATACCGTCCTGTGCGGTTCTGGTGGATCTGCCAACTTAAGGATTACAGCAGGGGCTCTAAATGCTGCAACAGCCTGGAAATGGTATGCAGGTGGCTGTGGTACTGGCACCTCAGTCGGTACGGGTACCACACTAACGGTAACACCTGCCAGCACCACCACTTATTACGTTCGTGGTGAAGGTGGTTGTGCCAATGAAAGCAATTGTACATCTGTAACAGTAACGGTAAGTACCATTCCTGCATCACCAACAATTGATTCTGTTAGTCCGATTTGTGTTAACTCAACCCGGTTACTAAATATTAATCCAATTGCTATTTTCAGAGGAAATTATACAGTGAGTTCCGGTACAATTAATATGGCAGTACCTGATAATACCGAAGAAGGCGTTAGCAGTACGCTTACCGTTGCAGCCAATCCAATACCTGCAGGTGCTACATTGGAAAGCTTTGAGGTGAAACTTAACATGACACATACGTATCCCGGCGATATGATCTTTAACCTGAAAGCTCCTAACAATAAAATTTTAAACCTTTATAAATACAATGACAGTACTTATACAGAAAATGCTACAGCAGGTGCAGGATGGTTTAACGCCATTACAAGTTCTGCCGCCACCATTGCTTATAAAACTGTTGGGCCACCCTATGCCTATGGTTCGGCTGCTTCACCAGGTCCTTTTAAACCGGATGCATTGAATGCCCCGGTAAGACTTTCTGAAGTACAAAACCCAGTCGGCTATGCTTCAACAGCAACCGGTTTTGATGAACTGCTCACCCTTCTTCCTGGTAACTGGACATTGGCAATGGCTGATGGAGGACCTGCTGACCTTGGAATTTTAGCTGACTGGTCCATCATCATCCGTTATTCAATATCAACTACTGCATATCCAGCTATATGGACTCCTTCATCCACCTTGTACACCGATGCTGCAGGCAATATTCCTTATGATGGCCTAACACCATTATTCAGCGTGTATGCCAAGCCGGCAGTTAATACTACTTATACAGCCATATCAAATAATACGGGATGTACCTCCGGTCCGTCCACCATTAACGTTACTGTAAATAATCCCATCGTTATTACAACACAACCATCCGGCGCCACCATTTGCGAATTTGGAACCACCACATTTACTGCCGCCGCAAATGGTACCACACCTTCTTATCAATGGCTGGTAAATAATGGATCAGGAACTTACAGTGCAATTAGTAATAACAGCAATTATGATGGTGCAACTACCAATACACTAACAGTAAAGGGTGCCCCATCTTCCTGGAATGGTTACAGGTATCGTTGTCTTGTTACAAGCACTTTACCATGCACCACTGTTGATACCAGCAGGGTGGCTGTTTTAAATATCAATCCAACACCAACTTTAAATTTGAGTGCGTCTCCCTTAGCCAAATTATTACCGGGCCTTACTACAACGTTATCCATTAACTCCACACCTTCAGCAGCAGATTATGTATGGTACAGAAATGATATTGAATTGCCGTCTGCAACCACTGATAAACTGAATGTAACAGTGGATGAACTTGGCGTATACAAAGTGAGGGTAACAGACATTAATGGTTGCGTAAATACTTCAGATATACTGGCTGTTACTGATTCCGTATCCGGCAAACTATTTGTTTTTCCTAATCCCAATAATGGACAGTTCAGGGTTAGCTACCACAGTTTAGCAGGCAATGCACTTCCTCGTAAACTGGTAGTTTATGATGCAAAAGGTGCATTGGTATACAATAAGACTTACGCTATTGCAAAGCCATATGATAAAATGGAAGTTGACTTCAGGGGAATGGGAAAAGGTGTTTATATTATTCATCTGCTGGGCGTTTCAGGAAACAGGATAGCTATTGGTAAGGTACTGGTTCAGTAACCAGTATTTATTCGTACAAACTTTAGATAATAAAAAGGGGCTGTTGCAAAACAGCCTCTTTTTATTTCAATATTTATCATTATTTTTTTTGCCGCAGGTATGCATTAAAATCTGTTTGTGGAATATTGGTTACATCAAGCTGGCGGAGCATGGTTACCAATTGACCACGGTGATAACTGCCATGATTAAAAATATGCAGCAGTGTTTGATATACAGGCTGCTTTTGTTGCTCGGTTTTTGATCGCTGATAACCGAATACATGCAACAGCTGATGTTCCAGCAAGCTGCCTGTCCATTCTTCAAACACAGTGGATTGGCTAATGAGTTTTTGTTGTAATTCATTAAAGTCACCTGTAAAAGTTTCACTTGGTCTTTCAACATGTTCCTGCAGCTTCAGCCGCTGCCACCACATACTTTCTGCATCTAACAGGTGTAATACTGTTTTGAAAATACTGGGAAAACTGCTGGTGATCGGTTGTTGTATCTGCGTTGGTGTCAGTTGGTTGATAACATCAATGAGTTGTTTGTTTGCCCATAGATTATGAGCTGCATATTGATGTAAGAGTTCTTTCATTTTATAACGGTTTGTTTTTTGTTTTTGTTTGATCAATAGATAACAATGAATGATTATTTCAATACAAAATTATATAATAATGCACAGCCACTCACAATTTGATAACAGCTGGCATTTTACAGGTTATTCTTTATTCTAAAAAGATTTATATTGTGTAATGGATTTTCAAAAAGATATCAGGCTGGCAGTGTTAATTGATGCCGACAATGTTCCTTACAGTAATGTAAAAGGAATGATGGAAGAGATAGCCAAATATGGCACACCCACCTTTAAAAGAATTTATGCCGATTGGACAAAACCCACTGTAAGCGGATGGAAAAATGTGCTGCTTGAAAACGCCATTACACCGATACAGCAATACAGTTACACCTCTGGAAAAAATTCCAGCGACAGCGCCCTCATCATTGATGCAATGGATATTTTGTATTCAGGTAAGGTAGATGGTTTTTGTATCATATCCAGCGACAGTGATTTCACCAGGCTGGCAACAAGATTAAGAGAGGCAGGGATGAAAGTATTTGGTATTGGTCAAAAGAAAACACCCAATCCATTTATAGTAGCCTGTGATAAATTTATTTACTTAGAAGTAATTGCTACTGCAGATACGGTTGAAAGTGAAACCCCGGAAAAGGAAACCAGCATTAAACCAGAACCTAAAAAATCAGTTGATAAGATCAATAAAAAAACAATACAGTTGATTGCATCCTCTATCGAAGATCTGGCTGATGAAAACGGATGGGCATTTTTGGGAGATGTAGGAAATTTACTGATGAAGAAGCAACCCAATTTTGACCCAAGAAATTTTGGCTTTCAAAAACTCACTTCTTTAATTAATTCTTTGCAACAATTTGAAATAGATAAAAGAGAAACAGAGAAGAGAGGAACCAAGTTGGTTTTCATTAGGAATAAGCAAGCTTAATTCATCCGGCTATTTACCAAATAATTTTAAACATTTCTCCAGGCTGTCTTTCCATTCCGGGATGACTACATTAAAAGTTTGCTGAATTTTTGTTGTGTCTAATACAGAATAGTTAGGCCGCTTTGCAGGCGTTGGGTATAAAGAGGCAGGAATAGGATTGACAGTGCAATGGCTTCCGGATAGTTCTTTTATTGCTGTTGCAAACTGGTACCAGTTAATAACACCTTTGTTTGAAAAATTATAAATGCCAGAGTTTATTTCACCTGCTGAAGATTGATCAACAATTTTGATAATGGCAGCAGCAAGATCTGCCGCATACGTTGGGCAGCCTACCTGGTCATCCACTACATTAATACTTTCTCTTTCACTCATCAGCCGCAGCATGGTCTTTACAAAATTATTACCGAAAGAAGAATATACCCAAGATGTACGGATGATGATAGAAGCAGGATTATTTTGCAATGCCAGCTCCTCCCCTTTTAATTTGGAAGCACCATAAGCATTAACAGGATGTACGGTATGGTCTTCTTTGTAAGGTGTTGCTGCAGTACCATCAAAAACATAATCGGTGGAGATATGAATGAACAGTGCCTGTTGTGGTGCACAAGCTGCGGCAAGGTTACCCACAGCCACCGCATTTACCTGGAAAGCTTTTTCGGTTTCTGTTTCAGCTTTGTCAACAGCTGTGTAGGCAGCACAGTTAACACATACATCAATTTTATGTGCATTGAAATATTTTTTCACTGCATCCATATCGTCAATGGGGAGATCTTCTTTGGTTACAAATACAAAATTATACAGAGGGAAAGAAGCAGCAATTACCTGCATCTCTTTTCCTAATTGTCCATTGGCACCTGTAACTAAAATATTTTTTATTGACATTAAAACTTTGCTATAAAATGAATGGGTTGTAAAGCCCCTTTAAGTTTTTGGGGTAAAAACAAAATTATTGTTGCAATCATCAATTCCGGGATGATACAGGTCTTTCTCAGAAATGACCGCCTTATCTAAAGGAATCTGCCAGTCGATATTTAGTTTTGCATCATTGTACAGCAGGCCGCCTTCACTTTGTTTGTTATAAAATGCATCACATTTGTACATTACTTCTGCCGTTTCGCTAATCACAGAGTAGCCATGAGCAAATCCCTTTGGAACCAGTAACTGTTTTTTATTTTCTGCAGATAATTCAATTGCATAAACTGTTCCATAAGCAGGGGAGCCAAGTCTTATATCCACCACCACATCCAGAATGGATCCGCTAAGTGTTCTGATCAGTTTTGTTTGTGCATGGGGTGCCAGCTGAAAGTGTAAGCCCCGGATTACGCCGTAAGATGATTTTGCCTGATTGTCCTGTACAAATTTAATATTGATGCCTTCAGCAAGAAAAGTGTTCTCATTGTAGCTCTCAAAAAAATACCCCCGGCTGTCTTCAAAAACAGCAGGTTCAAAAATCAATAAATCCGGAATGGGAGTTTTTATAAATGGCATAATGCTGAAAAAATATTAGTGGCTGCAAAACTACAGCTTACCACATTGCCATCGTAAGTTTTAAGAATATCTTTTTATGAAATATTCGATAGTATCTGTCAATCCTTCTTTAAAACGCCTTGCAGGTTTGTATCCCAGCAGTTTACTGGCTGCAGATATATCCGCCAGGGAATTTCGGATATCGCCTGCTCTTGGTTGCCTGTAAACAGGCTGAACATCACTTTGCAGATGCTGCCTGCAGGCGTTGAATAAATAATTCACTGAATAATTTTCCCCTATTGCTACATTGTATACCTTATTCACTGCAGCAGCATTATCAGTAAGCATTCCCTGTATGTTTATCTGCACTGCATTGTCAACAAAAGTAAAATCCCTTGTTTGCTCACCATCACCATTTACATACACGGGTGTATTTTCCATAATGCCTTTTACAAATAATGGAATTACTGCAGCATAGGCTCCATCAGGATCTTGTCGTGGGCCAAAAATATTAAAGTACCTGAACCCAATTGTTTTGATACCATATACATCAGCAAATACCTGTGCATACAGTTCGTTTGTTTTTTTTGTGAGGGCGTATGGGGAAAGACAATTGCCCACTCTTTCTTCTTTTTTTGGCAGCGAAGGTTCATCACCATAAACAGAAGAGGAGGAAGCGTAGACAAATTGTTTTACTTTATTATCAACCGCAGCTTTCAGCATATTTACAAAGCCGCCAACATTTACTTCATTAAAATAAATGGGCTCCTGTATGGAACGGGGAACGGAGCCTAATGCAGCCTGGTGACTTATATAATCAATTCCGGCGCATGCCTGCATGCAGGTTTCAGCATTCCTGATATCGCCTTCAATAAATTCAAAGGCAGGAAATTGATTCAATATTTCAAGATTAGACCTGGTGCCATTTGCAACAAGATTGTCCAGTACCCTTACTTTTTTTGCACCATTTTTTAGCAAATATTCAGCAATGTGCCCACCAATAAAACCTGCTCCGCCTGTTACTAAAAAGGAGAGCTGACTAATATCTTTTGTGTGAAAAACCCCATCTCCTAAAGGGGAATTATTTAATGACTCTATTTTTTTTTCAAGCATTTTTCAAAAAAATTTTTTACACCCGGTTAATTCCAAAAGCTGCGTTAATTATGAACACACTTTTATTAAGCAGCTTACTCTTTGAATAACTACCCTTTAGGGGATGGGGGTTATAAACTCCAGTAACACCTGCTTTTGATCGTCTTCCGGTAAGTACCTTTTAAGTCTGCGATCATTGCCTTTGGTTTGGTGATGCTTGCAAAATAAGCATCGTCTAAAGCTTTGTAGGCATTGTGTGGCACGGTGATTATCACAGCATCATAATCATTAGCAATTTTATCTGTCAATTCAAATCCGTATTCATGGTTCAGTTCATCACTTTCTGCATGAGGATCGCTTACATGAACATTCAGGGAAAATGATTTCAATTCATTTACCACATCGGCAACTTTACTGTTCCGGATGTCACTCACATTTTCTTTAAAAGTAGCTCCCATCACTAGTACTTTGGCATCCTTAACATTCCCGTTATTTTGAATAATGTGTTGTAACACTTTTTTTGCAACATAACCTGCCATGCCATCATTGATTACACGGCCTGCCAGTATCACCTGGCTGTCGTACCCTAATTCTTTTGATTTGTGAGTGAGATAGTATGGGTCAACACCAATGCAATGGCCTCCTACAAGGCCGGGTTGAAATTTGAGGAAGTTCCATTTAGTACCTGCAGCTTCCAATACTTCAAACGTGTTGATGTTCATACGGTCAAAGATGATGGAGAGTTCGTTCATCAATGCAATGTTCAGATCTCTTTGTGTATTCTCAATAATTTTTGCTGCTTCCGCTACTTTAATACTGGATGCTTTATGCACACCTGCAGTCACAACCAATTCATATACTTTGGCAATAACGTCCAAAGATTCTTCATCGCAGCCACTTACTACTTTAATTATTCTTGCAAGGGTATGTTCTTTATCTCCCGGGTTGATTCTCTCAGGAGAATACCCCATTTTGAAATCAGTAATAAACTTTAATCCAGATAATTTTTCAATGATGGGGAGGCAATCCTCTTCGGTACATCCCGGATAAACAGTACTTTCAAAAACAACATAGTCACCTTTCTTTACCACTTTACCAATGGTTTCGCTGGCTCTTTGCACCGGAATCAAATCCGGCACATTGTGTTCGTCAACAGGTGTAGGCACTGCTACAATAAAAAAGTTGGCCTGTTTTAATACTTCCAGGTCATTGGTAAATTCAATATCACAACCATTAAATGCTTCTTTTTCAAGCTCCTGGCTGGGGTCAATGCTGTTACGCATCATATCCACCCGTTTTGCATTGATATCAAAACCTATTACTTTTATTTTTTTTGCAAAAGCCAGTGCAATTGGTAAACCAACATAACCTAACCCTATAACAGCTAATATCTTTTTCTTCTCAACTAAATCCTGGTACATCTATTATAAATGAATAAACAATTAAAAATTATTTTCTGCTTGTAAACTCTTTAGGTAATTTACCTAATTCTGATTTAGGTAATGATTTGAAATAATCATAGGTAATTTTTAATCCCTCTGCCCTGCTAACTTTGGGCTCCCATCCTAATATTTCTTTTGCTTTGGTAATGTCTGGCTGGCGCTGTTTGGGATCATCCACCGGCAATGGTTTATATACAATTTTTTGGGACGTACCGGTGAGTTTAATGATCTCTTCAGCAAATTCTTTTAAAGAAATCTCATCGGGATTACCTACGTTAACCGGCAATGCATAGTCACTCATCAGCAGTCTGTAAATACCTTCCACCAGGTCATCTACATAACAAAAACTTCTTGTCTGGCTGCCATCACCAAAAACTGTCAAATCCTCTCCTCTTAAAGCTTGTCCAATAAATGCAGGTAAAGCTCTTCCATCATTCAATCGCATTCTTGGGCCGTAGGTGTTAAATATCCTTACGATCCTGGTTTCCACACCATGAAAAGTATGATAAGCCATAGTAATAGCTTCCTGAAAACGTTTTGCCTCATCGTATACACCTCTTGGGCCAACCGGGTTTACATTGCCCCAGTAAGACTCCTTTTGAGGATGCACCACCGGATCTCCATACACTTCGCTTGTACTGGCTACTAATATTCTTGCTTTTTTTGCCAATGCAAGACCAAGACAATTGTGAGTTCCCAGCGAACCAACTTTCAAAGTTTGAATGGGTATCTTTAAATAATCTATCGGGCTTGCAGGAGATGCAAAATTGAGTATGTAATCCAACTCACCCGGTACATGAATAAATTTAGATACATCATGGTGATAGAACTCAAACTCCTTTAACTTAAAGAGATGTTCAATATTTGCAAGATCACCGGTAATCAAATTATCCATTGCTATTACCTGGAAACCTTCTTTGATAAACCTGTCGCAAAGATGTGAGCCGAGGAAACCTGCTGCTCCGGTAATGAGTATTCGCTTTGTTGACATGGAGGTGTTTTTAAGTTTTGGATTAACTGTTGGTAATTACCTTTCTTCCGATGCTTACATAATGAAAACCAAGTTGCTCCATTTGGTTCAGATCAAAAAGGTTTCTGCCGTCAAAAATGACTTTATTTTTTAACAATGAAGTAATTTTATTAAAATCAGGTGTTCTGAACTCACTCCATTCAGTAGCAATTACCAACGCATCTGCATCTTCCAGTGCTGCATACTGTGTTTCTGAATAGGTGATAGTATCGCCTATAAGAATTTTAACATTATTCATCGCTTCAGGATCATGAGTGGCAACAGAAGCACCCTCAGCCAATAATTCTTTTATCATGTACAACGCCGGAGCTTCCCTGATATCATCAGTATTAGGTTTAAATGCCAGCCCCCACAATGCTATTTTTTTACCTTTCAGATCGTTATTAAAGTAAGTGCGGATATGTGGCATCAGGTGCAGTTTTTGTTTTTCATTTACCTCCATTACTGCATCCAGAATTTTGAACTGATAATTTACTTCATTAGAAGATTTAGATAATGCCTGTACATCTTTAGGAAAACAACTTCCGCCGTAGCCAATACCGGGAAACAAGAAGCGTCTGCCAATACGTTCATCACTGCCCATGCCACGTCGAACCATGTCCACATCTGCACCCAGCAATTCACAAAGTCTTGCTATCTCATTCATGAAAGTAATCTTGGTAGCTAAAAAAGAATTAGCTGCATATTTGGTAAGTTCTGCACTTTTTTCATCCATGAAAATAAGCGGATTACCCTGGCGAACAAACGGTGCATACAAATCATTCATTACCTTCCTGGCTTTTTCAGAAGTAGTACCAATCACCACCCTGTCTGGCTTCATAAAATCATCTACAGCCACACCTTCTCTTAAAAATTCAGGGTTACTCACCACATCAAATTCTACCGTTGCATTCTTAGCAATGGCAGCCCTCACCTTTTCAGCAGTGCCCACAGGAACCGTACTCTTATCTACTATTACTTTATACCCTGTAATGATTTTACCTAAATGATCAGCCACTCCCAATATGTACCTCAGGTCAGCACTGCCATCTTCTCCCGGAGGGGTAGGTAATGCCAGCATGATCACTTCTGCATCTGCAACGGCTTCTTCAAGTGAAGTAGTAAATTTCAGCCTGCCTTCTTTATTATTACGTAAAAATATTTTTTCCAGGCCCGGTTCATAAATAGTGATCTGACCGGATGCTAATTTTTCTACTTTTTTCTTATCAATGTCAACACAGGTAACCTGGTTACCTGTTTCAGCAAAACAGGTTCCTGATACCAGGCCTACATATCCGGTACCTACTACTGCAATTTTCATGTTTTTTTATTTTTTTAGGGGTTATGATTGATTAATAAAATCTAAAACTTTTGATATTATAACATCCTGCTGTTCTTTTTCTAACTCCGTATGCATTGGTAATGAAATGACTCTTTCGCAAAGCCAGTCAGTCACCGGCAAATGATAGCTGCTGCCACCAAATGAATCAAACATTTTTTGCTTATGGCATGGCACCGGGTAATAGATCATGGAAGGCACTCCGTTTTCAGCCAAATAACTATTTAAGCCGTCCCTGCTCACATCATTTAAACACAAGGTGTACTGGTGAAAAACATGACTGCAATATGATGCGGTAAATGGTATGGTGATAGCTGTGCTGTTTTTAAAAGCCTGGTTATAATAATCAGCGGCTTGTTGCCTTGCAGCTGTATACTCATCCAAATGCTTTAATTTAATATCAAGAATCGCCGCCTGGATAGCATCTAATCTTGAGTTACATCCCACCACATCATGATAATACCTTTTACTTTGCCCATGAGAGGCAATCATTTTTAACTTTACAGCTAACGAATCGTCATCTGTAAATATTGCACCGCCATCTCCATAGGCGCCCAAATTTTTAGAAGGATAAAAGGATGTACAGCCAATATGACCAATAGATCCTGTTTTTTTAACTGTGCCGTTACTAAACGTGTAATCGCTGCCGATAGCCTGTGCATTATCTTCTATCACAAATAAACCATGCTTTTCTGCAATGTCCATTATTTTCTCCATTTCTGCTGCATGACCATACAAATGCACCGGTACTATCGCTTTTGTTTTTGGAGTAATGGCTTTTTCCAGGGCCTCCAGGTCAATACAAAAAGTCTGTTTATCCACCTCCACAAAAACCGGTTTAAGGTGCAGCAGTGCTGCAGCTTCTACTGTAGCAATATAGGTAAAGGAAGGGGTAATGATCTCATCGCCGGGCTGCAGGTCCAGCGCCATCATCGCTATTTGCAATGCATCCGTACCATTGGCACAGGGTATTACATGTTTACTGCCGTTATAAGCTGCAAGATTATCACTAAAGTCATTGACTGCTTTTCCGCCGATAAACATGCAACTTTCCAATACATTAATAACAGCCTGATCTACCTCTTGCTTAATCTTAAGATACTGGGTTTTAGTATCCACCATCTGTAAAGGCCTCATATCGATTTTTTTTAACGTGGGCAAAGATAGTAATTAGGATTTTAGTACCAAGCCTCAAATTGACGCTAAAGCTTGTACTGCAGAGATTAAAAAAATGCTGGTAGATTTGTTAAAAAAAAGTGCTGGGCAAATTATTATACTACTTATTTATTTTATTATACCGCCTGGGAGTAAACATTGCGGCGCTGTGGAACCCCAAAGCCAAATTATGGGTTAAAGGGAGGAAAGTTTTTCCGGCAATAGATCTTGGGAAAGAAAAAAGAGTATGGATGCATTGCGCCAGTCTTGGCGAGTTTGAACAGGGAAGGCCACTGTTAGAAAAAATCCGGGAGCAATACCCGGAAGTTAAAATTGTACTCACTTTTTTTTCTCCCTCCGGTTACGAAGTGATGAAGCATTACAAGGGTGCCGATCATATTTTTTACCTGCCGATGGATGGCAGGATCAATGCGGCAAAAATGATAGCTGCTATCCAGCCCAGCCTGGTATTGTGGGTGAAATATGAGTACTGGTATTTTTATCTTACTGAGTTAAAGAAAAGAAATATTCCCGTACTGATGGTGTCTGGCCTGTTTCGGGAAGAGCAACCTTTTTTCAAATGGTATGGCTCCATCTGGAAAAAAATGCTGCAAAGCTTTGCCCACTTTTTTTTACAAAATGAAATATCACAGGAGCTGCTTCAAAGAGTTGGTATCACTAATAATGTAAGCATCAGCGGCGATACCCGTTTTGACAGGGTTATTGAGATTACAGAAAAATTTCAGCCATTACCAATTATTGAAAAATTTTGTGGTGATAGCAAAGTTATTGTTGCAGGCAGTACATGGGAAGAAGATGAAGAAGAATGGACTCACTATGTAAAAAATCACCCGGAGATCAAATTCATATTTGCCCCACATGAAATAGATGTGGAAAATTTAAAGGATGTAAAGAAAGAATTCCCTGGTGCTGTTTTCTATTCAGAATTAGTTAACAAAGAGGGAGCTGGCGATAACCTTCCAACATCAAACTTCAAACATCAAACCTCAAACATGTTGATCATTGATAATATCGGCATGCTTTCAAAACTGTATTACTACGCTGACATTACATTTATTGGTGGAGGATTTGTGGAAGGTGGTATTCACAATGTGCTGGAGGCTGCAGTTTACGGAAAGCCGGTACTCCACGGCCCGGAATATGAAAAATTTGCAGAAGCTGTTGACTTAGTTGAACTGGGAGCAGGTATACCCGTTAGCAATGCGCTGGAACTGGAAAAGATTTTGAATGAATTATGGAATGATGAAGGCTTGTTAAAAACAAAAAGTGAAACTGCCAGGCAGTATGTTTATTCAAAGGCTGGTGCCACTAAAAAAATCATGGCCTATATTCAGGAAAACCGCCTCTTAACCAACTGATCAAAATGAACTACCGTTGTATCAGTATCCTTCCAGCCGAGCTTTGTCTTTAATTCTCTCCTGATCCAGTATTCAGCCTCCGGAAATATTGAAAAGCTGTTGATAGTTTTAATGCTTCTTTCATACATGGCCTCATCTCCCCTGAACAGATCATTAATAAACAAATAGCGGTCATTGATTCCGATTGCTTTTTTAAGATCTTTTATCCCCACATCCGTAAGCTTATGGCTCAGTTCTGTAACAGGCATTTTCAAAATATCATTTACCGATGGAGCTTCTTTAACAGCAACAGCTTCGTTTATTTCTTTTGCAGGTGTTGTTATTTTTTGTTTGGGTAGTGTTGGGATATCGTCATCGGGTAAATCAAATAAAAGCTGCGGTTTGCTTTTACCACTTATTTGCTGCATCAACGCTGCATTGCGTTTTATTTCTTCCAGTTCCGCTTCCAGTTCTGCTTCATCCACTTTTAATACCTCTACAATTTTCTCCTCTTCGCCTGTTACCCGGTTATCTTCTGTATTTACTGCAGCAGCTTCCTCTCCCGTTGCAGACGCAATTGCAGTATCAGCAAAATTCATATTTGCCGGCATAGATACAGCCACCACCTCTTTAACTGCTTTTGGTTCCTGCTGCTGTAAATGCATGAGTTCATGCTGCAGCATCTGGGTGGTTAGTAGTAGTTGACTTGTGGTTGCTCCTTCCTTAAATTGTTCTTGCAGTTTTTGCAAAAGTGTTTCCACTCTTTTCATAAAAACTCCATTGATTTTAGTGGAAAATAATATCGCACAAATTTAGTTTTGGTTAATCAATCAAAACTATAATCTTTGCAATCGTAGCATTAAAGTTACTAACAGTATTTTAAAATAATCATTTAAATGTTTATAGAACCAAGTTTAACGGGGGGAAGAAGGGGTTGGATAGAGGTTATTTGCGGCAGTATGTTCAGCGGAAAAACAGAAGAACTGATCAGGAGACTCAAAAGGGTTAAGATTGCCAACCTGAAAGCGGAAATTTTTAAACCAGCCATTGATACCCGGTATGATGAAACAAAAATTGTAAGCCACGATACCAATTTCATTTTGAGTACCCCGGTTGACAGCTCACAGAATATTTTGCTGCTGGCGCAGGATGTGGATGTGGTGGGTATAGATGAAGCCCAGTTTTTTGATGTGGAAATTGCCAACGTTTGTGAACAGCTTGCGCTAAAGGGTATCCGGGTGATTGTTGCCGGCCTGGATATGGATTATACCGGTAAACCATTTGGCCAGATGCCCAACCTGCTGGCCATTGCTGATTATATTACCAAGCTGCATGCTATCTGTGCCAGGTGTGGAAATATTGCCAATATCAGTTACCGAAAAACAAAAACAGAAGGCCAGGTATTATTGGGCGAAAAAGATATTTATGAGCCAAGGTGCAGACACTGCAGCCAGTTAAAGGATTAAGTTTTACAAAATTTATCTCATACCTGCTATGATTTTTTCACTTAGTAATGCTGCCCATTTCGAATACTCCTTACCGGAAGGATGTAATTTATCTGTAGCTAAAAAATCTTCTTTGAATCCATCTTTTCTTTGGGAAGAAGTAATCTCTAAAAAATTGGTTTGATATTTCAAAGCAATCAACTCACATGCCTGGTTAAAGCTGTCAATTTCGCCTGAAATTTTTTGAGTATCCCTTTCTTCTGCAAAGGGTGTTACCCCCCAGTCGGGGATAGAAAGCACAAAAACAGCATCAGTTTTACCTCCCGTAAACTGAATAGCCTTTTTTAAAAGAGACTCAAATTCAATTGCAAATTCTTCCACGCTTCTGCCGCGATACTGGTTGTTCACTCCAATCAATAAACTCACAAAATCATATTGATTCAGCAACGTTGCTTCTTCAATGGCATTATTCAGTTCATCTGTAGTAAATCCGCTGGTGGCCACTATATCAGGAGCGGCGAACTGAAAGCCACTTTTCCTTAAATTATAAACAGCCTGGTAAGGAAAACTTTCGTTAACCCGAACCTGCTCACCAATGGTGTAACTGTCCCCAAGCGCTAAATAAGAATATAATTTCATCCGTTGCTAATAATATTAAGGTGGATTTTTAAATTATCTGTACATTCAAAGCTACAATCAAAATTGATGAATGAAACAGTTTCAAACAAAAGGATATTGATGTATTAAAAGGATTCAGCAACTGCAAACTTTATTTATATGTACCAGCTTTTTCATAACAATTATGTGCAAATAATACTGCGTAGCCTGGCAGTATATTTTTTTATAATTATTGCAATCCGGGTATTTGGCAAAAAAGAATTAGCACAGTTATCGGTAATAGACCTGGTGTTTATTTTACTCATTAGTAACGCTGTACAAAATGCCATGGTAGGGCCTGACACTTCGCTGGAAGGGGGCCTGTTGGCAGCAGTATCACTTTTCAGTATCAATTTTATACTAAAACAAGTGTTATACAAAAGCCCAAGGGCGAGTGAGTTCTTACAGGGAAAGGCATTAATGCTGATTTACAAAGGAGAAATTCAACAGCATAATTTAGATGACGCTGAAATTACCCGTGATGAGCTGGAAGCCGCCGTAAGGGAACATAGTATAATGAATATCAAAAATGTAGACCTTGCCATGATAGAAGTAGATGGAAGCATCAGTGTAATATTCGATGATTTTAAAACAAGAACAGTAAAACCCACCTCAATTATCATTCACAAAAGAAGACACCGCTTTAAAGGAAAAATTAAATAGTTATCATTTTTATACAGTACTCACAGATAAGGGTAGCCCAAAAATGGGTTACTTATTTTCTTTAGAAATCATACTCCCGCTTAAAAACATTCAGCCTTATGCCGGCAGAAAATAAGGTATTGCTGGTGTTAGTTCCTAAGCTGTTTACTTTATATTTTCTATGTTGCAATGAAAGATCAAAATAAATATTTTCTCTTATCTCATACGAAAGCTGCAGCAATGCGTTAAAACAATTGGCTTTTATACCACCGCCTACTTTATATCCATTGGTTCTTTGCGGAGATAAAGGATCAGCCGGATTAACAGGAGGCTTGTTAGTGTTGTACAAATTAAATGGATTGCCGCCAAAGTTATACCCGGCACTGTCCAGCCCCTGGTAATAATACATGGCTCTTGCATATACATACCATTTAGGAGCAGGTTGATATTTCAGTATGCCAATAAATTCCTGGAAACTGGCGCCCAGCGGATGTGCCATCGGTTGATTGTAATGTGTATAATTAGAAACTGAATCGTAGTGAGAATAAACAAAAGGCCGCACCCTGTTAGATTCCACCTGCAGGTCCAGGTTAGCAATTCCAAAAGCATCTACATATTTAGCCCCCAGTTGGTAGCCATACTTATTTACATAATTAGTAGGATCATTTTTCAGTTTGTTCAGCACAAATTCATCCAGCAAAAACTGTCCGTAAAATTGTAACCGCTTAGCCACATTGGCTTTAAAATCAAAACCAACTTTTGCTTTATCCGCACTGCCATTAGAGCTCTCTACAGGACGCAGAAAAATGATGGGATTGAGATATTGAAAATCAAAATGATTGCGCCTGCCAAATGTGATGGCTTCAAAAAGGCCAATGGTCACTGATTTAGAAAGATCAAAACTAAGGTGGTGTGTTGCCTGGTATTTTCTGTCCAGTAAATTATCTCCCGATTTTTTAAACTGCGGCATCAACTCCATAAATATATTTTGGTAGTTGAATTTCCATATCCGGGTATTCAATTTTAAAAATAAATAACTGTTGCCCCAGTCGCTTAAAAATAAACTGCGGTAACCATTACCAATAAAATTTTTATCGTGACCAAATTGCACATCAATGTATTTAGTTACATTGAAAGTAACATATCCCCTTGCATCAAAATAATCCACACCGGTAGATTTAAAATTTTTATAAAACCCATATCCCGGCACTGCCCTGAATGCGTTAACCCTATCCCGGAAAAACAAAGGTCCCCGTTCCTGGTTATCCGTCAGCGTAGTGGAGAAACCAATTTTTTTTGCGATCAATCCCCTGACAGTAACTCCCCTGCTGTTTAAAAAAACATTCGCATCATTACCCGATTCTTTGCCATAAGAAACCTGTAGTACAGGATTTACTGCTAAAAAAAAATCTTTTACATCTACTTCAAAAAGGTTGGGTTTAGTTTTATAAAAAGCATTCAATATCGGTTTCCTGCTCATAAAACTTTCCTTGCTGCCGGTAACCCATTCGCTGTTATTCATTAAAAAGCTATGCAGGTTGTATTCATCTGTTTTTGTAAGCGCCACTGCCACTGTTTGAGAATCGCCAACTCCCCCGGCCATATTGATACTGTCTATCTTTTCCAGCAATGGCACCAGGGCTTTGCGGCTGAATGGCTTGATATTGGAAAAGTTCAGCAGGGTATTCTTTTGTCCTTTTATTTCCAGTCTTTCCAGCAACTGATAGGCTTTATCACCCTGTGGCAAATAGGTGGTTTGGGCCGCAGCAAAAAACGGGCAAATAAAAAACAGGAGATTGGTTAAGCTTTTAATAATTTGCATCGGTTTTTATTTATATAGTTCTTCGTTTAATGAAACAATTTTTTGAGGCAGGCAGGTGAATATCTATTTAGCTTCACAGGCGTCGCACTCTTTTACGCTGGGAATGCTATTCAGCAAAATCCGTTCCCACATAAAATTTCATTTATCCGAAGTACTTAATTTTTTAATTATTTTCAAGATATGCAAAAATACCTCTTTAAGAACATACAGTTAGTAAATGAAGGAAGAATCAAAGTGAGTGATGTATTGATCAATGGCGAACGAATTGAAAAAATCGCTGACTCAATTACCCCGGCTTATGATGTAACGGAAATAAACGGGGAGGGTAAATTTTTATTGCCAGGTGTAATCGATAACCATGTACACTTCCGTGAGCCGGGACTTTTATACAAAGGCAGCATTTATACAGAATCAAAAGCTGCAGTAACAGGTGGCGTTACTTCTTTTATGGATATGCCCAATACCATTCCCCCCACTTTTACGCAAGCCCTGCTGGAAGAGAAGTTTTCGCTGGCATCAAAAACTTCCCTGGCTAATTATTCTTTTTATATGGGCACTTCTAATGACAATGCGGACGAAGCCCTGAGAACAAATGACAAGAAGAATGATGTATGCGGTATCAAAATCTTTATGGGTTCTTCCACCGGGAATTTATTATTAGACAACCCGGTAACATTAGACAAACTCTTCAGGGAAAGTGAAATGCTGATAGCCACTCACTGTGAAGATGAAAGGATCATGCAGGAGAATTACGCAAGGATCAAAGCTGAAGGAAGAGAATTGACTGCAGCAGATCATCCCATTATTAAAGATGATATAGAATGTTTTGAATCTTCTTTGGCAGCTATTCAATTAGCAAAGAAACACAGCAGCAGGCTGCACATCCTGCATATTACAACAGAAAAAGAATTACAGTTATTTAGCAACTGGATGCCGCTAAAAGAAAAATTGATCACTGCCGAAGCCTGTGTTCACCACCTGCATTTTACCAGTGACGATTATGCAACACTGGGCAATAAAATAAAGTGCAACCCTTCTATCAAAGCGCCGCATAACAAAGCCGCCTTATGGCAGGCTGTATTAAATGATACCATCGACAGCATTTCAACAGACCATGCTCCACATATGCTGGAAGAAAAAAATGTTCCTTACGAAAAAGCACACGGCGGGGTACCTTTTGTACAGCATTCATTATCCATGATGCTGCATTATGTAAAAGAAGGAACAATCAGTTTGGAGAAGGTCGTGGAAAAAATGTGCCATTCCATCGCTACTATCTACCAAATAAAAGACAGGGGTTTTATCAGGGAAGGTTACTATGCAGACCTGGTGGTGGTAGATATGCAAACACCGTATACTGTTAGTAAGGAGAATATTTTATACAAATGCGGCTGGAGCCCGTTAGAAGGGTTTCCTTTTCCTGCTACAATAGAAAAAACTTTTGTAAACGGCACGATGGTTTATGGAAACAATACCTGGGATGTATCTGTACAGGGTAAACGACTTTTGTTTGACAGGGACTAAAAGCTGAAACTGCATGGAAATAGATAAAACCACATTAGACGACCTCTCCATCCTGAATATAGAAGACGATTTTTCCGTTTTCAATAAAATGAATTTTTGCAGAACCGCTGGCGGAAAGCATAAGTTATTTCTTAATTTTTCTACTCCGCTGAATACGGTGGAACAAATAGAAGGTATACAGCAAACACTGCAGGCTCTTATTGCAAAAGAACAATATTGGCCACAGCAAATAAGCAATGGATCGGTGATGGTGCTGGAGAAATTTTATGCAGCTACCATTGATGAGATACCGGAGTTTCCCTCAGCAGCAGGCGCTCTCACCTATAAACTGATCCATGGGCCAGATTTTTCTTTTGTAAAATATTCTACCGAACATGCATTTGATTTTATTAAAGGCATGCAGCAAATGGTGGCTCATTTTTTAACGGATGATGCACCTGCGTCTTTAAAGAGATTGCTGTTAAATGTGAGCAATATGCTCAACAAGCAACAATTTGAAATAGTAAAGCAGTATAATAAATCTGCAGCCATGCCCATATCCAAACAATTATCGCTGGCACATTTTATCCGTTACCGTTACAAGCAAAACATATTGGATATGCTGGATATTTATTACCAGCTGGATGGATGGTATGGAATGGCAATGGCAGTGAAACATTTTAAACTGGTGTTCCCAAAATTTAATCACGGGATCAAGCCATTGATGAAAGTAAAAGGCCTGTTTCATATTTTATTACCCAATCCTGTAGCTTATGATTTAGCATTAATGCCGGATAAAAATTTCCTTTTTCTAACTGGTGCCAACATGGCGGGTAAAAGCACTTTTATTAAATCCGTAGGTACGGCAGTGTTCCTGGCACATATTGGTATGGGCGTACCTGCTGCTGAAATGGAACTTAGTTTTTTTGATGGACTGCTAAGCAATATAAACGTGATGGATAATATTGTAAAAGGCGAAAGTTATTTTTACAATGAAGTGCAACGCATCAAATCAACCGTACAAAAAATAGCTGATGGCAGAAACTGGCTGATACTGATCGATGAATTATTCAAAGGAACCAATGTGCAGGATGCGATGAAATGCTCTACTACGGTGATCGAAGGTTTTTTAAAAATTAAGAACACTGCATTTATCTTATCAACTCATTTATATGAAATAGGCGAACCTTTGCGCCAGCATCCCAATATCATTTTCAATTATTTTGAAACGGCTGTGAAAAATGATGAGCTGCTCTTCAACTACCAATTAAAAGAGGGCATCAGTAACGACCGGCTTGGTTACCTAATATTGAAAAATGAAGGTGTGGTAGATATGCTTAAAAAACTCTGATCTTTACCAGCCATACATTTACCCTGCCAATTTGAAGAATGAGTGTAAATTTGCAGCCATGCTGAAAAATAAAATGCAGCAATCTATCATTGAATGAAGAATTTACTGCGGATCTTTAAATACATAGAAATTCCAAAAGGGAAGCTGGCATTTTATATTCTCTGTTCTTTACTGGCTACTTTTTTCTCTGCTGCCAGTTTAGGTATGTTGTCCCCCTTTATGCAGCTTATCATAAATGGCGATAGTAAATTACCCATCGATTCAAAAGCTGTTGGAGGATTAGTTAACTATATACAAAACTTAAGAGATACACACAGTTCTTTATTTGCATTGGGCATCGTATGCCTGATCATTGTTACCAGTAATATACTCAGTAATGTTTTTCGTTATCTTTCTTATTACATTTCTACTCCGGTAAGAAATGATATACTTTCTGATTTCAGGGTTAAGCTGTATGATAAAATATTAAAATTACCCATGGGCTTTTTTACGGAGCAAAAAAAAGGTGATTTGATGAACCGAATGATCGGTGATGTAGGAGAAATAAATTCTTCGATTGTGATGGCGATGGAAGGCCTTATAAAAGATCCGCTCACCATTTTGTCTTATCTCATTTACATGGTTTATTTAAGTCCAAAGCTTTCATTGGCATTGCTGGTATTGCTGCCCGTTACAGCGCTGATCATTGGGCGACTGAGCAAACGGTTAAAAAAACAAAGTGGCGAGTATAGTGTTGCTTCAGCCGAAAGTTTAAGCCATGTGGAAGAAACATTAGGCGGCATTAAAGTGATCAAAGCATTTACTGCCGAAAATAACATGATGGATAAATTTAAAGCCGGGAATAAAAAAATATTTACGGTGCTGAATTCAATGACACGCCGCCGTGACCTTGCCAGTCCTTTAACCGAAGCAATGGGTGTAACAGTGCTTTGCTGTATCTTATTTATCGGCGGCTACCTGGTGTTTAATCAAAGTGATGATTTAAAAAGAGCTGACCTTTTTACATTCATTGCCGTATTTGGTGTGCTGATCAATCCTGCCAAAAATCTTTCCAATACCATCAGTAATATTCAGCGGGGCCTGGGTGCTATTAACAGGGTGGAAGAAATTTTGAATGCACCGATCAAGATTGAAAATAAACCCAACCCGATTGTCTTAAATGGATTTAATAACAGCATTGAATTTAAACACGTCACCTTTAAATATGATGACATCACCATCTTAAAAAATATCAACCTGAAAATTGAAAAAGGAAAAACGGTGGCTCTTGTGGGTTCTTCCGGTGCAGGTAAATCTACCTTGGCTGATTTGGTACCCAGGTTTCATGATGTAACAGAAGGTGAGATATTGATTGATGGTATTAACATCAAGGACTACAGCATTGAATCATTGCGTAAGCAAATGAGTTTTGTAACACAGGAGCCTATCCTGTTTAATGAAACCATTGCCAACAATATTGCTTTGGGTAACAGTACTGCAAGTATTGAAGCAATCACCCATGCAGCCACCATTGCCAATGCACATAACTTTATCATCAATAAAGAGGAAGGCTATAATACCAACATAGGCGACCGTGGAAATAAACTAAGCGGCGGCGAACGCCAGCGGGTAACCATTGCCAGGGCAGTATTACAAAACCCCCCTATTTTAATTTTGGATGAAGCCACTTCTTCCTTAGATACAGAAAGTGAAAGACTGGTGCAGGATGCCATTATCAATTTAATGCAGGACCGCACTTCTATCGTAATTGCACACCGGTTAAGTACTATTAAAAATGCAGATGAGATTATTGTGATGCAAAAAGGTGAGATCATCGAAAGAGGTACGCATGAATCATTGGTGGCATTAAATGGATTCTATAAAAAATTAGTAGAGATGCAGGAGATCAATTAAGAAGGTAAGTGGGAAATGGAGAATGGCAAGAGGCAAACAGGCATATTAGACTCAACAGCATTTTACTCACAGAAGGAAGAAACACAATTTTAATTCACCATCTCCAAATGATTGGTTATTTTCCGTTATCAATTAATAAGTAATGCTTGTAAAAACCTTTGGCAGTGCTGTATATGGCGTGGAAGCAATAACCATTGCTGTAGAAGTCAATATCAATAACCAGGGGAAATCTGAAGCTGTAATTGTTGGCTTGCCAGATAGTGCCGTTAAAGAAAGCATGCTGAGAGTGGAGAGCGCCATTAAAGACAATGGCTATTACATGCCACGTACAAGACTCATCGTAAATCTTGCCCCTGCTGATATTAGAAAAAGCGGAACTGCTTTTGATTTGCCCATTGCTATTGGAACATTGGCAGCCAGCGAACAAATCAATAACGCTGAAAAAATTACAGATTATGTTATCATGGGTGAACTGAGTTTGAATGGCGATGTAAGGCCAATCAAAGGAGCATTACCTATTGCCATACAGGCAAGAAAAGAAAATTTTAAAGGTCTGATTGTACCAAAGCAAAATGCAAGAGAAGCAGCGATGGTTAATAATCTGAAAGTGTATGGTGTAAGCCACCTGAACGAGGTAATACATTTTTTTGAAGATGAAACTTCGTTAGATCCTGTTATCGTAAATACAAGAGAAGAATTTGCTTATGCACAAAGTGATTTTGAAATTGATTTCTGTGATGTAAAAGGCCAGGAAAATATTAAGAGGGCTCTGGAGATTGCAGCGGCAGGCGGACACAATGCTATTTTAATTGGCCCGCCAGGTGCAGGAAAAACCATGCTGGCAAAACGATTGCCAACGATACTTCCGCCACTTAGTTTGCAGGAAGCATTAGAGACAACCAAAATACACAGCGTAGCAGGCAAACTACCGGAGAATGCTACACTGATTTCAAAACGACCTTACCGGTCTCCTCATCACACCATTAGTGACGTGGCATTAGTAGGCGGCGGTGGCAATCCGCAACCGGGAGAAATTTCCTTGGCACACAATGGGGTGTTGTTCCTAGATGAATTACCTGAATTTAAAAGAACCGTACTGGAAGTAATGCGGCAGCCGATGGAAGAAAGAAAAGTAACCATCAGCAGGGCAAAAGTAGCGTTGGAATTTCCCGCCAGTTTTATGCTCATCGCCAGTATGAACCCCTGCCCTTGCGGTTATTTTAATCATCCTGAAAAACAATGCACCTGCCCACCTGGTGCTGTACAAAAATATTTAAATAAAATATCCGGTCCATTGCTCGACAGGATTGACCTGCATGTAGAAGTAACGCCAGTTGCATTCAGTGAATTATCATCAACCAAACAATTTGAAAAGAGCGAAGCAATAAGAGCAAGGGTAATTAAAGCAAGAGAAATACAGGAAGAAAGATACAAAGACAATGAAGGCGTATATGCCAATGCACAAATGAGCAGCAAGACACTGAAAGAAGTTTGTGTGATCAATACTGCCTGCCAGAATTTATTAAAAGTGGCCATGCAAAAACTCAATCTTTCCGCAAGAGCTTACGACAGGATTTTAAAAGTAAGCAGAACCATTGCTGACCTTTCCGGAAGCAGTGATATTAAAGCAGAGCACATTGCAGAAGCCATCCAATACAGGAGTTTGGACAGGGAAGGCTGGGCAGGTTAGATAAAATTGAATAGCTACATTATTATTCCAACATTTATTTATCACTGAGGTATTAAAACAATTTGGCATGTACGCTGTAAAATCAAAAAACAGCAAATTTGTCATAAATTGTTTCTTAGTACGAATTTTGAAGCATCGATACTTTTCGATGTAAAATAAACCAACTGTAATGAAAATATTACTTCAATATTTAAAACCTTATAAATGGCTGATTGCACTGGCACTGCTGTTAGCTACTATTAACCAGGTGTTCTCTATGCTGGATCCATACTTCTTTGGTAAACTGGTGGACCAGTTTGCTGCACATCCAAAACAAACAGGGTATTACGACAGTTCTAAAGTATTTCATGCTACCGGTACCAGAACACAAAGTGATTTTGTTTGGGGTGTAATGGGTATGCTGGGGATATTGATCAGTGTGGCAATGGTTTCCCGTATTGCAAAAGCCTTCCAGGATTATTTTGGGAATGTGATCGTTCAAAAATTTGGAGCGAAGATTTTTACAGATGGATTACAACATTCCATGAAACTGCCTTACCAGGAATTTGAAGACCAGCGCAGCGGAGAAACATTATCCATTCTTTCCAAAGTAAGATCAGACACTGAAAAATTTATTATTTCATTCATCAATGTATTGTTTGGAATGCTGGTGGGAATTGTATTTGTTTCCATCTATGCAGCCAAATTACATTGGTCCATTATGCCAATCTATCTTGGTGGGATGCTGGTGCTGGCACTATTAACCAGTTTGCTAAGCAAAAAGATAAAAGTGATTCAAAAAAATATTGTAAAAGAAACCACGGTGCTTGCTGGGAGTACCACCGAATCTTTGAGAAATATTGAACTGGTAAAAAGTCTTGGTTTAACCAACCAGGAAATAGACCGGCTGAACAAAAACACGTATAAAATTTTGGGGCTGGAATTACGTAAAGTTAAAAGCATCCGCACACTCAGTTTTATACAAGGCACATTTGTAAACTTTCTTCGCCAGGTAATTATGTTCACTTTGCTGTGGTTAGTTTTCCAGGATAAATTAACTGCCGGAGAAGTGATTACCCTTACATTTTATTCTTTTTTTATTTTTGGTCCGCTACAGGAAATTGGCAATATCATTCTTTCTTACAGGGAAGCTGAAGCATCACTGAATAATTTTCATAACCTGATGACAAAGGCACCGGAAGCAGCACCAAAGAATCCAAAACCACTGGGCAGCATTAATGAACTGGCATTTAAAAAAGTAAGTTTTAAGCACCAAACAGCAGGACAAAAAGCAATTGACAATATCAGCTTTGATGTTAAGCTGGGAGAGACCATTGCTTTTGTGGGACCAAGTGGCAGTGGCAAATCAACCCTGATGAAATTACTGGTTGGGCTATACAGACCACAGGAAGGAAAAATCGAATACAATGACCTGGATGAAACTGAAATTCATTTTGACGACCTGAGAAAACAAATAGGTTTTGTAACACAGGATACCAATTTATTCAGCGGTACCATCAAAGAAAATTTAATGTTCGTAAATCCTGCAGCCACAGAAGCAGACTTACGGGATGTACTGGAGAAAGCTTCTTGCACTAATTTAATTTCAAGAGCGGAGAAAGGGCTTGATACGATGATTGGTGAAGGCGGCTTGAAATTATCAGGAGGAGAAAAACAACGTTTGTCTATTGCAAGAGCTTTGTTACGCAAACCCAATTTATTAATATTTGATGAAGCCACTTCTGCATTGGATTCACTGACAGAAGAAGAAATTACCAATACTATTAAATCAATCTCCTCTGCACAGGAACAGATCACCATTTTAATTGCACACCGCCTGAGCACCATCATGCATGCAGACAGGATTTATGTTTTAGAGAAAGGTGATATTGTGGAGACCGGTACTCATGAATCGCTGATAAATGAAAAAGGATTGTACTATGCTATGTGGCGTCAGCAGATTGGCGAACGGAAAAAGATGCAGACAACGATTTAGGATGTCGGATGTCTGATATATGATTTCTTTTACAGGTTAATGCCTGATTTTTTTGATGATTTTTTTAAGTGTGATATTTTCAATCATAAAAAAGCATCAAACATCAAACATCAGACATCCGACATCAAACATCCGACATCTTTGAACTACCTTTGCGGCGATGGAAAATAATAAACCCACACCCGGTTATTTATGGAGTGTTTTCACCATGAAATGTCCCCGATGCAGGCGTGGCCCGATGTTTAAAGACAGCAATGCTTTCAGAAAATTAAAGCTTTCTCATATTTTTGATATGCCCGAACATTGTCCTGAATGCGGACAACGTTATGACCTGGAACAGGGGTTCTGGTATGGTACGGGCTATGTAAGTTATGCGCTGGCAGTGGCGCTTTCAGTAAGCACCTTCATAGCATGGTGGGTATTAATTGGTGTTTCCACTGAAGATAACCGTGTGTTCTGGTGGTTAGGATTAAATGGAGTACTGCTGGTAGTAATTCAGCCCTGGCTGATGCGGCTGAGCAGGGTAATCTATTTATATTTCTTTGTAAGCTACGATCCGAGTTATAAACAAACAAAGCCGGTGGAATTTGACCACAAACAGTAAGGAGTTTGAGGTTTGTTGTTTGAAGTTCTTTTATAGTTACACCTATTTTCTTCTTTACACCCCTTTAGCGGATGGGGTTATTCTTCTTTTTTAAAAATATCTTTAAAAATATTAGCGCCGGATAATTCCTCTATATCACTCAACTCCACTTCCAGCGCACGGGTGCTTTTATTAATTTCAACCAGTGATAAAATAATTGATATCAGCAGGCTGAAAAGACTGGCAGCAAATATCCAGTTGGCTGCTGGCATCCAGTTTCTGAAAATAGCATACATGCACATCACACAACACAAAAAACTCAACACACCAAAACTTTGCATGTAGCGGATGAGGTTGAGCCTGCTGCGGATATTTTTTATCTGCAATAAAATATTTCTTTCTTTTTCTCCCCGATTGTATTCTTCATGTAATTTCCTCACCAGCGCTGCCAATGATAAAAAGCGATTGGTATAAGCCAGCATCAGCAAAGTGATGGCTGGAAATAACAGCGCTGGTGTATTGATGGAAATATCTGACATGCGATAAAATTACAGCCATGGAAAATCTTTTGTTTTTCATTACGGTTCAGGTCGCTAAGAGCGCCCCGACCCTTTTATTCTATCACCACATTCTTCAGCAAATCTTCAAATGTATCTCTCTTGCGGATGAGTTTAGCTTTACCATTCACTAATAATACTTCCGCAGGCTTTAACCTTGAATTAAAATTGCTGCTCATTTCAAAACCATAAGCGCCGGCGTTATAAAACACCAGGTAATCTCCTTCCCTTACTTCATGCAGTTTCCTGTCCCAGGCAAAAGTGTCTGTCTCACAAATATTACCCACCACATTATAAATTCTTTCAGCACCGGTTGGGTTGCTGATGTTTTCTATATGATGATAAGCATCGTACATCATGGGGCGGATGAGGTGATTGAAGCCACTGTTAACGCCTGCAAAAACGGCTGCCGGTGTTTGTTTGATCACATTTGTTTTTACAACAAAATAACCGCACTGGCTCACTAAATATTTACCCGGTTCAAACCATACTTCTAATTTTTTACCAGTCTCCTTTTCAAAATCTGCAAATGACTGGGATACCTTTTCTCCCAAGGTGGTGATATCTGTTTCTGCATCGCCGGGTTGATAAGGTACTTTAAAACCGCTGCCCAGGTCAATGAACTGAAGATTGGGGAAATGAGTGGCCATGCTGAACATCACTTCTAATCCTTCTAAAAAAACACGGATGTCCTTTATCTCACTGCCAGTATGCATGTGAATACCTGTTACGTTTAAACGGGTTGTTTTTACAATTCGTTCAATATGCCTGAGCTGGTGAATGGAAATGCCAAACTTGCTGTCAATATGCCCGGTAGAAATTTTATAGTTACCACCAGCCATGATATGCGGATTCAGGCGGATACAAACGGGGTAAGTATCTGCGAATTTATTTCCAAATTGTTCCAGGATAGAAATATTATCGATGTTGATATTTACGCCCAGTTCTTTGGCTTCCACTATTTCATCAAAGTCTACACAATTTGGAGTGTACAGGATATTTTCCTTTTCAAACCCCGCCATCAAGCCCAGCTTCACTTCATTTACACTCACACAATCCAGCGATGCACCTATTGATTGTACATACTTTAATATATTTAGATTGGTCAGTGATTTACAAGCATAAAAAAAACGGGCATTGCAATTCTTAAATGCCTTCTGTAATTTTTTATACTGGTCTGCGATACGTTCTCCATGATACACATACAAGGGTGTACCAAATTCATTGGCTGCTTCAATTAGCTGCTGGTGGGTTAAATTTTTTACCATGTTGCGAAAATAAGTGTTTAATAAAGTATTTAAAAAATTGTATTAAAGATTTAGTGGAGGTGGTATTAATTCTACTTCAATTTTATAACTTTTACCATTAAATTCTTTTAGATGATATATCCTTAAGTTGTTACTATCCGCTATAATAATATCTTCAATTTTCGAATTACAATCATTTTGACAATGAAGTAAAGAATAGAATAATTCTTTAAAAAGATTAAGCATATCAAATCCTTTAAAACCCAGTTCTTCACAACATTGACGTAGCTCTTTTTCAAAAGTAGTACCAAAAGGAGGAGTTTTTTTATCATCTTCACTTATACTCAATTTCCAGTAATCCCTGTATTTATTTGACATAAAAGGAATAGCATAAACATGTTTTTGGGAATTAATAACTACAATTATTCTTTCAGCAGCACTTCCAGTCTTATCAGCCTGTCTTCTTAATTGAAGTTCTAAATCATTATTACCTATAATAAGTTTACGCTCAAGAGTGTAATACTCAATCTGATTTCCTTTTATAGTTGGAAGCTGTGGATATTTTTTCGTTAACCCTTTTAAAGCCTTTTCAATATCTAATTCAGTTTTGTGATGATTACATCCCAGAACTATCAAAGCTGGCAAAATTAGTATTAGACAATTCCTTCTCATTTTCATTTTTCATTAAGAACCATTTCCTTTTAAATTCCATAGATACAATATCAAATAAAAAAGCATGGAATTGTTGATTCCATGCTCTCGATAATTTTATGTTGAATAATATTATGCTTCGGAATCTTCTGTCTGCTCTCCTTCCTGTTTATCCTGTTTACTTTCCACGATCTCCCCTTCAGGTGTTACTGCTAAATTGATATCCCTCTCTTCGGTTGCTTCAATTTCAAAGATGGTCTCTTCTGTAATGATAGCTTCGCCAGGCGTTTCTGTAGTTTCAATTTCAACAATTGCTTCTTCAGTAAAATTGCTTTCACCGTTCTCCGCTGCTGCTGCCTGGTTTACAATAGTAGCCTGTATCAATTCTTCCATCAGCACTTCATTTATTTTAGGCAGATCAGCTGTACTGTTAATGCCAAAATAATCCATAAAAGATTTGGAAGTGGCATATACCAATGGTTTACCCACCGCATCTTCATTTCTGCCAGTGATCACTACCAGATCTTTCTCCAATAATTTTTGTACAGCATAATCGCAGTTCACACCACGGATCGCTTCCATTTCACTTTTTGTAATGGGTTGTTTGTATGCGATAATGGCCAGTGTTTCTAAAGCAGCCACTGATAGGCGCTTCAAAAATTTATCTCCATTTAATTGCGCTACTGTTTTGTGATATTCTTTTTTAGTAAGAAATTGCCAGCCACCACCAATCTGTTTTAATTCAAATGCATAAAACTCTGCATCGTATTTTTCTTTGATCCCTTCCACCGAAGCTTCTACCTGTTCAATGCTGGCCCTGTCCTCAATAAAAGCCAATGCATTGTTCAGCATTTCCAGCAAGGCTGCACTGCCCAGCGGACGGTCGCTTGCAAAGATCAATGCTTCAATATGTGGTATAATTTGAGAGAGTTCCATGCCACTATCCCCTAAAGGGGGATTTTTATTTTTTAAGATTTGCCTATAAAATGATTCGCTTGCCTTACACCCCTTTAGGGGATGGGGGCGGTTTTATCCATTCAATGCGGCTGCACCACTCACAATTTCTGTAAGCTCTGTAGTGATGGCTGCCTGCCTTGCCCTGTTGTAACTTATCTTCAATGATTTCAATAGTTCATTGGCGTTGTCACTGGCTTTATCCATTGCTGTCATCCTGGCGCCGTGCTCACTGGCATGTGCATCCAGTACCGCTTTAAATAATTGTGTATTTAAGATCTTCGGCATCAGTTCATTTACTAATATTTCTTTTGCCGGTTCAAAAATAAAATCTGATTTTTTCTGTCCTGCTACTTTTGGTAATTTAACCACGGGTAAAAATTGCTCCGCTACAAAACGCTGGGTACCTGCATTTTTAAATTCACTGTAAATCACTTCCACTGCATCCATTTCTTTGTTACTAAAAACATCCATAGCATATTTTGCTGCAGCCTGTACTTTATCAAAACTCAACCCGGTAAAAATATCCCAATATTTATCGTACACTTTAAAACCATTTTTTGTAAAGTGCTCGTATCCTTTTTTGCCGATTGGCAAAATCTGTACATTCCCTTTTGCCTGCTGACTGCTGTATTTTTCGCTGATCAGTTGTTTAGCTAATTTTATCAGGTTACTGTTGTAACCGCCGCACAACCCCCTGTCGCTGGTAACAACAATGATGAGCACTTTTTCTACTGACCTGTCAGCGGCCAACGCCAGGTTCAAATCGCCGTCACTGTTACTGATAATATTAGAAAGCATTTCCTGTAACTTTTGAGCATACGGACGCATTTGTGTAATGGCATCCTGGGCACGGCGCAGTTTGGCAGCACTCACCATTTTCATGGCCTTGGTTATTTGCTGGGTACTTTGAACGCTTTTTATCCGGTTACGTACTTCTTTTAATGCTCCTGACATATCAGATCAATTATAAAATGATGTAGATTATTTTGGTGTGCAAATGTATGGCAAAAAACCCTAAAAGGATGAAGGATTATCCACAAAAAACCACCCTTTTGATCCGATAAAACATATTTATTGTAAATATTGCTACCCAATACTGCGGTTTTCAATTTTAAACCGGGCTACCAAAAAAGTAAGTTAATGGCCAGAAATTTTTTATTTACCCTTGCTAAATAAATTTTTTATACAATATTTACAAGCTGATAAAATCCAAATCACTAAAAGCAGAAAATTAAGAACATACATGGAGCTCACCTTCTCGTTATTGCTTACCCTCCTTTTGGAAATTCCGATAGTTGGTTTTTTCTTTAAAAAAAGAAAAAGGAGAACAGCCTACCTCGCCTGCCTGTTTGTAAATCTTGTAACCTGGCCCATCATCAATATTATCCGGTTGAAAACAGAATGGGACCTGAATATGGTAGAAGTATTTGTAGTAATTGCAGAGGGCATTGGTTATTGGTTCATACTGAATTGCGGATGGAAAAAAGCCGTTCTTATCACTATCATCAGCAATATCATCAGTTTTCTTTTAGTAAAACTGGTACATTTTGAACCCGATATTCTTCCCAAAAAGGTAGACATCATCCGCTAAAACCAGTTGAACACTGGCTTTTAATACTACTCTGTAAGCATTGTTTCCACAGGCTTTAGTGAATAATAAATAACTAGTTGTCCGCCTTCTTTTGTGGACTGTTGCAGTGGTATCTTCCGGCAAACCATCACTTCTAATTTTAGTTTTTTTCCTTTTTGACGTTGTAATTCACTTACAGGTATGCTGATAATATTACCAACTTCTGAAGCAAGATGTTTTATTGAAAAAGAGGAATCTGTATTTATGGCAGCCAGCTCAATATAATCATCACCTGTAAGTGGCGTGGTTTCAAATTGAATATTCAATGGCTGTGTTTTAGATGCAGTTACTGGCAAAGCGGCCAGGCTCAATGAATCAAAATAAAACTCATTTACAAATTTATTTTTATCAATGTCAGTGAAAACAAAACGATGTTTACCAAAAAAGCTGTTTACAGGAACCTGCAACCTGTAAAAAGCCCCACTAAATTCATTGCTGTCCACTTTTATATTTTGGCCATCAAATGTTATGCTGCTTGGTTTTGTCAGTACGAGGGTGGTGCCATCATCTCCGGCAAACCTAAACTGGCTCCATATCTCAACCTGGTCATCATCCTCACCTTGCTCATACACAATTTTATAATCCTGGTAAATGGTTGCCTGGTTCACATCCTTGCTTTCTCCAATTTCACTGCTGCCGCAGGAAGTAACGAGAAAGATAAAAACGAACGATGCTAAAAAAAGGTAATTTTTAAGGTAGTACATATAGCTGGTTTTGTGTTAATACCACAAACGAAAAAATGTTAGTTAAGAAAAACATAAGAATAAGTTTTGAGCAGACAGTCAGCTCATTTCAAGAGGAAGATCCCCCCAACAATACCAAACATCAAACCCTGAACTTCAAACTTTACGCTAAACACCTAAACCTCTAAACTAATTACTACCTTTGCCGCTCTGTCAATTTGGCTATAAAAATATTTCAGCACCATATTTGACATTGCAGAATACCCGTAAAAATTATTTCAATAAATACCCATAACACGGAATTATATGATGAGCTTGATATCGAAAATCTTTGGTGGTAACAAGAGTGAAAAGGACGTAAAAAAAATAACGCCTCTTGTCGGAAAGATCAATGAGTTTTTCAACCAATACCAATCCCTCAGCAACGACGAGTTGCGTAACAAAACACAAGAGTTCCGCAGCCGGATACAACAGCACCTCAGTACGATTGACGAACAGATCAACAGTAAAAAAGAAGCTGCAGAAAACCTGAGCTCTGAAAACATCAATGAAAAAGATACACTCTATCATGAAATAGATGCCCTGAAAAAAGACAGGGATAAACAAATAGAAGAAGTTTTACAGTTGCTGTTGCCCGAAGCATTTGCGGTAATGAAAGAAACAGCCCGTCGTTTTAAAGAAAACAGCACTTTAGAAAGTGCCGTTACCGAACTGGACAGAACATTAGCGGTAAAGAAAGATTATATCCGCATTGAAGGCGACAAAGCCATCTTTAATAATACCTGGAAAGCAGCCGGCGGTGATATTACCTGGAACATGCTTCACTATGATGTACAGTTATTGGGTGGTATGGTACTGCACTCCGGCAAAATTGCAGAGATGGCTACCGGTGAAGGTAAAACGCTGGTGAGTACGTTGCCTGCTTACCTGAATGCATTAACCGGCGAAGGGATGCATATTGTAACAGTAAATGATTACCTGGCAAGAAGGGATAGTGAATGGAATGGCCCATTGTTTGAATGGCTGGGTATTACAGTAGATTGTATCGATAAGCATGAGCCCAATAGTGATGCAAGGCGCAGTGCCTACAACGCCGACATTACCTATGGCACCAACAACGAATTTGGCTTTGATTATCTCCGGGATAACATGGTGCACAACCCTGCTGAAATGGTACAACGCAAACACCATTACGCTATGGTGGATGAGGTGGATAGTGTATTGATAGATGATGCCCGTACGCCGTTGATCATTAGCGGACCGATTGGACACAGTGATAATATCCAGCAGTTCTTTGAACTGAAACCAAGGATAGAAAAATTAGTAGATGCACAGCGTAAAGCAACCAATCAATATTTAATTGAAGCAAAGAAAAAAATTGCCGAGGGCAATGATGATCCTAAAGATGGTGGCCTGTCATTGTTCAGGTCTCACAGGGGTTTGCCTAAGAACAGTGCATTAATTAAATTTTTAAGTGAGCCGGGTATCAGGGTAAAACTGCAGAAAAGCGAAAACTATTATTTAGCTGATCAGCAAAAAGAAATGCCCAAGGTGGATGAAGAACTATACTTCCACATTGATGAAAAAAATAACCAGGTTGATCTTACAGATAAAGGAATTAACCTTATTACAAGAAGCGGTGAAGATCCAGACTTTTTTGTGTTGCCGGATATTGCCACTAAACTGGCTGAGATAGAAAAGAGTGATGTAAGCGCTGATGAAAAACTGCACAGCAAAGAAGCTTTATTAAATGAGTATTCGGTAAAAGCAGAACGTATCCATACCGTACAGCAATTATTAAAAGCATACACGTTATTTGATAAAGATACCGAGTATGTGGTAATGGATGGCGCTGTAAAAATTGTGGATGAACAAACAGGCCGTATCCTGGATGGCCGCCGCTACAGCGATGGATTGCACCAGGCCATTGAAGCAAAAGAAAATGTAAAGATCGAAGCCAGTACACAGACCTACGCTACCGTTACATTGCAAAACTATTTCCGTATGTATCACAAGTTGTGTGGTATGACGGGTACTGCAGAAACAGAAGCAGCAGAACTTTGGGACATTTATAAATTAGATGTGGTAACGGTGCCAACTAACCTGAAAGCAATCAGGAAAGATGAACAGGATTTGGTGTACAAAACCAAACGTGAAAAGTACAAAGCCGTAATAGAAGAAATAGAAAAGCTCCGTAATGCCGGCAGGCCATCACTGGTGGGTACCACTTCGGTAGAGATCAGTGAATTGCTGAGCAGAATGCTGAAACAAAAAAATATTCCGCACAATGTATTGAACGCAAAACAACATGCCAAGGAAGCACAGGTGGTGGCTGAGGCTGGGCTATCCGGTGCCGTTACCATTGCTACCAACATGGCTGGTCGTGGTACGGATATTAAACTCGGGCCTGGTGTAAAAGAAGCAGGTGGTTTGGCAATTGTGGGTACAGAAAGACATGAGAGCCGCCGTGTGGACAGGCAGTTACGTGGACGTGCCGGCCGCCAGGGTGATCCCGGTAGTACGCAGTTTTTTGTAAGCCTGGAAGATGACCTGATGCGTATGTTCGGCAGCGAACGTATTGCTTCCCTCATGGACAGGATGGGTTACAAGGAAGGGGAAGTGATACAACACAGCATGATCTCCAAATCCATCGAAAGGGCGCAGAAAAAAGTAGAGGAAAATAACTTTGGCATTCGTAAGCGTTTGCTGGAATATGATGATGTAATGAACAAACAAAGGAACGTGGTGTACAGCAAACGTAACCATGCTTTGTTTGGAGAACGTTTAGCATTGGATTTGGATAATGCTTTCTATTCTGTTGCTGACGGCCTCGTAAATTCATTTAAAGAAACCAACGATCATGAAGGCTTTAAGTTAGCGGTAATATTGAACTTTGGAATTGATACGGAAGTTACCCCGGAAGAGTTAGAAAAAGGTATTGCAAATGTAGTGGCTGAAAAATTGTATACGGAAGCCAAGACCAACTACAACCGTAAGATGGCAGCCATTGCAGCACAAACATTACCCGTAATAAAAAACATCCGAAAAGAACAGGGCAATCATATTGAAAATGTATCCGTACCGTTTACGGATGGACGCAAAGCAATACAGGCACTGGCCAATTTAGATAAAACGATTTCCAGTGAAGGAGTTGAATTACCAAATGCACTTGAACGCAGCATTACACTGGCATTGATTGATGAAGCCTGGAAAGAGCATTTAAGGGCAATGGATGATCTGAGGCACAGTGTACAAACTGCAGGCTACGAACAAAAAGATCCGTTGGTAATTTATAAGATCGAAGCCTTCAGTGCTTTTAAGCAAATGGATGATTCTGTGAATAAAGATATTGTGAGTTTCCTTTGCCATTGCGCCATACCGATGGAACAAACCAATGCCGGTAAAATAAAAGAAGGCCGTGAAGAAAAAACAGACCTTAGCAAAATGCGCCAGCGCAAAGAAGAATTTGCAGGCGCTGCTACCAACAGCACCGGCGGACCAGAATACATGACCCAGGAAAATGATTATAATGATCCTTCCCCGGCAATCAAGCAGGAACCTATCCGTGTAGAAAAAGCACCGGGAAGAAATGATCCTTGTCCTTGTGGAAGTGGGAAGAAGTTTAAGAATTGTCATGGGAAAGATGCGTAAGAAATTCTGATACATATTTTGAAGCCAGTCTCTTTAGATTGGCTTTTTTTATTTGGCGATTATAATAGCTTAATGCTCCTTATATTTTTATAACTTTGAGTATGCCAGTAATATCAATGTTTTATGGATTGATTGTGTCTAGGTACTATCTTGATACGAAGCAGCACAACCTCCCTCATGTACATGTTAAGTATGGGGAAATGGAAGGCATTTATAAAATACCGGAAGGAAGTTTAATTGAAGGTTCGCTGCCGGGCAATAAAGAAAAGTTGGTGCATGCATGGATAGAAATTCACAAAGAAGAACTGCTGGCAAACTGGCAACTGGCAGTAACGGGTAATAAAATATTTACTATTGACCCATTAAAATAATGACAATGAACCCAAGGGTAACAGCGGTTAAATATGAAAGCAAATACAAGCTTATACTTACTTTTTCCAACAGGGAAGTAAAGGAGTTTGATTTTTCTTCTTACCTCGGCTACCCTGTGTATTCCCCATTGAAAGATGAAAACTTTTGCCAAAAAGTCCATGTGTTTAACGGCACTGTATCATGGGATGACACCATAGATTTTGACCCTGATACACTTTACCTGGAATCGAAGCAATTGGCTGCTGCTTTTTAGGATGCTGCTTTTATTTTCGAAGGAAGGTATAAGCTGGGAAAACGAATATTAAAGGCTATCAGCACTCGTGAAGCAGGAACCGATCCGTGTGGAAAAAGCACCGGGAAGAAATGATCCTTGTCCTTGTGGAAGTGGGAAGAAGTTTAAGCAGTGCCATGGGAAGGATGCGTAATTCTTTTTGATACATATTTTTCAAGCCAGCCTTTTTGAGGCTGGCTTTTTTATTTTTTAATAAAACAGGAAGTGTATATTACAGGTGGGTATGATTCTTTATTCCTCTTTATGTTGATAATCAAAAAGAGATTGGACAAAGAAGTACGTAAATACAACTCTTAGCAGGCATTTTATATGGACACTATAAAATTATCAGAATTAATTGGACAAGAGATTACGGAGCTAAGATTTCATTATGCTCCGGAGAATAAGTATGGTTTACAGTCTTTTCATTCTTACATAAAACTTGCCAATGACACAATTATCGACATTCCAAAATTTGACGACGATGATTATCTGCAATTGACAAAAGACAATTTGGACTATTTAAAAAAAATGTTTGATACGGGAGAATTAGTTAATGCCAAAGTGAAGACATATTTCGTAGGCCAAAAAATTTCAGACTTTTATTTCAGCTATTATAATGATGAAGTTGATTTTGACCATTCAGCATTTATTAAATTATCAAATGGCTATTATTTGACTGAAAACAGTTCCGGTCCTGTCGGACTGACAAATATTTATTTAATAATCCTTGACGAAGAACAATTCATTAAGGAAGTAAAAAGATTAAATGATATTCAGGTTGACGTTCGATCATTTGGAAAGACGAAAAACGCCTGCTAATTGTGTAGACTGCTTAGCTGAAGTTGGCATGTATTAATAACTCCTCCTGCGTCTCCCCACCAATAGCCGAAGCTATACCATCTTACTCTTGTTATATAACTTTACACACAGCATTAGAAGTATCATCAATAAACAAAAGAGAAAATCATAAATAAACCACAATGCCAACAATCAATATAAACAAATACACATCCATTTACCACAATGATGTTATCAACCTTATTCTGAGCATACAACAAAAAGAATTCAATATACCAATCACTTTAGAAGATCAGCCAGACCTGCAAGAAATTGAAGCTTTTTTTCAATATGGCAATGGCAATTTTTGGGTAGCTACGATTGATAATAAAATTATCGGAACCATTTCATTGGTTGATATCGGCAATCAGCAGGTAGCGCTTAGAAAAATGTTTGTACAAGAAAATTACAGAGGCAAAGCATTTGGTATTGGTCAGGCTTTACTCCATACAGTTTTTGAATGGACAAAAGTGAAGCGATTAACAGATATCTTTTTAGGAACAACAGAAAAATACCTGGCAGCTCACCGCTTTTATGAAAAGAATGGATTTACAGAAATTGAAAAAGTTGATTTACCAAAAGCATTTCCCATAATGCAGGTGGATACAAGATTTTATCAATATACTACAGGTGAATAGTCTGCTACAAAGCAAAAAATTACGCAGGTAAGAATTACCTTCGAAAAATGAACGAGGGCGAAATTTGCTTTTTTTCGCCCTCGTTCAAATAACAGGGGCGAAATTTACCCTCGTTATATTTAATAAATAATTTGTCAAAGTATGTTCAAAAACTCTTTACCCAAATTCCTGTTAATAGCTTTTTTAGAAGGCTGTTCTTTTTTATTATTTGCCATCACCATGCCGTTAAAATATATGATGGGTTTACCAAAGCCCAACTATTTTATCGGAATGGCACATGGCGTTTTGTTTATACTGTACATCGTGTTATTATTCCTGGTCGCTTATCAATACAAATGGTCGCTTAAAAAAATAACGCTTTCTTTTATCGCATCGTTGATTCCGTTCGGAACATTTTATGCCAACAAAAAAATATACCCAAAAGAAATTTAGTTAACTTTTGCAATTAGCTTTTTTATTTACAAATAACTACACTGCTCCATTTAAAATTTTAGCTTTTTCATTCCCTGCAATTGTAATAAATTTAAGGTATGAAATGGCTGCTGCTGATATGCCTGTTTGCCTGCTGCGGAACTGTGGTAAATGCACAGGACTTTAATAATTATGCTTACATTGATTCAAAGGCATTACGTATACCGGAAGCTGAAACATACAGTACCAGTTCCATTGCAAATTATATCCAGGGCAACTTTAATACAGACAAAGAAAAACTACGGGCCATTTATACCTGGATCACTGCTAACATCCGCTACAACAAAGACAGCATGTATTACCGTTTCTGGGGAGAAGATCCGGAACGGAAATTATCTTCTGTATTAAAAACAAGAAAAGGTGTTTGTGAAAATTTTGCTTCCCTCTTAACAAGGATCGCTTCCAAATGTGGTATTCAAACTTATATGGTGAGTGGGTACACCAAAATGAGTGGCAGCGTAAACTGGAGAGGACACAGCTGGTGTGCTGTATACATCGGCAAGGAATGGCTGCTCTGTGATCCTACCTGGGATGCAGGTTACTCTGCCACCACTCATTATTTTTTGGTCCTGCCTTCTCAATTCATCGAAACACATATGCCCTTTGATCCGCTCTGGCAGTTACAGGAATATCCCATCAATAACAAAGAATTCCGCCAGGGATTTACCCGTTCAAAAAAAGACGTACCTGTTTTTAATTACGTGGATTCTGTAAATAATTACCTGCAGTCAGATACACTGCAGCAAATGCAATCTATCTCACGGAGAATGAAACAATCCGGGCTGGATAATGAAGACCTGAGAACCTGGTATGCTTACAATGAAATGAAAATATTTATTGTGTACCAGGAAAAAGACATGAACGTTTTTAATTCCGCAGTGGCCGATCTTAATAAAGCAAAGGCACTTTTTAACGAGTTCATCCAGTTCCGCAACAACCACTTTCAGCCGGCAAAAACAGATGCAGCAATCAGTACGCTTTTTGACTCAGTTGAAAACCGCCTTGCATCCGCCTTCAAAAAAATGGATGACATTGGAACCAAGGTGGAAAACTTCCAGTACGATACCGATGGATTGAAAAATAACCTGGATGCTTTATTTGTAAGAGTGAAAGAGCAACAGTTTTTTTTAAAACGCTATTTTGCCAGCAGCCTGGCTGAAAGAGAAAAGCTATTGTATCAACAATGAACTCAACGATGGGGAATTTAAATCAATGTTTCAACAATATTTATTTAAGTAAATAGGCGGCTTAGCAATAAAAACTTTAGATTCGTACAATCAATTGATCTCCAACCCGGCAAAACCAAACTAAGCCTGATACCTGATACCGCAAGTAACCAGGTTCAGAAAAATTAAGTGCCCTATTTATAGTTTTAGTTACTTACCAATAAACCACCGATGTTCTCCACAGGAAGAAAAATATTATTTTTTTCATGCTTTATATTGTTTGCTTCGGTGAGCAATGCACAGTTAGTTGATCTTACCCGTACACCGCCCTACCGTCCTGTTTTTGCAGCAACCGATGCGTTTGATTCCTCTTACTTAACACAATTAGAAAAGGCTTACGCACAAAATTTACCTGATTCGCTCAAACTTTCCATAGGTAACGACATGGCTTATTACTGGCATACCCGTAACCTGGATAAAGCATATAAACTCACTCACCAGGTACTGGCGAAAGCCATTGAAGCCAATGATAAAATTTGGGAAGGCCGGTTACAAATAACCCTTGGCGCTATATTGCTGCGGCAGGAAAAATTAGATTCTGCGTTTGCTGTATTGGAATCAGCTAAAACAAAACTTCCTAAAAAAGACTGGCCGCTTTTGTTGACACAGTTGGGCTATGTATTTGAAAGAAGAGGTCAATTAAGCAAAGCTGCGGATTATGCAATGGAAGGTTTACGTCATGGCGATAGCTTGAAAGACCTTAAAACTCAGGCCATGGCTTACAGCGACCTGAGCAATTTATTTTGGAAACAATCTAAGTTTTATAAAGGTATTGAATACGGTTTACAGGCAGAAGCCCTTTTTAAACAAAGGAGTATTAATGGCATGGATTACAGTTTTACGTTGTATGTAATTGGCAACAGTTACTTGTCTGTAAAAGATTATCCCAATGCACAAAAATATTTTAAGCTGGCACTGGCTCAAAGTGAACGCTACCAGTTTTATAATAACCTGGCTGATATTTATATTTCACTCAATGAACTTTATACTATTACCGGCGATTATGCAAAAGCGGAATCAAATGCCAGGCTAGCCATTAAATATTCCACGCTGCTGGATAATGATTTTATGCTGATGCGTTCCTGGCTTTCATTGGCCAAACTCCAAAACTTAACCAATCACCCGGATACTGCTATTGCAAGTTTAAAAAACTGTCTAAAAGTTGCAGGCAAAAATTTTGGTGATGAGTTTTTTTTAAACCTGGCCTACAAAGAGCTTGGTAAATCATACGCTGCCACTGGCGATTTCAAAAATGCTTATGCGGCATTCCTTAAATACGATGTGCTAAAAGACAGTGTATTCACTGCCGAAGCAGACCAGCGGGTAGCCAAATTGCAAACAGAATTTGAAGTGGCACAAAAAGAAAGTACCATCAAAACTCAGCTGCTTTCCATTAAACAACAGCAACGGGTGCAATTATTAACGCTGGGTGCAGCAGTGCTGCTGATATTGATCCTCGTTGGTCTATTCAAAACCTATCAAACTAAAAGAAAAGTAAATACCAAACTGGAAACACTCAATAAAGACCTGGAACATAAAAATATTCAGCTAGATAAACGCAATGCTGAAAATGAATTGCTGCTGAAAGAAATTCATCACAGGGTAAAAAATAATTTAGAAATAGTATCGGGATTACTGGCCTTGCAGGCAGCACAAATTGATCATCCTTCGGCACAGGCGGTAATGCAGGCCAGCCAGAACAGGGTGCTCTCTATGGGAATCATTCACCAGAAACTATACCAAAAAGGCAACCTTGCCGGTATAGAAATGAAAGACTATTTTCAGAATTTAAGCGAAAGCGTTTTGGATACTTTTAATGCTGCAGGAAGAATCAGCATTGCTATCCCAATGCAGCCACTGGAGCTGGATGTAGATACAGCAGTGCCCATCGGACTCATCACCAATGAACTGCTCACCAATGCAATCAAATATGCTTTTGAAGCAAGTCAGTGCGGTGATATACAGATCAGCTTAACAGCAACAGGCAACGAGGGGTTGATTTTTCGGCTATCCGACAACGGTATTGGCAAGCAAAATAATACCAGCCCAAAAGGAACCGGGTTTGGAACAGAATTAGTAAATTTATTGGTGCAGCAGTTAGAAGGTAAATTAACTGTGGACGCCAGCTACGGAACTAGCATAACCATTCACTTTAAAAACAAGAAACTGCATTAATGGATACACTGATTAAAATACTGGTGGTGGAAGATGAAATGATCATCGCTGCAAAAATATCTATGCAGCTCACCAGCCTTGGTTATGAAGTAACGGGCATATTACCCCGTGGTGAACAGGCTATTCAACACGTAAAAGAAAACAAGCCGGATATCATATTGCTCGACATAAATCTGAAAGGAGAACTGGATGGAATAGAAACAGCCCGCCAGGTTCAGCAGTTTGCAGACATCCCTATTATTTATCTTACAGCCAACTCAGACGAAGCCACTTTTAACAGGGCTAAACCTACCAAGCCTTATGCCTTTATTACAAAGCCTTTCAAACAACTGGACCTGCAACGTGCCATAGAACTCACCATCAGCCGTATGGCAGAAATTGACACTGGCATCAATAATGAAAATACTACCGGTGATGAGCAGCCGTTTGTTTTAAGCGACCGCATTTTTGTTCGTTATAAAGAGAAGATGATAAAAATTATGCTGGCGGATATTTTATACATGGAAGCTGATCGCAACTATAGCCACATTTTTACCAGCAGCCGGGAATACGTTTTATCTATCACCCTTAAAAACATAGAAGAAAAAATGTCCATGCAATTGTTTATGCGGATACACCGTTCTTACCTCATCAACATTACTCATGTGGATGAAGTAGCCGAAAACTATGTGATGATCGCACAAAAAAATGTGCCGCTTGGTACAGGAATGAGAGAGCAATTGATGCAGCGGATACAGACTTTGTAATACCTGCTGCATGTTTCACCAGTATAAAAAAGTAAATTGCTTTCAGAATAAAATATCCTGCTTATAAAATTTGTACTCCCTGTTATAAAAAACCTGGCCTGGTAAATAAAGCCGGATAAGCATTATGAAAAAAAGTCTTATTCTTTTAGCTGTATTGTTCTTGTTACTGCACACGGGCTTTTCACAAAGAGGCGATAAGCAGACTATTGATTCGTTGCTTACACTATTACCCAAAGCAAAAGAAGATACTGCAAAGGTCAATTTGTTTGCTGAAATAATGTTTGCACATGTCTATTACAAACCCGAAGAAGGATTGGCTTACCAAAAAACTGCTTTGGAACTTGTAAAAAAGCTGGACTGGAAACCAGGCCTTGCCAAAATAAAACACAGGGCCGGGCGGCTTTACTGGCGGCAGGGCAATTTTGACGAAGCACTCTTAAATCATATGGAAGCCCTGAAAGGATACAAACAAAATGGGAATAAACATGAAGAAGGCCGGGTGCTGATCGAGATAGGGCAGGATTACTTTGACAATGGAAAACTGGCTGAAGCAAAAACCGCTTTGTTAAAGGCGTTACAATTCAACGAAGCACTCGGCTACATGGATAATTTAGCAAAGGTGTATGACATTATAAATTACCTGTATAATGTACAGGGCAATGCTGCTGATGCAACAAAAGTTGCCTATGACTATTTAAAACTAAGCAAAAAGCTGGGCGATAAAGCTGTAATTGGCAATGCAGCATACCTGCTTGCCTCCAACTACCAAACGCTGGGGAACAATACGGAAGCCTTGAAGTATTTTAAACAAAGCTTACAGCTTGCAATTGAAAGAGGCGACAAGATTGATCAGATTGATTGCAAGAGAGCAATTGGCAAAATTTACCTTTCGGATAATAATTTCGCCGAAGCGGAGTCTTATTATTCTCCTGCGCTGATACTGGCAAAGGAAACAGGCGATATACAAATGCTTGCCAACATGTACGTTTGTATGGGACATTACTACCGGGCACGTGGCAATTATTCTGAAGCACTGAAAAATTATCTCTCCTCCGAATCGGCCTACCAATCCATTTCACATAAACTGGACCTTGCCCGTTTGTATGCTGATATTGGCGGTATATACACCAGCCTGCAAAATTACAATGCGGCAAAAAAATATTTTAATGAGTCGAAAGCCCTGCATGCCGGATTGGACAGCAAATTATCAATGGGTAATTACTACAGGGGGAAAGAAAGGCTTGACAGTGCCACCGGCAATTGGCAAAGCGCTTACAGGCATTACAAGGAATATATCGCCATCCGGGATAGTACCTTTAACAAAGAAACGCTGCAAAAATTGGTAAGCTCCCAATTGCAGTTTGAAAATGAAAAAAAAGAAGCAATTGCAAAAGCAGAACAGGAAAAAAAGGACCTGGTAGCACAGGAAGAAATAAAGCGTCAGCGTAATATAAGAAACTCTGCTCTTGCGGTACTGGCAGTGGTGCTTTTATTCTCCGTGGTGGTCTTTCACCAGCGCAACAAAATAGCCGGCGAGAAAAAACGCAGCGACTTGTTATTGATGGATAAGGAATTGTTGTTGAAAGAAATTCATCACCGGGTAAAAAATAACCTGGAAGTGGTGAGCAGTTTGCTGGCCCTGCAAAGTGCCCAGATAGATGACCCCAATACCAAAGAGGCGATGCTGGCCGGGCAAAACAGGGTACACTCCATCGGTATTGTACACCAGAAACTGTACCAGGGCACCAACCTGGGCGCCATTGAAATGAAGGATTATTTCATCAACCTCAGTGAGAGCATCCTGGATTCTTTTGGCGCTGAAAAAAGGGTAACCATTGAATGTGCCATGGACCAGCTGGATGTGGATATTGATACGGCTGTTCCGCTCGGCCTTATTGTGAACGAACTTTTAACCAATACCCTCAAATACGCATTCCCCGAAGGGCAACCCGGGAAAGTGCAGATAAAACTACAAAAGCAAACAGACGGTGCATTACTCCTGGAAGTATCTGACAATGGCGTCGGTAAATCAGGTGTTACCCATGGTACTGGTTTTGGCGGGCAACTCGTATCATTGCTTACACAGCAATTAAGCGGCTCCATGAGAGAAGAAATAAAAGATGGCACTCGTATTTATTTTGAGTTTAAACCTACAAAAGCGGCCTGATAGCAGCGCTTGCTAACACCTTGCCAACCTTTTTTTGTTTACAAATAAGGGGGCGGTTCAACGTATTTAATCAACAATCATTCTTGCCCTTATATCCCCGGTAAATAATTCCACCCTTTCGGACAGTTTTTGTCCCTGTTCGTCCTTGCTTCATTGCTTTTATTTAAACAATGTCTTAGGTTTAACACTGTTAATGCTTTCGCTTTCTATATACAACTAAAAAAATAAAGACACCAAAAATGACAACGATTAAAAAGCTTTTCAGCCCATTATTGACAGTAGGTTTGGCTATTGTACTTTTTTCCTGCAACAACAGCACTGAACCAAAAGAAACAACGGAAAAAGCTGCAGATTCTGCGGTAACCATGTCAGCAGAACCTGCCCCGTCACCAGCGCCTGCTCCCGCTGCCTTTCAGCCATTTGATCTGATGGAAATAACTCATACAGTAAAAGATTATGCAAAATGGAAAGTTGCATTTGACCTGGATTCTGTGGCACGTAAAGCCAGCGGTCTAGAATTTATAGTAATCGGCAAAAACAACAGCAACTCTAATAAACTTAACATCGCATTCACTGCAACTGATGTGGCAAAAGCAAAAGCATTTGCAGCTGATCCAAGATTAAAAGACGTGATGGAAAAAAATGGCGTGATATCAAAACCTGCTATCAACTATTTTCATGTGCTCCGCTTCAATCCCGATGCAAAAGAAAAGCAGTGGGTATTGATAACACATAAAGTAAAAGATTTTGACACCTGGGTAAAAGCTTTTGATGCTGAAGGTGCGGCAGCAAGAACCGCTAACGGGCTGTTGGATGTGGCATTGGCACGTGGCATTGATGATCCCTCTATCGTTCACATTGTATTTGACATCACTGATATGGAAAAAGCAAAAGCAAGAATCAATTCCCCGGAACTTAAAAAAATAATGATGGATGCAGGTGTGGAAGGTAAACCGACTATTGAATTTTATACAACAGCCGAATAAATATGCAATGAGGAGAAGCAGCATTTCTCCTGCTATTATTTTAACCTATTCAAAAAAAAAAAATGAAAAAGATCAATTCTCTAATGGTAACAGCATTACTTGCTACAGCCATCGTTCTTTCTGTGGTGTTTAGTATTGGCGGATGTAACAACACTACCCCGGTAAAAGAAGAAACTAAAAAAGAAGAAGCTGTTGCTCCGTCAACACCTGCAGCAATCACCAATCCAAACTTTAGCATTGCACCTGTTGAGTATTCTGAACTGAGTGAGAAAGCCCTGGGTCTTATAGCCAAATTTGATTTTGATGCATGGGCAGAGATGCTGGCAGATAATGTGATCTATACTTTTCCGGATGGCGATGTGGACACCCGTACAAAATTAGAAGGGAAAGCAGCTGTGGTGGGTTGGTGGAAAACATGGAAAGAAAAATCCGGCGTGCAATCCATGAGCATGAGTGAGTTTAATCACTTCCCTATCAATGTAACAACACAACCTAAAGCTGGCGCCCTGATGGGTAACTATGACTTTGTTTATTTTTCCAACAACATGGTTTTTGGTGGAAAGCCAGTTTCGCTGCGGATGAATTTTGCCGTTCATTTTAATGCAGATAAAAAAATTGACCGCTACAATACTTACTACGACCGGAGTGTAATAATAAAAGCAACTGGTAAGAATTTACTACAAGAAATGAAAGCAAAATAATAAAAGAGCATATAAACCCAACCAGCAACTAACAACAATGTAAAGAGGAGTGAATTAAATCACTCCTCCTGCATTTAAACCCAATACTTGCATTGCCGTTGATTAATGTGTATTTTACTTTACAGCACTTTTTTCTTCATCAATTTTTACCTTAATTATTAAACAGTATGACAAAATTTTCATCAGTTGGTATTATCCTCTTTTTTATTTTTTCAATACTGGCTGGTTGCAATAATACCGAAAGTACTAAGGCCACTACAGCAGAACCGGCAGCTAAACCAGAGCTGGTAGAAACACCTGAGTACTTCTATTTAAGACCTGAAGTAGAGAAAGCTTATGGTTACACCCACGCCGTAAAAATTGGCAACGATATAAAAATTTCAGGTGCCGTAAGCATGGATGACAAGGGAAGCTTAACCGCTCCGGGCAACCTGGAACAACAGATGAAAAACTGCTATGGAGATTTGGAAAAAATTTTACAGCATTACGGCTGCAGCTTTGATGATGTGGTTGTTGAAAATGTGTTCACCACCAGCATGCAGGAGTTTATAAAAGTATCGGGTTACCGCAACAGCATTTATAAAAAACAATTTCCCACCGGTACCTGGCTTGAAGTGAAAGGGCTGGCATTGGCTGGTCAGTTGATTGAAATAGACATGGAAGTGTATAAAGCGAACAAATAAAATATTGTTACAACCTGAAACAAACCAGCATGTCAACCAACCAGGCAGCCCCAGTCAATCAATCAGAACGCATCATAATTATTGACTCATTACGTGGCATTGCCATTCTCGGAATATTATTAATGAATATTCCAAGTTTTGGCTTACCTGGCCCGGCAGGCGGCGATCCATCTGTATTGAATGAATGGGGAACAATTAATTTTAAAGTTTGGAGGCTGGTAGCCTGGTTCCCGGATGGCACTCAGCGGGCTTTGTTCTCTATGTTGTTTGGTGCCGGCATCCTTCTTTTTATTGGTGGTAAAGAAAAAAAATTAGATGGATTATTACCGGCAGATTATTTCTTCCGCCGCCAGTTGTGGTTAATGGTGTTTTCGCTGATAGATGTTTTTGTGTTACTGTGGTATGGAGATATATTATTAGATTATGCCTGCCTGGGAATGATCATGTATTCTTTCAGAAAATTATCACCCAAAGCATTATTGATTGGAGCAGGCCTGTGTTTCATTTTTATGCTGGCAAGGGAAAACAGGGATTTGTATCAAAATAAAAAAATGATTCATCGTGGAGAAATGATAGCTGCGTTGGATACTTCCACCATAAAACTTACCCTTATACAGAAAGACCAATTGGTGGCAATGAAGGAGTTTAAAGAAAAAAGCACCCACGAAAATAAAATGATGCGGATGGAAAAGACAATGCTTAAAACCACCGGCAACTATGAAGCTTTGTATAACTACAGAACGGGTCGCTATGTTGACACTTTAGTTGAATACCTGTTTTTTGGTATTTGGGATGTACTGCTTTTTATGTTCATTGGCATGGCATTTTTTAAAATGGAAATTTTAACCGGGCAGGCTTCCGTAAAAGTATATGCCTGGATGTGTGTGATTGGCCTTGGTGCAGGACTTACCTTTTCTTATTTACGGTTGCAACCGATCATTGATTCAAAATTTAATTGGTATGAGTACACAAAAAATATTTCATTTTCATATTATGAGTTGTCCCGTACTTTCCGTTCAATCGGCATATTGGGATTAATAATGTTGTTATACAAATCTGGTTTGTTTAAATGGTTGTTTGCATTGCTGCGGCCTGTGGGGCAAATGGCATTTACCAACTACCTGGTGCAATCGCTGCTATGCGGATTATTTTTTTACGGAATTGGTTTTGGTATGTATGGCAAACTGGAGCGGCACGAAATATATTATGTAGTAGCAGCAGTATGGGTTATTCAAATCATCTATAGCAATATATGGTTACATTATTTCCGCTTTGGTCCGCTGGAATGGCTATGGCGCAGTTTGACATATTGGGAGAAGCAGCCATTCCGGAAAATTATCAAAAATGAAAAAACATAAAAATATTTTCCCAGGGGCACCTGGCTGGAAGTGAAAGGGCTTGCATTGATTGGACAGTTGATTGAACCAGACATGGAAGTGTATAAAGCTAAATAGCATAAAACCGGGGGATATTTTTTTTGAAATCTCAAATTGTTCAGGTCTTTCGCTTTTCAATATTGCTTTTTGATTATTTTATTCATATCAAATCTCTAAATGCTTATGTCAACCCAGGAATCACTGCAACCAACTGTAAAATCTGAACGAATCTTTGCAATGGACACCATCAGGGGCATTTCCCTATTCGGTATTTTATTGATGAATATCGTAGGCTTTGGCTTATACAGAGCTTATTTTGATCCGACCAATAATGGCGGCAATACCGGCTGGAGCCTTACTGTTTGGTGGATGAATGCACTGTTTTTTGAAGGTACCATGCGGGGGATGTTTTCTATGTTGTTTGGAGCAGGTATTCTTTTGTTTACCGGCCGTGCAATCCAGGGCAATCAGGGCACGGTTGTAACCGATATCTTCTTTCGCCGGTTAATGTGGATGGTACTATTTGGTGTTATACATTGCTATCTGCTTTTGTGGGATGGCGAGATATTATATAGTTACGGCATCGTAGGTATGTTTGCGTTTAGCTTCAGGCACCTTAAACCCAAACATCTCATCATAGGTGCTGCAATTATATTAGTTATATCAACTTCTTTTTCTGTAAAAGATTATTTTACTTACAAAGACATTTATACGAAATCAACAGCAGCTAAAGCCTCGGTGGCCAAGGGTGCTGCACTCAGCAATACAGATAGCACTTCCATTGAAAAATGGGATGCCATTGTACAACGTGAAAAAGCAACACCGGAACAATTGAAAGAGGAAATGTCCGCCAGGAGTAAAGGATATTGGAGTATCGTAAAGCACAAATTACCGGAGAATCAATACATGCAGACAAGCTTTCTCTACTTCATCAATTTTTGGGATACGTTGGCGATGATGCTATGGGGGATGGCATTTTTTAAATTGGGCATCCTGAAAGCGGCTAAGTCTAATAAATTTTATTGGCTTATGGCATTGATAGGATACAGCATTGGCATCACTACCAATTACTTTGAGGGTTCCCATATTGTACAGTCAAATTTCGCTATCCTATCTTTCTATAAAGGTTTTCTAACGTATCAATTGGGCAGAATTCCCACCACTTGCGGGCATATTGCACTCATCATGCTCTTTGTAAAATCGGGTTGGCTGCCGCTGTTACAAAAATCATTGGCAGCAGTTGGGCAAATGGCATTTACCAATTACATCATGCATTCCATTATTTGCAACATCATATTCCTGGGTTATGGTTTTTCAATGTATGGAAAATTGCAACGATATGAGCTGTATTACATTGTTGCAGGCATCTGGATTTTCCAATTGATTGTAAGCCCCATTTGGTTAAAGTTTTTCCGCTTTGGTCCGCTGGAATGGGCATGGCGCAGTTTAACATATTGGAAAATGCAACCGATGCGGAAGTAGTTGGCAGTCACTGAAAAGTCACCTAAAAAAATAAAATATTTTTGCGTCTGCTTCATTATTAAACGATAAAACAAATCATTATGAAAAGAAGTACGTTTTTAAAAAACACCGCATTATCTGCCATTGCCATCAGCACTACCGGTTTTATCCGTTTCAATGGCCAGCGTTATGTAGGCGACTGCGAAACAACCTCTGATGTGTTGGGCCCTTTTTACCGGCCCGACAGTCCGCTTCGGACTAACCTTATGATTAAAGGTGAAAAAGGCGATCCGATAGAACTGGCTGGAAAAATAAAACACGATGATTGTAATACGCCATACAAAAAGGCCAAAATAGAATTGTGGCATTGCGATGGTGCCGGCATCTACGACAACGAATCCGCAGATTTTAAATACCGGGGTACTGCTTACTCCGACGACAAAGGCAATTACGCTTTCAAAACCATACTGCCTGTACCTTATGGCAGTGGCGAAAACTACCGACCGGCGCATTTCCACCTGATGATTTCTGCGGAGGGTTATCAGCCATTGGTTACGCAACTCTATTTTGTGGGTGACCCCTGGATAGCGAAAGACAGCAGCTCTTCTTCGCCAACTGCAAAAAGAAGAATCCTGCAGGTGCAAAATGAACAAGACGGAAGTAAAAAAGTAGCATTCGACATCAGTATGTCAAAAAAACTGGCGGCAGAACCCACTGCGATTGATAAGTTGACAGGTACCTATACCAACGAAAAAGATGCCAGCAAAAAAATGGAGCTGTTCAAAAAGGACAATCAACTATGGATGAAGAGCGAACCGTTTGGGATGAACTTTGAATATGCCTGCAATAATACTTTTCTGATACCGGGTGTGCCAGTAGAGACATTGTCATTTGTTTTTGAAATAATTGCTTCCGGGGCAGTGAAGATGACGGAAACTTATACAAACGATAAAGGAGAAAAAGAAATAACGGTACATACCAGGGAGAAGTAATAAGAAAAGAATCCATTTTAAAATCCACTGCTCTTCGAAGTATCCAGACTTTGAAAATCAGAAAAACTATTAAATAAATAAACCAAAACTAAAAGTGACAACAATGACAAAGAGCTTACCTGCAGAACAGCATAAAAACTTTTATGGCCTTGATAACCTAAGAGCCTTTGCCATTATCATGGTTTTGTTTTTTCATTACAACAGGTGGTTTGAACACCCTGCCTGGTTCCCTGACGTTCTTAAATTTGGCTGGACGGGTGTTGATTTGTTTTTTGTGTTGAGCGGATTTTTAATTTCTTCCCAACTGTTTGCACAAATAAAAAAGGAAGGAACATTTTCAATAAAGGATTTTTACATCAAGCGTTTTTTCAGGATCATTCCCATCTACCTGTTTGTACTGGCCATTTATTTCCTGTTCCCTTTTTTTAGTGGAACACAGGCACTGCCGCCACTGTGGAAATTTTTAACTTTTACCCAAAACTTTGGAGCCGATTTTGAACAGCACCGTTCATTTGGGGTAGTTTGGTCGCTTTGTGTAGAAGAACATTTTTATTTATTGCTGCCTGCTACATTGTTATTGCTTTTAAAAACAGGCGCTTTTAAAAAAGCATATTTATTGCTGCTTATTTTATTTTTAGCCGGATTTCTTTTTCGGCTCTATAGCTGGTATGGTGTCTATATGCAGCAAAGCAACGGAATTGAAAACAGGTTTCTTTGGGTATCCTCCATATATTATCCAACTTATTGCAGGTTAGATGGATTACTGGCAGGTGTTGCTGCTGCTGCGTTTTATAACTATTTACCTTCTCTTTTTTCCGGGCTAACGAAATATGCGAACGGATTGATTATTGTTGGTTTGCTGATTTCAACCATCACTTATTTTCTATTTGGTAACAATGTTGATTTTGCCAGGAGCATTTTTAGCTTTCCGTTGGTTTCCATTGGTTTTGGCTGTTTGGTTGTAGGTGCAATAATGCCCAATAGTTTTTTATACAAATGGAAATCAGGGGCATTGTCAATGATTGCAAAGCTCTCTTATGCACTTTATTTAATTCACATGGCTGTTATTTTATTGGTGCAAAAAATATTCTCCGATTTGGGAGTTTCAAAGGACAGTAATTTGATGTTGGTGCTGTCGATTGCCTTTTGCATTGCACTTGCTTTAATACTGCATTATGGCATTGAAAAGCCGTTTATGAAAATGAGGGAGCAATTTTTAAACCCTGCCACCCGGTCACAAAGAAAAATGGAAGTGGCGTTTATCAAATCCAAGACATAAAATATTCGTATAAAAATAAAAATGGACAAGCCGAAAACCGATCAGAGTAGGCACAAAAATTTATACCATGGCAACGATTGTAGTTAGACACAAAGTAGGTGATACTGATGCTTGGCTCAAGGGCCACCAGGACAGGGTAGCACTATTTGCCCCTGCGGTATCAGGTTTTAAAACATACCAGGACAGCAATGATCCTACATCGGTGGTACTGGTGATAGAAGTAACCGATATGGAAAAGTTGGGGGCGATCATCAATGATCCGGCGAACGCCGACATCAAAGCACAGCATACCGTATTGGACCCGATCATTATGTCGATGCCGGTAAATTTATAATTAAGCAGTTACCGGGTTCCCCATTCAAGCATACTGGTAACACCAAAGCGGGCATACAACTATTCATTATTAATCAATGTAAAATCAATTTCATCATGCAAACTGCAGGCATCATTGGCGGCTCAGGCTTTATAGGAAGCTGGGTTACTAAACTATTTTTAGAAAATAATTTTAAAGTAAAAGTTTCGTCAACCGACATTACCAACCAAAGTAAGTACGAACATTTAAAAAAATTGAACAATGCAGCTAATTTGGAAATTGCTGCGTTAGATCTGCTGCAACCTGAAAGCATCGCAAGCTTTGCAGCAGGCTGTAATATTATAGTGCATGGAGGCACCCCTTTTTTGCTGGATGTAAAAGACCCAAAAACTGAATTATTTGACCCCACTGTAAAAGGAACGGAAAACTTTTTAGAAGTGATAAAAAATACTACCGGTATAGAAAAAGTAGTGTTTATCGCATCTGTTGCTGCATGGAATACCTCGTTTCCCATGAATCCTTCAACGTACAGCGGTGATCATATTTTTTCGGAAAACGACACGCCGTATATTTCTGAAAACGATCATCCTTATGCTCAGGCAAAATTTTTTGCCGACCAGGCAGTGAGGAAATTTATTGAACAACATAAAGAACTGCCATTTGAAATTGTATCGGTGTCCCCGGTATTTGTAACGGGCAACAGTTTGTCTGCCCGGCAGGATTCTACTTCCATGGGTCTACAATATTTATTCAAAAATAAAATTGCACCCAACCCATTTGTAGAAATGTTATTTAGTGCCGATATTCCTTTTGCACTGGTGGATGTACGCAATGTGGCAGAAAGCATTTTTAATGCGGCCACAAAAAAAGGGCTGCATGGTAAAAATTATTTGATATCCAGCGAGACCTACAAGGTTTCTGACATCACCCTGATGCTGAATCAGCAAGATCCGGTTGGCACACCAGCCTGTATTTACGATAATGCTTTAGCAAAAACTGAGCTGGGTATTTCTTTCATACCTTCAAAAGAAACATTGAATAACTGTAATTAATTTTTTCATTCTAAAACTAACAACAATGCTACAGCTAATGGTACTTTATCCGCAGCCTGCCGATGTGCAGCAATTTGAAGCCGACTATGAAAAACACAGACTTTTATTTCATAAAAAAACAGGCATTCCGTTAGATGTAAAACCCTACACCATCACTAAATTTTTACCAACGCCGGATGGCGCTCCTGCATTTTATCAACTATTTGCCATGCCGTTTGAATCGCAGGAAGCATTACAGGCCGCAATGTCCTCGCCGGGGATGCAGAAAGTAGCGGCCGATGCCAACCGGATTTCCACAGGAGGCCCCATCACAATATTAATTGGAAACCAGGAATGATCACGGTAAATTATTTATCAATTGATTGAATTAAATCCAAACAAAAAATGAAAAGAATACTGCTGTTGATCCTTGTTGCTGTTTGTATTTCCTCCTGTACAGAGTCTCCAAAAACTGCAGACAATAGTGCAAGCCTCAAAACAAAAGACACTACCTACATTGTAAAAACAGGCGGTGCCAAAATGATACAGGTAGATGGTAAGTACAATGTGTGGACAAAGAAGATTGGTGATGGAAAAATAAAAGTATTGTTACTCCACGGCGGCCCCGGTTTTAGCCACGACTACTTCGAATGCTTTGAAGATTTCTTACCAAAAGAAGGTATGGAGATTTATTACTATGATCAATTGGGTTGTGGCAACTCTGATGCACCGAAAGATATATCACTGTGGACGATTGACAGGTATGTGGATGAAGTGGAGCAGGTACGTAAAGGGCTTGGCCTTGATAATTTTTATTTACTGGGGCATTCCTGGGGCAGCATGCTGGCCATGGAATACTTGTACAAGTACCAGCATCATGTAAAAGCAGCAGTATTGTCCAATATGACTGCCGGTATTAAGAGCTACCTGCCTTATGCAGAGGAATTAAAAAAGAAATATTTAACTGTTGCTGACATGGCCACCTATGATTCCCTGGATAAATTAAAAGCATACCAGTCGGCGGAATATCAAAATTTACTGATGAGCAAATTATATACTCAAACCATCTGCCGGCTTCCATTAGAAAGCTGGCCCGAGCCATTGATGAGAGCATTTAAAAAAGCAAATCAATCTATCTACATTCAAATGCAGGGCGTGGATGAATTTCATGTAACAGGGAATTTTAAAGACTGGGAAATGTGGGATCGCTTACCAGACATTAAAATACCAACGCTGGTAATTGGCGGCATGTATGATGAAATGAATCCGGTTGATATGAAAAAAGAAGGACAACTGATCCCCAACAGCAGGACTTATTTATGCCCCAACGGCAGTCACATGAGTATGTATGATGATCAGCAAAATTATTTCACCAACCTTATTGGCTTTTTAAAAGACGTGGAGAGCAATCAATTTGTTGCGGATAAAAAATAGAGCAATCAAAAATTCTTTTCACTAAATAATCAGTAAAAATTAACCGGCACTAAATTATAAAAATGAAATCAGTAATTATCACAGGAACCAGTAAAGGCATTGGCCTGGAAACAGCACTTGCATTTGGAAGGGCAGGCTATAAAGTTTTTGCCACCATGCGTAATCCTGAAAAGGCTATCGAATTGAAAGAAAAAATCAAAGATGAATCTTTGCCAATAACCATTACTGCAATGGATGTAGATTCCGATGAATCAGTTAAACAATGCATAGATGGAATACTCCTGGAGAATGGTTCGATAGATGTTCTGGTGAACAATGCAGGTATTGAGCGGCATGGCTCCATTGAAGAATTGACAATGGCAGATTTTAAAGATGTGATGGAAACAAATTACTTTGGGGTACTAAGATGCACAAAGGCTTTGTTACCGTTGATGCGTAAAAACAGGAATGGCTGTATCATTAATGTAACCAGCGTTGCCGGTAAAATTGCAAACACACCCTTAGGTGCATATGCTGCCAGTAAATTTGCGCTGGAAGCAGTTAGTGAATCACTGGCGCAGGAAGTAAAACCACATAATATACGGGTAGCCATTGTAGAGCCTGGCATTATTAATACTCAAATGGCTAACGACATCAGTATAAACGGAGCTTCGATATATCCGCAATCGAAACGCTTTGCCGGCTTGTTTGCCGCTTCACTTAAAACACCCACGCAACCAACTTTGGTAGCAGAAAAGATTATAGAAATTGCTGAAAGCAACAGCTGGCAATTGCGCTACCCTGTTGGGCCCGATGCCGTACCATTTCTGCAATGGCGGGCATCCATGACAGACGAAGAATATGTGGACTGGAATGCAGCCACTGATGAAGAGTATTATAATGCTGTACAAAATACTTTTGGTTTAAATGCAAGACCGGACTAATACAAAAAAAATCTTTACGTTTTAAAAGTATTCCGGCTGTTGGAGATATTTCTAATGCAGGAATGAAAACCAGGTTAGCCAGAAAAAAAAATAAAAATTAGAACCAGCATGAAAAGATACCTCCTGTTATTTTTAGCCATTTATTTAGTAGCATGTTCCAGCCCAACAAAAAATAAAAACAGCCTGCTTGCGGGAATGTACAAGCTGTATAAAATTGAAAGCCAGGATTCCGCAGGTACATGGAAAGAATCCGGAAGATATAACGGAGGCGAAAGCTATATTGTTTATGATGGATTAGGACACATGGCTGTACAGATAACGCCCAAAGGATACAACAATTTTAAATGGCTGGAGGAGGAGCAGTCCATCAATGAAAAAATAGTGAAAGAGAAAATAGATTCGATGTCTTTACCTGAACTGAAAGCTGCAGTGGCAGAATTTGCTTCTAATTATGTGTATGTTGGAAACTATACCGTTGATGATACAGCCAATATTGTTACGCACAGCCGCATAACAGCCACCATTCCCAGAGTGTGGGGTACAGAAGTGAAAAGGAAATTTTCTTTCAGCGGCGACACCATCATCTTGAAACCATTAACAGCTAATCGAAGGTTGCTATGGATAAGGCAAAAATAAACAGCATTAAAAAATATGGAGCCTCAAAAAATAAATGTACCAACTAAACTTTATGGACTCGACCATTTAAGAGCAGTAGCAATTATATTTGTTTTAATCTTTCATTACCAGCTTTGGTTTTCGCACCCGGATTGGACAAATTGGTTTTTACAAATTGGTTGGACAGGTGTTGACCTATTCTTTGTACTCAGTGGGTTTTTAATATCATCTCAATTATTTGCCCAAATAAAAAAAGGGAACCAAATTTCTATAAAGGAGTTTTATATAAAACGTTTTTTCAGAATAATTCCCATCTACTTTTTTTTTATTGCTATCTATTTTGCATTTCCTTTTTTTAGAGAAAAGGAAGCACTCCCGCCTTTGTGGAAATTTTTAACCTTCACCCAAAACTTTGGTACGGATACTTCAAAATTTGGCACATTTTCACATGTATGGTCTCTATGTGTGGAGGAACATTTTTATTTATTCTTTCCTTTTATATTGATCTTTCTACTGAAAAAAAATCTATTTGCAAAATCTTACCGGATATTGATTGTATTATTTCTGTTGGGTTTCGTTATCAGATTTTCTTTATGGCAAACTTTTTTCAATCCCAATGAGCTGGCAATGCAAAAAATAAGTAATTGGGTAAAAATAATTTACGCCCCTACCTATAACAGGCTTGATGGGCTTTTGGCCGGTGTAAGCGTTGCAGCTATTTACCAGTTTTTACCAACAATTTGGAGTAAAATTTCAACGTTTGGAAATCATTTAATCATAGCAGGCGTACTCATACTTACCGGGGCCTTTTTTTTCTGTACCGACTTGAAAACCTATTCTACCACGGTTGTTGGATTTCCAGTATTAGCAATTGGTTATGGATTTTTGGTTGGAGGAGCAATAAGTCCGGTTTGTTTTTTATATAAATGGAATTCAAAAACCACTACACTCATTGCAACACTATCCTATGGCATTTATCTTTCGCACAAAGGAATCATTCATATGGTTCAGGAATTATTTTTAAACTGGGGCATTGATAAAAATGGCAATGTGATGCTTGTAATTTGTATTGCATTTTGTGTGCTGATTGCTTGGCTGCTTCACCTTACAATTGAAAAACCATTTATGAAATTGAGAGACCGGTTTATTAAACAAAAAATAACCACAAAAATAATTCAACTTGATAAAAATTACACTTGATAAAGTGAAGATCAAAAAATTAATAACAAAAAAAATTATGACAAAGTCAAGATTCTTATCGCTGATTTTCTTAACAGGTTTAAGTTTATTTATCGGCCCTCATTTAGTGGCGCAAAATACAAAGGCTAAAAGTGTCAAAAAAGAGCAGGTTAAATCAGCAATGCCATCTTATGAAAAATACATTGATGATAACATGGATGCACACCTAAAAGAATTTATTGAATTGGTATCTATCCCGAGTATCTCTTCTATTCCGTCGCACAAGCCCGATGTGGTAAAAGCAGGCGAATGGATAGTTAATAAATTAAAAGCCATTGGAATGACAACTGCACAACTAATACCGACAGCCGGAAACCCTGTGGTGTATGGCAGTTGGGACAAAGCTCCCGGGAAACCAACTGTTTTAATTTATGCTCATTACGATGTGCAACCTGTAAAGGAATCGGAATGGGACAATCCTCCATTTGCCCCTGTATTAAAAGATGGAAAAATATTGGGACGTGGCGCAAGTGATGATAAAAGTGGCGTGATGATCACCCTTTGGGCAGTGGAAGCAATGTTACGTACAGACGGTAAATTGCCCGTGAACGTAAAATTTATTTTTGATGGCGAAGAAGAAAAAAGTAGTCCCAGTTTTAAAAATTTTCTTATCGCTAATAAAGAGTTATTAAAGGCTGATTTTGCTTTAAATGCGGATGGTAGTCAATACAGCGAAACGACGCCATCAATTTTGATGAGCTTAAGAGGTTCGAAAATTTTGGAATTTAATGTACGAACAGCTAATACTGATGCACACTCGGGGCAATTTGGTGGCAAAACCCCCAATGCTGCAATAATAATGTCTCAGATCATCGCTTCGTTTTATACCAAAGAGGGAAATGTAGCAGTCGAAGGATTTTATGATAAAGTAGTACCCCCCACTTTAGAAGAAAAAGAAATGATAAAAAAAGTGCCTTACAATAAATTGGATGATATGAAATTGTTAGGCACAACAGCAGAAACAGGCGACACTAGCTTTTCGGCATTGGAACGAATTTGGTATCGCCCTACGCTTGAAATAATTGGTATGCAAAGCGGTTATACAGCACCGGAAGGACATTCAAATATTATTCCTGGTAATGCTATGGCAAGAATAACCTGCAGGTTGGTTAACAATCAGCCTGGAGAGGAAATCATTGATTTGATTGTGAAGCACATCAACAAAAATTGCCCTGTTGGAGCTATCGTTTCTTATAAATTTACCAAAGATGGGTCAAGCCCCTTGAAATTTCCTGCTGACACTAAAGCCTATAACTATGTGTCTGATGCATTATTCAAAATTTATGGAAAGCAACCATTGCAAATTGCTGCTGGTTTTTCTACCGGACCTTTGATTGATATTAAAGAAACGCTGGGCATTTATCCCTATTCATTAGGTTTTGAACTTAAAGATGAAAAATGGCATGCCTCCAATGAATTTTTCAGGCTATCAAGCATGCGAAAAGGACAACTGATTTACTGCTATTATTTACAACATTTGGCTGATGAAGAAAGCAAATTGAAATAAAGTTTATTGATTAGTGTAAAGCAGATTTTGAAATTGTTATTCATCATTCAATGCCGTTTAGTTAAGGGGTTGGTGAGGACACCAACCCCGGCGGTCAGCCGTGGACAGTCCCCACCCGCCACTTGAAGTCTGTTAACTAAACGGCATTGATTCATCCATACTAAAAATAAAAATGAGCAGCCCGACCTTGATTAAAACCGGCAAACTTCCTGCTGGCATACGCTATATTATGAGCAATGAAATTGCTGAAAGATTCAGCTATTATGGGATGACGGCCATCTTAACAACTTTTCTTATCCGGCAGTTTTTTAATCCCTCCGGCGATGCTTCATTAAGCACCGTGGCCAATGCAAAATCAAATCAACTGGTGCACATTTTCTTTTCCCTGATATATTTTTTGCCAATAGCTGGCGGCATCATTGCCGACTGGTTTTTGGGCAAATACAAAACCATTTGGTATCTGTCATTGATATATTGTCTTGGCCATTTTCTGTTATTTATTTTTTCAGATAACATTAATGGCTTTACGGCAGGTTTGTTTTGTATTGCCATTGGTGCAGGCGGTATTAAACCATGTGTATCTGCAATTGTTGGCGATCAGTTTGATGAATCCAATAAACATCTTATCCCAAAAGCTTACGCACTTTTTTTCTTTTGCATTTGTACCGGTGCCTTTTTTTCGCAGTTATGTATTCCGTATATCGCTGGTAAATTTGGATATGCAATTGCTTTTGGTGTACCTGGTATTTTAATGGGTATCGCTACTGTCATTTTTGTTCTCGGCAAAAATAAATACAAGCTTGTGCCACCATCCGGAGTTAAAAAGGAAAATTTTCTGGCTATTAATTTGTATGCCCTCACTCACCAAAGTCTTAAAAAACCCGGCGAACGTTTTTTAGATGTTGCTAAAAATAAATACAGCGAAGAAACTGTAACAGGCGTAAAGGCTGTGTGGAAAATACTGGTATTCTTTTCAATGGTGCCGGTTTTTTATACTATTTATAATCAATGTCAATCGGAATGGATACTGCAGGCCACGCAACTGAATTTGCATTTTCTTGGTGTAAACTGGCTGGCTGAACAGGTTCAGTCAAGCGGATCAATTGCCATCTTAATTTTCATTCCCTTTTTTACTTATATCCTGTTCCCTTTTTTTGAAAAGAAAGGAATTAAAATAACGGCCCTTGATAAATTTGGTGCCGGTTTTATTGCCACCACCATTTCCATGTCAATTATTTACTGGCTGCAATTACAAATTGATAAAGGCCTTCATCCTGGTGTGGGCTGGCAATTCCTTTCCTATATTGTACTCGCTGTTGGAGAATTATTAATTTATCAAACAGGATTGGAGTTTGCCTATACACAGGCACCGGAAAGTATGAAGAGCACCATTATGGCTTTTTTGCTCCTCTGTATATCTATTGGCAATTTTATACTTTCTGTAATCAACGGCAGCATTGCTTCCAATGGGTTCTTTTCTTTTTTACACGGAGCCAGCTATTATTTATTTTTTACTATCATCATCACAACAGCAACCCTTTTTTATTACCTGATTATTAAACGGAGCATTGAAAAGAAATGACAATATCTATCTACTTCAATTTATAAAATGAAACTAAAACAATTAGTGACCAAAATATTTCGCCTTTCTTTATTGCTTTCTTTTAACTGCCTGCTATTTACTGTATTCTTACAGGCTCAAAACACAGTGATAAAAGCAGGGCATTTATTCGATTCCAAAACTGGTAAAATACTGGCTGATCAAACCATCATTATCAAAGAGGGAAAAATATTGGAAGTTGGTAATAACTTAAAATATACAAGTACTGATACCATCATTGACCTCTCAACATCATGGGTGCTTCCCGGTTTAATGGATTGCCACGTTCATATCACCGATAACAACCCGTATAGAAAAACCAACCGGGGCCTTCATGACAGCTATTTCATGGAGAGTTCTGCCTTCCGGGCATTAAGAGGTGGTTATGTGGCGGAACAATTTTTAATGAATGGTTTTACCACCATAAAAGAAATAGGCAATGATGCAAATTACGCAACAGCAGATGTTATTAAAGCAATTGCAGCAGGCTATGTAAAAGGCCCAACAATTTTTTATGCCGGAAAAATAATTGCTCCTTATGGTGGCCAAAGCCGTGGTGTGAATATTGAAAATGAACATGCCTGGGAGTTTGAATACATAGATGCAGATACACCGGAAGAAATAAAAAAAGCCGTAAGAAAAAATATTTATTACGGTGCCAATACAATTAAAATGGTAACCGGTGATAATGGCATTTATGATGTGGAAGATATAAAAGCAGCCGTAGAGGAATCAAAAAAATATGGCTTAAAAGTAACGGTTCATGTAGCAGATAAAGCTGGTGCCACAAACGTAATTGAAGGTGGTGCCGCTGCTATTGAACATGGTTTTGGTTTAGACAATACCCAACTCCAGTTAATGAAAGACAAGGGCATTTTTTTAGTAGGAACAGATTTTTCTTTTGACAATTGGTATTCCTACGGATTGGACTCTGCCACTGCGACCACGCTGACCAATAAAATTATTGATCGTTTAAAAAGAGCTTATACAATCGGAACCAAAATGGCTTTTGGTACAGATATAATCATTGATATACCAGGGCTCAACCGGGTACAAACCAGCCTGAAAGTATTGCAAACATGGAAGGCTGCGGAAATTCCGGCATCTTATATTTTACAAACCATGACGGTTTATGCTGCCGAATTATTAGGCGTGGAAAAAAGTAAAGGGATGATAGCGCCAACTTTTACTGCAGATATTATTGCGCTTAAAAACAATCCGCTGGAAGATATTGATGCGGTTAAGAATGTTTTGTTCGTAATGAAGGATGGTAAAGTAATAAAGCAATGAAAAATAAATAATAGCAGCTTTTTAAGCACAGGTAATCCAAAGATTGAACCGCTTCTTCAAAAAAATAATGAGCGTAAAACAACCAAATTATAAACATCATCAACAAGTTCAATTATGAAATACATACTCTCTGTAATAAGCATGTTCGGTCTTTTTATAACAAAAGCTCAAACCAAAGTCATCGACATGCATGCACACTCTTATACGGATAGCGACTTGGGTGAAAGAGAACCTGCAACTGATTATTATGGAAACAAAGGTTCTTCCAATGCCAGGGATCATCGCATAGCAAGTTTTGCTGCATTTAAAAAAATGAATGTAGTGAAGGTCATGGTAAGCGGTAATCCGCAAAGTGTTCAAGATTGGGTGGCAAAGGATAGCAATCATATCGTCATCAAAGGAATCCTGATGTACACACCAACTGATTATGGAATGGACACAGTTAAGTTTGAGCAGATGATCAAAGACAAAAAGATAGAAGTGTTTGGAGAACTGGCACCCTATTATGCCGGTGCTACTTTAAGCGATTCCACCTGGCAGCCTTATTTACGCATCTGTGAAAAATATGATATACCGGTAGCAGTTCATACCGGCGGTGGTGATCCGGGAGGAACTTACTCCTGGTCACCAAAGGCGAGATTGAAACTGGGAGATCCATATTTGATAGAAGATGTGCTGGTGAATTATCCAAAGCTCAGGATTTATTTAATGCATGGCGGCGCTGAAGAATGGCATGAACATGCACTCAGGCTAATGGCTTATTATCCGCAGCTCTACACAGACGTAGCGGTAATGCTTTGGGTAGAGCACAATACACAACGTACTATCAAAGACTTTCTGCGTAATGCAAAGGAGGCGGGCTATCTCAACAGGGTCATGTTCGGGTCTGATCAAATGATATGGCCGTATGCCATTGAAAAATCAATTAAGTTTTTAAATAGCCTGCCCTTTCTTACAAAGAAGGATAAAGATGATATATTGTATAACAATGCTGCCAGATTTTTAAAGCTAAAAAACTAATACCAAGAATTCACACACGATTAAAGTTGACGGGTGTGAACAGCTTGGGGTAAAGGAAAAAAGATGAGTAAAAACAAGCCCATAACAACAGGATTGAAAAAGGTATTAGGTATACCATCCTTATTTATCATCGCCATTGGCATGGTAGTTTCGCAAACTTCTGTTGTAGGAATTGTGCAGGGGGCAGGTATTGGCGGCGGATCATTTTTTATGGCCATACTGGTTGCTTTTATTCTTACGCTCTGCTATATAGCCACTTATTCAGAGCTGTCGTTAATGATGCCCAAAGCAGGCAGCATCAGTACTTATACAGCCGTTTCTATTGGCCATTTTCCTGCTATCATTGCAACGCTTGCCGGCTACCTTGCAAATGCAATTTTTGGCGTGCCTGCCGAATTATTATTATTGCAACACGTGCTTGATGCTGTTTTTCCAGACTCTTTTACCCATATTGCTTTAATACTTTTATGGGTGTTTGCATTGCTGAATATACTGGGCATTAATTTATTTGCCTCAATAGAAAGCATTATTGCTTACACTATGCTGGTAACCGTGATGGTAATTGGATTTGCCGGTTTAAATCCTGCCACAGCCAACGGGTTAAGTCCATCACAAATATGGCAAGGGCTTATTCACACAGACAGCACTTTTTTTTCGTTGGTTGCGCTGGCACTCTGGGCTTTTATATCTTTTGAATTAATATGCCCATTGATTGAAGAATCCAGGCACCCTGAAAAAAATATTCCCAAAGCAATGTTTATGGCGGCTTTGGTAATGTTGGCCGGATATAGTTTATTGGCATTTGCCACACTGCGACAGGTACCAGCCACAGAAATTGTACATTCAGCTATTCCGCATTTGGCCTTAGGCCAGGCTTTATTTGGAAATGCAGGTAAAATAATCATTGTGGTATTAGCTGTTACTACTTCCTCCGGAATCATTAACGGAGGACTGGCAGCAGTACCCCGGTTATTATTTGGTATGGCACATCATAAACAACTGCCGCCGGTTTTTAAAACCCTTCATCCCAAATGGAAGACCCCCTGGTTTGGAATATTATTTCTTTCATCAATCATCACTATTCCATTACTCCTGCTGGGGAAAAATGGGGATGTATTATTGCTGCTGATTACTTCAGCGGCTACCTGCTACTTGGTAACTTATATAATCGCTCATATTGATGTAATGGTACTGCGAAAAAAATATCCTGCTTATAAACGGCCTTTCAAATCGCCCTTTTTCCCATTGCCCCAAATCATCGGAATTTTGAGTATGGCATATCTCATATACAATAATGCCCCTACCCCGGAATTAAGATGGAAGGTTTATTTTAATGCAGCAATCTTTATGGGTATAACGGCAACTTATTCTTTTTTTTGGGTGAGGTATAAAATGAAAAAAGGTTTGTTTGAAGCGGAACCGATTGAACAGGCTATAAGCGATTAATTAAAAATAGCAGTTCCAGGGTTGCAAGAAATTTTGTTAACTAAAAAATAATTTTAATTATGCCAGCAATATCAAAACAAAGAATAGAATCTATTGATATTTTACGAGGTGTTGTAATGGTAATTATGGCATTAGACCACGTTAGAGATTATTTTCATTATGGCTCATTTTTTATTGACCCAACAAATTTGGAGACTACAACCCCTTTGCTGTTTTTTACCCGTTTTATCACTAATTTTTGTGCACCTGTTTTTGTGTTTTTGTCTGGCACTTCTGCCTTTCTGTATGGAAGTAATAAATCGAAAACGCAACTTTTCAAATTTCTTTTTACCAGGGGCATTTGGCTCATTTTTCTTGAGACAGTGGTTAATACTTTTATCTGGACTTTTGATGTTAGCTATAGCCTGCAAATATTTCAAGTGATTTTTGCAATTGGATGTAGCATGGTATGTTTATCGTTGCTAATCTTTCTTCCTAAAAAATTAATTTTGGTTATAGGAATTATCCTGATTGCCGGGCATAATGCCTTAGATGGAATCGTGATGGATGGCCAGCGTTTTCAATCTATTATTTGGTACCTTTTGCACCAGGAGAAAATGCTGGTATATGGTTCAAATTATTTAGTCTTTTTGCATTATCCGCTTATTCCCTGGATTGGATTGATGGCATTGGGCTATTTGTTTGGTACATTTTATCAAAAAGATTTTGATGCTTCGATTCGTAAAAAATGGCTGTTGAGATTGGGTGCAGGATCTATTCTTTTCTTCTTTATTTTAAGAGGGTTAAATGTGTATGGCGATTTAGTGCCGTGGTCTGTTCAAGACACTACCACCAAAACAATACTATCATTTTTTAAAGTAACAAAATATCCGCCTTCGCTATTATTTCTTTGCATTACACTTGGTCCTGCTATGTTATTTTTATATGTTTTTGAAACCACCAAAAATAAACTAACCGATTTCTTTTTGGTGTTTGGAAGAGTACCACTTTTCTATTACTTCCTGCACATGGTAGTAATTCATGTTTTTGCTATCGTTGGCATTTTAATTTTTGGTGGCAACTGGCAGGATATGATTATAACAGCAGAAGGTTTTACAAGCCAAAAATTGATAACGTATGGATACTCACTTTTTGTAGTTTACCTCGTTTGGATTGGTATTGTGTTACTGCTATATCCATTTTGTAAAAAATATATGCTGTACAAACAAGCTCATAAAGAAAAATGGTGGTTGAGTTATTTGTAGGTCAACATTAAAACGATTATTTAAACTTAGTGTGAAAATATTATCCATAACAAATAGAAAACAATGAAAAAACTAATTCTTCTTGGCAGTATAATCCTATTAAGTCAACAGGGCATCGCCCAGTCCTATAAAAAAATTCATGCTAAAGCCATTGTGGTAGATACACACAACGACATATTGATGCAGGCTGCAGACAGGGGAATTGTTTTCGATAAGGATCTTTCCGGCATTACACACAGTGATTTGGATAGATGGAAAAATGGCGGACTGGATGTGCAAATTTTTTCAGTGTATTGTGATGGCGATCTGAAAAATCCTTATGCCTATGCCAACAGGGAGATGGACAGCCTGGATGCAGTGGTGGCCCGAAATCCTGATAAGATTGTGAAAGTATTCAGTTATGCTGAAATATTGAAAGCAGTGAAGCAACATAAGATCGCTGCCATGTTTGGTGTGGAAGGCGGTCACATGATAGAAGATGATCTCAATAAATTGGATTCCATTTACAAACGTGGCGCAAGATATTTAACACTCACTCATAACATAGCCCCTTCATGGGCTACCAGCGCAGCAGATGAGACAGCCCCCCTAAATCCCCCCGGTGGGGGGACTTTAAAAGACACTTCGAAACGGAAAGGGCTAAATGATTTTGGTAAACAGGTGGTGCAACGCATGAACCAGCTTGGTATGCTGATAGATGTTAGCCACGCCGGTGACCAGACTTTTTGGGATATCATTCAAACGACCACCAAACCAATCATCGCTTCACATAGTTCGGTGTACAGTCTTGTGCCACATCGTCGCAATTTAAAAGATGATCAGATAAAAGCCATTGCAAAAAACGGCGGCGTGATACAGGTAAATTTTAACCCGGGATTTATTGACAGCAGTTTTGGTAAAAAAGAAACTGCATTTCTAAAAAAATATGCTGCAGAATATGACTCCCTTATGAAAGCTGGAATGCTTGAATGGTACAGCATGGATTACCTGTATAAAAAATATGCAGAAGAAGCAAACAGCATGCGGCCTCCACTGTCTATGGTTATTGACCACATCGCATACATCATCAACCTGGTGGGAGTTGATTATGTTGGCCTGGGTTCTGATTTTGATGGTATCAATCTTACACCACAACAATTAGATGATGTTACCAGCTATCCAGTTATTACAAAAGCATTAGTTGAAAAAGGTTACAGCAAAAAAGATATTAATAAAATTTTAGGTGGAAATTTTTTACGGGTTTTAAAAGAAAATGAAGAAAAATAAAAAATCGATTTTCAGAAATACTAAAAACAAAACATGGAAATTACAAAAACAGACGAAGGATTAAAACGTGTGGTTGGGTTGCCGGCATTCAGCATGTCCATTGTAAATAATTCAATTGGGTCTGGCATGTTTGTGCTTCCGGCCATTGTTGGTATTCAGCTCGGTGCTTTTGGGATTTTTTGTTACCTTTTTTGCGGCATTATGCTGGCTGCCATTATGCTCTGCTATGCAGAAGCCGGAAGCCGCATTACTACCAGTGGTGGTTCGTATGCATACATTGAAGCTGCCTTTGGTCCCTTTGCAGGATTTATTGCTAATTGGTTATATACATTTGGCTGGGGAATTTTAGGCAGTGCTGCGGTAATGAATATTCTTGCAGACTCGCTGTCCATGTTATTCCCGGTTTTTTTAAACCCATTCATCCGTGCACTACTTTGTTTTATTTTACTTGCATCGCTGGCACTGATAAATATCCGTGGGGCAAAGGAGGGTGCAAGGTTTGTACAAATATTGACTGTAGTAAAACTGCTTCCTTTATTTATGCTTATTATTTTTGGTCTTGGTCACATCAATGCTGCTAACCTGCATTGGGAACATTTTCCATCAGTAAAAACATTTGGAGACACTGCCCTTGTTTTATTTTTTGCCTTTGCAGGATTTGAAATATCGCTGAATGTAAGCGGCGAATTAAAAAACCCAAAACGAAATGTTCCACTGGGTATTTTTTTGGGAGGTATGTTTTCATTGATTGTTTACTTATTGATCCAAACAGTAACAAGGGGCATATTGGGTGACCAAATAATTGCTTTTAAAGATGCCCCGTTGGCTGGAGTTGCAGAAAACATCCTGGGGCCTGCAGGCAGAATTATCCTGGTAGCTACAGCAGCATTTTCTTGCCTCGGTATCCTCAGTGGGGATATACTTGCTACACCAAGGTTATTATTTGCAGGCGCAAACGATAGGCTATTTCCTAAGTTCCTCGGTAAGGTTCATCCAAAGTTTGCCACACCACATTTGGCTGTAATAACTTACACCTCGTTAATTTTTATTTTTTCTGTTTCCGGCGGATTTAAACAACTGGCCATATTGGCCAGTGCTGCAATACTGCTTGTTTACCTCGCTGTTATTTTAGCAACCATTAAATTAAGAACGAGAAAACAAGATGCCCCTGAAAAAACATTCAGAGTACCCGGTGGCCTGGTCATTCCGTTTATTGGCATTGCCGCCATTGTTTGGCTACTCAGCAGTTTGAGCAAATGGGAAATTTTGTCAACTATTATTTTTATAGCTGTGGTATGCAGTATCTATTTTATCACAAGGAAATTTCAAAAAAATAAACCTGTCACCTTTCCGGCAAGTGAATAATATCAGTAAATAAAAAACCAACCACATGATAAAAAGAATTTCTTTTCTCGTTGTTATCTTTTGTATTTGCCAGGCAGCATTAGCACAACGTAACATGGTATATGATGTAGTGCTGGAAGGTGGCCGTGTAATTGATCCTGAAACAAAATTAGATGCCATTAAAAATGTAGGCATCCTCAATAACCGCATTGCACAAATCAGTAGTGAACCATTACAGGGAAAAGAAATCATCAATGTGAGTGGTTTGGTAGTGGCTCCAGGTTTTATTGATCTGCATATACATGGCCGCAGCAATGTGGAACAGGAATACCAATTACATGATGGTGTAACAACTGCATTAGAGTTAGAATGGGGAATTGAATATTTAAAGGAATGGTATGAAACCAGGAAATCAAAGGCATTGATTAATTATGGAGCCAGTGTTTGCTGGCCTTTTGAACGATACAAAGCAATGAGCAAATACAAGTCGAATGCAGAAGAGTTGTATCGGATTATGTTGAAAGGGCAATCCATAATCGAAAATCGGAATGTAATGATGATGCCTTCTTTTTTGGAAAACCTGGCGCCGGATGAAATGGATAAAACATTGGAGAATATTAAAACTTCACTGGAAGAAGGTGGTATTGGTATAGGCGTACCAATAGGTTATCTTCCAAAAACAAAGCCTGCTGAAATGTTCTCGGTTTTTAAACTGGCAAGTGAAATGAATGTGTTGTTGTATACGCATGTTCGTGAACCCAATTTGATTTCGATTCAGGAAGTAATAGCAGATGCTACGCTTACCGGTGCACCATTGCACATTGTTCATATCAACAGCATGGCATTGGGTCAAATTGATTTTGCATTAGACATGGTGAACGATGCAAAGAAAAAAGGTTTTGATATTTCAACAGAGCTTTACCCATATACTGCCGGTTCCACTTTGTTGCAAAGTGCCATGTTTAATGATGGCTGGCAGGAAAGAATGAATATTTCGTACGGCGATTTACAATGGGTAGCTACCGGCGAACGGCTTACTAAAGAAACCTATGAAAAATATAAAAAGGAAGGCGGTGTTGTGATCTTACACGTTATGAAGCCTGAATGGATTAAAACAGGTATTGCCGCTCCCGGTGTTATGATAGCATCCGATGGAATGCCTTATGCAAAATTGGCCCACCCACGAACAGCAGGAACTTTTTCAAGAGTATTGGGCAAATATGTACGGGAAGAAAAAGTGATTGATTTGAATACGGCCATTGAAAAAATGACGCTGCTGCCTGCAAAAAGATTAGAAGGCATTGCTCCCATGATGCGCTTTAAAGGAAGGATACAAGTGGGTGCTGATGCAGACATCACCATTTTTAATCCCGATACAGTTATTGATAAAGCAACATTTGAAAAAGGGCTGGAGTTTTCAGCAGGTATTGAATATGTAATGGTGAATGGAAGTTTTGTGTTGAAGAATGGTAAAACAATGAGCAATATTTTTCCGGGGCAACCGGTGTATGGAAAGTTTAAAAAGTAAATTGATTGTAAAAGTCTATAACTATTAAAAAAGAATAATGAAAACAAGGCCAATAACAACCCTGCTTATCGCATTGATAAACGTATTTTCTTTTCAGCTTTTGGCACAAAAGAAAAACCAACCGATTCAATTGGAGCCATTACTGGAACAGTACTCAAAAGAATATTATGCTTTACATCCGCTGGAAGCCACACAAGCGGGCATCAATGATTACAACAACCAAATTGAAATTACTATCAGCGAAGAATATATAAGGAACGCAAAAGCACTCAATCAAAAATATCTCAGCCAATTAGCTGTCATAAACAAAGCAGGCTTAACAGCATCTGAGCTATTAAGTATTGATGTGCTTACTTACAAACTCAAATCAGAAAACGAAAGGCTAAATAATTCGTTGGGGTTTTACAGGCCTGTTGATCAATTCGTATTTAGTTTTCCAACAAAGTTTGCCACATTAGGTTCAGGAGCAGGCTTTGTTCCTTTTAATAACGAAAAAGATTACAGAAATTTTATTAGCCGTATGAAAGGTTTCCAGGTATGGGTTGACCAGGCCATTGCAAATATGAAAAAGGGTGTTGAGCAAAACAATACAAATCCAAGGGCTTCGATGGAAAAAGTACCGGCACAATTAAACCCATTATTTGAAAGTGCAGTAGAGGAGAATGTTTTCTATAAACCTTTACTAAAACTACCAACCAACTTAGATAGTGTGGCAGCCATTCAATTAAAGAAAGATTACTCGGCGGCCATTGAAAATATTATTAAACCGGCGTATAAAAAACTGCATGATTATATTGTTACTGATTATATTCCAAAAGCAAGAAAAACATCGGGCTTATTAGATAATGATAAGGGGAAGAAAGAGTACGAATTTTGGTTAAAGTATTACACTACTACCAACATTACAGCCGAACAAATTTTCAATTTAGGCCTCAGTGAAGTTGCCCGTATTCGCAAAGAAATGGAAACGGTAAAAACACAAGTGGGCTTCAAAGGCGATTTAAAATCCTTTTTTGAATATGTAAAAACCGACCCTAAATTTTTTCCCTTTAAAACCGAAGAGGAAGTATTGGATAGATTCAGAAGTTTTCTTGATAAAATGTCGCCACAACTAAAAAGCCTTTTTAATTTAACACCCAAAGCAAAGTTTGAGGTAAGGGCTACTGAAAAGTTTCGGGCTGCCGGTGCAAATGCTCAATACATGCAGCCATCAAGAGATGGAAAAAGACCGGGTATTTTTTATGAAGTAATCCGTGACCCGGCTCAATACAATTATTTTTCGATGGAAGATTTATTTATACATGAAGCTATTCCAGGTCATCACTATCAGATTGCTATTCAACACGAGGCAACTATTCCAGAATTTAGAAAAGTGTATTGGACAAGTGCTTTTGGTGAAGGCTGGGCATTGTATGCCGAAAGCTTAGGCAAGGAATTAGGTTTGTTCACAGACCCCTATCAATATCTGGGCAGACTAAATGGTGAAATAGAACGGGCTGTTCGATTAGTGGTAGATGCAGGAATCCATTACAAAGGATGGAGCCGTGAAAAAGCCATTGCTTATGTTTTGGATAACCAACCCGTATCATCTGTTGAAGCTGAACAACGGATAGAACGTTATATGGTAACAGCAGGACAGGCAGTAAGTTATAAAGTAGGAGAATTAAAAATTATTGAACTGCGTGAAAGAGCAAAGCAGAAATTAGGGAACAGGTTTGACATTAAAGAATTCCACGATGAAGTGTTGAAAGATGGCTGTTTGCCGCTGATTATTTTGGAAACAAAAATTAATAAGTGGATAGAAAGTAAAGCAGTTAAAAATTAATAAACTCAAAACATGTCGCACACAAATAAAATACGATTAGCAATTTGTACCATTTGTACTTTGTTGGTATTATCATCAACTGCACAATCCATTCTTCCGCCGGTAATGGACTGGCATGGTAAAAGCGAATCATTAATTGCCAACGCAAATAATCCCTGGATAACAGCAACTGAAAAATCAGGCTTTGTCACTACGCCGGATTATAAAGAAACCATGAGCTGGTTTAAGAAGCTGGCAGATGCTTCTCCGCTGCTGACCATGATCTCCATTGGCAAAAGTGTTGAAGGCCGGGACATATTTATGATGATCGCATCCACCGAAAGAAACATTTCCGCAGCGGCATTAAAAAAATCAAGCAAGCCATTGTTACTTGCACAAGCCGGTATTCACTCCGGCGAAATAGATGGTAAAGATGCAGGCATGATGCTGCTTCGTGATATTGCTTTTGGCAATAAAAAGTCATTGCTGGATAAAGTAAATTTTTTATTCGTCCCTATTTTAAGTGTGGATGCACACGAACGTTCCTCTGCATACAACAGGCCCAACCAGCGTGGGCCACAAAATATGGGCTGGCGAACCAATGCACAAAATTTAAACCTGAACAGGGATTGGGCAAAACTGGATACCAAAGAAATACGATCTGTGATACAAGTAATTAATGAATACGATCCTGTTTTGTTTATGGACATTCATGTAACAGATGGTGCCGATTATCAGTATGATATCACTTATGGTGGTATTGGAAAACAAGGTTATTCCCACGGCATCCGGGAATGGCTGGAACACACCCATAAAACTTTTGTTGATAAAGATCTAACTGCCAACGGGCATATTCCCGGGCCTTTAATGAATGCATTTAACGACAGGGATTTTTCGCAGGGAAATCTTGTAACATTTGGCGGACCGAGGTTTTCAGATAGTTATGGCGACCTGCGGCACCTGGCAGCTATATTGGTGGAAAATCATTCTTTAAAACCTTACAAACAACGGGTATTGGGCACTTATGTATTACTGGAAAGCACATTGAAACTGCTGGCAGCAACAGGACAAACATTAAAAGAAATTACGCAAAAGGATAAAGCCGAAAGAATAGCAAAAATTCCCACTCGATGGAAAATTCCACAAGTGCAAAATGAAGTAAGCTTTGATTCAAGAACTGCCAAGAAAGAAGTTGATGCAAATGCCGGTTTACCTGATAGTATGCAACTGTTGGGCATAGCATCAGTGATCCGAAAATCGCCTGTTACCAATTCAGACTATGTAGAATGGCTGGGCAAACCGGAAACGAAGACAATCCCTGATTACAAATCAACACAGGGCATTGATTTTATCACCCGTCCAAAAGGATATTGGGTTCCTGCATCCTGCGTTGATGTAATTGAAAGATTAAAAATACACGGTATAAAAATGGAGATGCTAAAGGAAGCCCGTGAAGTAACGGTGGAGATGTACCGGATCACCGGCCATATATTTGAAGACGATAATCATATATTACAACCTTTTGAGGGCCACATGCAGGTAACCGGAACAACATCATCTGAAACCCGGAAACAATTATTCGCTGCAGGCTCAGTCTATATTTCCTGCGATCAGCCTTTAGGTGATCTGGCCATGTTGCTACTGGAACCCACTTCAAAAGATTCTTATTTCAGTTGGGGATTCTTTCACTCTATTTTTCAACGAACAGAATATATGGAAGCTTATATAATAGAACCGATGGCAAAAAAAATGCTGGAAGAATCACCTGCACTACAAAAAGAATTTGAAGAAAAGAAAGCAGCAGATAAAGCTTTTGCCAATGATCAAAATGCGATTCTTACCTGGTTTTACAGTAAGACAAAATATTATGACGGCCGGTATTTATTGTACCCGGTTGGCAGGGAATTATAATTATGTATTAAAACTAACAACATGAAAAAAAACCTTTTCTTCTTATTGATAGTAATGATTGGATGTACCAATACTAAAAACGAACAACCTGTAAAAACAATGGAGTACGATACAAACCTGGATTTAAAAAAATCAGACTCAGCAGAAGTAGTAACGATTGTCAATGACTTCTTTAAAACATTTGATGAACGTGATTTACAAAAGATGAATGATATATTGGATCCAGCCATGAAAATAATTCATCACAATGGCGCCACCACTAACAGGGAAGAAATGATTCAGGTTATAAAAGAAACAAAAAACTGGTGGCCAAGAACAAGAAAGTTGTCGGAGGTGGAATTTATGGGTACTCCGGATATGGCAGTAGTGGGTGTATTGAATGAAGTGACCTTTTCATTACCAAAAAATAAAACAGTGGAAGAACGGTATCAGGAAACCTGGATCTTTAAGAAAGTAGAAAAGCAATGGAAACCTGTACGGTGTCATTATTCAAAAATAATTGTTGACAAACATTCAGAAGAGGTGAATTAAAAATCAATTGCCAGCAATAAAATAATACCATTAAAAAATCAGTCAAACAGATTCATCAATGAAAAAAATACAACTACTCTTAATTGCAATTTCATTCAGTGGATTGTTGCAGGCGCAGGTTCAATCAACGGAAAGCCAGCAGACAGTGCAGCAAACAGTGATAAAATTATTTGATGCTTTATCAAACCGGGACTCTGTTAGTTTAAAACAATATTGTACGAATGATATAATCTTGTATGAATATGGAATGGCCTGGAATATGGATACACTCATCAACAGGGCAATTACATTAAATACGGCAGCCGATTTTAAACGCAGTAATACCATCAGCTTTATCAATACCACCATTAACAAGGATGCAGCGTGGGCAACTTACTATCTCAATTCTGAAATTACAAAGGATGGCAAACAGGCTTCTGTAAAATGGCTGGAAACAGTGATCTTAATAAATGATAAAAAAAACTGGAAAATCAAAGTATTACATTCATCATTGATCAAACGCAATTAATAAAATTTATGAAAAAAATATCATTCGGTTTTATCCTGGTCTGCTTTTTTACAGTTCCAATTTTTTCGCAAACAACATTCAGCGATGAAACAAAAAAGTACATTGAGTATAATGACAGCATTACGATATTTAAAAACGCATTGTTAATTAATGGCAAAGGAAATGCTGCAACGCCCAATCAAACAATCATTATCAGCAATGGTAAAATTCAATGGATAAGTGATGATGCAAAACTGGAAATGCAAAAGGGAGCAAAGGTTATCGACTTAAATGGAAAGACATTGATGCCCGGCCTGGTAATGCTGCATGAACACATGTACATATCGGCACATTCAATAGAACCCCGCTATGCTAATCTAAGACAACTGCCATTTACTTTTCCCCGGCTATACCTTGCTGCCGGTGCTACTACTATCAGAACCTGCGGCAGCATTGAGCCCTACTCAGATATCCGTATCAAAAAAGATATTGATCTTGGTTTATTACCCGGCCCAAACATGGAATTGACTGCTCCTTACATTGAAGGAAAGTCAACCCGGTTTCCACAAATGAAAGAAAATAAAACGCCAGCGGAAGCTGCTGCCTTTGTAAACTATTGGGCCGACCAGGGTTTCACTTCTTTTAAAGCCTACATGGGTGCAGATAAACCTACATTGAAAGCAGCCATAGATGCAGCACATCAAAGGCATTTAAAAATCACCGGTCATCTGGATATTGTTACTTACAAAGAAGCAGCTTCATTGGGTATGGATAATTTAGAACATGGATTTATGGCCAGTACAGATTTTGCTGCCGGTAAAAAAGAAAATGAACCGCCTGCTGCCGGTAGTTCATATAAAGCATTGAGCAACCTGGATATTCAAAGTGACAGTGTAAAACAATTCATTCAATTTTTGATTGATAAAAAAGTGAGTATCACTTCATCATTAGCTGTGTTTGAAGGAGCTACCACCACCCAACCGCAACCCAACCAGGAAGCACTCAATGCTATGTCGCCAGATACAAGGGATTTTTATTTGCAAAGACTTACTACAACCAAATCGGCCAAAGGCCCAACTGTATATGATAAAGCATATACCAATGCTACTAAAATGGAAAAAATGTTTTACGATATGGGTGGCTTACTAACGGTAGGCACTGACCCAACAGGAAACGGAGGTACCATAGCAGGCTATGGTAACTGGCGGGCAATAGAATTACTGGTGGAGGCTGATGGATTTACACCGCTGGAAGCTATAAAAATCGCAACACTAAATGGCAGCATTGCTTTAGGCTTTGATAAAACAATTGGCACGATTGATATTGGAAAATCGGCTGACCTGCTGATCGTTGATGGTGACCCGTCAAAGAATATCAGTGATATCCGCAAAGTGCAGTATGTTTTTAAAAACGGCGTTGGGTATAACTCAAAGAAGTTATTTGAATCAGTGAAAGGCAAAGTGGGATTTAATTAATAAAAATTGATGGCAATAATGGTAGCATTCAACAATTGGGAACAGTAACAAAGTTTATACGGTAGTAAAGGGTGCATTTAAAATTGTCGCACTTCATTATAGGGTTGTCACCCTTTTTTAAAGTATTTTAAATTGAGAAGAACCTGATAAAGGTTGACAACCCTTACGACAATTTTAAATGCACCCATAGCAAAATAATTTCAGCATAGTTTGTTATCTTACCAAAACTTATCTTTTCCCTTGTAATACTGCTTTTTAACCTGTGTGTCTTTAACCTTTATCAAAAAAAATTACATGAAACAAACCCTGCTATTACTAACAGCATTGTTACCTGCTATTGCATTTGCACAACACGATCATCATGTAGATGATGCCGGTAAAACAAACCACAACCATCTTGCACACATGCAGGCCAGCAGGGCACAAAATTTTTACATCCACAATTTGCCTGCACCAAAACTGATGGCCGGTATTGGAGGTTCAAAGATGAAGATTGAAACCACGTCTGAAAAAACACAGGCTTATTTTAACCAGGGACTTTCGTTGCTCCACGACTTTTGGGATTTTGAAGCCTACCGTGCTTTTAAAGAAGCAATCCGGAATGACACAACCGCCATTATGCCTTACTGGGGATTACTGCAAACACCCGGCCCTGATGAAGACAGTGTGTATAAAAGCAATAAAACAAATGCCGTTGCACAATTAAAAAAATTAGTAGCCACCGCCAATGAACACGAAAAATTATATGCTGAAATGTGCCTGTTGCAGGATTCCCTGAAAGAAAAAGCCTATCCTGAAATGGATAAAAAATTTGAACTGATCGTACATAAATTCCCGGATGATGTGGATGCAAAATTATTTTTAGCATTGAGTAAAATGAGTGGCTTTGATACAGAAATGAAACCAAAGGAAGGCCAGCTATACAGCGGATTTTTATTGAAAGATGTGCAAAGAACCGACCCCAACAATCATGCTTTTCATCATTACTGGATCCATTTAATGGAACATTGCTGTCCTGAGCAAGCCCTTACCAGTGCTGATATATTAACTTCATTGGCACCAGTATCGGGCCATATCGTACACATGCCCGGCCATATATATAACCGGGTGGGCAATTACAAAAAAGCGCATGATGCTTTTGTAGCTTCCGTTAAAACAGATTCTGCGTACATGAAAAACGAAGGTATCCAGGAAGTGGACAACTGGAATTATATTCACAATATTAATTACCTTATCAATAATTGTGTGCATGATGGCAGGCTTAGTGAGGGGTTGTATTATGCAGAAAGATTAAAAAATATGCCAGTAAATAAACACCGCAAAAAAATCTATGACGGCACTTTTTTTAACCAGGGTTTACTGGCACCTGCAAAAATGGAAATGGCATTTGGCAACTGGGAACAGGCTGCAACTCAATTTGCATCCGTAGTGGACAAGGACACTGTTTTCAGTTATACGAATATGGAATATAAAAACGGACTTACATTCTTTGTAAAAGGTATGGATGCATTGTCAAAAAAGAATATTGATGAAGCAGAAAAATATTCAAACAGTTTAGATGCACTGCTGTGGAGAAACGCAAAGCAAACCGGTAAAGACAGCACCCTGAACGAATGGTATCAAAACACAGTGAATACTGCAAGCTTAGAATTGCAGGGCTGCATTGCAAGTTATAAAGGCAATTACGATCATGCAATAATGCTGCTGGAAAAAGCACAGAAAAATGAACTTGATTTAGGCTATGGTGAACCACCTTTGTATGCCCGGCCTGTGGCAGTAAGTATTGCAGATGCACACATCAAAGCTGAAAAGTATGATAAGGCAATTGAAACCTATCAGTCCCTTTTAAAAAGATTTCCCAAAAGTGCTTTTGTATATAATTGTTTACGCAAAGTTTATTTAAAAAAAGGTGATGCGGAGAAAGCAAAAGAATATACAGCCTTACTAAAGGATGCTGCACAATATGCTGATGCAGGGATTTACGGAGGTTTTTAAAAATCATTTCAAATGCTGTTCAGGTTAATAAAACAATAAGACGCTTCATTAGCGTTGCGTTGTTATAATCATTAGTTCTTTGAAAGTATTGTCAATATTGAGTTTGCGCTGAATACGAGCCTAAGACGATTTGATTTTTTGAG
>JAYWII010000137.1:0-6303 GCA_043788995.1 Chitinophagaceae bacterium | reverse complement strand
CGAAGGCGGTGTAATATGTTGCCATATTTTCCCTCGCTTCCACTTTTCCCTACACATCTACCAAAAAAATCAAAGAACTTTTTTAATACCTCAACTGCAATATAAAGTTTTTTCTCATACACACATACACATAGGCACATGTATTTGCTCATGTATGTACACCTGCTCATGTGATGTACTGCGGTCGGGTGCTGCTGCCCAGGTCGTCCATGCCTTTGCCTGTGTAAGCGGTTGTAATTTCTAATGAAGGTTAAAATATAATTCACTCACTCTTTAAAGTTGCAGAGGCTTAACAACGGCGAAAAAAATTTATTTGATTGCCCCAACATGAACTATAAATTAAAAGCATCTTCCGGGGCAATCGAATAAGTTTTTTTTGCAAGTCAAAGCCGCCATAGTACACTTCAAAGTATTAGAGACTTGCGGCGGCTGCGACAGCATTACGAACCCACTGTTTGATTTTGTAAAGCATCTTCAACATTCATCAATCAAAAAAAATAAAAGAATAGCGAAGCTGCCATGCTGCCGCAGGCTTTGCTGTTGACCGACTGGAAGGAGACAGCATAAAAATAGATTCGTGCTTTGCACACCGCTTGGAGAAGCGTTGGCGGCACGGCTTCCGACGAAGGAGGCGGTGTTGGCTATTTACACATAATGTGTCTTATAGGATTTTTTTCAGAGCATGCTTGCATGAGCCGGGCTAAAAAATACTATAAGGCCACATTATGTTAACATAGCTTCAGGCAGTTTTTTTGGCGTGGGTTTTTGTTCTGTGTGTGGGTGCAGCTCTTTTATTTTTTTTCTCTGTCTTTTAAAAAAAATAAATGTGCTGCATTGCGTTGGCTTACAAAAACCATGACAAAAAAACTGACTGCAACACCGAACACCGCCCCTGTATTTTGGCGGTGTTAGCCGTGCTGTGGCGTTGGCTTTCTTCGGGCTTTGTTTTGTTGCTGATGTTTATATTCTGTCGCAGGGCTTTGTTCTAAAGTTCGTTGATTAGAACGGATGATAGTTTTTAATATCTTCTTTCAGGTCATCAAGATTATTTGCTTTGTAGGCTTCTGTTGAACTGATGTAACGATGTCCCGCCATGATTTGAACTTTACGAAGATTGTATAATTTCAGCCAATGAACGATTACACTTGCTCTTAGTTGATTGAGATTTTTTATTTTTCCGTTCATCTGCTTTAAGTGCATCAACAGCATGGATAACATATTGCCTTTGTTCTTGCCTTCTCCTAATTGTAAAAATAAATTCTGGTTGGGTTCAGTTATACTTTTGTAATGCAGTATTTGTTTTCTTGTATCGTTAATGTAATCCAGTAAATCAAAAACCTGGTGGCTTTCTAACTTCAACGTTCTTTCATTGCTTCTTCTTGCTGGTGGTATAAATATTTTCCCTTCTCTTAGTTTAATGTCCTGTACTTGCAACTTTATAATTTCTTCGGTTTGCAATCCCTGATAAATAAGCAGTCCTAAAATAATTTTGTTTCTCTTCCTGGCTAATACTTGCATCATCATTGGCGGCGGGCATTTCATCCGTTCTGTTTTTTCTATTGTGATTTCAGTTGCATAATCATTGTACAGCTTTCCCATTTCTTCCATGCTTACTATTTCATGTAAAACTTTTCGTTGTATGCCTTTTATTTTTATGTTGCTGCAAGGATTGTCGTTTACTTCTCCTTCACTCATTAGCCAGTCAAAATATTTTTTTAAGTGCATGATGTAATGAGCTATTGTCTTTTTGCCTGTGCCTTTGATGTTGTAATGCTGTATGTAAGCAATAATATCATTGTGGCTTGTTTCGCTGATGTCTGTAATGTTTTCCTTTTCAGTCCATGCAATAAAATATGCTGTTGCTTTGATAACTGTTTCAACCGTTGTACTGCTATAACCTTTTATCTGTAACCATTCTTTAAACTTATTCATTATCATTTTCATTTATGAGATGAGTATAAATTTGTGTGCTTTCTAAACTGCTGTGCCCTAAAAAATCTCTTATACTTTCAAGGCTCATACCGTTGGCTAAAAGATGTGTCGCTATTGAGTGCCGTAATGTATGCAGCCCGATTTCTTTTTGTTGTAACTCGTTGTTGTTTGTTCTTCTTGCCAGTGATTGTAAACATAACATGAGCATCTGGCCGCCCAACCTTTTACCATTATGATTTAAAAAAAATGCTTCTTCTTTATTGTCGCTAATCATCAACGGCCTTGCATCGTATAAGTAAGCAGTAATATTTTCCATTCCTTTTTTACTTACCGGTACAAACCTTTCTTTATAACCTTTTCCTTTCCGTACATGCACTACTGCACTTTCTAAATGGATGTCTGTAATGTTTAAGTGATAGCCTTCGTTCCTTCGTAAACCACAACCGTAAAAAATACTTAGCATGGCTTTATCTCTAAGGTTCAGCATTTCGTAAAACTCTCTTGGCTTGGCATGTTTCATTTTATCGGGGATGGTTTCAGTGGCTTTGAACAGTTGCATTATTTCTTCTTCGGTTAGTACTGTTGGTTTGACTGCTATAATTTCTTCCTGCCTGATGTTGAGTAACGGGATTTGTAATTTGCCTGTCTGCCGCAAGTATTCCGTGAACTTTCTTAATGCCTGTAAATTTTTATTCAGGTGCTTGTTGCTTAATGTTCCTGCATCCCTCATTAAGTTCTTTCTCTGCTTTAATTCCTGGTAGTAGTAGTTTGTTATCGCTTCGGTTGTGATGTCCGCTAATTGCGTCTTATTTTGCCTCTCCAGCCAGTTTAATAATCCCCGTATCTGTATCGGCATGTAATACACTCCCTGCCAACTGTAGCCCAATGCTTCCAACCATTCTTTAAAACTCTTTTCAATGTACTGGTACGGCGGAGCCGTTACGGGTAATCTTTTCATTGCCGTTTAGTTTGATGTAAATAAATTTTGTGCCGCTTATACCTTTTTCAGATTCATTGAGCCGTTGCAGTTAAAGCCTTTACTGTCTTACGTTTCATCGGCTCACTATTTGTTTGAGCCGTTGTTGGCTCATGGGCTGTAAGGTTGGTATAAATGTTGTCCAGGACAGTTGCAATACTTGTCTGTAACTGGTTATATTCTTCGTAAGATGTTATTTCAAAGTGATAGGCTTTTGTTTTTTGATTATCGTTTCTCTTGATGCAGTTGCTTTGCAGTAATTCTAAGTTGTACCGTTTTACTGTGCTGATGGGCAGCCTTAATAATTGCTTTGCTTCTTTGTTGGTAAAAGCGGATTGTTTGTTTTCCTGCAATGCTGTTTTCAGTAACTCAAAATAATTTCTTGTTGCTCCACTTAGTTCATCTGCCTTTCTCAATAAAACTTCCTTCATCAGTTTGTTAGCTTCTGCAATATCTTCTAAAGTTGTGCTGATGTATGTTTCGCCTGTTGCTTTGTCGGTGTGCTTTTCTCTTTGGTACTGGTGATAAAAAGTAACTGCTTCAATAAACTGTAAATAATGTGCATTGGTTCTTCTTGGTTTAAAAACTTCTGTTGGTATTTGTAACTGCTCTGCAAAAGGGTTTCTGATTTGTACAGGTTGTAAAAGTCGTTGTGTGTTTTGCAGCAGTTCTTTGATTTGTTTTTCTTCTTCGCTGTTTACTGTTCCTGCTGATTTTTTCCGTTGATAGTGCATGATGCTTTCATCCTGTGCTTTGCTTTCATCTATGTAAATCAAAAAACTTCTGTTGGCATTGTCTTCATAAATTCTTTCCTGTGTGGTGCATCCTGCAACGGTTACAGGGCCATTCACTTTAAACATCATGGTTTTGGTTACGCCTTTGCTGTCCTTCTGTGGTACTAAACGGATGATTTGTTTTTTGCTGATTAATTCCCTCAGTGCATACATCACCGCTTCTGCTCCGTCCATATCTTCAATCAGGATTAGCTTATGCTGCAGGTTGTATTCGCCCATGTAGTAAAGTGCATTGGTTGTAAAACTGGTGCTGGGTACTTTATCTTCTTCGGGTATCAACTCTGCAACTTTTTCCTGTAGATGTGATTTACCTGCTCCGCTGCTGCCAAAGCTGATGATGTGCAAAGGGGTTTCTCTTTTTCTGCTTGTAAAGATTACATACATCAACAGCCTGTTATAATTTTCTCCGATTACTCCTGCTTTACCAATACTGTCATTTGTTCTTTGCATCAGGTTCGGCTGCATCAAAAAATTTATCGCTGCTTCTCTTTCATCGGGTGTTAGTATTTTCTTTTGCTTCTCGTCTTTGGTTTGCAGTTCTTCCAACTGCTGCAACCTGTACAGCTCCAACTGTCTTGTAATGTCTGCAATGGATTTTGTTATTTGTAATGTGCCTACTTCTAAACGCTCTGCTGCTTTGCGGATTAATTTTTCTACCTGCACATCATTGTATAAATCTAAGTTGTGGTTGAGTGGCAACGCTGCTAACTCTGCATTGTTTTGGTAGTGTTCAAACTTTCTATTGATAACTTCTATTCGTATCGTTACTCTTAATCTATCCAGTCCGTCCATCCTGATGCCGCCCAATATGGTAAAGCCTAATTCTTCTGTACAGTATGTAATTGCATTAGGATTGCTGATGTCTATTTTTAAGTCCATAAATTTCTATTGATTGATTACACAATGAGACAAAAATAAGTAAAATGTATAATTACACAATTATATTTTAATATTGCTTTTCAGTAATTGTACTAAAAGGCTTATATCAGTAGATTTGTAGTGTAATCAAGCAATATTTATGGACTTAGCTAAAGCACTTAAAAAAGTAAGGGAAGCCAAAGGCTTATCACAAAAAGAGGTTGCTCTTTCCTGTAAAATGGATACAGCACAATACAGCCGCATTGAAGGCGGTAAAACCGACCCTTCATTTTCTGCGGTGGTTCGTATGGCTAAAGCTCTCGGTGTTGAACTTACAGAACTGTTCAGGGCTGATGAACTTTTTAAAGAAGTGAACTCTAAAAACAGAACACTGATGGAAAAAATTTCTATGGTGGATGCTCTCGGTAAAGATGAACAACAGGCAATCTTTAAAGTGATTGACCTGGCTATCTCCAATAAAAAAATGAAGGATAATCTTTCGCAACTTATTGCCCAATAAAACAAAAGCCCGGCAGTGCCGGGCTTTGTTATTTACATTCTTTGTTTAAATATTAAACTGATAGGCTTAAAGAAAAATATAAGTAACAGCAATAGGCTTATTATCCCATTATAAACACCATTCATTAAATCTAACTGAGATGCAAAATGGGTATATAAAAAATATTCTGCTGTAAAAACTAAACCTATTAAAAGTATAAAATAAATAATGCTCTTAACTTTAAAAATATAGTATATCGGAGCAGCAAAAAGAAAAGAACATAAAACAGGTAAAAATAAAAACATCCATAAATAAAGAAACAAATCTTCTCCATTCCTCAAGTCTTTTATCTGTATAAAAGTAAAATCCTTATTTCTAAACATCATGAATACATAGAACAATATGTACTTTATAAAAAAGTAAAAAACAATATTAATAAGTTTTGGCTTTAGCATAGCTTTTATAATCTTTTGTACCACACTGCTGGTTTTAATGTATAATCAGGCGTTGCAGGAAAATAAGTATTGCCATTAAAAGTTCCTGAACCTTTAACAGGTGCAGTATGTGTGCCCGTAAACGAAGGTTGATTATACTGCATTACAGAGGAACCATTTACAGTTAAAGTTGCAGAAGGAAAAATATCGGTAGCTGCTGATACACTAATGTTGCCGCTTGTTGGAATACTTATGTCTAATTTTTGTGCAACATTAACTATGTTATAACCTAACATATTCATTCCGATTTGTTCTATGGGGGAAACACTTGCATGTTGTTCCATACTAACTGTTGCACCTCCACCCCCTGGGAATGTAGTAGCACTTAACTTGTTTTGGTCATCACCTAAACCCGGATAAAAATCTCTGGCAGTTCCCATAGGTGTTTTACCTATTTCAACTTGCTTGGTTGCACTAACGCTGGTTAATTCACCCTTTTCATTTTCACCGCCTGTAACTGTAAGTGTTGTAGTTAGTTTATCGCCCGGAGCTTTGGAATTGGGGCCATCCCAAAGCTTTTTATCTATATAACTATTAAACTTAAATTCTAAAGTTTTACCCAAATAGGTTTCACCAGCTTTTGTTGTTGCTTGGTCATTTGCATTGTTATCCCATCTTATTTTTCCTGTCTTATCATCCTTTACAAAGTCATCAACACCCATTCCATCAGGGTCTGTAAATCGTATTGGATTATCTACGCAGTAATTATAAGGGCTCCATCTTCTGTATATATCTGCCTTGGGGTCTATC
>JAYWII010000136.1:0-26257 GCA_043788995.1 Chitinophagaceae bacterium | reverse complement strand
CCCATCAATCAACTCTTTCAACAAACTCAATTACAATATTTCAAAGAACTAAATCATAACCAATTGAATATGTTCGACTAATAACGCTACGCTAATGTAATTATTTAATTATTTTTAAAATCACTGACGATCTTGTTTTTTATTCTTTAGTATTGATTTACCAGGAGGTTTTTTTAATATTTTTATATCCTGTATAAAAATAATCTTTGGAGAAATGTGGTTAAAAAGTAGACATTTCTCCAAAGTAAAATTTAATTTCCATGCTGCTGTATCTACCTTTTAATGTTTGAATACAAACAAAAAATGAATTAGTATTAATCATGTTTAAATAATTTATCCATCGTTACTTCATTATCTATTTCCCCCAGGTAGTGTTCATTTTTTAATGCAGGGTAAGTGGTAAGTAACGTTGTAAAAGTTGCTTTTTTAGTTTGTGTAGCTTGGCGGAAAATGGATTTCTTCATCCTCAATTGTGCGGCATAACTTTTTGTGATGGCAAAATTTTCTTTGGTAAACTTTGCTTCACACAGGTTAATGGTTTGATCAGCCCTGTCAATGATCATATCTACCTGGCAACCGGGCAGGGTGCCGTTCCCTTTAAAGAGCCAGGAGCTGGTGCTGCTGTAAATACCGCTGATGCCCAATGCTTTTTTTACCTGGTCAATATGCATCATACAAATATTTTCAAACGCATAACCACTCCATGCAGTGTAATTACTTTTATTCGATAACAACTCCCAGGTGCCTTTGCCGCCACCTTTATTTGCCTTTATAAATTTTAAATAAAAAAGCGAATACAAATCGGTTAGTTTATAAATGGCTTCTTTCTTTTTATTGATCAACGGTTCATAAAAAGATATAAAATCACATTCTGTCAATTCTTCTAAAGTACGGGACAAAGTAGCTTCGCTTAATTTAGTTTTTGCAGCAATATCCAGTCTTGTCATTCCTTGCGGCCTTGTTGCAAGTGTTTCTATTATTTTAATATGATAGTCTGCATTTTTAAAAAGAGAATGGTATAGTTGTGCATACTCTCCATTCAGCAGACCTTTTGATGAAAAGCAAATTTCATCTATCAACTGTGTGGCACTTTTACCTTTTGTTATTTCTTTAAGGTAAAAAGGTATGCCACCCATCACCATATATATTTCTACCATTTGGTACTGTGTTAGTTTAACACCCAGCGTATTGATAAATAATGAGGTTTCATATAAATTAAATGGCTCCAGTTTTATCCGCTGTGTTACCCGGTTATACAGCCCTCCACGGGCATTGATCAGTTTCTTTTTTATCCATGATGAGGCAGAGCCACATGCAATAAGCAGTACATTATTCATGTTGGAAGCATGCTGGTTCCAGAAAAATTCCAGTGCAGTAATAAACCCTGCTTTGGGCATATCCAGCCACGGCATTTCATCTATAAACACTACATTTTTTTGTTTTTTTACCGGCAGTTTTTTTAAATACGCTGCTAAATATTTAAAGGCTTCCTGCCATGATAAAGGCGCCTGCTTTTCTTTTTTTGTCTTTACCCTTCTTAAATATTCTTCATAAAAATTGTGCAGTTGCTGTTCTTTTGTGCCGTCTTTTGTGCCTGTAAAATCAAACACAATATTATCCTTAAGGTACTGCCTGATTAAATAAGTTTTACCCACCCTGCGGCGGCCATACACCGCCAGGAACTCCGCCTGCCCAGACAGCAGCATACGGTCTATTTTTTCTTTTTCATTATCTCTGCCAATTAGATTCACTGGTTGCTTCATAAATTTTTAGTTTGGAGAAATCGCTATAAATATACCACATTTCTCCAGCTATTATTTTTTATCCGTGGAGAAATCGCTATAAATATGCCACATTTCTCCAGGGATAATTTCAGCATTGCAGTTGTTGTACCAATTGTCTTTAATACCTGTCAATTACTTTTCATTCTTCACAACCTTTCCACCAATCATCACAAATTGTACCCTTAGCAGTTCCGAAATATCTTTCAACGGATCGCCTTTTACAGCAATGATGTCTGCCAGTTTACCAACTTCTACTGTACCGATTTCATTTTCTTTTTTAAGTATTTCTGCATTTACTTTTGTTGCACACAGTATTGCCTGCATAGGTGTCATTCCCAACTTTACATATTCCCCAAATTCTCTTGCTGAATAGTTAGCAGGCCAGCCAACATCATCGGTTCCCAATCCAAACTTTACTCCTTTCTTAATAGCCAGCCGCATATTGTTGTACATACTTTCTTTTGTTTTTCTTCCAATCTCAATAGCCTTTTGCAAAGACGCATTACTATCTAATTTTTCGTCAAAATAAAGATGAATGGAAAAGGTTGGTATCAGCCAGGTTCCTTTTTGTATCATCAGATCCATTGCTTCTTCATCAATAAAAGAACCATGCTCTATGGTACGTACGCCTGCCTTTACCGCCATTTTTATTCCTTCGGCTGCATGTGCATGCGCCATTACAGGCACATCTCTTCTTGCAGCTTCTTCCACCGCAGCTTTTAATTCTTCGGCACTGAAATGAACATTGTTTGGATTATCTCCTGCTGTCATAAAAGCACCTGTTACCAATAACTTGATCCAGTCACTCCCATATTTTATTTCATTACGCACTGCCTTACGGATTTCATCCGGGCCATCAGCAATCAATCCGTCAGCAATTATTTTCTGTTCGTAAGAAAGGAAATTAATATCACCGCCACCACCGGTTACAGATATATAATGTGCTGCACCATACATATGTGGCCCAACAAATATTCCTTTATTAATGGCATTGCGAATTTCCATATTGGCGTAGCCCACATCACCATCACCGGCCACCCGTAAAGTAGTCCATCCGGCTGCCAGCAAGTCCTGCACATTCTTTAAACCCATTAATGCTTTTGATGCAGAAGAACCTTTAAGGAAGTCAACCTGGTAATCATCCGTTGTAAGATTGGGATGCACATGCATATCAATCAATCCTGGCAATAAAGTATAATCACCAAGGTTAATAACAGTTACATCTTTTGGAAAATTTTCTTTGGTGGTAACTGCAACAATTTTATTGCTGTCAATAATTACTGCAGGGTTTGCAATTACTTTTCCTGTTCCATCAATTAGAGCTTTTGCAAGCAGGGCAGTTTTTTGTGCAAATGATATTGGTTGAAATAAAAAAACTAAAATAATTGCTGATATTTTTCTCATAATAAATATTTATGGTGGGATTATAATATTTACCTGGCGTTTGTAAATTCAATCTTTTTGTACTCCGATTCATCCGGTGGGCCTGCAGTCACCTGCAGGTTAGGAGTGCCACTGAGTGTCATGATCACTGAAACAAACGTAAACCCACCATTCTTAGGTGCCCTGCATACAGGGTTGTCTTTATCATCTTTGGATCGTAATGCATCTTTGATAATACCATCATCCACTGTTGGAATGTCTTTTACCCGTTGCTGAACAGCTGATAATCTTACATGGCTATTAGAACTTGTTGTATTGAATGCGAACCATTCTTTTACATCATCATTTGCTAAAGGGTGATTGGTATGATAGATGGTACCGTTTGTATTCTTTGGATCAAATCTCACCACTTTGTTTGCGGAGGCTTCAAAATCATATACTTCATTTCGAATACCAATAATATAATTTTGACCGGAAGCATGTGGTACGGTTTGAATAAACTGAAGCAGCTCTTCTTTATCAGTTGAATTGAGTATTTGTCTTACAATAAAAGCAACAGGCAATCCAGTAGAAGAGGCTTTTAATTGCATCAGTGTATTCATGCAGGCACCGCTACCTGTTTCGTTCATCCCGTTTAATGCAATTACCCCGGGGTGGGTTAGTATGAATTGTTCTGGCCTTTTATCTGTTTTACTCAACCGCAATAAAATTTGATAACCGTCCGTATAGGATTCTATGTCCATGTTTTGTGCGATGTAAGCAGTATTTCCATTCATTGCAGGAACGCCAATTCCACTGCAATGATGATTGGCAAGCTTGTTCTCATATACCCAAAATTCGTCCAGCAGGTTAAGCACCATAATATCATTAAACGCCTGCCCTGAACCTGCTGCAATTCCTTTTACTTCTTCATACAGATCCGGTGTCCATTTTTTAATGGCATCATCAAAATGTGCATATTGAAAAAATTCCTTCAGCACCAGGTCAGCATCTTTACCCAATTGTGCCTTCGTGTTTTCTTTCCATTTGGCTACGATCTCTGCAATTTCTTTTTTCAGCAATTTACCATGTTGTAACCCCAGCTCGTATCCTGAACCAGTTAATGTAATTTCCCTGATGGCTTTTCTGCCGGTTGAAGATTGACTGTATGTAACAGATGAATACAGTAACAGCAGTAACAGCAATACCCTTTTCATTTTTATAGTTTTTATTTCATCAAAAATTTATTCTTTATCTATTGCCAGTATTGTCTGCAATAACACATTGGCGCCATTGGCCATATCACTTGCTTTGGTGAATTCTTTTGGTGAATGACTGATACCGCCAACACTCGGTACGAAGATCATTGCCACCGGTGCAATCAATGCCATATCCTGCGAATCATGACCGGCACCACTTTGCATAAATTTAAAAGTAAAACCCAGTGCTTTAGCCGAAGCTGCAATTTTTTGTTGAAGTGACTGATCCGTTAATGCAGGGTGCGGCACATTATCATGCCGGGCAAAGCGGATGGTGGTTTTGGATGAGGTTGCGATAACGGTTGCCCGTTTCTCAATTTCACGAAACAGCGTTTCAATTTTTTCTGCTGATAAATCCCGTATCTCCAGGCCCAATGTTACCTTACCGGGAACAACATTTAATGCGCCTGGCAGTGCAGTTATTTTGCCAACGTTCACTACCTGTTTTCCCTCAACGCTGTTGATGACTTCATGTGCGGCAATGATTAATTTTGCTGCTGCCAGCAATGCATCCTGCCGCATGTTCATGGGCGTGGTGCCGGCATGGTTTGCAAACCCTTCAACAGTTACATCCCAATCCACAATACCTACAATACCTTCCACTACACCAATCTGGATATTCTCTTTTTCTAAAATGCCGCCCTGTTCTATATGCAATTCTAAAAAGGCTTTGATGTCGCCTTTCTTGCGGATGCAATATTGAATACTGTCAGGATTGCCACCAATTGTTTTGATGCCTTCAGCTATTGTCAGGCCACTCTGGCTATGTTCTTTTAATCCTTTTTCTGTCAGGCCACCAGCCATCGCTATACTGCCAACAGGGCCGCCTTCTTCGTTAGAGAAAATGATTATTTCCAAAGGATGTTCGGTGATGATATTATTTTCATTGAGTACTTCAATCATTTCCAATGCGCCAATGGAACCAACGCAGCCATCATAATTACCACCATCAGGAACCATGTCAATATGAGAACCGAAAGCAATTGGCTTGAGTGATGGGTTTTTCCCTTTGCGTTTGCCAATGATATTACCTGCATAATCAATGCTTACATCAAGGCCAGCTTTTTTCATCAGGCCCATAAACCATCCTCTTCCTTCCTTGTCACCTTTTGTGTAAGCTACCCTGTAGCCTCTGCCTAATGAGTCTTTCCCAAATTTTGCCAATTCAAAAATTCGTTGTTCTATCCTGTGTTCATTTACTTTGATGTTTGTTTGACTGAATGCATTGATGGATGAAAATATTAGCAGTGTAGTGATATACTTTTTCATTTTATAAGATGAGTTTATTAATTGTTTTTTATGCCTGCAGCATTCTGAAATTAATTGGTGTTATTAATCTTTAATTCGCAAAAACCTTTTTGCATTTTTATACAGTATCATTTCTTTTTCAGCTTCGGTTAAAAAATCCAGAGATTTTAAAAAGTTAATCGAACTGGTGATGGCTTCGGGCCATACCATTTGATCGGAGCCGAATAGTACTCTGTCGAGAAAGCCGTACTCTTTTGCTGATCTCAAAAATTTGGTTCCATAGTCCTTGGTCAAAGGATGAAGCCAGAGTTCCACGCCCAGGTCGGCATACAGGTTGGGATAACCATCCATCATCCGGAGTGTGTTCTCATAAAAGTTTTCACCTGCATGCATCAGGTAAATCTTCAGCTTTGGGTACTTCACCAAAACATCTTCAATTAAAAACGGATCGCCAAATTTTATCCGGTATTTGGGCCAGCCTAAATTCTGTGCATCAGGAAAAGAACCTCCTGAATGATAGGCAACCGGAACACCATATTTTTCACAGATGGCGAGGTAGGGCTGGTAGCTTGAATCAGCCAGTGTCAGCCCCTTGTAAACAGCCATCACTTCTCCAAACACTTTTATCTTTCCAGACTTTACCAATGCTTCAAACTGCTGGATGGGTATCAGGGTTTCTTCATAGTCCTGGTAGCCGGGAATAAACCGCTTATCAGCTTTTGTATATCTTTCCAAACTTTCTAATGATCCACATACCACCGCATATTGAATGTTGTTTTTATTCATCTGCTGAATGGTTTCTTCCATAGTTTTCAATGCAGTTTCACTGGATGCAAATCCATTTCTTGCGGCACCAACCCAAAAATTCTTTTCGGTATAACTGTGCATGTGTACATCAATTACCTGTGCAGAAAGGGTTGTACCGGGTAGTATTAATATTGCCAGGAAGATTTTTATTTTTTTCATTTTAGAAAAGGGTTTTAATTTTTATACAAACAATAAAAAGGTTGTTCTTGAAAAACAGCAGCAACCTTTTTACCATCAACACACCCTGAATAAGTTTCCTGTTCTATACCAGGGAGGCGACCAATAATAATTTGGTTTAACAGAACGGGAAGCAAATTTTATTTACTCATCATCTCTTCAGCACCAGTCCAGTTTTCAGGAGCCCCGTGCTTTAGGTATTTTAAAGCCTTTTCCATAAAAACATTAGCTGTATAATCTTCCGGATCTGTGGTCAGCAGATCCTGGAATAATTGTATTGCATTTTCAAATCGCTGTTCCTGGTAACATTGCATAGCCTCATTAAACAGGGGTATCGTACTGATTTTTTTATCCAGTTTTTCTGCAGGGCTGCCATTGATACATTCAACAATGCTTAGCAGGTTATTTTTTCCTTTCAGCAATACTTTACCAAGGTGCCTGAACTGGTAGTTATTGGAAAGATTGATTTGATGAAGTGTTTCTCCACTTAATAATAAAGGAGAGGCATAATATTTTGTCAGGCTTTCAATCCTTGCGGCAGTATTTACTGTATCAGAAATGGTAGCTGCATCCAGCCGGTGTTCATCTCCGGTGATGCCCATGATGAGCGGACCGGTATGCATACCGATACCTGCCTTAATAATTGGAAGCCCTTCTGATCTTCGTTGCAGGTTCAGTTCATACACTGCCTGCTGCATGGCAATAGCAGCCTTTAATGCGTCTTCAGGATCTTCGGGGAACAGGGCCATGATGGAATCACCGAGGTACTGGTTAATGAAACCCCGGTTGGAACGGATAACGGGGCCAAGCCTTGCATTGAAGGAAGATACAAACCGAAAATTTTCTTCCGGTGTCATTTTTTCAGAGAGGTTGGTGAAGTCACGGATATCAGTAAACAATACCGTTACATTTTTTTCCACCAGGTCTCCCAGCATTACATCTGTCAGCGATTCTTTTCCTAAGGAACGGATGAATTCGCTGGGAACAAATTTCTTTGTTACTTCATGTATCCTCAGGATGGCTTCTTCTCTTTCCCTCACTTCTCTTAAATTCTTTTCATACAGCATGGCACTTTCAATTGCAGTAGACGATTGCAGTGCCAGTGTTACCAATAGTTTTAAATGACCAGCTGAATATTGTTCTTCATTTCTTCCTGCTAAAATAATGGCCCCCATGATACGGTGTTTTACCTTCATGGCTGCATAAATCAGGGAATGCACATCGTTTTGAATAATTCCTTTTTCTTTAAGCAATGATACATCGCTGATTATTTCAGACTGGCCGCTTATGCCAATTTTGAGGAGTAAGCCTGGATTTAATTTTAGGTTTTCTTCATGGAAAAGTGGTTCTCCAAAAGCAGCTGGTATTGCTAATTGATTATGGGCTTCATCCCATAAAACAATGATACCACTTTGCGAAGGAATGGAGTGTATAGCCTGTTCCAATGTTAATTTTGCAATTACATCAGGATCGATGGTTTCGGTTAATTTTTCTGAGAAATTATAAATTACATTCAACTCCTGGTATAAGCTTAATACCTCTGAACCTAATTTTTTTTTCTCCGCTTCTTTTTGTAACATAAGTGAAAGCAGGCTGGCAATAACAGATACATTAGTATCACCAAATACATTGCCTGCAACTTCACCCTCCAGCATAACGGGATAGGGTTCCAGTTTGTTAGCAGGCACCGTTCCAAACAGCAGGTTATTCAGGTTGTCTTCTACAGCTATTGAGGCATTGTTCATAGCTGCCCAGGATTGCAGCCACGCAGTTATTTCACTCCTTTTACCAAGTACCGATTTTAATGTTGGTTGCGCCATGACTGTTTTAAGTGGTAATTCCCCTACGGGGTAATGTGGTTAAAATAAATCAGCAAAATGTTATCAAGTAATACCCAGAACTTCTTTTGCCTTATCCAGTATCATTTCGGGGTCAAAGGGTTTTGTCATATATACATCTGCACCCATTTCCTGCCCCTTTTGCCGGTCCATTTCCTGCCCTTTGGCAGTTAATAAAACAATATATACTTCGTCAAGACCCAATTCTTTTTTTACCCTGCGGCATACTTCCATACCATTCATTTTGGGCATCATCACATCCAGGAATACGAGGTTGGGTTTTTCTTCCTTTATAATTTCCAAAGCAACTTCGCCGTTTTCTGCTGCAAAAAATTCTACGCCTTCATCTTCCAGTTCTTCCAGCGTTTGTTCAATGAGCATACGGATATGTGCTTCATCATCTACGATTAAAATCTTTCGTTCCATATTTATTTAATACTTTTTTATTGTTAATAAGATTTCTTTTATTGATATACTACAAATAAAACATTTTCAAGGCCTTTTTCAAACCGGAGTGTTTTAACAATATCCTGTTTCCCCGAAAGCACGGAGTTGATAATAATAATGTCGGGTAAGTTGGCTGTTGCTTTTTCCATCAGCTCTTTTTCTGTGGACTCCATTACTTCATACCCCTTTGCTGCAAGTACTTCAATCAATGAATTCACTGCTGCCGAATCTTCATCCACAATCATCACTTTCTTTTTTGATTTGCCCTGGTCCAGCAAGCTGCCAATTTCTGTAAACAGCAGGTTAGTATCAATTGGTTTGGTAAGATACCTGTCCACACCAATCCGGAATCCTCTTGCTTTGTCCTGTACCACCGACAATACAATGATGGGTATATCCATTGTTTCAGGATCATTTTTTAAAACCGCAGCCACATCAAAGCCATTCATTTCTGGCATCATAATATCCAGGATGATCAGGTCAGGGCGGTTGGCCCTTACCCTTGCCAATGCTTCTTTACCATTACTGGCCTGGTCAATAGTATAACCGGCATCCCCCAGTTCCTGCTGCAGTAAGGAACGGATAGAATCATCATCATCTACAATCAGGATTTTGGCTGACTGCTGCCCCGCTAAATTTAATTGTGAATGGGCCACCTGTTCTTTTAGTTGCCTTACCAAGTCTTCCAAATGCACAGGCCTTGCAGCGTTTGTTTTAACAAGCGGTAACGCAAAAGAAAAAGTACTGCCTTTGCCTTTTTCACTTTCCAGCCATATCCTTCCACCCAGGTGTTCCACTATTTCTTTGCAGATAGGAAGCCCCAGGCCGGTACCTTTTGGTTTATCCGTTAAGGTATCCCCACCCACTTGTTTGAACTGTTCAAACACTGCACCAAAATCTTCAGGGGCTATGCCGATACCGGTATCGCTGATGCTCACAATGAGTTCATCTTTTTGTTTATAAACACTGCAGGTAATAGCACCTTCATCCGTGAATTTTACCGAGTTGGAAATAAGGTTAATAATCACCTGTATCAGTTTGTCTTTGTCACCAATAATTTCAGGAACAGTGGTATCAATTTTCCTGATGAGTTTCAGCGATTTCTGATCGAATAAAGAAGTGGTGGCGGCAATGGCCCTTTCTGCCACTTCAGGCATAGAAACATTTTCCTGGTTGAAATCCATTTTGCCGGCTTCAATTTTCGCCAGGTCCAGTACGTCATTGATCAAATGCGTCAGCCTTTCGCCTTCCGATATTACCACATGCAAATTTTCCGATACCTGGTTGACCGCCTTATCTATTTTAGCATCTGATTTATCAACGAGTGGGAAGATTCTTTCTTCTAATCTTTTTTTAATGATCTTGGCAAACCCCAGTACAGAGGTTAATGGTGTCCTCAGTTCATGACTAACAGTGGAAAGGAAAGCACTCTTGGCTTCGTTGGCTTTTTCAGCTAATTTACTGGCCGCTTCCGCTTCCTGCTTCGCCAGTTTTACTTCTTCAAATAAAGTGGCATTTCTTAAAGCTACGCCCACAGAAGAAGCAATAGTGGATAATAGGCGCAGATCATTTTCATTAAAACGGTTTTCTTTTTCGGTGCTTTGCACACTCAGTACCCCGATATTTTCATCACCAACAGGAATGGGTACCCCAAGATAAGAAGCAGAAGGCATCCCGATATTTTGGATACCCAATTGCACGGTTAATTCAGTTACATCTTTGTTCATCAACAGCGGTTCGCCGGTAAGGATGATTTTAGAAGTAAGCCCTTCACCCAGTTTCATAGGAGCTATGTCATCACCATACTGGTAAGGGAAATTGATAATTTTTGTTTTTGGATTCAGTAAAGCCAGGTACACAATATTGGCCCTAAATAATTCTTTCAACTGATCTCCCACCAGCTTTATTAAATCATCGGCGTTTAATTGTGAAGCCAATGCTTTGCTAATGCTGTTTACCGTTCCCAATTCCGAAGCTCTTTGTTTTGCTTCGGCCAGCAAGTGTGTAGTTTCATCAAATAAACGGGCATTCTCAAGGGCTACACTCATACTGTTTGTAAGGGTGGTTAATATGCGAAGGTCGGCCTCATTAAATGCATCTTCCCTGTCTACATTTTGTAAACTGACAGAGCCTTTTACTACATCTCCTACAATCATAGGAACAAACAGGGCAGATTTTGGAGGTAACCCTTTACCTACACCGGTGCCGCCAAATTTCTTTGCAGTTTCTACATAATTCTTATTAATCAATAAAGACTGTTTTGTTTGTATCAGCTGCTTACTGGCCCAAATAATGGGGCGTGGATCAATTGTTAAATGAACACCTTTCTCAATGGCATAATGATAATATTCCAAGCCGGTTTCCTGCCCGAAAGTTCGGATGACCAAAGTTTGTGAATCGAACAATTCACAGATTTTATTTCCCACAAGGGTATAGATCGCTTTGATGTTCATTTCACGAACCAATTCTTCCTGTACACTGTTGATGGTAGCCAGCTCTTCCTGGCGCATTTCGGTTTCTTTCAGCAAACGGTTGGTTTCGTCAAAGAGTCTTGCATTTTCCAGCGCCACACTCATACTGTTGGCCAATGTTTCCAGCAACCTGATATCAGTTTCATTAAATGCATTTTCTTTTTCAATATTCTGTATACTTATATATCCTTTAATCGTATTGCCACTTAGTAATGGAACAAACATCAGCGACCTTGGCATTTTGGTATCTCCTATTGCGGTGATGCCGTATTCATTCCTCGCCATGTCCTCTGTTTCAATATAAATGGGTTGCTTCTTTTCAATCAATTTTTCTCTCAATATATTGAAAGGCCTGTCGTCAAGATTATATTTCTGTCCATTTTCAAATACGTAATTGAAATGTTCTATCCTGTTTGCCAAATCTAAACTGGCAATAATTACAGCATGTGTCTGAAATAGTTTTTGTACCCGGTCGCCTACCAGGTCATAAATACCCTGCACATCCAGCACTTTGGCCAGCCCTTCCTGCACACCATTGATAACAGCTAACTCTGTAGTACGCTGTTCGGTTTCTTTCAGCAGGCGGTTGGTTTCATCAAACAGTTTTGCATTTTTCAGGGCCACACTCATGGCTGATACAACGGTTTGCAGCAGACGTACATCGGAATTATTGAAGGCATTTTCTTTTTCGTAATTGCTGATGCATACCATTCCTAAAGCAGTATTTCCACCCATGATGGGCACAGCCATAAACGACTTTTCCATCTGTGTGCCGGGTAGTATGACAGATCCAAATTCCGTCATTCGTTCTGCCAACTGCTCATTGATGATAAGGGTTTGGCCCGTTTCAAAAACATGTTTAGACATGCCTATCATTGGTGAAGTTGGAACATCAATTTTATTTCCATGATCCCGTACATAAGGATAAAAGACCTGGTTGGTTGCCGGCGAAAATAAACGGATGTCAATATCAAGCGTATTCATTACTTCGCCTAATTTATCCCCCACCAGGTCGTAGATTGCTTGTATATCCAGCTCTTTGGCCAATCCTTCCTGTATACTGTTTATCACCGCCAGTTCAGCCGTACGTTGTTCTGTTTCCTTTAGCAGTCGGCTGGTTTCATCAAATAATCTTGCATTTTCCAATGCCACACTCATACTGTTAGTAAGGGTGGTCAGTAACCTGATATCAGATTCGTTGAATGCATTTTCATGATCCACATTTTGTAAGCTGATAGAACCCTTCACCTGCTCCCCAACAATCATTGGAACAAAGACGGCTGATTTAACAGGTAAACCTTCTGTTACCGCCGACTCTCCATTTTGTATGGAAACGGCTTCATAGTTATTTTCAATGTCCAGCGGTTTTTTTGTATTGATCAGTTGTTTGCTTTCCCATATAAACGGCCGTGGTGTAATTTCTAAATGTTCACCATTTTCCACGGTATAATGAAAATATTCCAGCCCGGTTTCATGATCAAATGTGCGGATCACCAGTGTTTCTGTATCGGGGAATATCTTGCATAACCGGTCGCCAACCAGTTTGTAAATTCCTTTCATATCCATTTCCTTAACCAGGCCTTCCTGTACGCTGTTGATTACAGCCAGTTCTGCGGTACGTTGTTCGGTTTCTTTCAGTAAACGGTTTGTTTCATCAAAGAGCCTTGCATTTTCCAGTGCCACACTCATGCTGTTGGCCAGCGTGGTCAGCAGGTTTACATCAGCATCAGTAAATGCATTTTCATGGTCAAGGTTTTGTAAGCTGATCATTCCATTCACCTTGCCGCCTGATATCAATGGAACCACTACTACTGATTTGGGTTGCTCCCCAATAAGAACCGTGTTATCATATTGCAGGCTTATTTTTTCGTAATCATGATTGATCACGAATGATTGCCCTGTTTCAATAATATTTTTTCTGAGGCCCTTTGGCTCTCTTGGCCCGAGTAAGGTGGTATCACCTTTCTCATAAGCATAGCGGTCTTCAATCAAATTTAATTTGGCATCGTAGGTAACGATATCAATTACCTGGGCATTGAAAATTTCACGAACTTTTTCACCTACCAGTTCATAAATACCCTGTATATCCAATTCTTTAGCCAATCCTTCCTGTACACTATTAATTACTGAGAGTTCAGCAGTTCGTTGCTCCGTTTCTTTCAGTAACCGGTTGGTCTCATGAAAACGACGGGCACTCTCCAAAGCCATACTCATACTATTGGCTAAGGTGGTCAACAGGTTTACATCTGCATCAGTGAAGGCATGTTCCTTATCCATGTTCTGCAAACTGATGATGCCTTTAACTTCATTACCTGTAATTAATGGAACCCAAACTGCAGATTTTGCCGGTTCCCCCTGTATGGTGATGCTGTTAAACTCAACACTTCTTTTTACCATCTCCTCATTGATCAGCATTACCTGCCCGGTATCTATTACATGTTTTCCAAAGCCAACAGGTTTCCGTGCTGGCATTAACGACCTGTCGCCCTTTTCAAAAACATATTTATCTTCTAACAGATTGCTGGTTTTATCATAGGTAACAATATCCATGACTTGGGCATCAAAGATTTCCCGTATCTTTTCCCCTACCAGTTCATAAATTCCCTGCATTTCCATTTCTTTAGCCAGCCCTCCCTGCACACTGTTAATTACTGACAGCTCTGCCGTACGTTGTTCGGTTTCTTTCAGCAGACGGGTGGTTTCATGAAAACGGCGGGCACTTTCCAAAGCCATACTCATACTATTGGCTAAGGTTGTCAACAGGTTTACATCTGCATCAGTAAAAGCATGTTCCTTGTCAAGGTCCTGCAGACTGATAATTCCTTTTACCTCGTTGCCAGTAATTAAAGGCACCCATACCCCTGACTTTGGAACTTCTCCATACAATGGTTTACTATTGAATTTAATGCTCCTTGTAGCAAGGTCTTCATTGATAACAATTGATTTGCCGGTATCTATTACGTGTTTTCCAAAGCCAACGGGTGTCCAGGAACCAATCAATGTCCGGTCACCTTTTTCATAAGAATATTTATCTTCAATGAGATTTTTATCTTTATCATAGGTAACAATATCCATCACCTGGGCATTAAAAATCTCCCGTATTTTTTCTCCCACCAGTTCATAAATTCCCTGCATATCCATTTCCCTCACCAGTCCTTCCTGTACACTGTTGATCACTGCCAGTTCTTCCACCCGCTGGCTTAGTTGGCCGGTACGTTCTGTTACTATTTTTTCCAGCTCCCGGTGTTTTTCATGCAGTTGGTGTGTACGCCATTTGATAATTGTGTATAGTATTGCCAATGCAACTATAGCATACAATAAATAAGCCCACCAGGTTTTGTACCAGGGTGGGTTAATGGAAAAAGTATACACGGCTTCTTCGCTTAATTGTTGGTAAATATTTTTTGCCCTTACATGAAAATGATAATCTCCTGTGGGCAGGTTGGTATATTCTTTATAATAATTATTATCAAAACCGGACCAGTCTTTTTCAAATCCTTCCAGCCATGTTTGGTATTGGGTTTTATCTTCCTGTTCAAAGAAAGGAGCGGCATATTCAAAACGGAGAGAATTGTTTTTATAAGAAACAGCCACCGGATTTTTATCAGTGTTGATGACAGTGCTTAGGGCATTTTTACCAGCCGATGCAAAACGCAGCACTGTTTTAAAAGACTGTTCATTATTTTTTTCAATATTTTCATCATACCGTATCAATCCATCAGTAGTGCATAGCCAAACGATCCCATTTTTTTCAGTAAATATTTTTTGAATGGTCAATTCATTGATCGAACTTAATATCGTATTATCAAACCGGTATCCTCCTTCTGGTTTTGGAATCGCTATCCTTAATTCTTTGCCAAACCGTATCCAAACCCTCCCCATGTCATCTTCCACCATGTCAAATTCAGTATTGCCACCAGCTTTACTAAAATGACCAAAAGTACTGTCGGGGATAAACCGTTTCAGTTTATCATCAAAAGTGTACAAAGAAGAATCTGCAATGAAATAATTGATTCCTTTAATGGTATACACCTGGCCGAGTCCTTTTATTAAACCATGTTCAGCTCCATATTTTTTAAAGCTGGTTTTTTGAAAATTTATATTTCCCTTTTCATCAACCGCAAGTGTAACATGGTATGCTAATCCGGCTTGTGTGCCTGCCCAGATGGACCCATCTTTATTTTCTCCAAAGCTCCATATCTGGTCGGTGATGCCGGGGATATACCCTGCAAAATTTAACCCATCGACACCCTTTTTATTAAAAACAGCCACACCAAAATTTCCACCACATAATAAAATATTCGGAAATTTACCTGGAACTTTTAATACGGTTAATGAAAGGTCTCCACTGATAGATGAACGGATTGTTACTGCCTTTTTATCCTTAACATTAAAAAGGCCATCACCCGGAACCAGTAGTTGGTTTCCGTTAGGATAAAGGGTGAACACCTGGTTAAGTGGGATACCCGACACCGGATTAAAAAATGAAGTTGTTTTATCAAAGGCTAAAAGCCCATTGGTAGTGCCAATATATAAATTGTCTTCAAATCTTGTTATAGCCAGTACACCGGTAGTGATACCAGATTGTAAAGTAAATTTTGTGAGTGGGGAGGCTATTTCAACCCGTGAAATGCCATTATCCATTCCTAGCCAAAGTTTGCCTTTTTTATCCTCGTAGGTTGCATAAATGGATTCATCCTGTAAGCCTACATCCCGGTTAATTTTTTGCAGCAGGTTGCCCTTTGCATCTATTATAACGATGCCCTTTCCTGCAGTAGAAAGAACATAAGAGCCATTTTTCAATTGAAGGCCTTTGTATAAATTAGCTCCTGACTTTATTACAGGATCAGCCTGGGAAGCGAATGGTTGAAAGGTTTTGCCATTGAATAAATAAAGGCCACTGTAAAATAGCCCTACCAGGTATTGCTTTTCATTGCTTTCTGTTTTATAAGGCAACATTATCTGCATTCTTTCTTTGCCTAAAAACTCACTGCCGGGTATTAAAACCAGTGAGTCGTTTTCCATTTTATAAAGACCTAATCCCTGCTGGTGAACATAATAATTGCCATCGAGATAAAAGGTGTACATGAATTTAGTTTGGGGCTTCCATACCTTCATCATGCTGAATTTTTTTGCTCCAGGCTTCTTATCATCTAACCTGAAAATATATTCCCGGGATTGAAAATAAATTCCTGATTCGGTAGATTGTGTTGTCCATACATCTAAAAAATCCCGGTTAGCAACTGGTATAAAATCCCTTAGTGAGTAAGTTTGTTTTTGCCCGAGGCTGTCATAATCCAGGTATCCTGCATCTCCAAAAGAACCGTAATAGATCAATCCGTCTTTATGTTTTGCCATTGACCTTATTACCGAAGAACCTTCATTATTTTTGATCGTAACTTTTCTCCATTTTATACCGTCATATTCCAGCAAATAGTTTTGAATACCGAAATACATGATTCCCCTGTCATCCTCGTGAATGCACCAGGTTTGCGGAAGTGCATTATAAGTCTTTGCAGAGTAATTGGTGATAAAAGGAAGTCCTTTTTCAGACTGATCCTGGGCATAAATTTGCTCCGGGCATATTAATAAACACAGCCAACTAAAAATCAACAGGGATGCAATCTTTATTTTCCCGGCAATAAAACAGGACTGGGCTTTTATCATAACAAAGTGTTGTTAGCTTAATTTAAAAATTCGGTTTTAAAGAAGTGAAACGGTGGTTTTACAAAGAGGTAAGGCTTAACGGGCAATTAGCTGGTTTCAGGTTCTAAATATAATTAAAAAATCCCTGAATCTGCCAGCCAATTATTAAAAAATCGGCTAAGCGCAAAAGTGATTATTATGGTCAACCCTCATGCAAAAACTGGATCATCCCAAATTCAAAAACGAATTGCTATTTAATTTCAAAAAGTATCATATATAGTGCTTTATTTTCGCCTGCTGAAAAATAAAATGCTGTGCCGGGTTCGATATACAAATACTTACCAGCTTCTATTTTTTTTGTTTGATTTGTTTTGCTGTCATGGAAAATAATTCCGTCGCCACTTACCAGTTCAGCAATCATTGGCCCCCGGTCTTTGATGATTTGTTGATTGAAATCATTTCCTGTTAACCGGTACGCAATTGCTTTATCATTTTCAAATTCCACAGGAAAGGATAAAGGTTTTTTGCCGGGAGCAATAACGTTGTATTGCGATAATATTTCAATATCATTTACATGAAATACCACGGTGTCTGCATTGCATACCCGGTGCACCAGTGTGTCAGGCGAAAAAGAACGGTACCAGGTTTCACCAGCTTTAGATTGAACATTGCTCCATGCCGAGTCTTTTATTTGTGATCCTGTAACCGTGTTGCTAAGTATCACAAAAAGAGAAGGCGTTGCATGAATATGAAAGAGAGTAGTATCTCCGGCAGGTAGCCAGACATCCAGCAGCCTGATATATTTATTTTGTAAAACAGGATGATGCCTTGGTTCTTCCCTTACCGGCACCTGGGCTGTTAATGCTGTTGAGCAAAACAGCAGCAACGTAAGTCCTGTGGTTATTTTATGTTCATTTTTTTTCATCTTATTCTGTTTATATACTTAAATTTCAGCCGCCTGATTTTTTTAATATCATAAATAGATACCCACCACCAAAAATATGGCACACAGTAAAAACAGGAAGATCACCAATGGCATTATAAATTTAAACCAGGCTTTCAGGCTTACATTTACCAATGCCAGCGAAGGCAATAAGAGGCTGGTGGGAGAAATAAAAAACATCACGTTCATACCAAACAGGTAAGTATTTACAATTTGATTACCCGGGATATTTACAATAATGGCCAACGCCCCCATAATGGGCATCGTAAGTACAGCCATACCTGAAGTAGAACTGATGAACAGCGAAAAGAATAAAAAGAATACAAGCAGCAATAAAATAAAGACCGGCGGAGGCATATGGTTAACCACGTTGGCAGTAAAGTATAAAATGGAATCACTTACCCGGCCATCATTTAAAACAATGGTAATGCCCCTTGCAACACCCACAATAAAAGCAACAGACAACAGATCTTCTGCACCTTTTACGAATGCTTTTATAAATGTCTTTTCATTCATCCTCACCAATATTGCTACCAGGATGGAAGAGCCGAGTAACATTGCAGCCATTTCCAGGGTCCACCATTTTAGAAATACCACACCACCGATCAGCGTTAAAAATGTACACAGAAAAAGCATCAACAATAATTTGGTTTTTAATTCCAGTTTTTCGGGAACAACTTCATTGCTGATGTTTACTTCATAAGGAGTTTTTACTATACCATCAATTTTATAAACCAAAGATGCAGCGGGATCTTTTTTTACTTTGGCAGCATAGCGTAAAACATACCAAATAAGAATGACAGTGGTTATCACAAAAAATAAAAGCCGTTCGTAGATACCATCTATCCAGTTGATACCTGCTGCATTGGAGGCAATGATGGTGGAGAAAGGATTGGAAAAAGCAGCAATGCCCCCGATAGAATTACCTCCAAAAATAATGGCTAAGGGAACAATCAGATCATAACCGGCAGCAAGAAACAGCGGTACTAAAATTGGATAAAATGCCAGCGTTTCTTCTTCCATACCGTAAGAAGCTCTTCCAAATGCAAACACCAGGATGAGTATAACCATAAGTAGCGGTTCCCTTCCTTTCATGGACCAGGCGAGGGCAGCAACACCTTTTTCAATGGACTTGGTTTCATTGAAAACATAAATAAAGCCACCGATGATGAGCACAAATAAAATGATGTCGATGCTGTCATAAACTCCCTTGATAGGTGCCTGGAGTATATTGATAAAGCCCTGAGGATTGCGGTCCAGTTTTTTGTACGTACCCGGTACAGAAACCGGTTTCAATACTTCGCCATTGATAAATTTTTGAATAGAGATCCGCAGGCCAAGACTATCCAACGTCTTTTGTGTAAACGGCAAAACAATATCCCCATCGGGAGAACTCATCGAAAAAGATTTCTTTTCAATTGCAGACAGCTTATTGTATTGACCAGCCGGCAATAACCAGGTGCTGATAGCGGCCAATACAATCACTGCCATCAAAATGGTAAGCGGCTGGGGAAATGATCTTTTATTTTTCATTGATTATACTTGCTCTTGTTAATTCGATTGATAGTTTCTTAATTCGGCAGTTGTTTTCTTTTGGATTCCATTTTTGTAAAATATTACAAAAATGGAATCCGGTATCATTCACCTTTTATTGTTATTCACCTGTAAAATGTTTCTTACTTTATTTTTACAAATAACTCAGCCACCATTTTTCTTTGTGATTTGTTTTGTAACGGTCATACCATTTACACAATGGATACAATAAGGCTACCACTATTATCCAAACCAAATAAGTTCCGGCCAGTGACAATCCATATCCTGCCAGCCACGGGCTGTCTTTTGCATTTTGCAGGGAAGTAAAGATCATATCTGTCCATGGCCGGCCACTTAACACAACTGCAATGATGGCCAGCAGGTGTATTAAAAAGAGATGCAGTATGTAAAAGAATAATGGTACACGACCTATCGGGATAATTATTTTTCCAAAACTGTTCAATGGTTTTTCAAGCAATGCCAGCATGATCAAGGAAGGACCCAACGTCATCAATGTGTAAATCAACGAAGGTGGATACTTGGTAGCATTAAGAAAAGAGCAAACACTCATGATGAATGAAGGTTGCACTTGCCATGGAGACATATCCCCGTAAGAGTTGATACCCCTTATGATCACACATAAAACAATAGCTGTACTGCCAATGATGAGTAAATTTTTTTTTCTTACAGACTGAGTTACTTCTTTTTTATACAATCCGCCAAAACAATAACCCAGCATCATAATGCTAAGCCAGGCAACAAGAGAATAACCAGTGGTAAAATAATGGCCACCAAAATTGAAACGCCTCCGTTCATGCAATTCGGCCAATAAAAAATCGGAAAAATTATTACCGGTTACATGGAATCCATCAAATAAATTATGAGTAAATAAAATAAGCATCCCAATCGCTAAAATTATTTTTGGAGGGAGATAGATAAGGCCACTCATAAATACCATGCAAAGGCCAAGTATCCAGATAACCTGTAAGCGGAATGTAGGATAATGAGGATTAAAGTTCCACGCAAAAGAGATCACTACCACTTCCAGCAGCATTAACCATAAACCTCTTTTTAGCAAAAATGCAGCAAGTTCTTTTTTTGTTTTTCTTTCACCCACTAAAAATGCAGATGTGCCGGCAAGGAAGACAAATACCGGCGCACAAAAATTAGTGACCCACCTTGTAAAAAAAACGGCGGCATTGGTTTGTGTCATATCAGTAGGGTCGTACAAAAAATTATCTGCATGAAAATAATCCCTTACATGATCCAGCGCCATGATAACAATAACAATTCCTCTGAGCAGATCAATTGATTCAATTCTTTTTTTGTTGCTGGCTGCGGCCTGTTGCATAGTAAGGTTTTAGGTAGCGTTGCTGTTTTATATTTTTACTTTCTAAATAATTCTAATAATGCAGTAACTCCAATTGTTGCACCTAATGGAATGGCTGCCAGGTCAACCTGGTAATTTCCATTGTGATTATAAAAAGGTGCAGTCTTTCCCTCACTCAATGCTTTTGCATACAAATCAGGATGGGCTGTACCCACCCACACATAATCACAAACTGTTTTATTATTGCCCAGTACCAGGTGATTAAAATCTTCTGACCCCATGATGGGTGGAGTGTTGGTAATAATTTTTTCAGGTTCAATTACGGATGACAATGCCTTGTTAACCCGGTTTGCGATAACCGCATCGTTTACCTGGGGAAAAACACTGCCCTTCATCAAAATAGATGGATACATTTCTTTGGAGAGTCCATTGGTAACTGCAATCCCCTCATTAATTCTTTTGATACCGTCCAGCAAAACATTCCGGGTTTTTTCATTAAACCAACGGAGGTTAAGTTTTACTACAGCAACTGCTGGTATTACATTGTTATCACCCCCGGAATGGATCGCACCAACGGTAAGCACTGCCGCATCCTGTGCAGCAATACCCCGGCTGATGATGGTTTGATATTGCATCACTGCATTGCATGACATCACTACAGGGTCTTTGGTTAATTCCGGTGTGGAACCATGGCCGCCAATGCCATAGAAAGTAACATCTAACTGGTCGCTGCCGGCCGCTCTTTCGCCAGAACCATTTTTAATGCTGCCCGTTGCGATGGGGGTAGTGTGCAGGCCAAATAAATAATCAGGAACAGGCACTCCTTTATGGTACATACTGTCATTCACCATTGCCTTTGCACCTCTCAAAGGTTCTTCAGCGGGTTGTGCCAGCATTACCAGTGTTCCTTTCCACGTTGCCTTTAAGGTTGCCATTATTTTGGCAATGCCCAGCAACCAGGTTACATGTGCATCATGTCCGCAGGCATGCATTACCGGTACTTCGGTACCATCCTCTTTCTTCATGGTTTTGGTGCTGGCATAAGGCAGGCCGGTAATTTCTTTTACTGAATTACAGTCCATATCAGCACGGTACATTACAATGGGGCCATCACCATTTTTTAAAATGCCCACTACACCTGTTTTTCCAAGGCCGGTCATTACTTCATAGCCCAATGCTTTTAATTCTTTTGCAACAATTGCGGATGTACGAACTTCCATGAAACCGAGTTCGGGATTTTGATGAAGGTCTTTGAAGATATCAACCAGCCTCACTGAATCTGTGGTTGCCATTTGTTTTATTTGTTTGGCATTTTGTGCATGAAGTGTTCCTGATAATAGTAGTACTGTTGCAAGAAATAGAATTAATTTATTTTTCATTTTATTTATTTGGATGTAGAAAATATTTTAAATGTTATTGTTATTTTATTTTTTACAAATAACTCAGCCACCATTTTTCTTTGTGATTGGTTTTGTATTGATCGTACCATTTGCATAAAGGATATAATAGTAAGATCACAATGATCCATACCAGGTAAACAATGGCGAGTGAAAAACCGTACCCCAACAATTTATCATTCGTAAAACCAGGCCAGATCATATCACTCCATTGATGCCCACAGAAACTGGTAGCGAATGTTGCCAGTATATGAATGAGAAAAATATGAAGGATATAATAGAACATAGCCGTTCGGCCATACACTGAAAATATTTTTCCCAGCCGCCCCATTTTTGTTTCAGATAAAGCTAAAAAGATCAGGCCGGGGCCAAGGGTCATCAGTGCATATAATAATGACGGTGGGTACTTGTTTACTTTAATAAATGACAGTGTTGTAAAAGCAGGAGAGGATTGTTTACTCCATGGAACAGTGTCGCCGTATACATTTATAAACCGAATGATAATGAAAAGGAGTATGGCACCTGTGCCAAGCCATAATAAAGTTTGCTTTCTTTTTTGTGCATCCATATTTTTTGAATACAGGTTTCCTAAACTGTATCCCAATGCTATTATCCCGATCCATGGTATGATTGGATATAAAACCAACACGACTTTGCCGCCATAAGTAAAGGATCCCTGTTCGTGGAGCAATGACCATAGAAAAGCATTCAATCCTTTACCCGCCACATGCACATTATCGAGCAGGTTATGCCCGGCCACTAAAATGATTCCAATGGCAAGAATTAATTTTTTTGGCAGGTAGACCATTGCTGCCAAAGTAACCATACTGATGCCCAGCGACCATAGTACCAGGAAATCAATTTCTGGAAAATGAACATTAAAATTCCAGGCAAAGTTGATAACTGTTAATTCCAAAAAGATCAAAAATAAACCCCGTGAAAATAAAAATTTGGATAAAGCTTTTGTTCCTTTTCTTTCCCCCACTAAAAAAGCAGAAGTGCCGGTAAGCAGCATGAATATAGGGGCACAGTAATGAGTGATCCACCGGGATAAAAATATGGGTGCGCTTGTTATTTGCAAATCAAGCGGATCATAAAGAAACGATGCTGCATGAAAATAATCTCTTGTATGATCCAATGCCATGATGACCATTACAATGCCCCGGAGGATGTCAATGGATTCTATCCTTTTTTTATTACTGATGAGTACTGTTTGCAATGTGCTGGTTTTAATTTTGAGAAGTATTGATTATGATAATTGAATGATTTTTTAATATTTTATAAATAACTCAACCACCATTTTTCTTTGTGACTGGTTTTATACCGGTCGTATGTTTTACACAATGGATACATGATGATAACTACCATTAACCAAATTATATAAACAATGGCCAGGTTGAAACCTTCGCCGGGTACAACGAAAAGGAACGGCACCTGTTCAGCAGCTTTCATAGCCTCCTGCATATTGTTCCCCTTTGCAAAAAATACGATCATTGCCAGCAGGTGAATAAGAAAGAAATGAACTATGAAATAAAATAATGGTACCCTGCCGTAGATCCTCACCATATTGGTGAAGCGGTTTTGGATATTTTCCAGGTAAGCCAGTACAATCAATGCTGGCCCAATGATAACACACATGAATAACAGCGATGGTGGATATTTTTGAAGATTGATAAAAGAGAGGAAAGTATCCAGCCAGTTATTTTGCTTAGTCCATGGGAATGGATTTCCATACACGTTGATGAATCTAATTAATACAAAAAAAAGAATAGCAAATATTCCGATCCTTGCCAGCATTTTTTTACGTTCTTCTGCGCTGTATTTTGGGGAAAAGAAAATGCCGGTACAATAGCCCAATATCATTAAACCCGTCCATGGTAAAAATGGATAAAGTACAATCAATATATGTCCTGGTGCAAATGGCAGCACTCCGCCTACCCGGTGCAATACGCTATATAAAAAGCTGGGTTTAAAATCGGGAGAAGCTTCCTGGAAATCCAGCAGGTTATGCCCCAGTACAATTACCAAACCTATTGTAAGTATAACCGGAAAGGGAAGGTAGATCAGCAACCCTAATATCACCATGCTGATGCCAATGGCCCATATTACTTCCAGGAAAATGATATTGTATAATGGGTTTAATGTGAAAACAAAAGACAGGATGATCACTTCAGCAATGATGAGCCAAATACCTCTTTTGATTAAAAATAAACTCAATTCTTTTTTGCTTTTTCTAAAGCTCTGCAGGTAACAGGAAAGCCCGGATAGAAATACAAATGTGGGTGCACAAAAATGAGTGATCCACCGGGTAAAAAATAAGGCCGGCGATGCAGATGGAATGGCTAAAGGATCGCCAGTGTTGGCGGTAACATGAAAGAAATCTCTTGTGTGATCCAGCGCCATGATCACCATGATGATGCCCCGGAGGATATCAACAGATTCAATTCTTTTTGTTGTGTTGTTGATTGCTTGCTGCATTGTTTGTTTGGCTAAAGCCAATTTTATTTTTTTTATTTTAGGCCACAGGTTAAAGCTTGTGGCAATTCACCTATGGCAATTCACTCATTGTTTTTTCATTTCAGTTTTATTGCCGCTTCCAATAAACCAACCTTTAATTACTTTACCTGTTTTATCAACTTCAAACTCAATAAAACGATCGGAGTCATCAGCATAAAAGAAACGGGTGTCTGATTCTGGTTTTAGTTCAACATCATCCGAACCATCCCGGTGGCGATACAATTTGCCATCTTTTTTAATGATCTCTATGGGATTGGTTGCAATATATTTTCCAACATATTTATCCAGCAGGGTAGTGTCTATTTTCACTTCTTTAGGGATATATGGTTTTTGTACGGGCAGGTCAAACAGGATGGAAGCCAGTGCCGAACTCACCCCGTCTGAGTTGGATCCATTATTTGAAACCACCACCACACAAACATCATCAGCCGGGTAATAAGAAAGATTGGTAACAAAGCCCGGAATGCCACCATTATGAGAAATACGCTGGTGTGATTTTAAACTGTCGATCCCAATCCCGTAACCATAATTATTCATGTAAGGTGTTATCATTTTTTTTGTGCTGGCTGCAGAAAGCACCTGGTTATTGTGAAGTGCTTTCGTCCATTTGTACAGATCATCTACTGTGGACACCATAGCACCGGCGCTGTAAGGGGCTTCCATAGAAATATACATTGCATGTGACCAAACGCCCTGCTGGTTTTTATCATACCCCTGTGCCCGAAAGGCGAGAACTGAATCAAGCCGGTCCAGTGAAGTATTCTTTAAACCAAGTTTTGTAGTGATGTTTTCATTGAGATACTCATTGAATTTTTTACCGGATGCTTTTTCAACGATCACTCCTAATAAAAAATATCCTGAGTTACTATAATTCCATTTGCTGCCGGGTGAAAAATCAAACGGTTTATTTTTAAACAATGCAATCATTGAATCAATTGAAAGTGGTAACACCGCTTTAGGCCAGAACTCGGGAAGATTGGTATAGTTGGTAATTCCGGATGTATGATTGAGCAGCATGTGTATGGTGATGCTGTCTCCCTTTGGATATTCAGGAATGTATTTGGTGAGTTTATCATCAGTACTCAATTTCCCATGTTCCGCCAATTGCAGGATACAGGCCGCCGTAAATTGTTTGGTAACAGAACCAATGCGGAATTTAGTATCCACGGTGTTAGGCACATTCCATTCCCTGTCGGCCATGCCAAATGCTTTTTTGTAAATCTCTTTCCCTTTCTGCATCACCAGCACAGTGCCGTTAAAATCTTTTACTTTAAATTCTGCCTCAGCATAGTCATTTAATAATGCCGGATAATTTTTTTGTGCAGCAACTGCCAATGGCAGCAAGAGGAGAATAATGATTTTCTTCATCATATTATGTTAGTTTAAAAATTGAAAGCGTCTTCATTAGCGTAGCGTTATTAGTCGAACATATTCAATTGGTTATGATTTAGTTCTTTGAAATATTGTAATTGAGTTTGTTGAAAGAGTTGATTGATGG
>JAYWII010000135.1:0-87489 GCA_043788995.1 Chitinophagaceae bacterium | reverse complement strand
ATTCCACTACTATCGGGCAACTTTCATTTTTATCCAAGTTTAGTTCTCAACTTATACACATACAAAAAATAAAATAATTAACTCAAACAGCTTCTAAATACTATGAGAAAAGAAATAAAGATGTGTTGGTGCTTTGTCAACGAACAATAATTTGCCGACCTTAACAAAACTTTTTCAAAAAAACATTTGGCCGTCTCGCCATCTTACTATTACCTTTGTCTAACAGTGTTAAATTATTTTACACCAAAATAAAATGGCAAGTAAAGAACGCATACAAAGATTAAAAGACGACACAAGGTGCAATATCCTTTCGGCTTCGCTGGACATAGTGAAGGAGGAGGGATGGCCTGCACTGAGTATGCGTAAAATTGCCGATAAGATAGAATATACCGCTCCCATTATTTACGAATACTTCAGTAACAAAGAAGCCATTTTACAGGAGCTTACCCGTATGGGCTATGTAAAGCTTGCTAAGCAAATGGAAGAAGCCAATAGTAAACTGAGCGACCCGGCCGAACAGCTGGAAGCCATGTGGCTGGCTTACTGGAGTTTTGCCTTTGAAAATAAGGAACTATATAAAGTAATGTATGGAGTGGAAGTGAACTGCTGTGCTTTTGAAAATGTGTGTGAGGTGCTGAAGGCTCCGGCAAATATGCTGAGGGAAAAAATAAAGGAGGTAGTGCCGGCAGATAAGAAAGAGGATAAAAAATACATTGATACTAAATTTTATACTTTGTGGTCTGTAGTTCATGGATTGATATCCATTAACCTTACCAGGCAGGGAGCATCGGAGGAAATGAACCGGCAGGTGTTGAAAGATACCATTACCAGTATCATTAACGCTATTAAAGATCAGGCCGTGCCTGCCTGAACCGGAAAGGTTTTTTTTTGACCCGCTACTTAACGTTGTTAAATAATTGAACCACGTTATTCTAGGCTATCAAATGGTGGAGCAGTTTGTCCGGAGGGGCAATGTTTCTTCGTCATTACAGCAGTTGAAGAACTGTTTTTTTTAAACTCATTACTTAACAGTGTTAAACAATTAAACTACGTTATGAAAAAATATTTATTCTATGCTGCGGTGATTTACGGAGCGGCTTATGCAGGTAACCGATATAATGTGCAGGATACCTCAAAAATACAACCTGGGTTAGTACCTGCTCAGTCTGCGGCCAAAGCTGCTGGAATAATATTGCCACCTGATTCATTAGCAGAATTCAAGGGTATTAAACCTGCAGGCATATTACTGCTGGAATAATGGTAAGAGTTAATTGCTTTTAAAAAGCGGTAACACATTCAAACATTCATTTCAATCATTCAAAATATAATCATGTCAAAATTAAAAAACAAAGTAGCAATTGTAACAGGCGCTTCCAAAGGAATCGGCGCCGGAATTGCAAAAGCATACGGCACAGAAGGTGCATCCGTAGTAGTAAATTATTCTTCTGATAAAGAAGGTGCAGACCGTGTGGTAAATGAAATAGTTGCCAACGGTGGCAGGGCATTGGCAGTGCAGGGAAGCGTTGCTTTGGCCGCAGATGTAAAGCGTTTATTTGCCACAACAAAAGATGCTTACGGACAAATAGATATCCTTGTGAACAACGCCGGTGTATTCAAATTTGAAGGTTTGGAAACTGTTACAGAAGAAGAATTTCACAGGCAGTTCAACATCAATGTGCTGGGCACCATATTGGCTACACAGCAGGCGGTTGCAGACTTTGGTGACAACGGTGGAAGCATCATCAATATCAGTTCTGTCGTAAGCAGTAATCCTCCAGCTTACTCTGTTGTTTATTCAGCAACCAAAGGAGCGGTAGATACAATTGCTGTTGCTTTGTCAAAAGAATTGGGCAGCAAAAAAATACGTGTCAATACCATTGCACCGGGGGGCGTGGAAACAGAAGGAACCCACACTGCCGGAATCATCGGTGGTGATTTTGAAACACAGATGGTGGCGGGTACTCCACTGGGCAGGATTGGTCAACCCAATGATATAGCAAAGGTTGCTGTATTCCTTGCTTCTGATGATGCAGGATGGGTAAATGGTGAAAAGATTAATGTATCCGGAGGATTGAGGTAAAAGATTTTAGGTAAAACACTTTCCTGTTTTTCAGGAGGTGTTTTACTTAAAAAAGATTTGGTAAGCACGTTGATAGAAAGACATTTTTTCAGAACGAATCGTTCCTTATTTAGAAGGGTTCATACATTAAATACCACCATTCATACATTGTTTACTTGCCCGGTGTCCGGCAATTTTACAATTTTGAATTTGATAGAAGGAATTGACAGACTGGAGTAGTTGAGAGATTGCGAAAAAGCAATCAAAGATTTAGAGAGCCATTAAAAATGATTGTTGCTGTTGAAATACGTAAATAAAAAGCAGCCTTCGTTTTTGCGATGGTTTTCAAAAGAATAAAAAAAATAACAATGAAGAATTTTATAAACATAAAGCTTGTGGTGGCAATCCTGCTGTCAGTAGCAACAACTAATTTGATCACAGCACAAACGGTGGTGAAGGGAAAGATTACAAATAGTGCAACGCAGCAGCCAATGGCATTTGTAAGTGTGTATTTTAAAGATGGCAAAGGTGTGTCAAGTGGTGAAGATGGAACCTATTTATTATCAACCATCAATGACAAACGCACAGAAATTGTATTCTCTTACGGAGGCTATAAAACAATTACCAGGAAGATAGAACCGGGTAAAGAGATAACACTTGATATTCAAATGGAACAGCCTGTGATGAATGAAGTAGTGGTAAAAAGCAAAAGAGGAAAATACCGGAATAAAGATAACCCGGCTGTGGAGCTGATCAGAAAAGTAATAGACAACAAAGCTGCAAACCGGATCAGTGCTTATGATTATGTGCAGTACCAGCAGTACGAAAAAATGGAATTGTCGCTGACCAACAAGCCGGAGAAACTGATGAAGAATAAACTCTTAAAAAATTATGTTTTTATTTTAGATAACCAGGATACCAGTAAAGTAGAAGGCAAAGCTTTGGTACCTGTTTACCTGGAAGAAACTTTATCAGATAAATACTACCGTAAGGACCCGGAAAAGCAAAAGACCTTTATCACCGGTCAGAAGAAAGTAAATTTTGGAGAATTTGTAGACAACAATGGTATCAGTAATTACATCAACAGGTTGTATGCAGATATCAATGTGTATGATAACAATATCACGATTCTTACCAACCAGTTCTTAAGCCCGGTGGCAGATGCTGCTCCAACCTTTTACCGGTTTTACATACGGGATACGGTAGAAGCAGACGGAATCAAATTGATACGGCTGAACTTTACGCCACGTAATCCAACTGACTTGTTATTTCGTGGCACCCTGTACGTTACGCTGGATGGTAATTATGCAGTGCAGAAGTTAAACATGTCCATCAGTAAAAATGCCAACCTGAACTGGACAAGGGAACTGCACATCAAACAGGATTTTGAAAAGGGTATTGATGGCCGTTATCATGTATCGCTTAGTAATATGCTGGCAGAGTTTGCACTCAGCAAAGGTGCCGATGGAGGCATCATGGGAGAGCGGACGGTTTCTTTTAAAAATTTTGTTGTCAATCAATCTGCACCGGACAGTATCTACAAAGCAAAAGATTTGGCACTGGGCACTGATCCACCAGCAGCAACCGATAGTTTTTGGACAGAGAACCGGCACCAGCCACTCACAGCCATTGAAGCAAAAGTGTACAGCAATATCGACAGTTTGCAAAACATGAAATCTTACAGGCGCTTTATGGATATTGCCACGCTGGTACTGGCAGGGTATAAAAATTTTGGTGACTATGAAGTGGGTCCTGTAAATGCATTTTATAGTTTTAATCCTGTAGAAGGATTCAGGATAAGGGCAGGAGGAAGAACAACACCACAGTTCAGTAAACGCCTTTACTTAGAAAATTATATCGCTTATGGATTTAAAGATGAGAAGACAAAATATTTTCTTTCAACGGCATATTCACTGAACAAAAAATCCATTTATACTTTTCCGATGAACTATGTAAAAGTGAGTTACCAGTACGATACAAAAATTCCCGGACAGGAATTGCAGTTTGTACAGGAAGATAATTTTCTACTCTCTTTCAAAAGAGGGGAGAACGATAAATTTTTATACAACAATATTTTTAAAGCAGAATATGTAAGAGAGTTCGGTAAAAACATTTCTTACAATCTTGGATTCAAACATTGGAAACAAGCTCCAGCCGGTGCCATTACATTTGATAAGACTGTGGACAATGAAACAGTAAGTGTGGACAATATCACCACCACAGAATTATCAGCAGAATTACGCTGGGCACCACATGAACAATTTTACCAGGGTAAAGTATACCGCATTCCAATCTTTAATAAGTATCCCATTTTTAAACTACGTTACATAGCAGGTATCAAAGGGCTGTTCAACAGCGAATACAATTATCACAACCTGAACCTGAGTGTTTTTAAAAGGGTTTACTTTTCTCAATTTGGTTATGCAGATGTATCAGCAGAAGGTGGTTATATTTTTGGCAAGCTGCCTTATCCTTTGCTCACCATTCACCGGGCAAACCAAACTTATGCTTACCAGCTCAACTCTTTTAACCTGATGAATGCACTGGAATTTATCAGCGATCATTATGCGTCTGTAAATATGGATTATTATTTCAATGGATTTATTTTAAATAAAGTGCCATTGATAAAAAAATTAAAACTCCGTGAAGTGGCCAGTGCAAAAATTTTGTATGGCGGTGTAAGGGATGAGAATAATCCGGCTACTGCAGGATCAGAAATGATCTTTCCAAAAGATAATACCACTGGCAGCTCCACAAGTTTTGCATTAAACGGTCAGCCTTATGTGGAAGTAAGTGTGGGTTTGGCCAATATTTTTAAACTGCTAAGGGTGGATGTGGTGAAGCGGTTGACGTATTTGGATAACCCGGGTATTTCTACATGGGGTATCAGGGCAAGGCTGAAATTTGATTTTTAAGGCGTTAAAAAAAATACAAATGAAACAGTTTAAAAGGAACTGTACATGAAGATAAAAAAAGCAATTGCTAATAATTAAAATGGCAATTGCTTTTATAACAGTTATTATCAAAAGGTTTATATTTTCAATTATAATGGAATTGCAAAACCAGGTCATCAATAATCTGGAGAAAGATTTGTCCTTTTATTTTTTTCAGCGAAATCTGTAAAATTCATTTTTGTTCAAATTCTTTGTATTTCTTTTTTACTTCCAGTTTATCCAGCCAGCTATTGATACCATGGCTGATTACTTTTTCTTTATCTTTTTTTAACTCATTCAGGAAATCGTAGTTAACGGGCTGGTTGTTGAGTGTGTTTATTTTTTGGGTGAGTTCTTCCACTTTTATTTTTTCATCGAGGAATGCTGTAAAATAGCTGTGCACGGGATGTCTTTGGTGAGTACTGTATCTTTCCTCATTATCCTGCCAGGTAAATAAAATTCTATAAACAATATACAGCACCAGCGGAGTGCCAATATAAATGATAAATTCAAACACATCATATGTGGTGAATAATGATTGACCTTTTTTTATAAATGGCCAAAAGGTAGTAGCATCTGCATTTTCTTCAGCGTAAAAAAAGAACCCCATGTGTATAAAGAACCAGATGCAGTAAAACGCAGCAATAAATCTTTCTAACCTGGATAGCTTTTCCATAGTAGCGTTGTATTGAAGTATTAAGATAAACTTTTTTTTGCAACACAGGAAATGTCTGCAAGTCACTTGTTTAATCTTTAGCGGGGAACAGGCAATATTAATTTGCAGCTGAATAATAATTATAAATTGCCCGTATCCATTCAAACTGTTATAAGTCCTTTTATCACATATCCATGTGACAGCGAAAGCCACTCATGCTTTAAAATGATCAACTCATCCATATTGCTTAACTAAGTTGTAACATTTTGAGATTGCTTTGCGTATCAGTCATGAAAAAACAAAAACAATAAAACAATGAGAAAGATTATTACAATGGTCGCAGGGCTATTGCTTATAGCAGTAATTAAAACAAATGCACAGAGTGCTGCTCCTGTTAGTGGAACAGTAAAGGATGGCAATAACAAGCCACTGCAGTCAGTAACAATTTCGTTATTGCAGGCCAAAGATTCCAGCTTGATCAAAACCGACCTCAGCGATGCCAAAGGAAATTTTGAGATCAATTCAGGAAAAGAAGGTAGCTTTTTGCTTAGCTATTCAAGTGTTGGGTTTGAAAAAATTTACTCATCTGTGTTTGAGAAATCAGCCAGTCAAAAAATTGAAGCTAAACCAGTTACCATGTTACCGGCTACTGGTAAATTAAAAGAAGTAACAGTGGTGGCTAAAAAACCATTGATAGAAGTAAAGGCAGATAAAACTGTTTTTAATGTGGAAGCAAGTATCAATGCAACCGGAAGTAATGCATTGGAATTATTGCAGAAAAGCCCCGGGATGCAGGTAGATAATAACGAGAACATCAGCATGAAAGGTAAAACAGGTGTGAAGGTTTATATAGATGGTAAAATGATGCAGCTTGATACTAAGGATCTTGCTGCTTATTTAAAAAGTATCAACAGTAACGATATCGAGGCAATCGAAATGATCAGTAACCCAAGCGCCAAATATGATGCCAGTGGTAATGCAGGTATTGTAAATATCCGGTTGAAAAAAAATAAAAAATTTGGTACTAACGGGAGTGTGAATACTGGTTTTGTTCAGGGTGTAACACCAAAAGGAAACGGATCAGTCAATTTAAATTACCGGGATAAAAAGATTAACCTGTTTGGTAATGTAGGAGGAAATATCGGCAGGTATGAAAATACAATGAAGCTTTACAGGATACAGAAAGATACTTTGTATGATCAAAATACCGTAATGCATAGCGACAATAAAAGTGTCAATATAAAGGGAGGTGCTGATTACTTTGTAAACAACAATAATACCATTGGCTTTATGGTAACCACTAATTTCAGTAACAATGAGTGGAGCAGTAAAGGCAGTACAGATGTATATTACCATCCCACAGGGGCGTTTGTAAAAACATTAGAAGCATACAATACCGTTCCCGGAAAAAGAACCAATGCAAATTTTAATATCAACTACCGCTATACAGATACCACCGGCCTTGAAATAAATTTTGATGCTGACTATGGTTTGTTCCGTGGCACAGGAAGCAGCTATCAGCCGAATTATTACTATGGCAGCAACAATGATTTTTTATACAGTGTTGTTAACCGTAACTACACTCCAACCGATATTGATATCTACACTGCTAAAGTAGATGCGGAACAAAATTTGGGTAAAGGCAAACTGGGGTATGGTGCTAAATTTTCTTATGTAAAAACAAAAAACACGTTTGACTTTTTTACTGATACCGCATTCAATAAACCCAGCTATATACTTGAAAAAAGTAACAGCTTTCAATACACAGAAAATGTGAATGCAGCTTATGTAAACTATCAGCAGCAGTTGAATACTAAATGGAGTATCCAGACAGGATTGAGACTGGAACAAACCAACAGCGAGGGGGACCTTACCAGGGCAGACGGGCAAGTACAGGAAGATGATAATGTAAAAAGGAATTACCTGAATCTATTCCCTTCAGCAGCAGTTACCTGGAACATCAACCCAAAACATGCTCTTAACTTAACTTACAGCAGAAGAATTGACCGGCCAACTTACCAGGACTTAAATCCTTTTGAAAACAAACTGGATGAACTGACTTACCAAAAAGGTAATGCTTTTTTAAGACCTCAATATACTGACAATGTAGAGCTGACACATACATTTTTAGGGTTTATCAATACCACTGCAGGTTACAGTCATGTAAGTGATTATGCTACGGAAGTAACGGATACAACAGGTAACGCTACTTATGTACAACAGCAAAACCTGGCTACCCAGCAAATCCTGAGCTTTAGTATCGGGGCACCTACACAAATAAAAAAGTGGTGGAATGGGTATGCAAATTTCTGGTTCAATTATCAAATGTTTGACGGGGAAGTAGGTGGGAAAGCTGTAAAAACAACCATACCGGGATATGGCGCCTATTTACAGCAAACATTCAGCTTAGGTAAGGATTATTCTGCTGAGCTTAGCGGATGGTACAGCGGTCCTTCTGTATGGGGCGCTACCTGGAAAACAAAACCGCAAGGTGGCGTAGATATCGGATTTCAAAAGCAGTTAATGCAAAAGAAAGCTTCCGTAAAAATTTCATTCACAGATATTTTCCATACCAATCCATGGACTGCAACAAGTGATTTTGGAGGTTTGTATATCAAAGGAAGTGGCAACTGGGAAAGCCAGACTTTTCGTATGAGTTTTACCTGGCGCTTTGGAAGCAACCAGATTAAAAATTCAAGAGACAGAAAAACAGGTCTGGAAAGTGAAGCGAAAAGAATTAAAGGATAAGCGTAAATTTTAAGGATCATTAATATTCGCCTGTAACTTATAATGATAGATTAATGAAGAGCCGCAGAACGATAAAAAGTTCTTGCGGCTTTTTTGTTGGTAAAACCCGGCTGTGTAATTATTGTATATAATTCAATGCCGTTTTAGTTAAGCGTCTTTCCAACTGCGAAGCAGTTAAATGTGATTAGCTCCAGGGTCTAACCCGGAGTTAATCAACGGGTTTTATAACGACCCTCAAGGGGTCGAATAATGTTAAACGGTATTGGTATGTAATCTATTAATACAGGTAAGAATTAATAGCAGCAGCCTCTTAATTGTTTGCACTGTTTAAAATGGATATCTTATTATACCTGCGGTTTTCAACATGTTGAGGAGAGCTAAATAAAATGAAAAAGACCCCACTAAAAAGCAGGGTCTTAGTTATCCAAACAATCCATAAAAACAAAAGCTCTTAAACGTCAGGCTACGATGGCTTAAATTTTGTTTTATGAAAAGTATCAGAATCTTGGGCACCTTACGGCGTCTTTACTAGTATTATCTCTGTTAATAAATTTTTGATAACTCAGCGCCATTTCAAAACCACCACGTCCTCTTGTTGCTGTAGACAATTGTGAAGTATTAACGTCATAGCTCAATGAAATTGCTAATGGCCGCATCTCAATTTTTACTACTGGAATAATTGCATCTTTCCACCTTACAAAAGCACCGCCATGAATCAGGTATTTAGGATCATCGGTATCATCCAGTTTATAAGTATATAACGCACCTCCAATTATTTCTTTATGGGCACCCTGTGCCACATAATCTGCATGAAATGTAACGTAAGAATTATCTGCGGTACTCAATCTTGTGCCGGCTGAATATACCCACTTTGGTGTCATTTCTAATTTTGTATTTCCATAAAATGAAATATTAGATGGCTTGTTAAAGTGATGTAATGCAATACCTGCAAAAAAATTATTATCTGCGTTGTCACCTATTTGTGTATTAAAACTCATGCCTACTGTTCCGTCAAAATAAGAGTAAGAAGGATTATCAAAAGTCTCGCCATCTGCCAGACCGCCATTATAAGTAGTGCCGTCAAACTGGCTGTTAGTTGTCATTTTACTTCTGTCAAACCTGCGTTGTACAATTCCTCCCATGAAGCCTAGTGAAAGGTACATGTTGCGGACAGAACTTAATGATTTGTGGTAATTAACAGCAGGCATGATATGCGTTGCTGTCATTGCAATAGAACCTGCTTTGTCATACAGAATCTGTCCGCCAATTGTGATATAGTCTTCACTTTTTCCTACAAGCATTTTATACTCTCCGTTAAGAGAAGTTGTTTGATAGGGAACTGTTACGCTTTGCCATTGTGTGCGGTATACTGATTGCAAGCGAAGATCGCCTGAGAATAGACCTGCTAACGCCGGATTACGTAAAAGTGGTGTTTCGGAAAATTGTGAAAAATGTATATCCTGTGAGTGAAGCTGTTGAGAGCAGATGATTAACATCATGCCCCACAAAATTTTGTGTAAAGCTGCTTTCATAAAATAGGATTTTGTTTTTTTGTTTGGATAGTGACTCTCGTCCAATATAAAACGATGGACGGTGGATTTTATTATTGGATCAATAAAATTTTTCCATTGATTGTTAACACTTCATTGTTCTTACAGATCACTTCAAGGGTATAAATATATGCTCCGGGATCGGCTAATTTACCTTTGAATCTTCCGTCCCATCCGGTAGATCTGTCGTTTGCATTTACATTGGTTGTAAAGAATACCACCTGGCCATATCGGTTGAAAATACGGAGTGACTGAATTTTAAAAAGTCCTACGCCCATTGGGTAAAACACATCATTTAATCCATCATTATTTGGAGTAAATGCAGTTGGTAAAAAAAGGTTACTATTATTACAAACTACTTTTATAAATACATCATCTGTTGCGGTACACTTACTGCCGTTTGTTACAGTAATACTATAAGTGGTATTTGTTTCTGGCGAAGCTAAAGGAGCAGGGCAGTCAGAACATGATAATCCGGTAGCCGGAGACCATAGCCAGCTAACTACGTCTGTTGAATACTGGATAGGTAACGGTGTAGAATTGCCCAGGTGTAACACCTGGTCTTCGCCAGCATTTACAGTGGGGTTGGCATTTACTTTAAGATCTATGATTGCAGTATCAGTAAAACAGTTTTTACTGTCGGAACCTATCACCTGGTAGATGGTACCTGAAGCAGGAGATGCAATAACACTTGCAGAAGTAGTACTGTTTAATCCAGCCGGTGGAGACCAGGTATAAATTTCTGCACCGCTAACGTTTAGTGTTATCGACTTGCCAGAACAAACAGAATCTTCTGGGTTTAACCCTGTTAAGGTGAATGGTTTTTTTACTTCAATAAATATATCACTGGTATTGGTGCAGCCGAAAACAGTACTGCCTGTTACCGTATAGGTAATATCATCAGCAGGAATGGCAAGCGGATTGCTGCAGTTAATACAACTTAAATTACCAGCAGGTTGCCAGGTATAGGTGTCAGCTCCTGTTGCCTGTAATTGTGCAGCGGTGTTTAAACAAATAGCAGTGTCGTTACCAGCCGCTACTGTTGGAACTGGATGAATAATGATAGAACTGGTTGCGGTATCAGAGCAACCGCTGCCGGAGGAGACAATAAGCTGAACAGGGTAGGTGGTTATATTGCTATATTGCTGAGCCGGTGGGTTTTGAAGTTGTGAAGTATCACCATTGCCAAAATCCCAGTTCCATGATAGTGATGATGTGTCTGAGTCCAGGAGTAAGCCCTTTAGAATAATAGAAGAAGGACCACAGGTGTCCGTTGGTGCATCAATTGCAATACTGGGTTTTTTAGCAACAGTAATGAAATTTGTCTTTACCAGGGTATCCATGCATCCAAAAATTGTAGTAATGGCAAGGCTAACTGTGTATTGCCCTACTGCATTGTATTTGTGAGATGGATTTTGCAGAGTGGAAGTATTTCCATCTCCGAAATTCCATAAATAATCTACAACGGCACTGCCGGAAATAGTAGAGTCAGAAAATTGTACGGTGCCACTATCACACAATAAATTTTGATCTGCACCAAAATTTACGTTGCTGCTGAAAATTCTGATCGTGTCAATTCCAAAAATGGGGATGATACAATCTGTACTGTCTTTGATCAGCACCAGGGGTACGTACTTGCCGTTCTTTCCCGGGAAAAGATAGGTGTGTGTAGCAAAGGTGTCTGTCGTGGAGAATGTAGAGCCATCATTAAAATCCCATTGAAAGGTTAACTCACTTCTTGTTGATATAGTAAAGTTGACATTTAGCGGTGCACAGCCGTTTAAAGGAGCATAAGAAATACTTGCTGTAGGTGCATTCACTATAATTTCTTTAGTAGCGGTGCTGCTGCAGGTATTTCCTCTCCTGGCGGTCAATTTTACCAGGAATGTATCAGACGAGTTATAGCTATGATTTGTTGGACTTGGCGTTGCTGTGAAGAAACCATCACCATATGCCCATACATTGGAAGTTTGATTGATTGAATTATTAATAAACTTTGCTACTCTGAAAGGTATGCAGGATCCAAATGTATCACTTAGTGTAAAAGCAGCAATCACTTCTTTTACGTCTATATAATTTACATAGGTATATGAATTAGTACAACCGTTGATATCTGTAACAGTTAATTTTACATCGTAAACTCCATTTGCGCTGTAGCGCTTGGTAGGTCTAATATCAGTGGAGAATGTGCTGTCACCGAAATCCCATAAATAATTTAAGTTATAACCTGTAGAATAATTTTCGAAAACCAATGGATCATTATTACATGTTTTTGTAACCAGGGTATTAAAAATTGCTTTTGGCTTTGTAATAAATATTGAAGTTGCAGCCATAATACTATCCTGGCATCCTGCCGAATCCGTAATTAAAAGGCTTGGAACATAATTGCCTGCATTTGCATAGCTATGTGTAGTATCTGGAGAAGATGGAGCGTTCAATGTGATGCTTTGCCCATCTCCGAAATTCCATTGCCAGGTAGCAATATTATTTTGCCCATTAGCGGTAGTGGAGAGGTCATTAAATGTAATGGTATTTGTTGCACAATCTGCAATAACATTGCTAGAAAAATTTGCTTTGGGTGAAAATATTTTAACAATATTTGCTTTTGTGACAGTCTCGATACATCCCCTTATATCAATTACAGACAGCTGAACTGTAAAAGTGCCTGCTGAATTATAAATATGCGAAACATTATCAGTGGTGGTGGTATCTGACTGGCCATCACCAAAATCCCAAATATAACTTTGAACATTATCAGGATTAATATTAATAGCTGTAAAAGAAGCTTGCAGCGATTTGCAAACAGAATCTTTTAATAAATTAAAATCTGGTTTTTCATCAATTATTTTTATTGTTTGTGTTGTAGTGTGGCTGCAGCTTCCATTAGTTACTGTTAACGAAACCGTGTAATCCTGAACTGCTGCAAATTGATGTGTGGGACTTGGTGAGGTAGACGTGCTGCTGCCATCTCCAAAATCCCACAGCCAGGTTTGTGGCAGAATAGAACTGTCTTCAAATATTACTTCCTTTTTATTATTACAATTGTAAACAGGGTTAAATCTTGCAACAGCAGGAAATACAGTTATAATATTGGATTTAATAATTGAATCCTTACAGCCATTATTCCATGCTAATAGTTTTACTGTGAATCTTCCGGTATCATTATATTCATGCGTTGTATTTTGTGCTGTTGAACTTGCGCCGTCTCCAAAACTCCAAAGCCACTGGTCAGCAGGAACGGATATATCGGTAAAATTAAATAATGATCCGGCACAAACACCTGTAGCAGGAGATAGTGTAAAATCTACTGAAGGGCTTGTTCCGGTTTTAACAGCTTCCGTTACAGTAACTGTCTCCTGGCATCCATCATTAGTGGTAATTGTTAAACTAACATCAAAAGTTCCGAGTGTATTATAGGTAACTACAGGAGCAGCATCAGTGGAAGATGCCGGATTGCCACTTGGGAAACTCCATAAATAGGAGGCCACACCATCAGCTGATGTAATTGCTGCAGTAGGTTTAAAAATATAAGGTAAACATCCGCCTCCATCTCCTGTGTTGATAGTTGCAGTGGGTTTAAATATTTTAATAAATCCGCTATTCGTTCCTGAGTTAACACATCCGTATAAATCCGTTACCGTAAGTGTTACATCCCTTGTGCCGGTTGTTGGATAAGAATTATAAGTATGTTGGGCAGGGTTAGTTGATCCATTAGTGGTAGTATCTCCAAAATCCCAAAACCAGTTTACTGAACCAGGGGTTAAATCTGTAAAATTCACTGTAAAAGGCACTTTGCAGGAACCGGTATCATCAGCCGTAAACTTAACTACGGGCAAGCTTAAAACAGTAATTTTTTTTGTTGCAGAATCTGTGCAGGTGGCATAAGTATTTACAAGTTTTAAAGTGTAGATGCCAGCAGCAGTCCAGCTTTTTGTTGGGGAACTTTGAGAAGAAAAAGTATTATCACCAAAATCCCATTGTGAATTAATTGGTAGCGGATTAGATAAATTAGTAAAAGACGCCGGGCTGTTAAGGCAGACGCTGTCAGGGCCAGAAATTACCGGAGTTGAGTTATTGAGAATTAGCGTATCCGTATGTTCATCACTACAGCCTATTTGATTAGTTGCTGTTAATTTTATCACGAAGGTATCTCCAGATATAAAGTTATGTGGTGGGTTTTTTCCAGGTGCTGTATTTCCATCACCATAATCCCATAAATAGGTTATGATACCAGTTCCCGTAGTTGTGTTTGTAAAAAAGATAGTCTCAGGCGGTTTACATTTAATGCTTTTTGAAATATTGAAATCAGCTATTAAAGCTGGGGAAACAAATACATATTGCGACCTGCTTATTGTACTTGAGCAGCCACCTGAATTTTTAACTGTGAGTGAGATATCAAATAATCCACCATTATATGTATGTGTTGGATTCTTAACATTAGAAGTGTCTCCATCCCCAAAATCCCAGTCCCATTTCGTAATTGTTGTGCCTGAAGGTGTAGTGCTCAGATCTGTAAAAGTGGTGGATAGGGGTGCACATCCATTTAAATTGCTAACAGAGAAATTTGGGTTCGGTTTATCATAAACAGTAATATAATTTGTTTTTGTAACAGTGCCCGATCCATTAACATTCGTTACCGTAAGTGTAACTGTATATGTGCCCGGTGTAAGATAGATAGTTTCTGGATCCGATTTATTATTAGCTATAGAGCCATTACCTAAATCCCAATCATTCGAGGTGGGATTGCCAGTTGAAAGGTCTTGAAATTTTACAGTTAAAGGAGCACAACCAGACTGCGGCGTTGTGGTTATAAAATTCGCAACCGGTTGAGCCGCTAAAAAGCTGCTGAACAGCAAGCACAGCAGACCTAAAAGATATTTTCTATCGGTAAGGATTCTATGTAATTTTTGGGGATTCATTATAGAAACTGGCTCTAAGGTAACTAAATCTTTTAAATCACTCTATTACGACCTAACGTATAAAAGGTTTAAAAAGTACCTGCTTTTATGTTAGACGCTTTTATCAGTAAAGAATGCAGCCTGAATAAAAAAACCGGCAAAGGGCCGGTTTTAGGTATAAATAAAAACAAAAGCTCCATTATCTTATCAATGCAATATTGCCATTATAAGTCAAAACACTGCCATTATCACAAATAACCTCCAGTGTATAAACAAACACATCGGTATTCAGGCTGGACCCTCTGTTGGTACCATCCCAGCCATATGATGGGTTGTTAGCATCAAAGCTGGTTCTTTCAAAAATAGCTTCGCCCCACCTGTTGAATATTCTTAAAGATTTTATTTTGAATACACCGGTTCCTCTTGGGTAGAAGACATCATTGGAACCATCGCCATTGGGAGAGAAAGTATTAGGGATAAAAATGTTTGATCCATTACAGATAACGTATACTGTTACCCTGTCTTTTGCCATGCACTTTCCTTTATTTTTTACCTCAACAGTGTATTCTGTATTTTCTTTTGGTTTTACTGTTACACCAGGGTAGAAGTTTCTGAAAACAGCTGTTGTGGGCTGCCAGTTAACATCCACCACATCGGCAGAAACATCCGGCACCAGGTCTATGGTTTGTCCAACATTGATTGTTTTATCTGCGCCAGCTTCTACAGTAGGTATAGGATTTACTCTTATTGCAATGTAGCCGGTATCTTTAAAACATCCACGGTCATCGGTTGCAATTACCCTGTAATTGGTGGTGGTATCAGGTTGTGCAACAGGGCTGCTGATGCTGGCATTATCTAGTGAAACTGTTGGTGTCCATTGGTAAGTATGCCCACCAGTCGCTGTCATTTTCTTGGTAGATCCTTTGCATACACTGTCAGACGGGCTGTGGGTGAAGGTGAATTTTGTTTTCACTTTTACCGCTATTGTATCTTTTGAAACACAACCATGTACACTGGTACCTGTTACAAAATACCTGATATCATTAGGTGTAGTGGTGGCAGGGTTAGGGCAGTTAGTGCAATTAAGACCAGTTGAAGGACTCCAAACATAACTGGAGGCACCTGTCGCCTTTAGTGTAATACTGCTTCCTTTGCAAAGAATGGTATCTGCACCGGCGCTTACTACTGGTATGGCATACGCTTCGGTATTTTTAATAACAGTGCTTTTGCAACCACTGCTGTTAGTTCCGGTAAGGGTTACATTATATATACCGGAAGTAGTATAGTGCTGGACAGCCGGATTTACGGATGTTGAAGCATTGCCATTTGCAAAATTCCATTGCCAGTTGATTGCAGATGTATCTGGTACCAGCATTTGGCTGCTGAATGTAACTGATAAAGGTGTACAGCCATTGCCGCTGGAAACAATATTTATTTTGGGAGATGCAACAATTTTTACAGGAACAGTTGATGTAATGGTATCTCTGCAACCATTGCCTGATATAGCTACCAGCGTGGGGTAATAAATACCTGCTGTTGTAAACTGGTGATTAGGGTTTTTACCAGTTGATGAATTACCATCGCCAAAATTCCATTGATAATTGGTGACAACATCATTGATGGCAGCAGCGGAATCTTTGAATGAAATAATTCCTGAATCACAAAGGAGTTTATTACTGAAACTGAAATCAGCACTAATACCACTAACGATTATGGTATCCTTTCCCGGAAATGGCACTTTGCAACCTGCCGGATCTATTAAAATCATTTTAGGTACATAAGATCCCGGGTGTAAATAAGTATTGGTGGCAGTAAGCGTTGATGTTCCCAATGTATATCCATCATTAAAATCCCACACCACCGTATTATTGTTATTGGTAGTGGCTATAAAGTTTACAGTAACTGGGTTACACCCGGTGGTTGGCTGATATACAAAGCTTCCTTCAGGCCCTTTTATAACCACACTCCGTTGGAAAACCGATGTGCATCCTCCATTTGCAATAACGGTTAGTGTAGCAAAATAGGTTCCCGGGTAATTATAAAAATGGGTTGGGTTGATTTCTGAAGAGAAGGTACTGTCTCCAAAATCCCATTTTCTGCTGATTAGATTTGATGATGAATCAGTGAAATTAATAATCAAAGGAGGACAGTTACTTACTGAATCACTCATTGAAAAATTTGCTGTGGGGGTCTTAATATTAATATATTGTTGCTTTGTTATAGAGTCCGAACAACCATACAAATCTTTAATTACAAGTTTAACAGCATAATTTCCATCTCCGGGATAGCTGTGAAGCGGATTCTTGGCTGTATCAGATAAGTTATCTCCAAAACTCCATTTGTAAGTAAAACTGCCACCAGTTGATTGATTAATAAATTTAAGCTGCTTTCCCGGGCATGAAAGGGTATCAATTGTGGTAAAATCTGCTGTCGGTTTTGATACAATAATCGGAGCTGACAATTTAAATGAGTCTACACAACCGAGGTTATCAACCACCCTTAATTTAACTGTGTATGAGCCAGCCTGTGCATACAAATGCTGGAATGATGATGTACTTGCAGAATCTGCTGTACCATCTCCATAATTCCACACCCATTTTTGTATTGGATGAGTTCCATCTGTAACAGTACTGTCTTTTAATATAACCGCAGTATTTAAACAGGCACTGCTGACTGTGCCAAATTTTGCCGTAGGGCCACTTACTTTAATGTATTGTGTTTTTGTCAACGTGTCTTTACAGCCATTTATGTCAGTAAGAATTAGTCGTACATTGAAACTGCCGGTAGTTTTATAAGTATAAGAAATAGTATTGCTGGTAGCATTGGAATTTGCTGACGGGGAGCCATCTCCAAAATTCCAGTTAAGTGTACCCAGGTCGTTTAAAGAAATGCCGGTTGTAAATAAAGTTTTGCTGCCTTTACATATTGCGGTATCTGCAGATGCAAAAGCTGCTTTGGTGTTGATGATCTGGATAATCTTCATCGAAGTAAAATCACAACCCCATGTATTGTTCACAACTCTAAGTTTTACTGTATAGCTACCGGTAGTTGAATAAGTGTGAACCGGATTTTGTAATGCAGAAGTATTTCCATCTCCAAAATCCCAATGCCACTCATCTGCTCCAATTGACGCATCCGTGAATACTCTTTCCAATGGCTTATTGCAACTGGCTGTAAAAAGAAACTTTGCCACGGGGGGATTTATTTGCACATAGTTCATAAACTTAATTGAATCAGCACAGCCACCTTTCCAAATCTTTAACTGTACATCAAAGAAACCAGTGTCTGTGTACAAATGAGATGGATTTTTAAGTATAGAGTAACTACTGTCTCCAAATTCCCATAGCCATTTTGTAACTCCTGTTGAAGAGGAGTCTGAAAAATTTATCGAAACTTTTGCACAAGCATTTAGTGGGGTGGCTGCAAAATTAGCAACAGGTTTAATGTTTGTTACGATGGCTCTTGTTATTCTTGCTGTGTCAGCGCACCCGCTTGCTGTGGTTATTATTACAGAAACATTATAAGCTGCTTCTGCTGTATAGATATGAGTGGGAGAAGCACTGGTGGAAGTAGTTCCGTCACCAAAATCCCATAAATAACTGGTAACCGGATCCAGGCTGGTAACTGAAAGATTAAAAGTTTTTGTAAAAGGCACACAGCCACTGTCGGGTAAATTCTTTATCGTGGCCTTAGGCTTTTGTACTACAATGTAATTATTCTTTTGTATAGTATCAGTACATCCATTACTGTTTGCTACAATTAGTTTTACGGTAAAGCTGCCGTATGTGCTGTATATGTGTGTGGGATTAGGTAATGTGGAAGTGGTATTATCTCCAAACAACCACTTGTAAGACTGAGCTCCCGGTGCCTGGCTTGAAAAATTTACTGTAAAAGGAGCCCTGCAATTAGAGCTGTTATCAACAGTAAAATTAGCAACCGGTTTTGGTAATACCGTTATTTTTTTGAAAGCAGAATCTGCACAGGCCCCAAAATTTGCCACCATTTTAATATTGTAATTTCCTGCGGCGGTATATTTTTTAAAAGGGTTAAACTGGGTGGAAGTGGTTCCATCACCAAAATTCCATAATACAGATCCGGGTGCAGGTACAGAGGTGTTGTTCATTTGTACCGGTATATTCTGACATACGGTATCTGGTGCAGATAAATTGGCCTTAACAGAACCAACGGTAACCGCATTTATTTTTACAGACGAGTCTTTGCATCCTGAATTATTTACCACAATTAATTTAACCACATAAGTGCCATTGCTGTCGTAAGTGTGAGATGGGTTTAATAAATTGGATGTATTGTTATCCCCAAAATCCCATACATATTGTACGGAACCAGTACCAGTAGACTGGTTCTGGAAGTTAATGGTTACCGGTGCTGTGCAGGTTTGCGGATTATCATTGGTAAAATCTGCCATCACGCCGGTGCTGATTTGGATCAGTGCAGGTTTTGTGAGTGTAGCTATACATCCATTGCTTGTTTTAGTCTGAAGCGTTATATTAAAATTTTTGGCAGAAGTAAAAGTATGTGATGGATTGCGGTCGGTAGAAGTAACACCATCACCAAAATCCCATATCCATGAACTTATATATCCATTGGAAGTGGTGCTGCCATCTTTAAACTGAACTTTTAACGGATAACAGCCTGTAGTGGTATTAACTGAAAAATCAACAGTTGGTTTTGAAAACACTTCTATGTAATCAGTTTTTATTACAGAGTCTTCACTGCTAACGTTTTTTACCACCAGTTTAACGGTGTACTTACCTGGTGTAAAATAAATTGCAGAAGGGCTTCGCAAATAGGAAATTGTTCCATTACCAAGATCCCATTTCCACGAAGTGGGGGAACCAGTAGTTTGATCGTTAAACTTAACTATTAACGGGGCACATCCATTTTGAGGTACTGAATTAAAATTTGCTGACAACTGTGCTTTAGTGGTAAAACTTAAGAATAGCGTTAATAGCAGAAAGAGTCCTTTAGAAAAATTTCCTGAGGTCATGGGTATTGGCTTTTGTTTTTATAAATCTGTAAATGACTAGCTTGGATAACTTCTGTCATTAATAAAATATAACTCCAAAAGAGACAAAAAATTGTGGATGCAGAGAATAATATTATTGAAAATATGGCTTGAAAATGTTGTTACAATTACTGCAGGCGACGCATGTATAACACTTTAGGATCGGTGCTTCCGTAAGGAGCCAGTTCCATAATTGGCAATGATTTTTTAGTAAATCGCCAAACCCTGTTTAAAAAAATAAACTCAGTTGGTATGCTGGGGGAGTTGAGGTTGATCGCTAACTGGCTGTAATCTGCATTACTTACCCAGGTGCCGGTATATACAAACCCATCCCTGGTTCCGGTCATTGGCCCTTCAGTATATGAAGTGCCTTTTGTTAAGATAAAACTATACCCTGTGTATAAGCTTGTTTTATCAACAGAACTGTCGGTCGCAAGGTCTACTACAAAATTTTTGTTTAAAATATTTTTTTCAAAATATCCCTGCAGCGTTTCTGCTGGTATATCTTCTATTGCTTTTTTACAACCAGATAATAAAAGTAATGCTGCACAAATGAGTGCTATAATAAAACGGTAGTTAAATATAGTAGACGGCATATCCTCAAATTTACGAAGAATAAATATCCTGATATTTTTTTGTGGCATAATCAGTAAAATATTTTGCATTCAGATATGCTCCTGTAGCTTCTTTGCACAACGCTTCAGATGTGTGAAACCGTCCTTTTGCATGTATGTTTTTTCTTAACCAGTGAAGAATAGTATTAGTATCGCCCAATGCTATTTTTTCTTCAATTGCTGCATCTTCATTTTTTATTGCAGCATATAATTGTGCTGCATATAAACTTCCTGTACTGTAGGTGGCAAAGTAGCCAAAGCTTCCGTGGCTCCAGTGAATATCCTGCAAATAACCACGGAGGTCATCAGGTACCGTTACGCCAAGGTGTTTTTTGTACAGCTCATTCCAGTAAGCTGAAATGTCTTTTGCTGTAATAGTCCCTTCAATTAGTAGTTTTTCAATTTCATATCTGATCATTACATGAAAATGATAAGTGAGTTCATCCGCTTCTGTTCTGATCAAAGATGGTTGTACCTTGTTAATGCCTTTAAAGAACTGGCGGGGTGTTACATTCCCCAATTGTTGAGGGAAGAACGTTTTTAGTATTGGAAAATTGTGTTGCCAGAATGCAAGGCTCCTCCCAATATTGTTCTCCCAAATTCTGCTTTGGCTTTCATGAAGGCTCAGGCTGCAATATTCTCCCAATGGTAATCCGTACTGTTCAGCAGGCAGTCCCTGTTCGTATAATGCATGTCCGCCTTCATGTATACAGCTCCAGGTCATATTGCTAAAATCATTTTCATCAATTCTTGTTGTTACTCTTACATCCATGCTGCTGAAATTGGTGGTAAATGGATGGATGCTGATATCCTGCCTTCCACTTTCAAAATCAAAACCTATCTTTTTTAATATGGCCAAACCATATTTCCATTGATTGTCTTTGTTGTAAGATTGATGAAGAAATGAATCATCCACCTGCGGTTGTTGTTGAATGAAGTCCAGCAGTGCAGATAAGGGTGGTTGCAATTTTTTAAAAATTGTATCTACAATGTCAACAGTAAGGCCCCTGTCATATTCATTCATCAGTGCATTATATGAATGACCTTCATATCCCAGTAAATCTGCCTGCTGTTTTTTTAATGCTATCAGCTGTTGCAGTGGTTCCTGGAAGATGGTGCCATCATTTGCTTTACGGGCCTTTACCCAGGCGTGGTAAGCAGTGTGAATGGTTTCACTCATCTTTCTCACAAATGCCGGTGTTAGTTTTTTATTTCGCTGGTAATCTTCCAGGGAGAGCTCCGCATTCTTCTTTTCTTCTATACTCAAGCCTGTTGCGGAATTTAATTCAAGCAATAATGAGCCAAGCTGTTCATCTGTTAGAAAGCCGTGAGCAATTTCACATAATGTAGCTATTTGCCTGCCCCTGTGGTCACTGCCTTTTGCCGGCATATAAGTTTCCTGGTCCCACTCTAAAACTGCAGCGGCGTATTTTACATCCGCAATTTTTTGCATCTTTGTTTGGTAGCTATTGTATAATTCAGCAGCATTCATCTAAATAAAGTTTTTAATGAAAATTCAAGATATAACATCTTTCCTTGAAAATGTTGCTCCCGGGTATTTGCAGGAAAGTTATGATAATGCAGGATTGATAGCTGGTGATCAGCAGTGGGACTGCACTGGTATCATTACTTCTTTAGATGCCACGGAGGCTGTGGTGGCTGAGGCAATTGAAAAGAAATGCAATTTAATAGTAGCTCATCACCCCATTATTTTTAGCGGGCTTAAGAAAATTACTGGTAAAAATTATGTGGAGAAAACGATCATTGCGGCTATCAAAAATAATATCGCCATTTATGCAATCCATACCAACCTGGATAATTTAATTGAAGGGGTAAATGGAAAGATGGCCGACATGCTGGGCCTCATTAACAGGCAAATATTGCAACCTAAAAAAGGCCTGGTGAGAAAACTGAGTGTATTTGTTCCGGAAGAATATGCTGAAAAAGTACGGCAGGCGATTTTTGAACAGGGCGGTGGCCAGATAGGAAATTACAGTGAATGTAGTTTTAATGTTGGCGGGGAAGGTACCTTCAGGGCAGGAGCAGATACGAACCCATTTGTTGGAAAAATTGGTGAAAGTCACAAGGAAAAAGAGGTAAGAGTGGAACTGGTTTTTCAACATTGGATAGAAAGCAAAGTAATAAACGCCATGCTTCAGGCTCATCCTTATGAAGAAGTAGCTTATGACATTAGCACCCTTGACAATGAGTATGCATCCATTGGCAGTGGCCTGGTAGGGGATTTAACAGAACCTTTGGATGAATTGCAGTTTCTGCAAAAGGTGAAAGAATCTTTCAGGCTGGAAGTAATTCGCCATACCGGATTTACCGGGAGAAAGGTGAAAAAGGTGGCGCTCTGTGGCGGTGCAGGCAGCTTTCTGATTAAAACAGCCATCACCTCCGGGGCAGATTTTTATATTACTTCTGACGTTAAGTACCATGAATTTTTTGATGCAGAAAGTAAGCTGGTAATAGCAGATATTGGTCATTATGAAAGTGAACAGTACACTATCGACTTACTTTTTGATATTTTAAAGGAAAAATTCACTAACTTCGCCGTCCAAAAAACAGGAGTAAAAACTAACCCGGTTCTTTATTTTCTGTAACACTTTAATATCAAATCATAAATAACAATGGCTTCAGTAAAAGATTATTCTGTAGAAGAAAAATTAACATCCCTGGTTAGTTTGCAAAAAATTGACAGCAAAATGGATGAAATTCAAATTCTTAAAGGCGAATTGCCAATGGAAGTAAAGGATTTGGAAGATGAAATTGAAGGATTGCATGCCCGTTTGACAAGGGTGGAAGAAGAAGTAAACGGTATGCAGGAATTCATCAACCAAAAGAAAGAAGCCATTAAAGAAGCTGAAGCGCTGGTAAAAAAATACGAAAAGCAAAGCGAAAACGTAAAGAACAACCGGGAGTTTGAAGCAATCAATAAAGAAATTGAAATGCAGACCCTGGAAGTTAAGCTTTGCGAAAAGCACATTAAAGATGCTACAGAAGAAATAGCTGAAAAAGCAAAACAACTGGAGATTGCTAAAAAAGCCATCAATACCAAAGAAGGCAACCTTAGTGGAAAAAAGGGTGAGTTGGAAAAGATCATCAGCGAAACAGAGAAAGAAGAGAAACACTACCATACTTTGGGTGTGGAAGCAAGGGCTCATGTGGATGAAAGATTGATTTTGAGTTACGATCGTATCAGGAAGAATTACCGCAATGGCCTTGCTGTTGTACCGGTAGAAAGAGATAGCTGCGGTGGATGTTTCCACGCTATTCCTCCACAAAGACAAAGTGAAATTAAGTTGCGTAAAAAAGTGATCGTTTGCGAAAACTGCGGACGTATCCTGGTTGATAATGACTTAAATGACACTATCGAAATTAAATAAATTTGTATTAAAATATTTTTCAGAAAGCCCGCCATCCCAGGTGGGCTTTCTTTTTTTTAACGGGTTATCAGTTACAAAAAATAAACTAATTTGCCTGTGAATTTATGCTGCAGAAACTACACATACAGAACTACGCAATCATCGATGAAATAAAGATCAGGTTTGCTGAAAATCTTAATGTAATAACCGGCGAAACCGGAGCTGGTAAAAGTATTTTAATGGGAGCACTGAGTCTTATTTTAGGTGAAAGGGCTGAAAGTGCAGTGCTGAGAGATACCAATAAAAAATGTGTGGTGGAAGGTCACTTTGCCACTAAGAATAGTTTTATTAAATCCTTTTTATCAACACATGAATTAGATGCCGGTGAAGAACTGATACTTAGAAGAGAAGTAGCTGTGAATGGAAAGTCAAGGGCTTTTGTAAATGATACTCCGGTTAATTTGAATCAGCTAAAAGAATTGAGCTCTTTATTGGTTGACCTGCACCAGCAGTTTGATACACTGGAATTAGGCGATCATAATTTCCAACGAGAGATACTGGATGCGTTAGCCGGGAATAATAAACTGCTTGTTGATTTTAAGAAAGTTTTTACCGACTATTTCAATAAAAAAAATCTGCTGGAAGCATTAAAGAAACAACAGCAGGATGCCAACTTAACATTAGGGTACAATCAATTTTTATTTGATGAATTAGACAATGCCGGGCTGAAAGAAAATGAGCTGGAAGATTTAGATGCAGAATTGAAACTATTGAGTAATGCAGAAGAAATTAAGCAGCATCTCGGTAATATTTATACCGAACTAAAAGAGAATGAACAGCCAATTGTACAGCAGCTAAAAGCATTGGTGAATAAGCTGCATTCCCTCCGTCAATTTCATGCAGGAATAGAAGAGGTGGAGAACAGGTTGCAAAGTGCTCAATATGAAATAACTGACATTGCAGATTGCATAGATGGCATTAATGAATCGGTAAAATATAATCCTGAAAGATTGCAGCAGGTAAATGATAAGATCTCCCTCGGATATAAATTATTAAAGAAACACAATGTAAACACTACGGCAGAGTTACTGGAAATAAAAGAAAGTTTACAGGCAAAGCTGAATGATGTATTGAATATTCAGGAATCTATTTCAGCAAATGAGAAAGCTGTTCAGCAGCTGCTTGACCAATGCAATCAAATGGCAGCTGAGATTTCTGAAAATCGTCACAAAGCCGTAAAACCCTTTGTGGACAAAGTGAATTCTTTATTGGCAAAAGTAGGTATGCCGAATGCAGTATTAAAAATTGATGTGGCAGCTGCTGCCATTAATCAATATGGCAAAGACAATATCACCTTTTTGTTTGATGCAAATAAAAGTAACAGGTTTGAGCCATTAAGTAAAGTGGCCAGCGGAGGAGAGCTCAGCAGGATCATGCTTTGCATTAAATCGCTGGTTGCTCAAAAATTACAGTTGCCGGTATTGATCTTTGATGAAATTGATACAGGTATCAGCGGAGAGGCCGCAAAACAAGTTGGAATGATAATGAAAGAGTTATCAGCTGTACACCAGGTTATTACTATTACACACCAGCCACAGATAGCTGCTAAAGCCGATGCACATTACTTTGTATTTAAATCTGATCAGTCAGATCAAATAGCCACTTCCATACGCCTGTTAACCAATGAAGAAAGGGTAAAAGCCATAGCACAAATGCTGGCCGGGGAAAATCCGACACCGGTAGCGCTAAAAAACGCAAAAGAAATGATTGGGGTTTAGCTTTAAAATCAAGGTTTTATATTTTGCAGTAACTCTTGCAGGCACTAAATTGTCCTTTTCAGCACCTACTTTAACATTTTAAGGCTTTCGCTGGGTTTATCTTTGCTGCCTCTAAAATAAAAGAAACCATGATGAAAACGAATTTAAAAAATAAGTCCAGCCTTGGTTTTATCTTAATGCTGATTTGTTTAATTCATTTACCTATTCTTTTTGCAACACCCAAATCTGCTAAAACAAATTTATTTTATTCGGCAAAATCAGGTGAGATATCCGTTTCCAACGCAATGGATAACGCTATGCTTTATAATGTTTATGACAGCCTTCAGTTGGATGCAAAAGGGCTATCCAGGCAGGTTTTTGAATATGCGGTTAATGGTTATAAAAAGATCACAGCCATAGGTGCTGTAGAAAATGACAACATTCTCTCCATCGTAGATTTTAGCAAACCATCTTCTGAAAAAAGATTGTTTATTATTGACATAAAAAATTACAAACTTCTTTTTAATACCTATGTAGCTCATGGTATGAGGTCGGGTAAAGAATTTGCAAATGCTTTTTCTAATTTACCGTCCAGTAATAAAAGCAGCCTGGGTTTTTATAAAACTGCAGATACTTACATAGGAAAACATGGTTACTCCATGCGCCTGGTAGGTTTGGAAAAAGGATTTAATGACAATGCTTACAAAAGAGATATTGTGATACATTCCGCAGATTATGTAAATGAAAGAATGATCCGTGCTAAAGGTTGGATTGGCCGCAGTTGGGGCTGCCCGGCACTACCAGAAGTTTTAAATAAACCAATCATCGATAAAATAAAAAATGGCACCTGCCTGTTTATTTTCGGCACAGATAAAAATTATCTTCAGCGTTCAGCTATGCTAAGGGAAAATGCCCCTGATCTTGCCCTCAGGTAAAAGCTTTTTTATACAATATTATAACTCCCGGTAAAATGGGAGTTTTTTTGTTTTATCATTTCGCTGCTTAATAATAACTTCACCCAAAATAATTCATCAATGAGCTTAAGAAATTTGCTAAAAGGCACGGGTGTGGCCATTGTAACACCTTTTCAGGAAGATGAATCAGTTGATTTTGCAGCTTTGGAAAAATTGATTGATTTCATTATTGGTAATGGAGTGGAGTACGTTGTATCCCTTGGAACAACAGGCGAAACGCCCACGTTAACAAAACAGGAGAAGCTGGACATTGTAAACTTTACATTGGATAAAATAAACAGCCGGGTTCCTGTAGTGGTAGGTATTGGTGGTAACAATACCAGGGAAGTGATAAACACAGTAGAGAGCTTTCCGCTGGATAAAGTTGCAGCTGTATTAAGTGCAGCTCCTTATTATAATAAGCCATCACAAGAAGGGATTTTTCAACATTATAAAGCAATTGCAAAGGCTTCGCCCAAACCAATAATATTATACAATGTACCAGGCCGTACCGGACGCAATATGGAGCCATCCACTACCATTCGTTTAGCTACTGAAGTGGAAAATATCGGTGGAATAAAAGAAGCTGGCAACAGCATTCCACAATGTATGCAGCTGCTACGTGACAGGCCTGAGGATTTTTTAATAGTGAGTGGCGATGATGATTTGGTATTGCCGGAACTTGCTGCTGGTATAGATGGTGTGATCAGTGTGGCGGCTAACTGTTTCCCCAAGGCATTTTCAGACATGGTGAGGGCTGGTTTAAAACATGATTTTGCAACAGCTAAAAAATTAAATGACCCATTGATAGAAGCATACAATTTATTGTTTGCAGAAAATAACCCTGCAGGCGTAAAAGCTTTTTTATATGAAATGGGACTGATTAAAAATGTTGTTCGTTTACCGCTGGTGCCATTAAGTGATGGCGTTCATCAAAAAGTAAAAGGATACCTGGGATAATAATGCTGAAAAAAACCGGGTATAAAAAAAAGAGTAATAACATGCTGAAATGCTTTTGTTTTAGCATCAGTATATTACTTTTACCTCCTGTATTTTCTCAATTCAAACTCACTGTAATTTTGAATGAAGTCCCTGTATCTCATACAGGGGCCTGTGTTTTTATAGCCGGCAACTTTAATGACTGGAACCCGGGTAATGCTGATTATCAGCTTCAGGAAAAAGGTAGTATCCGTTTGATAGAATTGAAGGGATTGCCTGCAGGGATTTATGAATTTAAATTTACAAGGGGAGCCTGGGAAAAGGTGGAGTCAAAGATTGATGGAACCGATGTAAGTAATCATAAGATAAACTTAGTCAGTGATACGATACTGACTTATTCCGTAGCAGGCTGGGCAGATGATTTTACCCGATTTCAAAAAGTGCATACAGTTTCTCCAAATGTTCAGGTATTGGATACCGCTTTTAAAATGCCACAATTTGGGAGGCAGCGACGGATATGGTTATACCTGCCACCAGGGTATAGTAAAAGTAAAAAGCGCTACCCGGTAATATATATGCAGGATGGTCAAAATATTTTTGATGATTACACTGCTGCCTATGGCGAGTGGGGTGTTGATGAAAACATCGATTCATTAATTGCAAAAGGAAGACCAGGCTGTATTGTAGTTGGTATTGATAATGGAGGAGAAACCAGGATGAATGAATACAACCCTTACGAATTTACCTGGAAAGATTCAGCAACATCAAAAACATTTTTGCCAGAAGGGGATGAATATCTTGCATTTGTAAGCAATACCCTAAAACCCTTTATTGATAAGCATTACAGAACATTACCCTCCAGGGAAAATACCATTATTGCCGGTAGCTCTATGGGTGGATTAATTTCTTATTACGCCGTATTAAAGTACCCTCAGGTATTTGGTAATGCTGGTATTTTTTCTCCTGCTTTTTTAACTGCCAGTGGAATTGACCAATTAACCGAATCGGTTGGCAGTAAGATAAATGCAAAACTCTTTTTTTACATGGGAGATGCAGAAGGGAAAGAAGATGTTGACAGAATGAACCTTATTGCTGAAAAGATCGGGAAAAATTCTTCTTCTATGATTTGTGCTGTAATTGATCCGGATGGTAAGCACAATGAACAAGCCTGGCGTAAATGGTTTGCTGAATTTTATAAATGGGTAACCGCAGACGGGTTTAATGTAATAACCAATTCGCAGCATTAGATCTTATAGCACATGCCACCGAGGGCCAGTTCAGTATTGGGGAAAATGGCTGCGGTCTCGGCAAGAAATTCATCTAATAATTCATACTTGGCTGAAAAATGACCGATCAGTAATTTTTTTACCTGCGCTTTTTGGGCAATAGTGGCGGCCTGTAAAGTAGTGGAATGAAACCTGGCTGCAGCTTTTTTTTCGTCAGCCTTCAGGTAGGTGGTTTCATGATAAAGGAGGTCAACGTCTTTTATCTTTTCTACCAGGCCCTCATCAAAAATAGTATCTGCACAATAGCCGTAGGTCTTGGCTTTTAAACCGGCAATGGTCACTTCTTCATTTGGGATGATAGTGCCTTTTTTAGTAACGTAGTCTTCGCCCTTTTGTAATCTCTCGTAAAAACTGGCAGGGATGTCGAAAGACTTTATTCTTTCAACATCAATTTTCCTGGGATTCCTTTTTTGTTTAAATAAAAAGCCCCAGCATTCAATTCTGTGTTGCACTTTAAAACTTCTTACAATAATCTTGCTGTCATTCAGAATTTCTCCATCATCTCCCAAAGGATGAAAATATAATTTATAACAAAGCATTGTTTTGGCAACTTCCAGCTGCAGTTCAATAATTTTTTCTAAAGTTGGATGGGCATAAAGATGCAGATCCTGGGTTCTGCCCAGTAAACTCATGCTGGTCAGTAATCCTATCAGTCCAAAATAATGATCGCCGTGGAGATGTGAAATAAAAATATGACTGATCTTGCTGCGGCGGATCTTATATTTCGCCATTTGCATTTGCGTTCCTTCCCCACAGTCAATCAGGTAGCTTTCCTCCAGCGATTGAAGTACCTGCGCCGTGGGAAACCTGTCAAAGGCCGGTATTGCTGAATTATTACCAAGAATGGTTAATGCTAACATCTGGTGGGGTTAATGATAGTTGGTTAATATTTTTCAGGACAGTATTCCGTGTGTTTTTGTTGCATATCTTCCTTTCTTTAGAAGGTTTTAAATGTCCTTATCTTCATCCCCCAGCAACTCTCTCTCAATTTCTTCCATCTGTACAATATCCCAGGCTTCACTTTCAGAAGGTGTTACATTCATCAGTTCCAGCAATTCAGCTTTATCCAGTAATTCTTCCACAGGCTTTTGTATTTCACAAATAACAAAGGAGTGGTTGTTTTCATAAAATTGCTGCTGCACCAATACCAATGCTTCCGCTGCTTTATTTTCAATCAGCTTCACTTCTTTTAAATTCAGAATTATATGCGGTATGTCTTTTTGCATGTAAGCAAGCAGCAAACGGGTAAGTTCTTCTGTCATAATAACAGACAGAGCAGTTTCTTCCGGCGTAATTACAGTGAATTTTTCTTTGGTATCTATTTTGACATTCATCTAAACTGATTAACGGTTATAGTAGCTCAACAGGCACTTTAAAAAAGATGAACGTTTTTCGTTTTCTTATTTTAGTACCAGTTGACATTTTGTAAAGAAAGCGATTTTTTTGTTTTCCAATGTTGTAATTATTAAAGTTTAAACGATAGAAGGGAAGGGTTATTATAACTTCAATGCCCGGTAATTCAGGACCACCCTGCATCAAAAGTGAAATTTTAACTTTTCAACATTTCAACATTTCATCCTTCAAGCAAACTAATTCTACTAAATTATCGTTATTATTGTATACGCTAAATTCAATATAAATGGATAACAATTTTTCAGCCCAGGTAAAAGAAATAATATCCTACAGCAGAGAAGAAGCACTGCGGTTGGGTAACGATTTTATTGGCACCGAACATTTAGTGTTGGGTTTAATTAGAGACGGTGAAAACACCGCAATTAAAATCCTTAAATCGCTTAATGTAGACCTTTACGAATTGCGTAAGGAAATTGAGGTGGCAGTAAAAGATAAGACAGGTAAGAATATCGCTAATATTAATTCACTCCCACTCACCAAGCAGGCAGAAAAAGTAATACGCATTACTGTACTGGAGGCCAAGGCGCATAAAAGCACTATGGTAGAGAGTGAGCATTTGATGCTTTCAATTTTGAAGAATAAAGAGAACATTGCAACACAAATACTCAACCAGTTTGATGTGGACTATGATATGTTCAAAAACGAATTGGGTTTTGTAACAAGCAATCCTCCAAAAGCTGAATTCTCAGATGAGAATGAAGATGATTTTGATGAGGAAAGAAAGCAATATGGTCAGCAGCCAAAAGCGCAAAGAGGCGGAGCGGCAGGCCAGCCAAAAACAAAAACACCCGTACTGGATAATTTTGGAAGAGACATTACAAGGTTAGCAGAAAATGGTTCATTGGATCCAATCGTTGGCCGTGAAGTAGAGATAGAAAGAGTTTCTCAAATTTTATCAAGAAGAAAGAAAAATAACCCAATACTCATTGGCGAACCAGGCGTGGGTAAAACTGCTATCGTAGAGGGGTTGGCTTTAAGGATCGTACAAAGAAAAGTGAGCAGGGTATTGTTTGATAAAAGAGTGGTATCGCTTGACCTGGCAGCATTAGTAGCCGGTACTAAATATCGTGGCCAGTTTGAAGAAAGAATGAAAGCCATCATGAATGAGCTGGAGAAGAACAGGGATGTGATTCTTTTCATTGATGAGATACATACTATTGTAGGAGCAGGTGGAGCCAGTGGGTCTTTAGATGCAAGCAACATCTTTAAACCTGCCCTAGCAAGAGGCGAACTGCAATGCATTGGTGCATCTACACTGGATGAATATCGCATGCACATTGAAAAAGATGGCGCACTAGACAGAAGGTTCCAAAAGGTAATTGTTGATCAGCCGTCGGTTGAAGAAACAATACAAATACTTTCTAACATCAAAAGTAAGTACGAAGATTATCACAATGTGACGTATAGTGATACAGCTATTGAAGCCTGTGTAAAATTAAGCGAACGCTACATGACAGACAGGTTGTTGCCTGACAAAGCAATTGATGTATTGGATGAGGTGGGAGCAAGAAAACACATTAAGAATATTAATGTGCCGGATGAAGTGATCAATCTGGAAAAGAAGATTGAAGATATCAAACTGGAAAAAAACAGGGTGGTAAAGAGCCAGCGTTTTGAAGAGGCTGCTTCATTAAGGGATTCTGAAAAACGTTTGCAGGAAGAGCTTGAAAAAGCAAAAACAAATTGGGAGGAAGAAAGTAAACATAAGCGTTACCCAATAGAAGAAGAAGATATTGCGGAAGTGATCAGCATGATGACAGGTATTCCGGTTAAACGGATGGTACAGGCTGAAACAGAAAAACTTCGTCGTATGGGAGAAGATCTGAAAGGTGCAGTAGTGGGCCAGGATGAAGCTATTTCAAAAGTGGTAAAAGCCATCCAGCGTAACAGGGTAGGGTTAAAAGATCCAAAGAAACCAATCGGGACTTTTATTTTTCTTGGTCCTACCGGTGTTGGTAAAACTGAGTTGGCGAGGAGCCTGGCTAGGTATATGTTTGATAATGATGATGCACTGATAAGGATTGACATGAGTGAGTTCATGGAGAAATTCACCGTGAGCCGTTTGATAGGAGCACCTCCGGGATATGTTGGATATGAAGAAGGTGGTCAGCTTACTGAAAGGGTTAGACGTAAACCTTACAGCGTAATATTGCTGGATGAAATTGAAAAAGCTCACCCTGATATTTACAACTTGTTATTGCAGGTACTGGATGACGGACAGTTAACAGATGGTATGGGCAGAAAAGTAGATTTTAAAAACACCATGATCATCATGACATCGAACATTGGTGCCCGACAGTTGAAAGACTTTGGTGATGGTGTGGGATTTGCCACTGCTGCAAGAATGCAACATTCTGATGAGAACAATAAAGCGGTTATTGAAAAAGCATTGAAGCGTACATTTAGTCCGGAGTTTTTAAACAGGATTGACGATGTGGTGATTTTTAATTCTCTTAATAAGGAAAATATCTTTGAGATCATTGATATCCTGATGAAGGGTGTAATGAAACGATTGGTTAACCTTGGATTTGGAATGGAACTAACTACAGAAGCAAAAGATTTCATCGCAGAAAAAGGATATGATATACAGTTTGGAGCAAGACCATTGCACAGGGCCATACAGAAATACCTGGAAGATCCGCTGGCGGAAGAAATACTGAATATGAATGTGAAAGAAGGGGATGTTTTACTGGCGGGTCTTGATGAAAAAAAGGAAAAGATCATATTTGCATTAAAGCCCCAGGAAAAAAAAGCAGAAACAGAATCAGAATCTAAAGTGTAATAATAAGTGATTCATTAATGAAAGCCATTGCAGATATGCGATGGCTTTTTTCTTTGATGGATAGTTTTTTTTGTTGACTTTTGTACTGATGAAAAAGAAAATTATAACGATTGACGGCTGGTCATCCTGTGGTAAGAGTACATTGGCAAAACAAATGGCAAAAGCGCTGGGATATGTTTATATAGACAGTGGCGCCATGTACCGGGCAATCACTTTATATTTTCTTAGAAACAGTATTGACTGGAATGTGAAAAAGGAAGTAAAAGAGGCACTGCAGAATATCCATATGGAATTTCAATTCAATGAAAAATCACAGCAGTCGGAAATATATTTAAACGGTGAAAATGTTGAATATCTCATAAGAGATTTAATTATAGCAGAAAAAGTAAGCGAAGTAGCTACAATAAAAGAAATAAGAGATTTGGCCGTGGCACAACAGCAACAAATGGGAAAGAAAAAAGGTATTGTGATGGATGGACGGGATATAGGCACCACTGTTTTTCCTAAAGCAGAACTAAAGATTTTTATGACGGCTGATATTTCAGTGAGGGTGGAAAGACGGTTTAAAGAGATGTATGAAAAGAATCCCAACGTAACCATTGAAGAAGTAAAGAGTAACCTGGAGATGAGAGATTATATTGATTCCAACCGGGAAGTAAGCCCTTTGCGTAAAGCGGATGATGCTATTATATTAGATAATACCAACCTCACTATGGAGCAGCAGCTAAAGTTTGCTTTGAGCCTTGTACAATAAATAATTCCTTTTAGAGATTTTATGGGTAATCACTTTTTATAGTAGTTATTAGACTAGTGTGAATACTATTACCTCATGTTACTGCGTTATTAGCACCGTACCAATAAAATTATTTTTTTCTTTTTAAACTTAATTCAATAGGCAGGGTCAGAAGAAAAGAAACCAACTTTTATTACTGAAAACAAAAATCATGAAAAAGTCTATCAGCTATTTATCCGTAGTAGCATTTTTATCAATCGGTATGTTTTTTACTTCCTGCAAAAAAAACGATGTAAATAATACCGAGACCACCACAGAAGCAGAATTAAAAACACAATCAGACGATCAGGAAAGATTCACCAACGAAACTGACGCCGTAGCGGATGATGCCAATGCTGCGTTAGAAAATTCCGGAATTTCAAATCTCGGAGAAACTCCACAAACACCTCAGTTACCTCATTTATGTGATTTTACAGTTGCAATTGATACATTAGCAACTCCCAGAACAATTACAATTAACTACAGTGGTAATTGTTTAGGTAACCGTACCCGTACAGGTACAGTTGTGATAAGCTATACTCCAAACTTCCGTTGGGCTGAAGCAGGTTCCAGCTATACTGTTACTTACAAGAATTTAAAAATTACCCGTAATTCAGATAGTAAGGCGATTACTATTAATGGTTCTAAAACAATCACTAATATCTCTGGTGGCAGGCTCCGTAATTTAGCTACCAGGGGTTTGATCATACATGAAATTACCAGTGCTGGTATGTCAATCACTTTTGATAATGGCACTCAGCGTCAGTGGCAAATGGCTAAACGCAGAACTTTTACTTATAATACTGGGATAGTAGTTTCCATATCAGGTGTGGGTACTGCAAGTGCAGGATTGGCAGAGTGGGGTGTTAATAGGTTTGATAAGGAATTCACTACTTCTATTATTGAGCCTTTAGTAATTAAGCAAGCTTGTGATTTTCGTTTGGTAAGTGGAAAAACAGCACATACAGTTGGCGGATTTTCTTCTTCAGTTACTTTAGGATTAGATTCAACTGGCAATCCGGTAATGTTATGCCCGGTTGGCCCCTTCTATTACAAAGCTGTATGGACCAGGCTTAATGGCAATACATACACCGTAATTGCACCGTATTAATTTTTTGAGTTTTAAGATAGATAGAAAGAGCCGTAAGTTTCAACTTACGGCTCTTTTGTTTTGGTTATCTCAATGTTATTATTACAAATCCACTACCCGTTTCTGTTCATTGCTTTTTATCACGGCTTCTAATATCCGCATTACATTAATTCCATCGTCTGCTTTTACGGGCATGGCTGTATCATTGGAAATGGCTTTATATACCTGGTCAAAATAATCATAATAATTCCCTTGCTCGGTTTTTGCTGTTTCTTTTATCTCCACTCCATCTCTTTCTGCATGCAACAATCCGTTCTCACTCTCTGGCTCTATGCCCCAGCCTTCACTATTGGGAATTTTACCCAGCAGCAGACCTGCTTCCTGAACATCTGCTCTGCTTTTTATAAAAGAACCTTTAGCGCCATGAAGTATATACCCGGTTGATGATTCCCTTATCAACATACCTGATTTAAGCCTGACTCTTAATGCTGGGTAATGTAAAACAATATCAAACCAATCATCCACCAATGAATGCTCCCTGGTAATCCTGATATCGGCATACAATGCTTGTGGCATGCCGAATAAAGAGAGTGCCTCATCAATCAAATGCGGTCCAAGATCATTTAATAATCCAGCTCCTGGTCCGGGTAATTCTTTATGAAGTTTTACACCGATCAAAGGTTTGTACCTGCCAAAATGAAATTCAGCTTCCACTAAATTTCCCAACACTTCTGTTTGTATAATTCTCTTTACTGTTCTAAAATCACTATCGTATCTCCTGTTTTGGTAAACACTTATTTTTTTACCCACTTTTTCAGCCAGTGCTTTTAATTCAACAGCTTCTTCCACATTGGTGGTAAATGCTTTTTCAACAATGGCATGCTTACCTGCCAGCAATACTTTTTTTGCATATTCAAAGTGAGTATTGTTGGGCGTATTTACCACCACCAATTCAATACTTTTATCTTCCAGTATTGATTCTAATGTTGGATAAGAAATAGCGTCTGGATAAATTTCCTGTATCAATTTTTTACTACGCTCCCATGCACCCATTAATTGAAAGCCGGGATGTGCAGAAAGGAAGGGGGCATGAAATAGTTTTCCTGACATGCCAAAAGAAAGTATCGCTGTTTTAATGGGAGCCATCGTTGAATCAATTTTTATTATGAAAAATTACTACTGTTATTAAATGTGAGTTGTGAATAGTGAGTAACTCACAACTGACAACTCACCACTCACTTTAAATATGAAGGCTTACATAGGATACAGCAAACAATTAGATTAACTATTCCGCATTGGTGGCACCGAGCAAGGCCATCATTCCAATCCCCAGTTCAATCGCATCTTCATCCACATTAAAAGTAGGAGTGTGGCCGCCGATGGTAATACCTTTTGCAGCATTGCCGGTACCAAGCCGAAAAAAACAAGCCGAAATTTTGTGGGAATAAAAAGCAAAATCTTCTGCACCCATTCTTAGCTCTGTCTCTTCCACATTTTCTTTTCCTATAAATGCTTCAGCCTTCGCCCTTGCATTCGCACTAAGTTTTTCATTGTTCAGTACAAAAGGATAACCGACATCAATTTTTATACTGATCATTGCTCCCATACTCTCCACTAGTTCTGTGGACAGCTTTTTAATTATTTTATGTGCTTCAAAACGCCATTCTTCATTCATGGCCCTGAAAGTGCCCATCAGCTTTACTTCAGAAGGAATCACATTGGTGGTATTACCGCCCTGGAAAGCTGTGATGGATAAAACTGATGGATTGAATGGACTGTTGTTTCTGCTGATCACCTGTTGCAAAGCCACCACTAAATTAGAGGCAATTAAAATAGTGTCTGCAGTAAATTGCGGGGCCGCAGCATGACCGCCTTTTGCTTTAATAGTAATATAAATTTCGTCTGCACTGGCCATTACCATACCTCCCCGGAAGCTAAGTTTCCCGGTTGGTAAAGAAGAATGCACATGCATTCCAAAAATATTTTGTGGTGCTGGGTTTTCAAGCACACCTTCTTTAATCAAAAGACTTGCCCCTCCCGGGTTTTTTTCTTCACCCGGTTGAAAGATCAGTTTTACTGTTCCTTCCCATTCCTCTTTTAATTCACTTAAAATTTTCGCTGCTCCCAATAAACAGGCAGTATGTACATCATGGCCGCAGGCATGCATGATACCAGGCTTGGTTGATTTGTATGGAACATCATTTTCTTCAATAATGGGTAAGGCATCCATGTCAGCCCGTAAAGCGATGACTCTTTTATCAGGATTTTTTCCTTTGATCAAACCAATTACACCGGTTACAGCTTTTATTTCAAAAGGTATATTGTAAGACGTTAGCTTTTGCTGAACATATTTCGAGGTTTCGTATTCCTGGTAACTCAGTTCAGGGTTTGCATGCAGGTATTGACGCACCCCAATAAATTCAGGTGCATATTGATTGGCCAATTCTTTTATATGTTGCTCAACAGTTTCTTTCAATGGAAAAATATTTACGATAGCGGTTAATTAATTGTAATGAGAAGTTGGTATGCGTTAGTTCTCAATAGCCTCTTTATTTTTATCTGGTTTTGTTTCAATGGTTTCTGGTAATAAATAAACATTGCCTGTGATGATCTTCAGCCTTAGTATATCTTTTTTATACATTTCTGCATCTTCCTTGGTTAAAAAATTACCAAACTTAAGTTTGATAAAGGGTGGCTGAAAGCCCATATATACTTTTTGCTCCGGGAAATTCTGTAACAACTGAGACCTCACTTTCATCGCCAGCGGTCGGTCGTTAGTATTCAATATCATTAACCGGTAGCCTTTAGAAGATTTTGATGCGGCTGCCAATGCCTCATTAAAAGCAGCCTCTTTTTTTATCAATTCATCTAAGCGGTTGTCTTTGATCACTGTTACTTTTCCAATTACAGCTGAATCAGCGGCTGTAACCTGAGCTTTTGTTGTAGTTGTAAGCAGGTACAGGAAGGTAAAAATGATGTATTTCATATTGTGTTGTTGTTGAATCTCAATCTGTTTTCTGTAGCACAAAAGTATATTTTTACGTTGATAAACAATTGCCAAAAAAACTATCCTTTGTTGGCTGGTTTGATCATCTGAGTAATGCTTTCAGTTCAAAAGCCTTAAAAAATGTATCTTCGTGCCTCACCACTGTTGAAATAACAGCAAACTACTACACATGTCACAGTCATATTTTCAAAATTTTGTTCCCAAAAAGAAGAACAGCGCAATCAAGGAAGAATTTAAGCAGAAGAAAAGAAAAGCCAAAAAGGAAAGGGCTGCAGCTATTGATGAACGATTTGAAGAAAAACGCAGAATAAGAGCCGCCGCAAGAGAAGCTGCTTTAAATGCACCGGTTTCTGCTGATATTACTGCAGAAAAAACGGACAAGGCAAAACCTGTTGCTAAAGTTGATAAGATAACATCGGTTGAAAATAAGATCAACAAAGCTGCCCAACAAAAAGCACCAGCTACCATACAACCTGCGCCTGCTTATGTTAGACCCGGAGCAAAAGAAAAAGTTGTTTTTGCTGAAATGCCCCTGAATAAATTTATGGCGCATTGCGGTGTATGCAGCAGAAGAGATGCCGTTACACTAATAAAAGAAAGTAAAGTAAAAGTAAATGGTACACTGATCATTGAACCTGCTTTTAAAGTAACAGAAAATGATGAAGTAGTGTTTAATGGCAAAAAATTATTTGTTACCAAGAACCTTGTTTATATTTTGTTGAATAAACCAAAAGATTATCTCAGCACTACCGATGATCCGCAGGGAAGAAAAACAGTATTGCAATTAATTAATGCAGCTACCACAGAAAGAGTATACCCCATTGGCAGGCTTGACAGGAATACGACCGGAGTTTTATTACTGACAAATGACGGAGAACTGACTCAAAAATTATCTCATCCCAGTTATAATATCACCAAGCTGTACGAGGTTAAATTAGATAAGGTATTAATAAAGGCGGATCTTGATAAGATATTAAACGGTATTACTTTAGAAGACGGAGAAATAAAAGCTGACGCAATTGCCTACGCAGATGCAAAAGATAAATCGGTGATCGGGATAGAAATACACAGTGGCAGGAATCGTATTGTACGTCGCATTTTTGAATCATTAGGATATGATGTAAAGGGTCTTGACAGGGTGATGTATGCAAATCTTACCAAGAAAAATGTGGACAGGGGTAAGTGGCGTTTTTTGAGTGAGAAAGAAATAAGGTTGTTGAAATATATGAACGCCTCCTATAAAAAAAATCCTGGTTCTCCTAAACCAGTATCCAAACATAAATAAGCAACACGGCTATTCTTTACAGTTATCTCTAATAAAAATGAACCTCGACATCATTTTTGAAAATAGTGAATTCATTGTTATCAATAAACCAGCTGGTATGTTATCCATACCGGACAGGATGCAGTCCGAACCTTCTTTAAAAGACTTACTAATAGAGAAATATGGGAAAATATTGACTGTTCATCGCCTGGACAGGGAAACCAGCGGCATTATCCTTTTTGCAAAGGATGAAGAAACCCATAAGTTTTTTTCAAAAAAATTTGAGGAAAGGGAAGTAGAGAAATATTACATGGGCTTGCTTTATGGAACGTTGTCTTCATTGTCAGGAACGATTGATACACCAATTATGGAGCATCCGGTTTTTAAGGGCCAGATGGTGGTTAACCGGAAAGGCAAACCATCCGTTACTGACTATGAAGTAGTGGAATCGCTTGGAAAATATTCATTGGTTAAATTTAGGCTGCATACCGGCAGGACCCACCAGATAAGGGTACATGCAAAAGATATAGGCCATCCCATCGCCTGCGATCCTTTGTATGGAGATGGTAAACCGATTCTATTGTCTTCCATAAAAAAGAAATACAAATTAAGTAAGCAGGAGGAAGAAGAACGGCCAATTCTAAACCGGGTTGCTTTACATTCTTATCAATTAAAATTTAACGGTGCTACAGGAGAAAGCTTTGACCTTACAGCAGAACTTCCTAAAGATATCAGGGCACTGATACAGCAGTTGAAAAAGAATTTATAATTGCATCAACAAATAATTACTGCAAATGAAAAAGCCATCTGATTAAAGATGGCTTTTCTTATAATCACAAACTTAAAAACTTAGTCAATGTTTGGCTGTGGCGTGTAGCGTAAATATGGTTTTATAATTTCCACGCCCTTAGGGAATTTTTTAATAGCGTCCTCTGTACTTACAGCAGGTACAACAATTACTTTTTCGCCTTCTTTCCAGTTAGCCGGTGTAGCTACGCTGTAGTTAGCTGTTAACTGCAATGAATCTACAACCCTCAATACTTCCACAAAATTTCTTCCGGTAGAAGCAGGATAAGTAATGATCAACTTTACAGTTTTATCCGGAGCGATGATTACTAAGGAACGTACGGTAGCGGTTGCCGAAGCATTCGGATGGATGAAATCATACAATGTTGAAACCTTCCTGTCATCATCAGCAATGATAGGGAAATCAACAGAACAATTTTGTGTTTCATTGATATCACTGATCCAGCCAAGGTGTTTATCAACAGGGTCCACACTCAGTGCCAGCACTTTTACATTTCTTTTAGCGAATTCTTCTTTCAGCGCTGCAGTTTTGCCCAGTTCAGTGGTGCATACAGGCGTGTAATCTGCAGGATGCGAAAATAAAATCCCCCATGAATCACCTAAGTATTGATAGAAATCAATTTCACCTAATGATGTTTTAGCTGTAAAATTGGGCGCAACGTCCCCTAACCGTAAACTCATAATAAAGATATTTAGGTTGCAAATATACAGTAGTCTATTAAGTAAGTGGACTTAATTTTAATTTTTTTATTTTTATTTTTTGCCTAATTTGTTCCATGCTTTCCAAGAAGACCCAATACGCACTTAAAGCACTCGGTTACCTCGCCAGTAAATACGGAGAAGGACCAGTACTCATTTCAGAAATTTCAAAGACAAAAAAAATACCTATAAAATTCCTCGAAACTATCCTGCTGGAGTTAAAACAGTCTGGTGTGCTGGACAGTAAGAAAGGGAAAGGGGGTGGATATTATCTTGCTCAAAACCCCAAAAAAATTACTTTGGCAAAGGCCATTCGACTGGTGGGCGGGCCAATCGCCCTGATTCCCTGTGTGAGCCTTAATTTTTACGAAAAATGTGCCGACTGCGATGAAGCAACCTGCGGATTATACAAAGCGATGGCTGTAACCAGGGATGCGACTCTTAAAATACTGGAAAAGAAAACGCTGATGGAACTGGTGGACGATAAGTAATTGTTCCAGCTTACCTACTCTTGGCTTTTAATTAAACAAGTTCGGTTCCAAATGCCGGCTCAAATCACTGGTTTGGGTAATGTATGCCGTTTAGGTATTTTTGCAAACTTATCTGAACGGGGATTTGGGTGGATTTGAAGGATTTAATGGTGGAGCCTTCCATCTTCAAAATCATTTTAATCTTTAAAATCTCCATTCAGATAGACAAACAGCAAATATGGAAAATCCAAAAAGATATTTAGTTACAGCGGCATTGCCTTATGCTAACGGGCCGGTGCACATTGGTCACCTGGCGGGCTGTTATATTCCGGCAGATATTTATGTCCGTTATTTACGGGCACAAAAAAGAGATGTGAAATTTGTAGGCGGCAGTGATGAACATGGCGTACCTATTACCATCCGTGCCATGAAGGAAGGAATCACACCACAACAGGTAGTGGATAAATTTCATGCCATCATAAAAGAAAGCATGGCGCAAATGGGGATTTCTTTTGATATCTATTCCCGTACTTCTAATAAAGTGCATCATGAAACAGCGTCGGCATTTTTTAAGAAAATGTATGACGATGGTTTGTTTGAAGAAAAGGAAACAGAACAGTTTTATGATGAAAAAGCTAAAACGTTCTTGGCAGACCGTTACATTACGGGCACCTGCCCTGTGTGTGGCAATCCGAATGCATATGGCGATCAATGTGAAAAATGTGGAAGTACTTTATCTCCTGAACAACTCATTGATCCAAGAAGTACTTTGAGCGATGCAGTGCCGGTGAAAATAAAAACAAAGCACTGGTATTTTCCATTACAGAACTATGAACCCTGGTTGAAAGAATGGATACTGGAAGGACACACAGAGTGGAAGAACAATGTATTTGGCCAATGTAAAAGCTGGCTTGACAATGGTCTGCAAAGCCGTGCCATGACCAGGGACAGCAACTGGGGTATCAAAGTACCATTGCCGGATGCAGAAGGAAAAGTTTTGTATGTATGGTTTGATGCACCCATTGGTTATATCAGTGCCACCAAAGAATTGACAGAACAATGGGCTGATTACTGGTGTAAGGACGACACCAAACTGGTGCATTTTATCGGAAAGGATAATATCGTTTTTCATTGCATTATTTTCCCGGCAATGCTGAAAGCGCATGGCGGTTTTGTTTTGCCGGACAATGTGCCTGCCAATGAGTTTTTAAATATTGAAGGAGAAAAGGTAAGTACCAGCCGTAACTGGGCAGTGTGGGTGCATGAATACATCAAAGATTTTCCGGGATGTGAAGATGTGTTGCGGTATGTATTATGCGCCAATGCACCTGAAACAAAGGATAATGATTTTACCTGGAAAGATTTCCAGGACAGGAACAACAGCGAACTGGTAAATATCTTCGGAAATTTTGTAAACCGCACCTGGGTGCTGATGCATAAACTGTGCGGCGGTAAAGTACCCAAACTGCATGAAGATATTTTAGATGAAAAGGATAAAACGCTAATTGAAGAAATTCAAAATTCAAAAATAAAAATTGAAAAGAATATTAAAGAGTTCAAGTTCAGGGATGCATTGTTTGAAGTGATTGATCTGAGCAGGAAAGGAAATAAATACATGCAGGAAAAAGAGCCGTGGATCGTGGCTAAGCAGACCTCCGATGACGGACGGCCAACAACCGATGCACAAAAAGCAATTGATAATTGTTTGCATTTGTGTTTGCAGCTAACAGCTAATCTAACAATTTTTATCAATCCATTTTTACCAAATACAGCAGCCAAAATGCTGGGCATGATGAAAGTGGTAGATAAAATGCTTGACTGGAACAATGCTGGTAAAATAAAATTATTGAGCGTTGGGTATAGTTTAAGAGAACCACAATTATTATTTAGGAAAATAGAAGATGCTGAAATAGCAGCACAGGTAGAAAAATTAAAAAAAGGATTGGCCTCCCCAAACCCCTCCAAAGGAGGGGCTTTAAAAGAGCCATCAAAAATGGAAGAAATCAAAAAGCAAGAAGCAGTGCCTGCGAATAACTCCCCTTTAGGGGATGGGGGCAAACCTGAGATCGTTTATGACGACTTTGATAAGATCGATTTGAAAGTAGGTACGATTGTGGCAGCAGAAAAAGTAGAGAAAGCAGATAAATTATTAAAGCTGCAAATAGATCTCGGCTTTGAAGTAAGAACAGTTGTAAGCGGCATTGCAATGCATTATCAACCGGAAGCAATTGTAGGTAAACAGGTAGTTGTGGTAGCTAACCTGGCTCCCAGGAAGATGAGGGGAATTGAAAGCAACGGGATGATCCTAATGTCTGAAGATAAAGCAGGAAAGCTTCATTTTGTAAGCCCGGAGTCTGTTACTGATAACGGAAGTGGAGTAAAATAACCAGGCAAGAACTCAGTTAAAACCGCAACCTGTAAATTGTTTTACAGGTTGCGGTTTTTTATTTTTTGCAGAATTGATAAAGGCTTAATTTCGATTTATAAAATAGTTGTTTAACTAACTAATTTACCCCAGCCCCAAAAGGGGCTTAAAACAAGTCGTATGAAAAGAAGAATCAAAAAGGTAGCAGTATTAGGTAGTGGAGTAATGGGCAGCCGCATTGCCTGTCATTTTGCAGGCGTTGGTTTGCAGGTGTTGTTGCTGGATATTCAGCCAAAGGATTTACGGGCAGATGCAAAAACAGCAGAGAAAAATAAAATAGTAAATGATGCACTTACTGCAGCAATCAAATCTAATCCTTCGCCTGTTTATACGCAAGATGTAGTGAAGAAAATCACCACCGGTAATTTCACCGATGACATGAAAAAGATCGCCGATTATGATTGGGTGATTGAGGTCGTAGTAGAAAGGTTAGACATCAAGCAATCAGTTTTTACTGAAGTGGAAAAATACCGCAAGCCGGGAACATTGATCACATCCAATACCTCCGGTATTCCGATTCACTTAATGGCAGAAGGCAGAAGCGATGATTTTAAAAAACATTTCTGCGGTACTCACTTTTTTAATCCACCGAGATATTTACGTTTATTGGAAATCATTCCAACGCCTCATACCGATCCGGACGTAGTGGATTTTTTAATGCACTATGGTGATTTAGTTTTGGGTAAAACAACTGTGCTGTGTAAAGACACACCGGCATTTATTGCCAACCGCATTGGCGTATTTGGCATGATGGCCATTATGAATACGATGGAAAAACTGCAGTTAGGAGTAGATGAGATTGATGCGTTGACAGGTCCAATTATTGGGAGACCAAAATCAGCGACTTTCAGAACAGCGGATGTGGTGGGAATTGATACGTTGGTGAAAGTGGCAAAAGGTGTTGCAGAAAATTGTCCCAATGATGAAGCAAAAGAAATGTTTGCCATTCCAACCTGGTTAGATAAAATGGTTGCTAATAACTGGCTTGGGGATAAAACAGGTCAAGGTTTTTTCAAGAAGACAAAAGATGCTGGTGGTGAAAAAGAAATTCTTACGTTGAATTTGCAAACATTGGAATATGGGGCAAGACAGAAACCAAAATTTGCAACACTTGAAACAGCCAAACCAATCGAAGACCTGAAAACAAGATTGAAAGCATTGTGTGCAGGCACAGATAAAGCAGGGGAGTTCTATCGTTTGTTTCACTACAATTTATTTTCTTACATCAGTCACCGCATACCTGAAATTAGTGATGAGTTATACAGGGTAGATGATGGCATGATGGCTGGCTTTGGCTGGGAGATTGGCGCATTTGAAAGTTGGGATACGCTTGGTGTTGCTAAGACTACTGAAGCAATGAAAGCTGCAGGATTCAAAGTCGCTGGATGGGTAGATGAAATGATTGCAGCAGGTAATAAATCCTTTTATAAAGTTGATAACGGTAAGCGGCTCTGCTACGACGTTAGTAGCAAAACATACAAGGTATTGCCTGGTGGTGATGCATTTATTGTAATGCGGAATTTCGATAATCAAACGGTATGGAAAAATAGTGCCTGCCGTACTTATCATTTAGGTGATGATGTGCTCGGCCTGGAATGGTATACTAAGATGGGCAGCATTGGTGGAGAAGTGCTGGAAGGAATACAAAAATCAATTGCATTAGCAGAAGAAAAATATAAGGGTTTAGTAATTGCGAATGAAGGACAAAATTTTTCTGCCGGAGCCAATGTGGGAATGATATTTATGCTGGCCATTGAGCAGGATTATGATGAGATTGATATGGCTATTCGAATGTTCCAAAATACGATGATGAGGGCAAGGTATTCATCCATACCCGTTGTAGTTGCTCCACACGGTTTGGCATTGGGCGGTGCATGTGAGTTGAGTTTGCATGCTGATAAAGTAGTGGCTGCTGCTGAAACGTATACAGGTTTGGTGGAGGTGGGTATAGGTGTAATCCCTGGCGGCGGCGGCACCAAAGAGTTTGTATTAAGGGCATCAGATGAATTGCACAGCGGTGAAGTGGATACGAACACTTTGCAAAACCGTTTTCTTACTATTGCAACTGCTAAGGTGGCTACTTCTGCACAGGAAGCTTATAGTTTGGGTATTTACAGAAAAGGAAATGATATCATCAGCATGAATATCAGCAGGCGTATTGCAGATGCAAAAAATGCAGCGATTGAATTGTACGATGCAGGCTATGTAATGCCCCTGCAACGGAATGATATCAAGGTTTTAGGTCGTGGTGCATTGGGTGCTATGTATGCAGGCATCAATGGCATGCGTTTAGGAAATTATGCTACTGAACATGATGTAACTGTAGCAAAAAAATTAGCTTATGTAATGGCGGGCGGTGATTTGAGTGAACCAACATTGGTAACAGAACAATATTTACTGGACCTGGAAAGAGAAGCATTCCTTAGCCTGACTGGAGAAAAGAAAACATTGGAAAGGATACAAAGTATATTAAAAACGGGCAAGCCATTAAGAAATTAATACCAGTCTGACCGTCCCGGTCTGACTGGATAGCAGGTTCTCCGCTACAGGAATACTTCTGAAAATTTGTATCTTCAAATCCCAGTCTGACCGGGACGGTCAGACTGGGTAAAGCAGCCGTTATGAAATTTCTACCCGATAATATTTATCATATTTACAATCAGGGTAATGACCTCCAGGATATTTTCTGCTCTGATGAAGATTATCTTATTTTTCTTCGAATGCTTCGGAAACATATCCAAAGCAATGCAGAAATAATTGCCTGGTGTTTAATGCCCAATCATTTTCATATATTGGTATATGCAGATGAACATGGTTGCGAAATGATGAAGCAGGGTGGATTGAATATCGAAAAATTAACGAATGGCATCAGGAAATTACTAAGTGGTTATGCCAGGATATTCAACAAAAAATATAACAGAAGTGGTTCTTTGTTTCGGCAGAAGACGAAGGCTAAAAATGTAGCGGAGTCTGACTGGGTAGTGAAACACAATTTCAATCTGCAGGATTATTGCTCCCGTTGTTTTGATTACATACATCAAAACCCAGTTGTTGCTGCATTGGTGAAACAACCGTCTGACTGGAAATATTCTTCTTATTGTGATTATGCAGGATTAAGAAACGGGACCTTATGCAATAAAGAATTAGCGGAAAAATATTGTGGTTATAACAGCAGGCAATTCAGTACTAAATTAATCAAGCCTGACGACGATTTTCTTAACTCATTTCAAAAAGATGACTAGTGTTTATTGAATCACTCCAACAAATATTCCACCATCTTTTATATTGCCGTCAGACCGGGACGGTCAGACTGGGTTCAAACCCTGTCGTAAACCACCCTTATTTTTGACGTAGTACCACAGCACTAAAATAAATTATGATTTTTAGTTTTACTCCTGTAATTTTTCTATCACAAAAATGCCAGGAAATGAAAAAAGCTATATTGTCAATAATCATTTTTGCCATCGCCTTCGTTTTATCACAACAATTTTTTGCACGGACAAATTCAAATGCACCCCCAACAAAAGATCACGGGTTATGCATCAGTTAACAGGTTAAAAATTTATTATGAAGTATATGGAGAGGACAAGCTCCTGCTGTACATGTTTCATTGAGGATGAAAACGAATGAAATATTATCTCTTTTAAAATCTTTCATCAGCCTGTAAAAAATCAAAATAAATTCTTAAATAAAAAAATCAATCTTATGGCAAGTGTAAGCACCTACCTGAATTTCGGAAGAAATACAGAAGAAGCATTCAACTTTTATAAAAGTGTTTTTGGAGGAGAGTTTTTTGGCGGAAAAATTATGCGTTTCGGCGATATCCCTCCTGCACCTGATCAGCCACCAATGGCAGAAGCAGATAAAGAGTTGGTAATGCATGTGGAGTTACGCATTCTCAACTGTCACACCTTAATGGGCACCGATGCCCCAGAATCTATGGGTTTTAAAGTAAATTTTGGGAACAACAGTTATATCAACCTGCAGCCTGATACAAGAAAAGAAACAAAAGAGTTGTTTGATAAATTATCAGCAGGCGGAAAGGTGGAGATGGAATTGCAGGATATGTTTTGGGGCGATTATTTTGGCAGCCTCACCGATAAATTTGGAGTGCAGTGGATGTTTAATTGCAACGAGAAAGCCTGATAATATCGTAAACAATTTGGTTATTTATTTTATAAACAAAAACAATCATGAAAAATAAATTCTATCCCTGCTTGTGGTTTGACGGCACCGCAAAGCAGGCCGCTGAATTGTACACTGCCGCATTCGGCAACACCGTAATTACTGCCGATAATGGAATGGTGGTAATGTTTGAAATAGATGGCTGCAAAATAATGGGATTGAATGGCGGTCCCATGTTTAAACCAAATGCTTCTATTTCTTTATTTGCAGTTTTTGAAAATGAAACAGCTATTGATACCGCATGGGAAATGCTCGGTGAAGATGGATCTGTATTCATGCCATTGAATAAATATCCCTGGAGTGATAAATACGGATGGATGCAGGATAAATTTGGAATCTCCTGGCAACTGATGCTGGCAAAGCCGGGTATGATGGAACAAAAAATTATCCCTGCATTGATGTTTACACAAAGTGTAGCTGGTAAAGCGGAAGAAGCAATGCAATTGTATACATCACTTTTCCCCAACGGTGAAATTAAAGACATCAGCCGGTATGAAAAGGGTGAAGGAGATGTGGAAGGAACGGTAAAGCATGGCCGCTTTTTATTGGGCGGGCAACTGTTTGTAGCAATGGACAGTTCTGTGGCGCATGCATTTACATTCAGCGAGGGTGTTTCCATTTCTGTGAGTTGTGATACACAGGAAGAGATTGATCATTACTGGAACAGCCTCACCGCAAACGGCGGACAGGAAAGCATGTGCGGCTGGCTGAAAGATAAATATGGGGTAAGCTGGCAGATTGTTCCTTCAATGCTGGGCAGTTTGATGTCAGATCCCGAAAAAGGACAGCTGGTAATGCAGGCATTGATGAAGATGAAAAAACTCGATATTGCAACGCTAACAAATGCATAAAGTAAGTCAGTTAAAAAAGCATTCCTCTTTTATTGAAAGAGGTGCTTTTCTGTTTCAGAAAGTTTCATAATACCTTCGATTGTTCGTAAAACTTTCTCCAATCAAAAAGGATTGATTGAAATGAGACCGGCTTCAATTTATTTGAAACAAAACAATACACCATGCAAAGAATTATTTTATTGACCGGCATTTTATTATGCTTCTTATCAACTTTTTCACAAACGGAAAAATTACATCGAACGATACTTTTCATCGGTGCTCATCCCGATGATGAAACAGCTATGGGTGAAGTATTAGCAAAATATGCAAGCCTTGGCAATAAAGTTTTTATAATGATTGCTACCGATGGAAAAGACGGAACAAGGGTAACAAAAATTCCGGCAGGTGATTCGCTGGGGAGCTTGCGAAAAGCAGAATCCGTTTGTGGCTGTGTTAAGCTGGGTATCCAGCCTCCCATATTTTTATCCATCGAAAGATTGGACACAAAAATTGGAGTAAGAAAATATTTTAATTGTCATAAACAATTAATGGATTCACTCAGCATAAAAATACCAATGATAAACCCGGATATTATAATCACTTTTGGCCCGGATGGTGATACACATCATTCAGAACACATAGTAGTGGGCAGTGCAATTACAGAGTTATTGCTTGCTGAAAGATGGGTAGATAAGTATCCTCTGTATTACCTGGCATGGAAAAAAGGTAAGATGGATGTGGATGATCTTGGTTATGTGGATGAACAATATTTTAATGTAGAAATTGATTACACACAGGAAGATGAGGATAAAGCGTTGGAAGCGCTTAGATGTTATGTTACCCAGTACACGGAACAGGAATTTAAAGAAGAAAGCGAAAGAAAATTAAAGGACGCAATCAATACTTTATATTTAAGAAGATTTGTGGTGAAGAAAGGATTGCAAAAAGACTTTGAGTGATTATGCACTGCAATAACTTTCACAACATAATCAGCCAGGCTCTAATTCCACTTTGTCAATCATTCAACATTACTGCCAGGCACCCATGCAACAATCCTTAATGGTCCTCCGGTACCGCCTTTTATTTTCATTGGCAATGCAATGATGAAAGCACCTTTTACCGGAAGCTGGTCAAGCGAAGCAATATTTTCAAATCCTATAATATTTTCTGCATACAATAATTGGTGCGTTTTAAAATCTTTTGACTGTCCATAATCCACACTTGCCGTATCTACTCCCAATGCTTTTATCTTCCTGTTTTTGATCAGCCATGATGCAAGATCAGGATGTATAGAAGGGAAATGCAGGTTGGCAACTGCGGCTGCGCCTTTTTCTTCAGTGCCTAAATATTTTTTTGCATCCGGGTAATATTTACCCCAGCCTGTTTTAAAAAGGAGTATTGCATTGTCCGGAATTTTTCCATTTACTTTTTCCCATGCTTCCACATCTGCAACGGTAACCAGGTAATCGGCATTGTTATTTACCTTGTCTGAAACATCAATCACCACTGCTTCTCCCAGTAATTGCTGCAAGGGGATTTCATCAGCACTCCATTTACCTTTTCAAAATGTACGGGGGCATCCAGGTGTGTGCCGCTATGTTCAGGAGTAAAAAATGCATTGGAAGCATAATAAAAACCTGCAGGTGTAATGCCATTAAACTGTGTGTCTAACTTGAAGCCGGTGGGATTGTTGGGCCAGTACAATGTTTTATCAGAAAAATCATAGCTCAGGTCAATCCATTTGCCGGTAGCCAGTAATTCCGGTAACGATATTTTTTTTGCAGGCTCACTGCATCCTGCTGCAATCAATAAAAAAATGGTTGTAAATTTTTTCATGATGTATGTTTTATCAATTCAGAAAGAACGCCTTTTTTTGAATGAATAAAAAAAATAATCATAGATATAAATTTGAACGTTTCATAGATCCCCCTTTAGGTGGCGGAGTGGGTTTTCATACTCTCTGCAATCAACCGGTGAAAATGATGTGTACCTGTTTCCCTGGTTACGGAATACCTGCCATGATTGTAAAACCTGGATACAATTCCTTTCTGTACATTTTCAACAATCTCTTCATCTTCCAGTTCCACCTTATCTAAGTTGCTGCCTGCCCCTTTATCATAGCGGTCTTCTTTCCACATGTAGGTGATAAACTGTACTCTTGTTTTGTTTACACTCACCGGGTTCACAATATTTACAGACAATCCCCAGGGATAAAAATTAAACATCAAATTGGGGTACACCCAAAAATAATAAGCGGCTACTTTGGTGTCATAATCTTCAGAGGTTTCCGGTAGATCAAAGCAATCTTCTTCTTCTCTGCCTACTCCTAACTGCAGGCTTGCTTTTGCATACAGTTCGGTACTGTAATCGCCAAAACTTAAGGCTGCATTTAACGCCGCATGCACAAAGGGTATATGAAAGCCTTCCAAATAATTTTCGCAGTACAAAGCCCAGTTAGCATCCACATCAAATGTTTTGCTAAGGTCGGGCCGCAGCACAAATTCATCAATGGGCAACCAGCTTAGCCGGTCCATCATTTCCTGGAAATAAATATGGGCATCTTCTTTTGGCTGCAATGAGGCAAACAGCAAATTGCCCCAGGAAAACAGCGGGAGCGAAGGGAGGTTATCATCTTCACAAGGAAAATCTTCCACCTCTTTAAACTCCGGCATGGAGATAAATTTTCCATCCAGGTCAAATAATCTCCCATGATATTTACAACGAAGATTGTGTGCTTTACTGCAGGCTTTGTAAGCAACTAAATTACCCCGGTGTGTACAAACATTGCTGAGGCAGTGGATCTTTTCATCTTTGTCTTTGGTAAGCATCAGCGGCTCATTCATGTATTCGGGCAGCAGCGTTAAAGGCTGCACATCACCACTAAATTTTACCTGTTCTTTACTGCCGATAAACTGCCAGGAAGGAGCAAATATTTTTTCTTTCGCCAGCTCAAAATATTCCTGGCTGGTGTAAATACTGGTGGCGATTGTTTTTGCTTTGGCAATGTTGGGGTGTACATAAAAGAGAGACATACAAAATAAATTTGTTCAATTTAAGTGAAATTTATTTCATGGCAAATGACCAAGATACATTTAAAGTTGTCGCAAGGGTTGCCAACATTTATCAGGCACTTTCACTTAAAGTACTTTAAATGATTGGCAACCCTCACTGAAAAATAGCAGAATTCTTTTAGAGATGGTGTAACTATTATAGCTCCCCTTTAGGGGATGGGGGTATCATTCCTTTACTTCAAACCATACTTTAGCAGCATCGTTCCAGTCTCCATTATAATTAATGGTTAGTTCTTCTCCCTTACTGATTGGCCGCACTGTTTTAATGAAGATGTTATCCTCTTCAAAATTCATAAAGTATTCACAGTTGCTTTGATAGCTGTGGTTGTACATCGGTACCAGGCCCAGCGCCATACAGCATTTATCTTTTGCCACACCCCATTCAAAAATATAATCATGCAGTAGTGTTTTATCCAGCAGCAGCCGGTCTGGATGGGGCATTACGATCACCGGTGAAATTTCGATCACCGTGTCTGCGGCTATATCTTTACGGGTAAATACACCTCTTCCCATTTCATTTGTGGTATCTACATACAGGCAGGTCTTCAACATAACAATTAATTAAAATGAAATCAGGTAAATTGCAAGTTAATCGAAAAGAATCAGGTTTAAAACCTTAAAGATTTGGCAGTAACAGAGCAACTCATCATTCATAACTCATCATTCATCATTCCCAATGTCTTTAGAGCTGGAAGAAATATCGATACAGGCAAAATTTGAAGAAGTGATCGCTTCAGAAGATAAACTGAAGATCAAAGAATTTTTGAATCACCAGAACATCAGTGATGTGGCCAATCTCATTTACGACAATGAAGATTTTGAAACACAGATCATCAGCCATCTCTCTATGCACCGGGCTGCCAGTGTGTTTAAGATACTGGAATTACCAACACAGAAACGTATTATCAAACACCTGCCGGCATTTACCACGGCAGAATTATTGAATGAATTACCTGCTGATGACCGCACTGCATTCTTAAGTGAGCTGCCCAGCAATGCGGTAAGGGAACTGGTGAAAACATTGAACCCGGAAGAAAGAAAAATTACACTTTCCCTGCTCGGTTATCCTGAAGGAAGCGTGGGCAGGCTGATGACGCCGGACTATGTGTATGTGTATGAACACGACACCGTAGAAGACGTACTGAACACCATCCGGAAATATGCAAAAGGCAGTGAAACCATTGACGTGATCTATGTGATCAATGACAAGGGCAAACTGCAGGATGATATACGCATCAAGGATTTCATTATGGCCTCACCGGATAAGAAAGTGAGTGAGCTGATGGATGGCCGTTTTATAGCACTGCATGCAGAGGACGATCAGGAAGTAGCCAACGAAGCTTTTAAAATGAATAACAGGGTAGCCCTGCCGGTAGTGAGCAAGCATAACAGCCTGCTCGGTATTGTTACCATTGATGATGTGCTGTGGGTGGCCAATGAAGAGTTTAGCGAAGACATGCAAAAGATGGGTGGTACCCAGGCACTGGATGAACCTTACCTGGAAATGCCGTTGGTAAAATTATTTCGCAAGCGTATTGGCTGGCTGGTAGTATTGTTTTTAGGAGAAATGTTTACCGCTACTGCCATGGGATATTTTGAGGATGAGATACAAAAAGCGGTAGTGCTGGCATTGTTCATTCCGTTGATTATTTCCAGCGGTGGTAACACCGGCTCACAGGCTTCTACACTGATCATACAGGCCATGGCTGTGGGTGAGATTACAATTGCTAACTGGTGGCGGGTAATGCGCCGGGAAATTATACAGGGCCTGATGCTGGGTGCTGTGCTTGGCCTGATTGGTTTTACCAGGGTAATGATCTGGGCCAAAATATTACCCAATGTTTACAGTAACCAGGAGTTTTTAATTGGCCTTACAGTAGGGTTCTCATTACTGGGAGTGGTGCTGTGGGGTACACTCACCGGCTCCATGCTGCCGCTGCTGTTGAAGCGACTCGGCGCTGATCCTGCAGTGAGCTCTGCACCTTTTGTAGCCACGCTGGTGGATGTAACGGGACTGGTGATTTATTTTTCTTTTGCGTATTTTTTTTTACAGGGGATTTTGTTGTAGGCGGTTAGCCCTCCCGGTGAGCCACCCTTTTGGGGTGACCCACCGCAGCAGTTGCAGTACATTTTTATGGGTTGTCAAAAAGTTTTCTTTTATCAACTTCAGTTCCGGCTTTCGTTCCAAGTCCGGCACAGAACCAACACACACAAATCCTCACCGGGCTTTCCACTCAATCTGGCAGCCAGTCTCGGCGTATCATTATTGGGCCTGCTAAAACACATGCACCCTGTTTTATTTGTGCTGCTACCCGGGAGTTGCTTTTTTGATGGTAGTTTCACGAGGAAGTAAAAAAATGCTTTTGTTGAGAGTTGTGTATTTTAGCATAATTCACACATTATAGTAATTAACACGACACAATCTTAACTATGCAAATAAGACTTTTAGTTTGTTCCCTTTTATTGGCTTCATTTACTTTTGGACAGACGCTTGATGTTGACAAAATTTATAATTTTTCGCCAAACAAACTGACAAAATCGGAACAAGAAAAAAAACTTCCTGCTCTTGACGGTTTTTGGAATCAAGTAAAAGCTGACACTACAAAATATTTGCCTTTGTTGCGAAGTGAATTGAATGGTCCGAATCATAACCCATTCTTCTATTATGATGCTTCAACACTTCTGTTATATTTAAGTAAAAGTGAAAATGACAAAATCATTGCAGCAAATGCAATTGCTAAATGTAACTTGACCGACATTAACCATAAGGAATACGTGACAACGCTTAATGGGCTTTCCAATGATGGCATAAATGTTATCAGTGCCGCAGTAAAAATTCTAAATGATACTTCGTATAGTTTCTATTTACCACAACACGCAATGTATTTTACACAAAGCTATTGCCTGATATATATGTTATTGCCACAGAAACAAGAATTATATGTTGACACATTAATATCACTTTTTAAGTCAGTAAATCCTAATTCACAAAAGGCGATATTAAATACTTTATGGTTTGCTTATACTTGTAAAGGAGATTCATTAATTAAAGCAGCATTAGTTGACAAATCTTTAAGTAAAGATGTAAATGACTATGCTGATGAAATAATGAAATCTTCAGACTTGAGCAATGAAGTAAAGGAATATATAAAAACTATAGATAAAAATCAGCTTGATATGATTAGAAAAGAATCGTTGCAACGGTTTAGTGACGAAGCTATTGATGAATTAACGATTACTACTTTGGCATTACGTAAGGACGTAAACTGTCGATAACATTCAGCACTTAAACTGCTTTGCTAAAAAAAACGGCAACGCAGAAAGTTATATATTTAAGTAATGGAAAAACTCTTTCAATACTTTAAAAAATTCAATTCACTCTCAAAAGAAGCGGAAGATGCCATTGCTGAAATAAGCAGTATGGTTACCATCAAAAAAAACAAGGACCTGCAACCCATTGGCCATACCTGCAAAACAATTTACTTTATCAAAAAAGGAGTTGCCCGTATTTATTATTTTAAAGATGGCATTGATATTACAGAGCGTTTCTTTTTTGAAGACAGTATTATTGCAAGGGTGGAAAGTTTGTTCACCGGCAAGCCAAGCCGCAAAGCAATACAGGCTTTGGAAGATGCAGAAATAATTGCCATTAACGCCGGTCAGCTTTTTAAACTCTATGACAGTTTCCCGGAGATAGAAAGACTGTTTCGTAAGATATTTGAAGCGGCCTATGTGGAAACAGTTAACCGCATAGAGGGTATGCAATTTCACTCAGCAGAAGAAAGGTATAACGCTCTGCTGAACGAAGCGCCTAATGTGCTCATGAGAGTTCCCCTGAAGTATGTAGCTTCTTACCTCGGCATCACACAGGTAAGCCTCAGCCGCATACGGGGACACCGGTAATTATTTATCTTATGTTAAAGGATTAGCCATTTATTGCTGTCAACTTTGTGTAACAAAAATGCACAAAATGGAAGGCGCAAAAGAAATTAATACCAACACCCTCAGCACCTGGTTAGCAACAGGGAAACAAGTTTCCATCCTGGACATAAGACCCATCCAGGAAAGAGCAGAATGGTTCATCCCCGGCAGCATTTATTTTAATGCCTACGATAAATTAAAAGCAAACAACCGGGAGGCATTACAAGGTTTGCATCTGGATAAAACCATTCCGGTAGTAACCATTTGTGCCGGTGGTAAAATAAGTTTAGTTGCTGCAGACTTGCTGCATCACCAGGGTTTTGAAGCCTACTCCTTACAGGGTGGTATGAAGGGTTGGAGCCTTGCATGGAACACCGCAAAACTTTCATTTCCTGGTTTTGAAATAATACAATTCAGAAGAACCGGTAAGGGCTGTCTTTCCTATATAATTGCATCCAACAATGAGGCAATAGCCGTTGATGCTTCTCTACCAACAGAAGCTTACCAGGAGATTCTTCAAAAAGAAAACCTGCAACTGAAGCAGGTAATTGAAACGCATATTCATGCCGATCATTTGTCAAGATCAAAACAATTGGCAGAGCGTAACAATGCAACCTTACATCTTCCTGCACCCAACAAAGTAAATTTTGATTTTACCCCTGTAACTGATTCAACAATTTTTAAAATTGGCAACATCAGCATTAAAGCTATTCAAACTCCCGGGCATACAGTGGAAAGCACCAGCTATTTAATTGATGACAAAGTATTGCTTACAGGCGACACCTTGTTTATAAATGGTGTTGGCAGACCTGACCTGAAAGCAAACAATGATGAAGCAATACAGAAATCAAAAATGCTTTATCAATCATTGCAGAAATTGTTGGCATTGAACGAAAATATAATTGTATTGCCCGCCCATACCAGTCAGCCGGTAGATTTTGATAATACTCCCATTCAAACAACAATCGGCAGCATTAAAGAAAATGTTGCTATGCTGAAATTAAGTGAGACAGAATTTGTAAATACCATTCAGCAGCGTATTCCACCAACACCAGCAAATTATTTATCCATTGTAGAAAAAAATATCAAAGGTGATTTTAGTGATATCAACCCGGTTGACCTGGAAGCAGGTGCTAACAGGTGTGCCATTTCATAATTCAATACTTAAAGTATGAATCAGCATAATCCCACCATATTCGATAACAATGCAGCTGACTATGATAATTGGTTTAACAGGCATTCTGCACTTTTTCAAAATGAACTTAAAGCTTTACGCCTTGCAATTCCTAAAGAAGGTATTGGTGTTGAAATTGGAGTTGGTACAGGACGCTTTGCTGAAATATTAAAAATCAGTATTGGTGTGGAACCGGCACATACAATGGCACAGATGGCTATTGCAAGAGGGATAGCGGTAATTAAAGCAACGGCAGAAGCACTGCCATTTCACGGGGAGTCTTTTGACTATGCGGTGATGATTACCACAGATTGTTTTTTAGATAATGTCTCAAAAGCATTTGCAGAAGTGCATCGCATCATTAAAAAAAATGGGTTTTTTATAATTGGTATGATTGATAAAGAAAGTGAGACGGGCAAACAATACGAAGCTAAGAAAGCAATAAGCCCATGGTATAAAGAAGCCCACTTTCATACAGTACCAGAAATAACCGGCATAATGCAACAGGCAGGGTTTATATCATTTGAATACTGGCAAACACTGTTTAATAGTAAGGAAGAATTAACTGAGCCATTGCCGGGATTTGGTAAAGGAAGTTTTGTAGTGATCCGATCAAAAAAAATATAAAATGAAAGATGTTCAATTAGGCTTAAAGGAAAACTGGAAGCAGTTTACATTGCTGGTAATCATTAACGCTTTTGTTGGCGGCATGGTTGGGTTGGAAAGAAGTATTTTACCACGAATTGCTGATGTTGAATTTCATATAGCAGCCAAAACCGCTATACTTTCTTTCATCATTGTATTTGGAATTGTTAAGGCAATTACCAATTACTACACAGGTACATTGGCCAATAAATTCGGCAGAAAAAATTTATTGATTGCAGGCTGGATAATTGGTATTCCTATTCCATTCATTCTAATGTTTGCTCCCTCCTGGAACTGGATCATTGCAGCCAATGTGTTGTTAGGAATCAACCAGGGTTTAACATGGAGCAGTACAGTGGTAATGAAGATTGATCTTGTGGGTGAAAAGCAACGTGGTTTTGCAATGGGCTTAAATGAATTTGCAGGATACATTGCTGTGGCAATAGTGGCATTTTTAACAGGCTGGATAGCCAGTGAATATGGCATAAGACCTTATCCTTTTTATGTAGGAATTGGTTTGGTCTTCTTTGGATTAGCAGGAAGTATCTTTTTTATAAAAGACACTAAACATCATGTAGCAAAAGAAACCATCAGCAATTCCATTCCGAGGTTGAAGCATATATTTTGGGATACCACATGGAAAAACAAAAATTTAGGTTCGGTAACACAGGCCGGTTTAATCAACAACCTGAACGATGGTATGGCATGGGGCATCTTTCCTGTGCTGCTTGCTTCCAGGGGTTTTACCATTGGTGAAATAGGAATCATTGCGGCAATATATCCGGCTGTTTGGGGAATCGGTCAATTGTTCACAGGCAAAATGGCTGATCGATTCTGTAAGAAAGATATGCTGTACACAGGAATGTTGCTGCAGGCTATTGCTTTGATTGTATTGGTGTGGGCAAATACCATGTTTCATTTTGTAGTATTATCTTCTCTTTTAGGGTGGGGCACTGCAATGGTGTATCCCACATTCCTTGCTACTGTTGCAGAAAATACGCATCCGCAGGACAGGGCAAAAAGCATCGGCATTTTCCGTTTGTGGAGAGATCTTGGTTATGCTATTGGCGCAATACTCACCGGAATAATTGCAGATTTAATAAGCATCAATGCAGCTATCCTCTTCATTGGTTTCCTCACGTTATTATCTGCTTTGATTATTCAATACAGGATGAAATGTAATGCTGATAGTTCTGTGAAAATATGGGACTGGGTAAGGAATAAAAATCAACGGACGGCCGACACAGATAATACAAAAGTGCATTGTAATTGAGGGTGATTTTTTTAGATCAGGTTTGCAAACACAATTATTTCTAACTGCTGACATAGGGTTGTCACAACCTTCATTTACTTTCGTGGCTTAACAAATAAATTTAAAATGAAACTTCAATCCTTCAGTATCATCGGCATCTCAGTAAGAACAACTAACGAAAACGGACAGGCTGGCAAAGATATTCCTGCACTCTGGAACCAATTTATTTCTGAAGGCATCGCAGAAAAAATTCCAAACAAAACAGACCACTCCATTTATTGCATTTACACGGAGTACGAGAAGGACCATACAAAACCATACACTACTATTCTTGGTTGCAAGGTTGCTGATTTAAATACGATACCAGTTGGAATGGTTGGCAAAACTTTCAAGGAAGAAAATTATTCAGTACACACAGCAAAGGGAAATTTATTGCAGGGAGTAGTTTTTGATGAATGGACGAGAATCTGGAACTCTAATTTGCCAAGAACATTTACGGCGGACTTTGAAGTATATGGGAAAAAAGCGCAAGACCCTGCGAACGCTGAAGTTGATATCTTTATAGCAGTTAAATAATCATGAGACCAATTGATAATTTTTACCTGCTTCAGGAAGAGCCCACCAAAGGTTGTTTACTTGCCCTAAAAGAAATTATTCTTTCACAAGACAGCCATGTGGCTGAGGCCTGGAAATATGGTATGCCATTTTTTACCTACAAAGGAAAAATGTTTTGCTATTTGTGGGTGCATAAAAAACATAAACTTCCCTATATCGGAATAGTAGAAGGCAAACACTTTGATCATCCGGATCTCATCATTGAAAAACGCTCAAGAATGAAAATACTGTTACTGAACCCAAATAAGGATCTGCCTGTAAAAACAATAGAAATAATTTTACAGCAAGCGGTCAACCTGTACAAAACAGGGGTAATTAAAATAAAAGACTGATAAGACATTTCAGCCTGCATGCTATTTTAAATGCATGTTAGAAGAATCAACTCATCTGTTGATGAATTTTATTAAGGCAATAAAAGTATTTTTGGTACAGGGAAAATTTAAACTGTTCAATGATTACACCATCACACATTGCGATATATATTCAGCAGGTAACAGATAAGGAGAAATTAATGCAGCAACTGGAAGCAAGATCATTTCCGGCGGCATTACAATTGCTCAATGGTTTAAAAGGGTTTGTTTTTACAGGCAGCACTTTAATGGATTTTATAAAAGAAGAACTGCGGCATGAATTATACTTTGTAAAACCTGTGAATGGAGTAAGCCTTGCCACGTCTTCAGAAGGAGAACAGAAGAAAGCAATGCTGTATTACCTGCTCAGTCAGCAGCCGGACTACCTGGTGATAGATGAAATTTTTGATAATCTTGATACCAATATTCAGACGGAAGTTTCTGCTGCCATTGCCGAAGCATCAGCACATACCATCATCATACAATTGTTTGGACGCAGACAGGATCTGCTGCCCTTTGTAAATAATGTATTGATACTTCAGAATAATTTGCTTAGCCCTGTTGACAAAAACAGTGTACAGCACTCCGTGATAAATAACAGCAGTGATTTGTTGATTCCTGCTGCTGCAGAGAGCCGTATTGTTTTAGAGGACTTGTTAATACAATTTATTGATGTGAATGTCCATTATGAGGAACGCTGCATCTTACAACATATCAATTGGCAAATTAACAAGGGGGAATACTGGCAGCTGAAAGGCCCCAACGGTTCAGGCAAGACCACGTTACTGTCTATGATCAATGGAGATAACACCAAGGCATACCGGCAGAACATTACGTTGTTCGGATACAAAAAAGGAACCGGTGAAACGATCTGGGATATTAAAAAGCACATTGGTTATTTTTCTCAGGCCATCATGCGTTTCTTTGAACGGTACGACAGTGCAGAAAATATGATCGCCGGAGGGATGGCCGATACCATTGGCTTGTATCAACAACCATCCGACAGGGTAATGCAACTGGCGAATGAATGGCTGCAGGTATTGGGGTTGCAGCATCAGAATAAAAAACTCTTTGTAAACTTTTCTCCCGGCCATCAGCGCATGATATTGATTGCCCGTGCCATGATCAAACATCCGCCGCTGCTGATACTGGATGAACCAACAGCGGGACTGAACGATAGTGATGCAGCGTTGATCGTTTCATTGATCAATAAAATTGCTGCTGAAACAAACACGGCAGTCATATTTGTTTCTCATCGAAAAGAGCTGGGTTTGCAACCAGGCTTTGTATTTGAATTATTTCCTGGTAAAGATGGTTCTGTTGGAAAAACAACTGTGGTAAATAATAAACAACTGTGGTAAATAATAAATAACTGTAGTAATATCAATGCTTCATTTCAGCAGAAGCAGCTGATAGCTTACCATATTTCAACTGCTTCAATACCGCTTTTTTCTTTTTTAAACTTACGATGTATAAATTGTCAAATTCTGCAGCGGGAATATATTCCTGCGGAAAATCCGTGATGCACAGTTTGTAAATAATTTTCTGCATGATGTTGCTGTGAGAAATAATAAGGATGGATTTATTCCAGTCGTTATGTTGCGTAATGGCTGCAAATAAACTGGCGCAACTGGTATCTGCATTGATCTGTACCGTGTCTATTCCCAGTTGCAGGCGCAGGCTGTCGCCGGTGTTTTGTGTACGCTTAAATTCTGATACATATATCCTGCTGATTTTTTTATTTTTTAATTGCCGCATCAAATCACCCGCTCTTTTATTTCCCTCATCTGTTAATAGCGGATCATCTCCATTTAATTTTTCACCATGGCGTACAATATAGATATTGCTGTGCTTACCAAGTGGGGGAGTGGTTTGTGCAATGCCTGCGGTTACAAACGCACCACATGCCAGTAAAAGAAATAAGTATTTCAAGTTTTTAAATTTTAGATGATAAAGCTATTTGAGTACAAGTATAAATGATAATTTCCGGACTCTCAACCTCAAATATCAAACTTCCACCTACCTGTCATCATCATAAAAAATAAAGCCCCCTGTCTCCAAATTAAACGCATATCCTTATTCTAATTTTTCTTTCTGCCTAAAAACACATTCAGCATGTTGCTGTAAATAAAATGATCATTTGAACCATTGTTCCAAATTCACTGCTGAATAATTTAACCTGCTGGCTGGATTTTACGTAAGACCGGTTAATAAAGAACCGGGCAAATTAATATCTGCCCGGCCAGTGAAAAGCGGTTATGTTAAATTTTTAAAACAGGTTATTATTTTAGTGTTCTCATGTAATTTATGATAGCCCAAATGTCATTTTGTTCTGGGATTTTAATTTTGAAAGGTGGCATATCTTTCCTTCCTTCAATTGTTTTATAAAATAGTGTACCATCTGTTTGTGCCTGGAAACTTGGAGTAGAAAAATCACCACATTCAGTATCCAGCTGTGCTGCTTTTGGCCCATCACCTTTACCTTTTATTCCATGACATGATTTACAATGTAAGGTATATAGTGTTTTGCCTGTTGCAGTGGCCATAGTATCACCTTTCACGGGGTTTACTTTCTTTTTGTATTCATCTGGTACTGGCCAGGGTGTTTGGAACTTTTTTCTTGGTGTAAATGCAATGCAGGTGATGATAAATAAAGTGACGTAAAGTATAGAAGTATTCTTTTGCATTTTATTGGGTTTAAACAGTTAAAACTACATGTTAAGTTACGAATTAGTTTAGTGGTTACGGTACTTATTGTGCAAACAAAAACCCGGGAAGACAAATACCCCGGGTTTTTATTTAGTAGTTTCAGCCAAAAACAGAACCATCTATTTTAATGTTCTTAAAAAATTTACTATTGCCCACTGGTCATCTGTATCAGGAATTTTCTTCTTAAAAGACGGCATGTCTTTACGTCCTTCAGCAGTTTTGTAAAATAATTCTCCATCAGTTTGAGAATGGAATGCTGCAGTTGTAAAGTCACCACATTCAGTGTCCAATGTTGCGGCTTTTGAACCATCACCTTTTCCTTTTGTTCCATGACAGGATTTACAATGGGTATTGTATAATGTTTTGCCATCAGCAATAGACTTAGCATCGGCTTTTACTGGATTAGCTTTGTTTTTGGCAGCATCTGGTACTGGCCACGGTTTTCTTTGCTGGTTGGCAGAGTTGGTAGTGAATGCTAATAACGCAATCATAAATAAACCGGAGATCAAGATGATAAGATTTTTTTTCATTTTCATTTTTTTTAGTTGATACTTAAATTTAAACGGTACTTGTATTTTGTAATTCGTGTGGTTCTTCTTTTCTTAACCGGAACAACTCATATATAATAACAATATAGTGCCCCCATACAACTGTCATCAGGATAATGAATGTCACCAGCATCCATACAGGAGGATGGGTACCCCATAAAGCTCTTGGCAATTGATTTAATTTATCACTAACCGGCACACCCCACTTTTGCGTAACAGTTGCTTCCAGGTTGCCAAACAATTCATTTTCGTCAATTCTTGCCAGTAGATTTATATTTCCTTTATCATCGCCAGGAAGCTGGGCCGGAATTTCAACAGAGGCTTCACCATTTCCATCTGTAGTGCCTTCTCCTACTTTTAAAGGGTTGAATAAACGCTTCACATATATGCCAATGGCTATATCTTTCACAGATGAATCTGTTTCAGCTCCGGGAATAATAAGCTTCGCTTTAACAGTGAGTAATGAATCTTCTTTTACAGGAACTATTTCAAGCCAGGCCCTTTTAATTGTTACCTCACCATCTGCAGGATCCATTTGTTTGTTGCCTGCAAATACTGCTTTAAACTGCAGCTTGCCTTCTTTGTTAGTTACAAATGAATCAGCCTTTACATTCAATAAAGCTTTTCCCTGCTCATTGGTTATTACAAAACCAAGTTCCTTTTCATTGTCGCCACTTATCTGTATGAATGTAACTTTCAATAAAGGTAGTTTAATAAACACCCCTTTTACTTTTGCTTTTAATGCTACTTTCAGGTCAATTGTTTTATCTGATTTCTGCACACTTACAAAATCAACGGCGGGCGCTATCAATGATGCTTCTTCTGTTGCCTTTAGTTCTTTTTTTTGTGTGCTGTCAGTTTGTGCAGTTAATAAACCCGGAATGAGCAGCGTTACAAAAAGAGCAACAGATACCGGCAGCAGCTGAAAACTTTTTTTTAATAGAGTGATTGATAATACTTGTTTCATAATTTTTATTTTAGGCAGAAGCCATTTCAGTTTCTTTTACAGGAGCCAGTTCTTTTTCTTTATTTCCAAATTCTGATATAGGAATAATGGTGACAAATTTTGAAAGCAAAGTGAAGAACAAAAAGAAAGTTGCAATGCCGGCAAACGTAAGAGCCCACTCCACCCACGTAGCCGAATATTTTACATACTCTATTCTCGTATCCTGCATTGGCAACAATGGAGATTCCAGTGTTGGTACTATTATCAGATAACGTTTTACCCAAAGTGCTATTACCATAAAAAATGAAGCAGCAGCAATCATGTTAGGTGTTCTTGTTTTTGGAATAGCTACTATCAATATCGGAAGTAAAATTCCTGCCACATTAGTAAATAAAAACAGCCATCCATATTTTTCAGGATTAAATAATTTTTCAATTACTTCGCTGTTCCATTTTTCTGAACTAAACCAATCAGTAAGGTATTCTGAAAATGTAAAATACCCGTATCCTGCACCAAGTATCATCATGATATAACCCAGATAAATAAAATGCTGATCAGTGAGGTAGCTTTTTAGATTATACATTCTGCGGTATACCCACATTGCCATAATAAGTACGCCTGTACCAGAATAGATAGCTGCCAGTACAAAGTAAGGCCCAAAGATGGTACTGTGCCAGCCCGGACGCAAGGTCATTCCAAATATCCATGACAACACGGAGTGAACAATGATAGCAAGTGGCACAATCATGATAGCCATGAGGTTGGTAGAAATTTTTATGTGCTTCTTCTGGCTGGGGGTACCACGATAGCCAATGGCTAATATCTTATACAATTTTTGTTTCCAACCGGGAATGTTAAGCCTGGCATCTCTGTATATAGCAAAGTCCTTTATCAGGGCCAGGTAAAGAAAAATTACACTGCCGGAAAAATAAGTGCCAATGGCAAATACATCCCATGTAATGGGAGACTGCAATCTTGGATAAAGGAAGAGATGATGAAGCCTGTCTAACCTGCCAACACACAGCAATATATATACAGGGCCGATAATAGTGGAAATTACAGTGATTATTTCTGCAATGCGGATAATAGGTTTTCGCCATTCAATCTGCAGAATATGAAGGATACCAGAGATGACAGCACCAGCATAACTTATGCCGATAAAGAAAATGAAATTAGCTATATATAGTCCCCAAACTACATTATCTCTCATACCTGTTACTGAGTGGCCTTTTGCTATCTGTAAATAGAGGGCATAGCCCCCAACCACGATCCACAAAAGAAAAAATATCGTCCAGCCCCAGGTTTTTTTTCCAAAGTTTTCAATTACCGGGCGTTGCTTTTCAAAAATCTCCAGCTGATATTTATTGAGTTCCATAATAATTAGTATTCTGATAGTAATTGAAATATTACTGACGTTATTATTTTTCCTTGTTTTCCATTATATCTCTAAACCGGTCTTTCAATTTATCCGGAAGATTTTCGTAGCCTCTTTCAACAGGGAATTGCCTGTCTTTAGGCGGCAAGTAGTACACTCTTGGTTTAGTGCCCAGTTCTTCCATAAACCTGTAAGTAGCACGGTCTTTTATCAGCTGACTAAAGCTTACTGTTTCATCACCGTTAGAAACGGTATCTTCATTTTCATCGCCAAAATAAAATACACCATTAGGGCATGCTTCCACACATGGAGGGAGCAAACCTTCTCTGGACCTGTCTGGACAGAAATCGCATTTTTCCACCGTACCTACTTTGGCTGGTACCCCGGTTTCTGCATTGTATTGCAGGTTCTTAATGTCAATAGGCATATCGGGTTCATCCCAGTTAAATACACGGGTGGAATAAGGACAGGCTGCCATGCAGAATTTACAGCCGATACATCTTTCATTGTCTATTAAAACTAACCCGTCATCTCTTTTAAATGTGGCGTCCACCGGGCAAACTTTTACACAAGGTGGATTATCACAATGGAAACACTGTTTTGGAAACCAGTAAGGTGCGGCTTTATCACTATCCTTCATCAGTTTCACAGTAAGCCACTCTGTATCCTCTGGCCGGTAGTGATGTTTCTGGCAGGCAGTCACACATTTACGGGCATTTTTACAACGGGAAAGATCCACCACCATCACGAATTTTTTTCCTGCAATACCCATTCTCTGATCATGCTGGGATAAAACAGCCATATTCTCATGGTGATTCAGGTAAGCGGAGTCAATTTCAACTATCTCGCCATCTGGAGACAATAGCCTTACCTTTTCTGTAACAGCAACATTTTTGGAAGAGCAGGAGCAGGCGAGGCTGCCGCATGTTGCAGTTACAGCCGTTGCAATAGCAGCATTTTTTAAAAAAAGCCGCCTGCTCTTGTCATTTATTTCTTCTTCTTGTTTCATTGTTCAGTTTTGAATGAAGTCATTTATTATTTTCCTTTGAAGGATTATTCATCCAGTCGTAAATCTCTTTGTTAGTGGCTTTTTGTTTTTTGGTTGCCGCTTCCCAAACAGATTTTTCTATTTCAACAATTTTTCCTTCTGCGGTTAGCATTTTTACCATTTCAGTTTTCTCCTTTTTCCCTTCAGGAGGTATAAATAGCGATAAAAACCTTCGACGGGGATTATCAGTTGTTTTTGTTTTATTACCCATAAGAAATCTTTTAGGTGATGTTTAATTTATCATGCAATTTAAAACTGGCGATATGACTAAATCATGACAATACTCAAGCGGTAATGTGAGTATTATCATCCGTAATAGGAATGTTCTTCTGATTTGTATAGGAATAAATACTGCTGTAATTAAATAACTTATTGCAATACGAATGAATAGGGGAAGAATAAACAGCGTGTTGCTATTTTTTTAAATAATAAGCCACCTCGGTACCCATATTCATCATATCAATTGGTATAGGTTCCTTTGTTGGGTCATAAAGAATCATACCACTGAATTCCTGGTAAGTATTGAGGTCTACTAATTCTTTTGTTTTATCAGCCTTAATAAATAACAGGAAACGAGCTTTGGAACTTTCAACTATTTTTATCTGTGGCCAATATTTTTTCAACTCCTTCCGGGCATTTTTCATTTGATAAAAATATTCATGGGTAAGGCTTTCAAATTCATTCTTTTTTAGAATGCCCTTAATCTTTTCCAATTGAAGAGAGTCTGGATTGTAAAATATAGCAGATAAAGTTTTGATGACCAAAGTATCTGTAAAAGAGGTGGTGGGCTTTAATAATTTTTCAGTGACAGGTACCGTTTTTTTGAGATCAATTTTTTTATTTTCTATATTACTATTGCAGCTGTAAAAAAGTTGTAAAGCCGGAAATAGTAAAACTAAAAAAAGTAAACTGTTTATGAAGTGATTTTGCCTCATAGCCCTGTGTTAAAAATAATAGATTTAAAAGTAAATAACGACACTCACAAGCCAGTATTGAGAAAAATGTATCCAGTTATGATGTTCATATTTCAAAAATAAAAAGGGCCTCTAAGAAGTATTATTAAAGGCTCTTTTTAAAAAAATATTTAAAAATGACAGGTAGTATTTAGGTAATTATTAATAGCTCCATAACCTGGTGATATTAAAACCAATTACAAACTGGCCACCCTGCATCTTGTTATTATTTTCATCGGTATAGGAAAATGGACTATTATTGTTATATAAGTTATTAGCCTGCGGGCTTAGATAATAGAAGTTAGTTGCAAACAGCTGGAATGAGTGACTGCTGGTGTTAAACTCGAGCCCAAAAGAAAGATTAGGAGCTGGGTTATGTAAAACATGTTTAGTTATTGGCTGATCATAATTAATCATCAGCGATGTTACGTCGCTCAGCTTATATCTTGCCCCAAAAGCAATTGCAAAATGATTAAAATTCATCTCGGGGTTTACCAGTAAGTTAGCACTGTCCTTCTGGGTAAAGTATCCATTCACCACGTTTTGGTGGGAAAGGCTTGGTGCAACCTGGATGGAGAGCTTCTCCGTGATCTTCCTGGCGATGATTACCTGGTTGAAAAAGGTTAATCTGTCTGATGTATACCTGTATATTTCATGTGCTGTATCCTTTTTGGTATTGTAAGCCATATTGCCATAATAGGTAACACTTACAGGGTATTTACCCGGAGTTTGTGATATTAATGCATATTTCAGGCTTCCGTCCCACACGGGACCACTTACACTGGATGGTGTTGGCATATTTGCAGTAACCGCAGTAGTTCGTGTAACACCAAGCCCAAGGTTCAACTTATTGATAGGTGCATAACTTACTCCCAACCTTATATTGGAAGAAGAAAAAAGTCCCCACATTTCCTGGTACCCTTTTTTTACGCTGCCAAAACGATGCTGGATATCCATTTCAAACGTACCTTTTACCGGCACCATTACCGTTTGGTTATCGATGATCCAGATACTTTGAAAGGTATTCTTTACTGGCTTAACTTTTTTTACGGCAGAACCTTCTATTACGGTTGTGCTGCTATCCTGTGCCACCAGTTTTACGGCAGGCATTAACAGGCTCACAACTACTAGAATTGTTAAAGCAAGCAGGGTTTTTGATTTATTTATTTTAAATTTCATTGTACTAATTTTTAAATCAATTAATTATTAGGAGCTCCCTTCCTGATCCAGTCATACACTTTTTGTTTGTCTTCTGCGGATTTCATGTATTGTCCCATTTCTCCGTAAATCTGCTGATATAGAATACTCTGCTTAGGCAACGCCACATTTACAAAGCCGCCATTTACAATTTGCAGGTAAGAAATATCGGACGTCAAATATGGCTTGTGAGCTCCAGTTACATGGCAGCCTGCAACCGCACAATTTGTATTAAATACCGCAGCTAATTCTCCTTTGTAGCTTACGGGCTGAGGCGGTCCATCCGGATCAGATCCCAGTTCAGGTTTTATTATGTCCTTATAGCAACTGGTAAAACCGAATCCAACAGCAAGCAGCAAACTTGTATATATTAATAATCGTTTCATAATAAATTCAATTGAAGGGTAAATTATTTATTGTTAAAGTTCATGTTGCACTCAATGTCGATTTTATCACCAATACTGGTACTTACAATTCCGAAATCCCTGCAATTGAACTGGAATATTAATTGTAAACCAAAAACGGCATATTGTGCTGGATATACTCCAGTTCCTACATATGCTTTCGGTATGTATTTTAACTTACCAATAATTGATTTTGTAACCGGGGTGGCCAGCTTACCGTGCCAGGTAAGGTCAAGGGTAACGATATAGTCATTACTATTCGGATCTAATTCTATCTTTGTGCTTCTAATTTTAGCAAGATTAATAACGGTAAGGTTCATAGTATCCTTTTTTATCGACTCTGTACCCATTCCGCTGATATTACATCCTGCATCTCTTCCAGGTTCGCCTGTATTGGAGGTGTTAATCTGTACATATCCATTGAAATATGTTTTTGTTGGGTCACTTTCATTAAAAGCCCAGGATGAGTCCATAAGCGGTTGTACATTAGAAGGACCGGGATAGTAAAGCGCTTTAGGATCACTTACATCATGCATGCCAAATTGATTGAACCGGCCTGTGAGCAAACCTGCTGCACCAACATACGCAGCTGACCATAACGAGCTGGAGTGAACTTTATCCAATTTCCATTGCGTGGAGTCGGCCTTAGTCATACTTCCTGGGAGATGAATATTATTACCACGTGTGGGTACAAATGGCTTAGTGGTTTGAATTGGAACGAGCAGGTCATTATCTTTCCTGCAACCAATAAGATATCCATAAACACTAAACACAACCAGGAGTACGAGCAAATTTTTATTACTAAACAGTTTCATAAAAAGTATTTTGAGATGAATAATTATTAAATAACCAGAACAAAGCTATTTATCTAATTATGACAGAACGATGACACAACTCAACTTCAAACATGATATTAATCACCGCCCGAGATGCAATAGATAATTAATAAAAAATTGAATGAAACTGCTAATTAAGGATTTGCTGATGAAGTGAATTAAACATTTATTTTTTATAAAACAGCAGTATAAGAATAGGAGTAATAGTCAGTTCCATTAACAAAGCTGTAAATAGACAAAGGCTTATTAATAAACCGATATAAAATACTCCTCCAAAACTGGAAGATAATAACGTAAGGAATCCCGAGAGCAGCACAAGCGTAGTAATGATGATTGCTTTACCTGTAGATAAATAAGTTCGCTTTACCGCATAAGGCAAAGATAAACCTCTTGAAAGTTCCAGCCTGAGCCTGCTCAAAAAATGTATAGTGTCATCTACTGCAATTCCGAATGCAATGGCAAATATTACTGATGTATCTGCCTTAAGATTAATGTGCAGCAAACCCATAAAAGCAGCCATTATAAAAAGTGGAATCAAGTTTGGAATTAAAATGATCAACACAATTCTCCATCCTTTTAATAAAAGCAATGCAATGAGTGAAATAATAACAGCATCAATTATAATTCCTGTGAAAAGATTTTCTGTTAATGAATAGGTTACTTTATCGAGTAATACTGCAGAACCTGTTAAACGATAGTCAAAAGTTTTTGTGTAATTATTAAGAACCAGGAAACGGTCAAGTTTGTCCCTTATTAGTTTAAATTCTTTAAGGGAAAAATTAGGCAAACGTCCACTAATCCTCATCTGTTTAGCGTCTGCAGTCATGTAGTGCTGCATCTCATCTGCAAATTCTGTTTGTTGTATAGCTTCGTAATACCTGCTTACCTGCTGCGGAGATTCGGGCAATTTAAAATTAATATTTTCTCCCCCATTGAATGCTTTATTAGCCCCACGAAAAAGTGATAAGGGAGAAATGATATAACCCACACCACAGCTATCTTTTAAAAAATGTTCAATCTCTTCAGCCTTTTTCATTATTGGCAAATCAAAATTGGTAGCGGCTTTATCTTTTACTGTTAGGGAAAGTTCAAATGGACGGGTGCCTGCAAATTCATTTTCCATAAACTCATAATCTTGCAGTATTGGGTTGCCTTTTGGAATTTCCTGCAGTAAACTGGAATTTATTTCAATCTTGTTGATATAATAAAATGATCCAATTAAAATAACGCCAAACAAACCAAGCACCAGGTATCTTTTTTTAATGACTGTTTTAAATGCAAACGCCAGGAAGTTATCCCACCAGTGTTCGGCAGTTTTTTTATAAACCACTTTGGGTATGGGGGAAAACAAATAAAATGCATACAACGAAAACGTAGTGATGCCAAAAGCAATGAAAAGCCCTATGCCTGTAAAGAATCCAAAGTTTCTTATGGGTAAAATATTAGTGATGCCTAAAGTGAAGAAACCGGTTGCCACTGTACAGCAGGTATAGAAAGTAGCCAGCCCAATTTCCCGGTATGTTTTATTTAATGCATCTTTTTTTGACAAACCTCTTCTTAAGTTTTCAATATAGTGTGTAGAAAGATGAATAATATCAGACATACAGATTGCAGCAAGAATGGGTGGTAACAGGCTGGAAATGATATCCAGCTTTTTTCCTGTTAAAGCAACAATCGATAAGGTCCAGGTAATGGATACACCTATTATCAGCAGCGGGACAATAATTGTTTTTATTGACCTGAATAAAATAAATAAAAAGATACTGATGAATAAAAGTGACAGTAGCAAATAGGTTTGAAGATTTTTTTCAATCTCGTTTATATAAACTCTTTCCACACGTATTTTAGCGGTAACATATGATTCATCAAAAGAAAGTTGCTTGATTTTTTCTTGAATGGAACCAAGGATAAAATCCTTCTGTCCGTCTGTTAAGTTTTGTTCGTTAAAAGCTGCCACAGCAATGGATTTGCCATCTTTAGAAACCAGCAGGTCCCTGTATTCCTTTGATTGAAATAAATAAAGGGAATCTGATTCATACAGTGCCGGCTGTGCAATATGAAGAAGTGGCCGGGCATTAATTTCTTCGTTCTTAAAATATATACTGTTTGCAATGGTTAAGGAGTAAACCTTAGTAATACGGCTGAGCCGTTTTATAAATTTTGTGAGACTGTCAGTCTTTGTAAGAAAATCCTGTTTGAATATTCCTTCTTTATTTTTTAAGCCGATAAAAATAAATTCATCATCTCTTTGAGAATTAAACTGCTGCTGAAAATTCTGGAAAAAGGTAAGATCACTATCCCCTGTGGGAAATAGGTTTTCAATATTGAATTCAAATTTTAGTGTTCGGAGAGGGATGAAACTGGCCAGTGTAATCAGCAAAATAATATAAATAGCAAGCCGGCTTTTTTTCTCGTTCATTCGTCCGTTTCTTTTCTAGTATTTCAATTTAGGGAAATATTGTTAAAATAAGTCACCTTTTATCATCATTGATTTTGTTTGCCTTAATGATTCCATTGCTTTTTCATGTTCTTCAACCGGAACAAGGTAGCTTATTGCTTTTTCGGCAAATTTATCACAGTACTTACATTCATTGCAATCCCGCTGGCAATTGCCTTTGTGGAAAAAGTCCATAAAGCCATCCAGTTTTTTATTGTCAATATACAAATCGAAACTTTCATTGAATGCTTTTTCATTTCTTAAAGTCGTGAGCTGATTTACCAGTTTGTGTGCTTTAAAAAGATTTATTTTAGAAGGTTGCAAGAGGTACTTAAGACCCTTCCAGTAATATTTATCATTGTTATAAATTATATATTTTGAGAGTCCATGAATGAGGTCCATCATATTGCCATCATAAGATCGTTGGGTATAGGCAGAAACAATCCTTGCTAAAGCATCTGTAGTCATACTTCTTTCTACCAGTTTGATATTATCAACCCCTGCTTCTTCATAATAATGAAGATCTTCCGGCCGTATGAAAGCTGATTTTAAAATTTCAACTGGGTTGGACAGCAATTTTTCCGCACAGGAGAATAAATAATAATCAAAACTAAAATTATCGTTCACATGGTTTTTCTGAGAGGCATGAGCATTATAATTTGCATGTAACGTAACCATCGGGCATTTATTCATGCACATGAGGTTGGCAATGGTTTGAATTTTACAGGTTGTTTTTTCCTTTATCTTTTTTATCTCTTCAAAATTTTTATTCAGGTCTACGTAGGATATATTGATTTTGTCTGCACCAAGATTTTCCCAATATCTTGCTTTTTCAAAACCGTCGATCCTCACTTGTATAGAAGCCGAAATAGCAAACTGAGGGTAATTCTTTTTTATGATTTCCATTACCATTGGTAGCGATACGGAAATCCCGTCTACATTGATATCAGCAAGCCAATCCAGTGTTTTTCGTATATCCCGGTACCCTGTTTTTGTAATTTCAAGATTGTCGAAGCAAGTACCATTCATTAGGTAATTGAATTTTAAATTCCTTCTGTGGGCCTCTGTTACAAATTCTTTTACCTTTTCTTTTTTTACACTCGGCAGAGTAAGCGATGGTCTGCCACCACCTATAAGACCAACATTTAATTTTCCATATATCTCCTCTGTCTCTGAAAAATCTATTTTTTCAAAATAATCATCTTCCCAATTGACCGGAATGGTTAGTTTCATGTTGTTGAATTTAGAAATGAATGTTGATATTTATGGTTTGCAATCGAATAGTTAATAGTCGTTGGGTTATTAAAAGTGCATGCCGGCAGCCTCAAAATAGTGTTTCAACGCCAAGGCAAGGTATTACCAAAATCTGCGATAGGCTATGATATGCATCAAATCCACCATTGATTAATATCATATGGGATAAACAACAAGAGCAATTTGTTAATAATGTAACGTTTTCAATTAGGTTTTTAAAAATAGAAAGTTAACCGAATCTCGTCTCGATACACTGAGGGCTTTTTGAGTGTTGCGTATATACCAATTATATACACATTTTCGTTTACTTTGCTATCCTGATAAGTGTCTGAACTGAAAAATAGAAATTCTCATTGTTCAGGGAAAAAAGGTTGGCTAAAATTTAGTAATAACAAAAAATATTTTTTATGTGTGGAATTGTAGGATATACCGGGCCCAGAGAGGCCTACCCGATAGTAATAAAAGGATTGAAAAGACTGGAATATCGTGGCTACGACAGTGCTGGTGTTGCATTGCTCAACGGGGGACTGAAAGTGTTTAAGAAAAAAGGTAAGGTGGCTGATTTGGAGGAATCAGTAGTAGGTGCTAACCTTCATTCTAATATTGGTATCGGCCATACAAGATGGGCCACTCATGGTGAACCGAATGACAGGAATGCACATCCGCATACATCTGCCAGTGGTAAACTCGCCATGATTCACAATGGAATCATAGAAAATTATGCACAGATAAAAAAGGAACTGGTAAATAAGGGGTATCACTTTACCAGCGATACCGATACAGAAGTGTTGCTTAATTTTATTGAGGATATTAAAAAGAACAATGAATGCATCCTGGAAGAAGCAGTAAGAATTGCATTGAAAAGGATCATTGGCGCTTATTGTATTTTGCTGATAGATGAAGATGATCCGGAAACAATTATTGCAGCTCGTAAAGGAAGCCCATTGGTAATTGGAGTAGGAAAGGGCGAACACTTTTTAGGTAGTGATGCCACACCCATGCTGGAATACACCAAAGAAGTGGTATACGTAAATGATTACGAACTGGCCATTGTAAGGCCGGATGAACTGATCCTTAAAAATCTCGGTAACGAAAAGGTAACTCCATTTGTAACCAAGCTGGATATGGAACTGGCGGCTATTGAAAAAGGTGGCTACGATCATTTTATGCTGAAGGAGATTTTTGAACAACCCAGCACTATACACGACTGCTTACGTGGCCGCTTAGACGCAGCCAATGGCATTATCCGAATGAGCGGTGTGGAAAAGAATATTGAGGCGTTTAAAAATGCCAAACGTATTTTAATAGTAGCCTGCGGAACGAGCTGGCATGCAGGTTTGGTGGCAGAATACATCATTGAAGAATTGTGCAGGATACCGGTGGAAGTGGAATATGCTTCTGAATTCCGTTACAGGAATCCGGTAATCAATAAAGGCGATATCATCATCGCTATTTCACAAAGTGGAGAAACTGCAGATACACTGGTGGCTATTGAAAAAGCAAAGGAACAAGGCGCTATCATATTTGGTATTGTGAATGCAGTAGGTTCCTCTATTGCAAGGATCAGCCACGGTGGGGCCTATACGCATGCCGGTCCTGAAATTGGTGTGGCCAGTACCAAGGCATTTACCGGCCAGCTGGCAGTGCTTACCATGATGGCATTAAAGATTGCAAAAGAAAACGGAACCATTTCTGATGAACGATACAGTAAATTATTATTTGAACTGGAAGCCATACCGGAAAAGGTTGCGGCATTGCTGGGGGATGTGGATAGGATAAAAGCCATTGCAGAAAAATATAAAGATTCCACCGATGCCTTATTTCTTGGCAGGGGATATAATTTCCCCATTGCATTAGAAGGTGCTTTAAAGCTGAAAGAGATATCTTATATACATGCAGAAGGATATCCTGCAGCAGAAATGAAGCATGGCCCTATTGCCCTGGTAACAGAAATATTACCAGTGGTGTTTGTTGCCACCAAAGACGCTTATCATGAAAAAATTATCAGTAATATGCAGGAGATCAAAGCCCGTAAAGGGAAAGTGATCGCCATCATCACCGAAGGTGATGATGTAATACCTGATATTGCAGATGATGTATTCTTTGTGCCGGTTGCAGATGAAATATTGGCGCCGATGTTAAGCGTTGTTCCGTTACAGTTATTGTCTTACTATGTGGGTGTTGCCAAAGGGTATGATGTAGATAAACCGAGGAATTTGGCTAAGAGCGTGACGGTGGAATAAAGGCGCCCCTCCGTCCCTAAAGGGGAACTAAGGAAAGAGTTTTCTATTTAAAGGTTGTATATATATTGTAATAAAATTTTTAATTACCCTGGTTGCAATTATAAAAAATGTAATTAGTTTCCAGGGTCTAAAAGCCCCTTTAGGGGTTTGGGGCGACTATGAATATTATCATCAAACATCCGGTAAATGAATTGGGCTACAATTTCGTAGAAGCAAAATATCTTCCAGAAGGTAAGGATGAATATTACCTGCGCTTGCTGCAAAATCCGATCAATAAAGAATATCGCAACCTGTCTTCTTACGAAATAGAAGTGCTGGTGCGTAACCGTAATACTTCAGATGACTGGAATAAGATCTTTGTTGATCCTTCCTTTAATCCGGACCTGGTAAGGAACTGCAAGTTTCACGGGCTGATACGCATTGGCAAACTGGAACCATATTACCTGGAATTTCATAACCTGAGAATGCCCGTGGGTTTATACAACTGTACCATCATCAGTTGTGATCTTGGTGACAATGTGAGTATAGATCATGTAAATTATTTAAGCCACTACATTATTGGAAACGAAGTGATGATAGCCAATGTAAACGAACTGGCTACCACAGATAAAGCTAAGTTTGGTAATGGTGTAATCTTTGACGGAGAAGAGGAAAAGACAAGGGTGGTGCTGGAGCTGTGTAATGAAAACGGTGGCAGGGCAGTGATGCCATTTGATGATATGCTGCCAGGGGATGCTCACTTGTGGAGCCGTTATGTAGCAGATGAAGCACTGATCAATAAGTTTAAAGAATTTACCAACAATAAATATTACAGGAAGAGAGGTCAGTATGGAAAAATAGGAGACAGGACTGTAATTAAAAATTGCAAAATTATAAAGGATGTTTTGATCGGTACCGATGCCTATTTAAAGGGTGCTAACAAATTGAAAAACCTCACCATCAAGAGTGATGAAAACAGAACATCACAAATAGGGGAGGGCTGCGAAATAGTAAATGGAATAGTGGGATATGGCTGCAGGATTTTCTATGGTGTAAAAGCTGTTCGTTTTGTGATGGCGTCTCACTCACAGTTAAAATATGGCGCAAGGCTGATCAATTCTTATCTTGGTAATAATGCTACCATATCCTGTTGCGAAGTGTTGAACTCATTAATTTTTCCTGCACATGAGCAGCATCATAACAATTCATTTTTATGTGCAGCACTGGTGATGGGGCAGAGCAATATTGCTGCTGGTGCCACCATTGGAAGTAATCATAACAGCCGCAGCCCGGATGGTGAGATCATTGCCGGCCGTGGATTTTGGCCAGGCTTATGTGTAAGTCTCAAACACAATTCAAAGTTTGCATCTTTCAATATTTTGGCAAAAGGCGATTATCCTGCTGAATTAAATATCAGTATACCATTTAGCCTGGTAAGTAATGATGTGGCCAATGATAAACTGGTAATTATGCCGGGATACTGGTTCATGTATAATATGTATGCACTGGAACGCAATGCATGGAAGTATGTGGACAGGGATAAGCGGATAGATAAGGTACAACATATTGAATACGAATACCTGGCACCTGATACTGTAAATGAATTGTTTGATGGATTGGCGTTATTACAATCATTACACCCGGATGAGAATGGTAATGCTGTGGCAACAGGAATTGAAAATACCAATCGGATTACCGAAGTGGTGAAAGTGCCGCAATCCATTGCGTTATTCAAAGAGATGATACAGTACTATGGTATTACTGAAATTATCAAACAGGTACAGAGAACTAAGCCAGATAGTTTTGAAACGTTAAAAAAATCATTGTCTGCAAAGATTCAACGCAGCAAGTGGCTCAACATTGGCGGGCAGTTGTTGCAGGAAGAAGATGTAAAAAAACTGATGAGTAATATTAAATCAGGTAAGATCGGCAGTTGGGATGAGGTGCATGAATTTTATGCTAAACAAGGCGCTTTATATACCAGCAACAAACTCAATCATGCTTATACTTCTTTATTAGAAATATTGAATATCACTCCAAGACAATTTACACCGGCGCTGTTAAAGCAATTATTGCAACAGTCAGTTACTACCCGGACATGGATGTATAAAGGCATCTATGAGTCCAGGGAGAAAGACTACACTAATCCTTTCCGTAAAATGGTATATGAAACCACAGATGAAATGAATAAAGTGATAGGTAAACTGGACGACAATAGTTTTATACAGTTACAGGCGGCGGCGTTGGATAAAATGCAAAAAAAGGTAAAGTCAATTATCAGGAAGCTGAAATTGTAATTAGTTTTCAATTCCCATTCATTTTATTTTTTTTCAAAAACGATTCTAACGATACTGGAAAAATTGTATGATCAAAATTCCACCATACTTAAAAAAAGGAGATACGATTGGTATCACCTGCCCTGCCGGATATATGGCAAAAGAAAAAGCACAGGCTTGTATACAAACCTTGCAGCAATGGGGTTTTGAAGTAATGGTGGGTAAAACACTTGGTAGTGATTCTGCTAATTATTTTTCCGGAACTGATGAGGAAAGGTTGAATGAATTGCAGGCCATGCTTGATAATAGTGAGATTGATGCAGTGTTGTTTGGAAGGGGAGGATATGGTGTGGGAAGAATTATAGAACAGGTCAATTTTACTCAGTTTAAAAAGAAACCGAAGTGGTTGATTGGTTACAGCGATATCACCGTGTTGCATTCACATATTCACAGCAATCATAAAATTGCAACCTTGCATTCGCCTATGGCAGCGGCGTTTAATGATGGTGAAAATAAAAATGAATTTATTGCTTCATTGCACAAAGCCATTACCGGTAAAAAAGCTAAATATAAATGTGCCACACATGCATTTAATAAACAAGGCTCAGCTGCTGGCGAACTGGTTGGTGGTAATTTATCTTTACTGGCTCATTTAATTGGCACTTCATCAGATATCAATACTAAAAACAAGATTCTCTTTATAGAAGATATTGGAGAACTTATTTACAGCACAGACAGATTGTTGTACCAGTTATTACGCAGTGGTAAATTAGATCAGCTGGCTGGCCTCATCATTGGAAAATTTACAGATGTAAAAGATACCGAACGTCCTTTTGGTAAATCAATAGATGAAGTGATCAATGATATTGTAAAGCAGTTTGATTATCCTGTTTGTTTCAATTTTCCTGTAGGGCATACTAAAGAAAATTATGCTTTGAAAGTGGGAGTAAAGCATCAATTGAAAATAACAGGAAGAGGAGTGTCGCTATCTGAGCTCTAACAATGAATCTAAAGCCTGATGAAATAAAGGGTAGTAATTCAAATTGTGATGTGTTCCTCCATCAATCGTAATAAACTGATCTGTTGTTTTTAATACTGTTTTTAATTTGGCTGCACAGCGGTAAGGTATCACGCCATCATCTGTACCATGAAATATCGTTACAGGGTATTTCACTTCCTGCAAATATTCATTCGTTGGAATTTTATATTTCGCCATTCTTTCATTGGGATAGATGGGAGCATAACAGGAATACAATGCAGGTATGCTGTAATAAGGAGTCTCCAGTATTAATTGTTTTGCATCACTTACTGCTGCTAAATAAGATGCGATACCAGTACCAAAAGATTTACCGTAAATAACAATGCTGTCTTTGTGATATTTTGTCAAAGCCAGTTTGTATAGCTGCACTGCTTGTTGGTATAAAATCTTCTCTGTTCGTTGTCCCATACTTTTACCAAAGCCTGGATAATCTTCCATCCATACTTCATAACCGTGCTTTGTAAAATTGCCTGCAAATTTTGCATAGCGTTCTATATTTTCTTTGTTGCCATGAAAATAAAGTACCACGCCTTTTCTTATCGAATCTGTTGGAAAAAATTTCACCATGTTAACGGTATCGGTATTATTAAAAGGCAGGTCCACTTCAGCAAAAGGAACATCGAAATGATACTGATGATCTCTCGGCAATACTGTTGGGTGAAACAAGAAATATTCCTGCAAATAAAATAAGGCAATGCCGATGATTGAATACAACAATACAATTATTTTAATCCAGCGCCCCCATCCCCTAAAGGGGAGTTTTGAAGAGCCAGTTTGATTATATGTCTTTTTACTATTCATTTGTTTAAATGCTGCTTTTAAATTAATATACTTGCGCTGCACCCCTTTAGCGGGTGGGGGTTATGGGGCTAATATATCCCTCAAAAAATTATGGTATTCCGGAAAGGAGGGAAGGTTATTATGTCCACCACCCTGTATGCGTATCAGTGTAACTTTCCTCGGACTTAAAGCCTGCAGTTTTTCGCTTTGTGAAATCGGTATCAGCCAATCTTTGGTGCCATGTAAAATGTAAGTATGGCAATTTACTTTAGGCAGCCATTTGTCTGTACGGATATGAAACCGCAACACAAAACGCATCGGAAGAATTGGCAAAAAGCGCTGTACTGTTTTTCTGAAACTGTAATAAGGTGCATCCAGAATTAAATACCGTGGTTTGTTGTCACTGGCAATCTTTGCAGCAAAACCACTGCCCAGGCTTCTGCCATACACCAGTATATGGTTTTCATGATAGGTAGCTGTAAGGGTGTCGTATACAAACTGCATATCATTCAGCATGTCTTTTTCACCACGCTTGCCGGTACTTTTTCCAAAGCCCCTGTAATCTACCAGCACCACATCATATTGATACCTTGAAAAATCCTTTGCATATTTTGCCCAGCCTTTAATGCTCCGGCTGTTGCCGTGAAAATACAACACCAGCCCCAATGGATTTTTTACTGAAAAATGCAACCCGTTGATACGTACACCTTCTTCCACATCAAAAAATAATTCTTTGAAGGGTACGTCATATTTGTATTCGAAATTTTGTTTGAGTTTTTCCGGTTTAAAAATAAAGCGTTCCTGCAGCAGGTATGCAAGCGCCAGCAAAATAACGTATCCAATAATGATATAGATGATGGTGGGAGACAAGCTTCAGCTGTAGTTTGATGTTGTCTAAAATAAGTAAAAGAAACCAATATCTTGACAGCAGTGAAATATTAAAGGGAGAATTCTTTTTTCCAGCTTTCCATTCCTCCTTCCAGGTTAAGCAAGTTGGTAAATGGATATTTCTGTTCCAGCCTTTGTATAGCAATCTGGCTTCGTACGCCTCTGCGGCAGTAAACAATTACCGGTTTTTCCTTTTCAATTAATGAGATGTTTTGTGTAATGGAACCTAGTGGCAGCAGCAAGCCACCTACATTAAATTCATGGTGTTCATAGTCTTCTCTTACATCAATCAACTGAATGTCTGCATGCTCTTTCAACAGCTGTGCTAATGCTGCTGCATTGATATTTTTCACTGTTGTTTGTAAATATTAATTGAATGATTTTTTGTTTACCGGGTAACAGGGATCAGTCGTCAGTGGTTACTCTTCCACTTCTTCATCCATATAAATCCTTGTAAGTTTCACCCTGCTTACCGGTGCTACAATCAGTGGATATTTTTCTACCGTAACATTACTTTGCTGTAATCCAAAACCTCTTTCTTCACTCAGCGAAACTTCTTTTACCCAGAAATACAACTGCATAACAATTCTTTCAAAAAATGGCAATTCGTTATCCTGCGAAAGAAATTTTTCCATCACCACAAATTGAAAATCACCCACCACATTGTTGCGCTGCTGGCTTTCGTAACGGCTGGTAACATTCACTTCTTTATTGGCTACCAGTTCTTCCACTACTTTTTTAAACATCAGGTTAACTCTCGGGGCTACCCTAAAGCCGAGCCTGAATTCTACCCGGATAATATCATTGGGTATAATGTGCTCCACCACATATTCGCAGGTGTATGGATCATCCAGCGTATCTACGTGTACAAACCAGTAAATGTCTGCACGTTTAGGCTTGCCGCTTAATATGGAGTAAATGATCTTGTGTTCAATTTCCTTGGGGTTATTGGCACTGGTCATGTACACCAGGTGAGTAGCATATTTGGTAACCGAAATGTCATTACTCAACTCTTCCAGTTTTGGAATGTATTCTTCCAGTCTTACAAATTCTACATACCTGTTTTTAATTTTTCGGCTGCGGTACCATACATACATCACTGTAAATAATCCACCACCCACCATTAATGCAATAAAACCCCCGTGAGGGAATTTGTCAAGATTGGCTATCAGGAAACTAGTCTCCAATGCCAGGTAAACACCTAGATATACATAGATGAGTATGGGGGTTACCCGTTTGGACACTAAGAAGTTGGCAAACAGGATAGAGGTGGACAACATACACAATGTAATGGCCAAACCGTAGGCAGCTTCCATTGCACTGGATGATTTGAAATATATTACAATAACACAGCAACCCACAAACAGGAGTGTATTGATGCCCGGGATAAATAATTGTCCCTTTGCTTCAGACGGGTAATTGATTTTCATACGTGGCCAAAGGTTAAGGCGTATAGCCTCACTGATCAATGTAAAAGAACCACTGATCAATGCCTGGCTGGCAATAATGGCAGCTAAAGTTGCAATGATCAAACCAGTAAAACGGAAGCTTTCCGGCATTACACCATAAAAAGGATTGAATCCTGATTTAATTAATTCATCAGAAATCATATTGCCATTGTGATGCGCCAATAACCAGGCACCCTGGCCGAGGTAATTTAAAATGAGGCAGGATTTTACAAATATCCAGGAGATGCGGATGTTGGCCCTGCCGCAATGTCCAAGGTCGCTGTACAGAGCTTCAGCACCCGTGGTACACAGGAACACCGCTCCTAAAATCCAGAAACCGTTGGGATAAACCACTAATAATTTAATGGCATAATAGGGATTGAACGCTTTAAAAATTCCAGGGTCATCGCTTAAATGGATGATGCCAAAAAAAGCCAACATTACAAACCAAACGGACATTACCGGGCCAAATAATCTACCGATAGACCCAGAGCCAAACCGTTGTAAAAAAAACAGCAATGCCATTATCCCCAGCACAATATATACCACCTGGTATTGGGTTATATCTTTAAAAGAATCAATTTGCTTTAAACCTTCTATGGCGGAGGTGACAGAAATTGGCGGTGTGATCATTCCATCAGCGAGCAACGCTGCACCGCCAATCATAGCAGGGATCACCAGCCATTTTTTTTGTCTTCTCACCAGGGTATACAGTGAAAAAATCCCTCCTTCTCCCTTATTGTCTGCTTTTAAAGTAAGTATAACATACTTGATGGTTGTCTGAAGGGTAAGGGTCCAAATGATACAGGAGAGACCTCCGATAATCAGCAGCTCACTTACCTGCTTGCTATTAAGGATGGCATTGAAAACGTACAGTGGAGAGGTACCAATATCACCGTAGATAATTCCTAATGCAACCAACAGTCCTGCCGTAGTTGCTTTATTCGCATTTTTTGACACTAAAAAATAATTTAAGTAAAAGCTACTTTCCTGTTTTGTAACAGGGAAATATTTTTGAAAAATTCAACTACAAATGTATAGTTAAAACAAATATTTAAAAGCATCTGTAATGAAATATTAAATAAATAAAAGACCTGGCTGACGCAAACGGTTCATTTTTGTACAAATTATTGTTACAACATTTATCAACTTTACTATGTTTTCAAATTTTTTCATTTAAATGGAGTTGATACCTTTGATTGAAAAGTGATAATCCTTTTGCAGAAACGAACTATAATATCAAACTAATATTTAAAATGAATAAAATAGTATTGATCACCGGGGCAACATCAGGAATAGGTAAAGCATGTGCAGTAAAATATGCTGCTGCCGGGTATGATCTGATCATCACTGGCAGAAGGGTGGAAAGATTAATAGCTTTAAAAGAGGAGCTGGAACAAGTAAACGGTATTAAGATACTGGCGTTGGTATTTGATGTGCAAGATAGAAGTGCTGTTGAGCATCACCTGGCATCCCTGACTGCGGAGTGGCAAAATATCAGCATCCTCATCAATAATGCAGGACTGGCAGCCGGACGGGATTTGTTTGATGATGCAGACATGGAAGACTGGGAAGCCATGCTCAATACCAATGTGCATGGCCTTTTGTATGTTAGCAAAGCAGTGGTGCCTTATATGGTTGCTCTTAAAAAAGGGCATATTGTAAATATCGGTTCAGTGGCAGGAAAAGAAGTATATGAAAGAGGTAATGTTTACTGTGCCAGCAAATTTGCAGTAGATGCCATCAGCCAGGGCATGCGGATCGATTTGCTCAGGCATAATATAAAAGTTACCAGCATCAACCCCGGGGCGGTGGAAACTGAATTTTCGGAAGTCCGCTTTAAAGGAGATAAAGAAAAAGCTACCGCTACCTATAATGGCCTTACACCGCTTACGGGTGAAGATATTGCGGATACTATTTTTTACTGTACGCAGTTGCCGCCGCATGTATGCATCAACGACCTGGTGATCACCTGTACACAGCAGGCAGGCACCCATTATTTTAACCGGGTCCATCCTTAATATTTTTAACCTTCCCTTTATAATAATCAATATCATTTAACGTTCTTGAGTATGATAATGGCATGGAACTGGTATTATATCCCACGCATTATTAATTTTGATCAAATAAAACCGGCAAGTGGAGTGATATAGTAAACTCCATCCCTACAATCCCAGGAATATGAAAAACTGTCCACTAATCTTAGCAATCTTTATTTTACTTACCATCCAACAGGCAACTGCACAGAACGCAGTGCGTCCGGCTGCCTGCAATGACCCCTTCATAGTGCACCAGGCAGACAGCATCAAGCAAAGTTTTACCAAGGATGGTTTTGTTATAGTGAAAGAAGCTTTTGTACCAATGGAAAGTGAATACGAGATTCCGGTGATTGTTCCGCTTACACAAGGCTCGTGGTACCAGTTTGTTTTTATTGGAGATGTGAGCTCCCGCCTGTATGAAGTAAGAATGTTTGACTGGAGTGAAAAGCAGGTGATCTATCAAAAGAAGGAGTGGGGAGAAGTGGATGGTAATGTGATCAGCTACTCTTATATTCCTAACTCTTCTGAATACCACATGATAAAACCATTGCAGGTAAATAAGAAAAAGAAACACCTGTGTGGTTATGTGATGCTGTTTAAAAAAATTAAGCAGCCTTAAGAAAGCGATTCTAAATTAATTTCATTTCCCTTTTCTTCTGATATCCGCTATACAGTTATTGCGACATGAATTTTAATCAATGCTCAATATATGATCATTCAAAAATTTGACCACCCTGTTTATTTTACCGCTCCCAGGTATTGATCATACCAGAGCAATGTTTCCTTAACAAAATCAGTACGTGGTACCAGGTGCCCCGATTCGTAAATGACCATTTTCTTGTTTTCTTTTGGTGAGCCTAAGAAATTAAACATTGGCTTTTGTGATGTTTCCACCGGGAAGAACATATCATGTTTTCCGTTCAGCATCAGCACCGGTTGTGTAACCCTTGGAAGATAATTCAACTGATCAGATTCTGGCAACGCTTTATTCATTTCCATTCCACCTACATTTAATACTACTGCTTTAAATCTTTTTTCCACAGCAGGCATAATACCTCCCATAAATCCGCCCCAGCTCCAGCCCAGGTAACCTAATTTGTCTGCCTGGATATCTTTCCTTGTTTCTAAATAATCGATGGTACGGCCAATATCTTTCCTCCACATAATCACATGATCTTTATAAAGCACTGTTTCATCCTGCAAGTCAGAATTCAAGTCCGAATGCCGCTCATGTGTTCCTTTGTAAATGGGCAATATCAAAGCCCTGCCACTTTTTAAAATAAAATCAACCCGGTTGTTGATGGATTCAGGATTGAATTTTTTTGAATAAATATCACCAGAGCCAGGGAAGAAAATAACTGGTTGAAAAGGGCCGCTAAAATTTGTTGGCAAATACACGTAAGCCTGCATTCTTTCATTGTTGTATCCTGCATCAAATGTTACTTTTTCCGCTATCCATGATTCACCCTGTATCTTGTTTTCAATGGTGGCGTTCAATGGTTTTTTATCATAAGCAAACTGGCTGAGAAAAATATTGAATGTTTTATCATCTACCGGTTTCTCTTTTGTGTAATCCCTAAAATCACTTGTTACTGGTTTTATAAGCAGGGCCATGCTGGTATCTCCGGGGAGTTCTTTAATGCACCTGAAACCATTTGCCACACTCCTGTCTAAACCTGCCTGGGTGTAGCTGTCATTGAAAGAGTAGGTAGGTTCATTCCAGCCGCCTCCTAAAATATAATGTTGCGATGCATTATTGCTTTGATTGAAACACCATTCTCTTGCATTTCCTGCCAGATCATAAATACCAAAACTATTGTAACCATTCATACTACCTGCTACCGAGGTGGATTTTCCATTGTAATTGCTTAACGGAACAATGAACTCCGTTCTGGAAACTTCCGCCACCCTGCCCCAGTGAAATATGGTAGGTAGTTGTTTTTGTACCCAGGCAGCATAGGCTGCTGCTTCATACCAGGAAACTCCGGTAACCGGGTGGTTTTCTTTTTCATCAGGAAAGGTTCCGGCTTCCCAATTGGCAGGACCCAGCCTTCCTGTTTTGTCCACAAATTGTGTTTGTGCAGTTGCTAATGGAATTTCTTTTCCATTGTACCAGACAGGATAATTCCAATAGGCTTTGTTGGTATAGCCACCACCATCCATAAACGCTTTGAATTGTTTGTTGGTGACTTCAAACTTGTCCATTAAAAATTCACCCACTTCTTTACCACCATTCTTTTCAAGACCAACAATATTCATGAGGGTTATTTTCTTTGGTATCCTTGCCATATTTTCCGGAATGCTTCCCACTGCATCTAATTTCAAATGTTCAATATCAGGACCGATCCTGGCATAATTTCCCGGCCCTGCATATTCAATTGTTTGATAGCCTTTCTTCCTTATTTCCATCCGGAGATAACTTCTTGGGAACTTTATATCTTTCAGTGGTGTTACACCTGCCAGCCTCCACGCAGCATCCGGTGTATGATAGTCTTTCCAGAATACTTCTGCACCTGCAGGTTCAGTTTCAATAGAAATGGTTGTGGAGATAGTGGGCCACAATTTGGCTAATGCAGAATCTTTAGATAAATATTTTTCAGCTTCCACTGCCATATCAAAAATTTGAGTGTTGGGGCGAAAAGTTTCATTCACCATTTTTTGAATGGAAGGAAGTAATTCATTTCGGGCATGTTGTTTTTTTAACCAGGATGGGATGAATAATATTCCTGCTATTGCCAGTAAAACAACCGGCACCGCCAGTTTTATCAAATTAGATTTCCTGTTTTTTGATATCGCAGGGTCTTTATATTTTTCACCCTTTCCTTCCAGCTTAATATTGTGTGGAAATCTGAGCCCGGGGTTGCTGATGGCAAATATTTCCACTGGTTCTTTTACATTCTTCAGTAGGTATTTTCCTAATGATGTTGTTTGAATGTCACTTTGATTTTTTATATCATCATAAACTTTTGCAGAAACAAAAATGCTTCCGGTAATAGCAAAAGATTCCAGCCTGGAAGCAATGTTAACACCATCGCCATGTACATCTCCATCTTCAAAAACCACATCTGCCTGGTGGATGCCAATACGCAGCGGTACAATGGGTTCTTCCTGCATGTATAATTGTACCGCAATGGCAGCCCTCACACATTCACCGGCACTATCAAAACTGCACAGGGCGCCATCACCGCTAAACTTAATGATCCTTCCACGGTGCAGGTTAGTTTCAGCTATTAATTTTTGTTTCAGTTTATCCCGTAGCTGCATAGCCAGTGCTTCATCGGATCCCATCATAGCAGTGAAACCGGCAATGTCTAAAAACATAATAGCGGCAAGCTGGCGGGTATGTGTCATAGTGTTATGTTGTTATTTATTTAGTAATGTAGGAAAAAATATGTTTTGATATGCTGCAGTTTTTTTTTACTGTTTGTAATTATTTCATTAGCGTTGCGTTGTTATAATCATTAGTTCTTTGAAAGTATTGTCAATATTGAGTTTGCGCTGAATACGAGCCTAAGACGATTTGATTTTTTGA
>JAYWII010000134.1:0-26478 GCA_043788995.1 Chitinophagaceae bacterium | reverse complement strand
TTACTAACCAAATTAATAACGGTACTATAAAATCGATTTGTGGAAACCAATTTTATAAACAAACATTTAAGTCTGTTTTTAATGTCTAAATGGTATAATTCATCTTCTGGTAACAAAAAAAAGGCGCTGAATTTTTCAGCGCCTTCAAATAAAATACTAAAAGGATTTAAACCAGCATCGTCACTGGATTCTCCAAAAACTTTTTCACTGTTTGCAGGAAGGCAGCTCCTACGGCACCGTCCACACTGCGGTGGTCGCAACTGAGCGTTACCTTCATAATATTGGCAATGCCAAAACCATCGCCTTTTTTTACCACCACTTCTTTAATAGCACCAACAGCTAAGATTGCACTGTCTGGCGGATTGATGATGGCAGTAAACTGCTCAATATCCATCATACCCAAATTAGAAATAGTGAAAGTATTGCCGCTGAATTCAGCAGGCTGCAGTTTTTTATCTTTTGCTTTGCCGTATAATTGTTTGGCATCGGCAGCTATTTGTGATAATGATTTTTGGTCAGCAAAACGAATTACCGGAACAATCAATCCTTCAGGTAACGCCAACGCAGAGCCGATGTGTATGTGGTGGTTCTGGCGGATGAATTCACCCATCCAGCTGCTGTTGACGGCAGGGTGCAAGCGAAGCGCCATCGCACAGGCTTTTATCACCATGTCATTAAAAGAAATTTTTACCGGGCTCATTTCATTCATTGCTACCCTTGCAGGAATGGCATTGTCCATGTTGATTTCCATGGTGAGGTAAAAATGCGGAGCAGTAAATTTGCTTTCACCGAGGCGGCGGGCAATTACTTTACGCATTTGCGTTAACTCAACATCCGTATGTCCTTCTTGCCCAACAGCAGTAAAAGCAGGAGCCGTTGCAGTAGGGGCTGTTGCAGCTTTAGCAGCAGGAGCGGCAGTTGCAGGAACAGCAGATGGAACATATCCGTCAATATCTTTTTTAGTAATGCGGCCATTATCTCCGGAACCATTTACTTTGGTTAAATCGATGCCTTTTTCCGCAGCTAATTTTTTTGCTAACGGAGAAGCTTTGATTCGTTGATCGTTGGATGTTAATGGTTGTTCGGTTGTGGCCTCAGGTTGGGCAGCCTCAGCAGTTGCTGCAGCAGGTTGTGCAGTAGTTGTAGCAGTACCAGCATTGGCACCAGATTTTTCAGCAGCTACATAAGCGCTTACATCTGTACCCGCTTTACCAACAATAGCAATAATCTCATTTATTTTGGCGGCACTACCTGCTTCCACACCTACGTATAATAAAGTTCCTTCTTCATAGCCTACTACTTCCATGGTCGCTTTGTCGGTTTCCACATCTGCCAGTACATCGTCGCTTTTTACAAAATCGCCAACTTTTTTATTCCAGCTTACGATTTTGCCTTCTGTCATAGTATCACTCAGCAGCGGCATTCTTATTTCTTTTGCACCAGCAGGCAGTTCCACTTTTCCAGCGGCCTCAGGTGCCGGTGTTGCAGCCGCAATAGGGGCTGGTGTTGGAGCAGCGGCCTGAGCTGCTGTAGCTGGAGTACCAGCACCTCCATCTAATAATGATTTGTAATCTTCCCCTTCCTTGCCCACAATAGCGATGATCTGGTTTATTTTTGCCGCTTCGCCAGCAGGCACACCAATATATAACAGCGTTCCATCCACATAGCCATTTACTTCCATCGTAGCCTTATCGGTTTCCACATCTGCCAGCACATCATCGGCTTTTACCTTGTCGCCAACTTTTTTATTCCAGGCTATTATTTTTCCTTCCGTCATTGTATCGCTTAACAGCGGCATTCTGATCACTTCTGCCATAATAGATAATTTCTAAGTATTTATAATGAGGGTCGAAATTAATGCAAAAAAAGGAAATAGAACGTGGTGAATTATTACTCTATTTCCAGTTTCAATCTTTCTTTTAATTCTTTTACTAATGGATATTCTTCAATTATTTTAAGGTATTGCTGTTTACGGGTCAATATCTCTTCTTTTGGCTGATCGTCGGATGCCTTTTCTACCACAATTACCTGGTAAATTAATACCCGGTTGTTGAAATAGGTTTGAATGTGCTCAATTAGCGATGACCTTTCCGTTTCAATGAATGCTTTTTGTATTTCACTGTCGGTGATAATCTCAATTGCATTGTTGTCAATTACTCTTAATTCAGCCCCTTTAAAATTGGTTACTGCCGAGTGATTAGCTTTTGATCTTAACTGCTGGATAAATAGCCCCCAGGCATTGTGCAGATCTTCTTCGGTGATGACTTTTGCTTCGTTAAAACCAGACCTGTTTTGCTCTGATATCTGCTGCCTTATTTTTTGCAATGAACCCAACCCGGAACGCTGTTCAGGGGCAGGGGCTTGAGGTTTTGGGTTTGAGGTTTGAGGTTTGTTCCGATAACTATCGGAAGAGGTTTGAAGTTTTACTTCGGGTTCCTCAATCATCAGCCTGGCTTCTGAATGAGTAGTTTGTTCGGCCTTTACTTTTGTTTGTACTGCAGGTTGTGCTTCTGGTTCTGTTTTACCAACTCTGATAATTGGTAATGCCCTGAAGGCAACGGTCTTTGCACCATCAACTATTTTTTTTTTACTGATGCCGCCCCCATTGTTTACCAGTTCCAGCGCCTGCTGCAAATAACTTAGTTTGATTAGTGTAAGCTCAACATGTAGCCGTTTGTTACGGGCTTGTTTATAATTGATCTCAGCTTCGTTTAAAATATTTAATGCACTGATAATAAAACCAGCCGGGATTCTTTGTGCGGTTTGTAAATACTTTTGTTTAAAATCTTCTGCCACTTCCAGCAGCATGGCCACTTTTGCGTCGCTGCTTACTAACAGGTTGCGTAAAAATTCTGCAATGCCGTTGATAACCGTATCGCCTTCAAAACCTTTGCGGTTAATTTCATCATACATCAGTAATGTACTACTGAGGTCCTGTTGAAAAAGGTAATCAATTAATTTAAAATAATAATCTTCATCTAAAATATTCAGGTGCTCCAGTGTATTCTTATAGGTAACTTCTCCATTAGTAAAACTTACTATCTTATCAAGGATACTGAGTGAATCCCTCATACAGCCTTCGCTTTTCTGGGCTATTACATGCAGGGCAGTTTTCTCTGCGGTGATGGCTTCTTTCTCACAAATTTCCTGCAGGTGCTCTACCGTATCATTGTTGGTGATGCGTTTAAAATCGAATATCTGGCACCGGCTTAATATGGTGGGAAGGATTTTATGTTTTTCTGTGGTGGCTAAAATAAAAATGGCGTAGGGTGGAGGCTCTTCCAGTGTTTTTAGAAACGCATTGAATGCGGAAGAACTGAGCATGTGAACCTCATCTACAATATATACTTTGTACTTACCAGCTTGTGGCGCAAAGCGAACCTGCTCTACCAAACTACGAATATCATCCACCGAGTTATTGCTGGCGGCATCCAGTTCATGTATGTTTAAAGAAGTGCCGGCATCAAAAGAAACACAGCTGTTGCAAGTATTGCAGGCTTCACCATCTTTTGTCTGATTTTCGCAGTTGATAGTTTTGGCCAATATCCTGGCGCAGGTAGTTTTGCCCACCCCTCTTGGTCCGCAAAATAAAAAGGCATGTGCCAACTGGTTATTCCGGATGGCATTTTTTAAAGTAGTGGTAATATGAGACTGTCCTACCACAGTATTAAAATTCTGTGGCCGGTACTTTCTTGCTGAGACGATGAACTTATCCATTTGCCTGCAATTTACAGTTATTTCATTTTTGTTTTAGATAAGTTGGATCAATTTATCAGCTTACAATCGGATGTCTTTTAAATGGCAGCGTTCTGTCAAAAAGATACCGGTAGGTTACCAGGTTTTTTGATTGGTAAGTATCGCCAAAATTCTGCGCCACATTCAACATTTTAGGATTAAAATCACCGATCCACTGCATTTCATAAGCAGTATATGGCTCAGCTGGAACCTGGATAATTTTGGAGCACTCACCGATCAGGTAAGCATCGATCCCTTTGCCCTGCCATTCTGGTACAACACCAAATACCAATCCATTAAATTTTTTGGAAGGTTTAAATTTTTGGAGATATAAAAAATAGATTTTTTGCAGCAAACCAAATTTCCCGTTCATGTATTTGAAATACTGGTTAAGGTCGGGCAGGTTTAAAAACATGGCAATCGGATCATTTTTGTGATAGGCAAAATAGATGATACGTTCATCAATCACCGGCTTCATTTTTTTGAACATGTTTTTCACCTGCTCTAACGCAAGTTGCTTCAGGCCCCCATGTCCTGCCCATGCTTTATTGTAGATGGTGGTAAAATCAGCTGCAAATTTTTCTAATTCTTTTTTGTCGATCAGCCTGCAGCTGATGTCAGGATTGGCAGCAAGGGCATCATGTCGTTCATGTATTTTGGGAGATAATTTTTTCTTTGGATCAATGGCAAAACATATTTGATTAAAGAACAACTGGAACCCATAGTTTTCAAATAACTGCTGGTAGTAAGGCGGATTGTAGTTCATACCAAATAGCGGTTCTCCAAAACCATCTGTTACCAAACCCCACCAACGGTCCCGCTCTCCAAAATTGATTGGGCCATCCATTGCTTCCATTCCTTTTTGCTGCAGCCATTCTTTGGCAGTGTTAAACAAAAGATCAGCAGCAGCCTGGTCATTGATGCAATCAAAAAAGCCTATACCGCCAACCACCACTTCATCACCTTTATTTTTATATTTTTTATTTATAAAAGCTGCAATGCGCCCGATAAATTGTCCTCCATTATCTTTCATTATCCACCTGGTAACTTCACCAAAACGAAAGGTTTTGTTTTTGGTCTTATCAAATACTTCATTGATATCCTTATCTAACGGCCTGATCCAATTTGGGTCGTTTTTATATAACTGAACAGGCACCTGTAAAAACTGGCTGGCTGTATTTTGATCTGTTACCGGGATAAGCTGCATAGTATATAAATGAAAGCAAAAATAAGCAAGGACGCAATTGCTTCTCAAAACAATTTAAATCAAACAGGGAAAGTATTGCAGCAATAAAGAGATTGAGACAAAAGAAAAACCACTGCTGGTACGGTGCAGTGGCTTTATTGAATTTTTGTTCCTTGGGAACTTTTTAAAAACGTGTTGAGTTTGAAAAAATTGTTCCAGCGGGTATTAAAGTTTTTTAGTAATGCCAATTTTTAACCCGTAGTTAGACAGCTTTTCCTCTATAGAATATATTTTGCTGTTAGTAGAAAAGATTTGTCTCCTGAACTGAGGGCCGATTTGCCAGGTAACTCCTCCTTTTGTTTTATAAGAGACGAAGGTTTCAAAACCTGCATTTAGATTGAAACGGTTTAGCATACCACCCTCTTTCACATAATTACGTCTGTCAGTAGAAATCAGGTATGACCTGCTTCCCAAAACAAATGTAGGCTGTATGGTAGCACCTGCATACCATTCTAAATTATCAATCGTAGCTATCTTATAATCAGCACCCATAGGAATTGAAACCTGGTAAGTTTGATTATGCAGCTTTACGGGGGTAATGCCGAAAGTGCTGTTATAAGGACTTATTCTGGATACTTCGTATGCGGCATCACCATTATTAGTAAGCATCGTTAAAGATGTTGCGATAGGGTGACCATTGTCAAATGCATGTGCATTGTACCTGGTGAAGTTTAACTGGAGGCCAGTTTTGATTTTTATTCTTTTTGAAATGTCATATTGTAAGCCAGTTCCAAACTCTAATCCAAAAGATGGTGTGTGTGTAATTGATTTATTGATATCTGAATTATTCTGAATTCCTGTTAGAGCGACAGTTTTGTTAGCAGCATTGTTTTCCAAACTTCTGTAAACAACAGACGGTGTGAAATAAGTTTGCCAGCTTAGTTTGCCTTTCCATTTTTTAGGAGCAGGTCTGTTGTACAGTGCATAATTTTCAATCCAAAATTTATCAGCCTCAGATAATTGATTATTCTTATTGGCTGTTCTGGATTCGTTAATAGCTAAAGTATTATTTACGGGAGCAATTGTTACTTGTAAATCTGGTAATGACTTATCAGCGATTATTTTGTAATGGTTATTTTTTTCTATAACAATAGTCTCATAATTTGCAGCTATTGGATAATTTGCATCACCACTTATTATTCTTCCTTCTGTTTTTTCAACTGCACCTGTATTAGCTGCCTCCGTAGTAGTTACTGGAAAAATAGTAACTACATCAGCATTCAATTCTTTCTTGCTTATTGATAATTGTTGTTTCCCAGAAATATTGTTGTTTGCTGAAGCTATTATTGAAACGGTATTTTTATTAGCTTGCTTAGGATCACTGATTAAAGCTGAGCCATTTTTAATACCGGCAATTATAGTTTTGGAAGACGCTGATGTTTGCTTTAGTGGTAAAATATTTTTTGTATCGGCAGTAGTATGAGTATTACCTAAGTCAGCAAATGTATAAGAAACAGGAATAGAAGAATTTGCTTGATTTGATAAGGAACTGCTGCTACTCTTACTGGTGGTATTGGTATTTAGGAAACCTACCAAAAATAACGTACCAATTAAAACAATACACATTGAAATGGAAGGCCACCGGCTACCGGGATGCATATCATTATAAATACTGTTCCACACTCTTTTAGAAGGGTACATTTTGAACTCATCAGCTTTCTCTTTCAGGTAGTGTTCAAAATCGTCTATGTAAAATTTATTATCCATTTTTCACAAGCGTTCAACCTTTGTTGGTATCAAAGTATTATTAGTCAATCTTATTTTTAGTTAACTGATACAGCAATAGCTGAAACAGTTTTTTCTTTTGGCCTTCCGATAATTTTCTTTTTAATCAGTATTTCTTCCAGCATTGATTTTGCCCTGGTATACTGACTTCTGCTGGTGCTCTCCTCAATATCCAGTACACCTGCAATTTCTTTATGAGAATATCCTTCAATTGCATAAAGGTTCAATACTGTTCTGTAACCCAGTGGCAATAATCTAATACATTCCACTACTTCTTTCGCTTGCATGATAGAGGGAATAGATTCTTCTCTTATGCCAATTCCTCCTGCCTGGGCAATGTCCACACAGTCAGAGAACTTCTTATTTTTTTTCAGCACATTAATACAGGTATGAACAATGATCCTGCGGATCCACCCTTCAAGTGCACCTTCATTTCTGTACTGATGTATTTGAGAAAAGACTTTTATGAATCCTTCCTGCAACATGTCTTCTGCATCTTCCCTGTTCTTGGCGAAGCGGTAGCATACCCCAAGCATACGTGGACTATATCGAAGGTATAAGGCGTCCTGTGAGGCTGCGTTATTCTCAAGACAACCTGCAAGTATTAGTTCCTCTGTCATGAACTGTTTGGATTTTCATCCTAAATGTAGGCATTTTTATATTATCAAAAGCTGCTTTTAAAATTAAAAAAGCTCCGGAATTCCGGAGCTTTAAGGATTTATTAGTAAAAATAGGTTCTTGTTTAAAAATTTGCCCGTAAAGCAATGATGAAGTTTCTGCCGCCTGCCGAAAAGCCCGAGGCAAAATAACGGTAGTTCCTGTCTAAGATATTTTCCACTCCCAGTTGTACCTGTATATTTTTAACAGCGGAAATAGTGGCTCTCCAGTTGGCAGTATACCATGCAGGCATACCATCTGCAGTGGCGTATTGTGCATTATCTTCCCCGTCTGTATTGTAGTTTTCAAGCCTTTTCCAGCCATTATGCAAAAAGAACAGTTCGGTATTTAACCAGTTATTTTTAAATGTAAGACCAGTTCTTCCAATTACCGGCGGGATATGATCCAAAGGTCTTTTACTTACATTCCTGTTTACAATTGCATAGCTGCCATCTGATTGTTTTTCATAAATACTGGACGTTTTTGATGCATCCACCATGTATTCTCCTTTGGTAAAAGATAGTGTGCTGCTAAGCGATAAATTACTGCTTATATCAGCCAAGATGCCTGCTGAGAGGCCATAAAGGTTGGCTTTGTTAACATTTTGACTGGCTAATATCTGGCTGTTAACTCCATCGTAGATCATTGAATCCTGGCCATTCAATTTGAAAGGTGCTTTTACAATGGCGTTCCTGAACCACGTATAAAAACCTGTCACTTCCATTGTTATTCTGTTGGCTATGCGCTGGGAAACTGACAGATCTATATTGTATGTATACTCAGGTTTCAGATCAGCATTTGGTATCACCACTTGCTTTGCTGCAGTACTGGATTCAAAAACTTTTGCCAGGTCATCAATATTAGGAGCCCTGAATCCACTTGACAGATTTGTTTTGATGGTAGTGGTTTTTCCGGCCAGGTATACAAGCCCAATATTACCACTAACAGCTATGTTATTTTGTTTGATAGCTGTTTGGGGTAAGTTGAAAAATGAATTATCAACGATATTGCTTTTTAAATTAATGGCTTGTAAACGGAGACCATCATTCAATACAAATTTTTGATTGCTGAATTTGAATACATGCTGCACAAACACTGCAAAACTGTTCATGCTGTTTTTACCATCCGGATAGCGGGAATCTAATTTTGATATTTCCCCTGTAGTTTGGTTAGTTCTTCTGGCGGTTGATTTTACATCATTCAATTGAATATCCACTCCTCCGGTAATTTCATTGTTACCAATTATTTTTCTGCCAGAAACAGTGGCACCCCAAACCTTTACTTTTTCCACCCTGCTGTCAAACCGGTCGTAACGCCTGTACTCTCTTGTTTGGCGGCTTTCCTCTATATCTTGGTAATTAATATTCGCTTTCAGTTCATTTACAAACCCAAGATTAGATACATTTAATTCATAAGCTCCCAGCAATCTTTTTTGTGGTCCATAATACCATTCTGCGTAGCGTAGATTACCATTACGGATATCCTGCAGCCGGTCGTACCTGGGCACATTGTTACTGTTAGATAACTGAAGATTGAGTAAATGAGAAACATTCGCATTTGGGTTGTAAAGGAATTTTTGAGTAATGTCCCATTGTTTAAAACCAGAAAACTTCTGAACTCTGTCGTCAGGGTTGGCTACGATGGAATCTATTCCATTGATATTGTCAACATACTTTGTTCTTCTGCCAAAATCAGGGTATTTGTCAGTATACTGATTTCCCATTTTCATATCCCCGAAATCACTAAAATTATATGATTGGAACCAGGCAAATTTTTTACCCCCGATACTTGCATCAGCATGTATCGTTTTTTCAGTATTTACAGTGCTGTACCTGGCAAAGCCAGAACCGGTGGCCAAAAAATTATTATTGCCAGAGAGCAATGGGCCTTTTGTGATTAAGTGAATGGCTCCCCCCAATGCATCACTTCCATAGATGGCAGATGATGGGCCGTACATCACTTCCACACGACTCAGCATATTTTGATCTGTGCTGATAATGTTTTGCAGGTGTCCGCTTCTGTAAATGGCATTGTTCATTCTTACGCCGTCCACCACCAGCAATACCCTGCTGGCTTCAAAGCCACGTATCACCGGGCTGCTGCCACCCTGTTGACTTTTTTGTACAAATATTTTACCTGTATTGATCAGCAGGTCCCCGGTATTTTGAGCATTGGTCAATGAAATAGTTTTTGCAGAAATCACGTCAATTTTCTGGGCTATATTTTTCATCTTTTCAGAGAAATTAGTGGCAGAAATAATAATCTCTTCAAGATTGATTTCTTTTTTTGTAGTATCGGGTTGCTTATTAATTTGTGCATGTAAATTTTGCAGCATGCACCATGCAGCAAAATTTACAATGAATATTTTTTTCATTAATAAATTTTTGATAAACAGAATAATACACACTGGCAGGAGAGCTGTCAGTGGTAAATTAAATAAGATGATATGGAGATTAAGCGTTTGGAGGAGGTGTATCCACACCAATAAATGGATTGACACTTTTAGCACAAACTATGCCCGGAAATTTATCATCTGCTGCTGGAATACCAACAATAGTATTTGTAATGTTTTGTATCAAAATAGCCGGACAAAATAATTTGACCAGCAGGGAATATACGGGTGATGAAGGATCATTTTTACTGCTTTCCAGTGCAGCTACTTTCTTTACAATTTCATCCTCGGCGGTATCAAAAAGCCCAGTCAGCTGTGTTTTTCCATTAATAACCGCTATTGATTTTACATCAAACAGCTTTCCGTTGATTAATACCTCTTTTCCTTTTTTTACCCAAACCAATTTATCGGAATTAACCGAAACTTTTTGCAGGGATGACTTTTCCAGTTTCTCCTGCATTTCATGAGCATTGATTTTAACTGCGGCTAAATAAGCAACGGTACATAGCATGGGCACTGCGAAAATTAACAGGAATACAACGGATAATATTTTTGTTCTCAAAAGCATTGCGGCTTACAAAAATACTGGTATTATTTTCTTTTCAGACTGTCGGGATGATATTTCGATTCCATATCTTTCCTTATTGCATCTGCCCAGTTACTCAAAGCAAGCTTTTGGTCCTGGCTTAATTTGGCATCTTTGTGAATGATGGTATAAGAGGAGAGGGGCATTTCACCTTCCTTTACCTCATCAATAACCTCTTCCATTTTTTTATATTGTCTCCTGGCACTGTAAGTTGCAAATTCATTAAAATTCAACTCTCCTCTTCCTTCTTCCACATGGTGATTGAGCCACCAGGCTACTGGCTGAATATTGTTGTAACATGGATAATAAGTGTTGTTGCTATGGCAATCGTAGCAACTGGTTTTTAAAATGCTTTGCACATTTTCAGGCACAGCAAATACTTTGCTGATGTCGTTAGTAGTTGCAGACGCTGCGGCATTAATATTTTTTGCTGGGCGGAAGAACTGGATAATGACAAAAGCTGCTAACAGCGTGTAAGCAATCTTCTTTTTCATGGTTAGAGGTTTTATAGAATGTTATATTTTTTTCTTTATTTCATCAGTAACAATTGTATTGATCATTTGATCTTTTTCAGCTTAATAATTGACTGGCCAATATTTTTTCTTAACCTTTAGTTGCTGATTAAAATATTGCCGGTCATTTCTGATGGAATAGGCAATTTCATCATGGTGAGAATGCTTGGCGCAATATCCCCGAGCTTGCCGGGATTAACCGTTCCTTTCCATTCATTATCTATTACAAACAATGGAACCAGGTTCAGTGTATGGGCAGTATTGGGAGAGCCATCTTGGTTTATTTCATAGTCAGCATTTCCATGATCTGCGGTCAGAAAAATAGCATAGTCTTGTTTCAAGGCTGCAGTTACTACTTTTTCAACACAGGCATCCACTGTTTCCACAGCTTTTATTACGGCATCCCACACACCGGTATGGCCTACCATGTCAGCGTTTGCAAAATTCAGACAAATGAAATCAGCAGGGTCATTTTCTATTTCTTTTACAATGGCTGCCGTTACTTCGTATGCACTCATTTCTGGTTGCAGATCATATGTGGCAACTTTAGGCGACTGTACCATGATCCTTCTTTCACCTTCAAAAGGAATTTCACGACCGCCACTAAAGAAGAAAGATACATGTGGGTATTTTTCGGTTTCAGCAATGCGTATCTGTGTTCTGTTGTTTTGCTCCAGAATTTCACCCAGCGTATTTTTCAGGTCATCATTTTCAAACATCACATTTACCCCTTTATAACTCTGATCGTATTGAGTCATGGTGGTATAATGCAATTGCAAAGTTTTCATACCAAAATCAGGCATGTCTATTTGCGTTAAAACCTGTGTGATCTCCCTGCACCTGTCAGTACGGAAATTGAAGCAGATCACCACATCGCCATCTTTAATTTTTGTATCTGTTAAAGATGCGTTGATAATTGGTTTGATAAACTCATCAGTAACATTATTGTCGTAAGATTCCTTTACAGATTTCAACATATCCGTTGACTGCTCACCTGTTCCGTTCACCATGGCATCATAAGCTAATTTTACTCTTTCCCAGCGCTTATCCCTGTCCATTCCATAGTAGCGGCCAGTAATAGAGGCAATTGCTCCTGTAGAAATATCCAAATGCTGCTGTAGTTCTGATAAAAAAGCCAGCCCACTTTTGGGATCAGTATCCCGGCCATCTGTGAATGCATGGATCAACACATTTTCCAAACCCTGTTCCTTACAAAGGGAGGTGAATGCTTTTACATGGTTGATGTGGGAGTGAACACCGCCATCGCTTACCAATCCAAGCAAATGAAGGGGTTTATTATTTTCTTTAGCATACTTAATTGCAGCCAGCAGTTTTTCGTTTTTTTGAAACTCACCGCTGCGGATAGCAACATTAATTCTTTGCAGCTCCTGGTACACAATTCTGCCTGCCCCCAGGTTCAGGTGTCCTACTTCACTATTGCCCATTTGCCCTTCGGGCAGGCCCACATCTTCTCCACAGGTAACCAGGGTGCTGTTAGGATATTTTGAATATAATGAACTTACAAATGGAACATTTGCATGCTGAATGGCATCACTACTTTTTATTTTTCCGAGGCCCCATCCATCCATAATGATGAGGATAGCTTTTTTATTATTCATAGCCTCAAAGTTAACTGTTTTGCAGCTTTTTGTAAAAGCAATTTGTCTGTTAAGTGTAATAGGGATATTTTAGTAAATTATAATAATGAGCTTGGCACGTTTTTAGCAAAATATAAGGTGCAAATAAATAACCATGAAAAAAATTTTATCCATAACGGCTTTAACTTTTCTTTTATCATCCTTTACTTTACTGGCAAGTATTGATGAAGTGGTAAATGCCATGAAGTCAGGCAATGCCGCACAGGTGGCCCGTTTTTTTGATAACAACGTGGAAATAAGCATGCCTGATAAAAGTAACAGCTTTAGTAAAACACAGGCTGAAATTGTGTTAAAAGATTTTTTTGCCAACAACCCGGTAAAGGGATTTACAGTGATTCACAAAGGCGAGAATGCTGGTTCGCAATACTGTATCGGAACATTGGTCACCAAAAATGGTTCCTTTAGAACGACTATTTTCATGAAACAAAAAGGCGACTTGCAGGTGCTGCAGGAATTGCGGTTTGAAAGCCGTTAATTACAGGCTGCTTATAAAAAATTTATCCTCCAGTTTAAAACTGGAGGATTTTTTATTCTTTAGCTTTGTTTGATTATGAATGAAGAGCAACTAAATCATTTGATAAAAAATGCTTTGGCAGAAGATATTGGGGATGGTGATCACTCCACTTTATCCAGTATTGATGTCAATGCAAAAGGCAAAGCGGTTTTAAAGATCAAGGAAGATGGTATTTTGGCAGGTGTGGACGTAGCAGACAAAATTTTTCGGGTTATGCAACCGGATATTGTTTTCACTGCTTTTAAAAAAGATGGTGAGCCAATGAAGTACGGTGAGATCGCTTTTGAAGTGGAAGCACAAGTGCATACTATTTTACAATGTGAGCGGCTGGTATTAAATTCTATGCAACATATGAGCGGTATTGCCACATTAACTAAAACCTACACCGACAAACTAAGGAACTACAAAACAAAATTACTGGATACAAGGAAGACCACACCTAATTTTCGGTTGTTGGAAAAAGAAGCGGTACGCATTGGTGGCGGTGTAAATCATCGGTTTGGTTTATATGATATGATCATGCTGAAAGATAATCACATTGATTACTGCGGAGGAATTGAGCAGGCCATTGAAAAAGCTTACGCCTATGTGCAAACGAAGAAACCTGGTTTAAGAATTGAAGTGGAAACGAGGAACCTGGAAGATATAAAAAAAGTAATGGCTATTGGTAAGGTGGATGTGATTATGCTGGATAATTTTACACCCGAACAAATTACCGAAGGACTTAAAATCATTAATGGCAAATATCAAACTGAAGCAAGCGGTGGAATTAACTTAACCAATATTGAAAGCTATGCAGCTACTGGGGTTGATTTCATTTCCAGCGGCTCCATTATTCACCAGGCAAGGAGTTTGGATCTAAGTTTAAAGGCTGTAATTGTAAAATGATGAATTAATTTTTGTTTTAAAGAAATAGCAATGTCAAAGAAAAAAATAAATTCATTGGGTGGGTTAGTTTACTCTACTGATCCAAATTTTAAATTGGAAGAAGAGAGTTTTGATGAACAGCAAGTAATATTACCTGCCCAGCAAAAGTTAAGAATTGTGCTGGATAAAAAGCAAAGAGCTGGTAAAGCAGTTACACTTGTAACCGGGTTTATTGGTAAAGAAAACGATCTGGAAGAATTAGGTAAAAAATTGAAAAGTTTTTGCGGTACCGGCGGATCAGTAAAAGAAGGAGAGATTATTGTTCAGGGCGATAACAGGGATAAAGTGTTGCAGTGGCTGCAGAAAAATGGTTACACCGCTGCAAAAAAAATTAATTAAAAGGGCCGCTCTTGATATTAACGCCTTTTAAAATTACGCCCCGTTAATTCCGTATAACATGTTTGGTTTGCCATTTGAGTAAACATTTTAACAGTTTAATAATTTGATGATCACAAAATATACGAAAGCTTAATCTTTTGTCTATATTTACGTTAATACAATTTTTCTTAAATGGTATCAAAAATTTCTGAAGGTGTTACTGTTTCTGTAGAAACTTTTTATCAACCGGATTACAGTAATCCGGCCAACAGTGAGTTTATGTTTGCTTACAGGATTACCATTGAAAATAACAATGCCTTCCCTGTCAAACTCTTACGAAGGCATTGGTATATATTTGATACTACAGGAAGTACAAGGGAAGTGGAAGGAGAAGGTGTGATTGGTGTTCAGCCGCTCATTACGCCGGGTACAAATTATCAATACATAAGCGGCTGCAATTTAAAAACTGAGATGGGTAAAATGTACGGAACCTACCAGATGGAGAACGTAAATAACAGCAAGCAATTTGAGGTGGCAATACCTTCTTTTGAAATGATAGTGCCCTTTAAAATGAACTGATTTAACCTTTAAGCTGTACCTTAGTAAAGCACCAAAATAAAACCATTTTTTAATTTCAAATATACGATTGATGGCTAAAGTAACATTTGATAACCGTAACAATCTCTTCTACCAAAGTTTAAAGTCTTCCGTAGATCAATATTTTGAAACCAACAAAATAAAAAAAACAGGCGATTGGAGATTGTATATTAAAACAATCACGCTTGTAGGCAGTGCTGTTGCTATTTATTGCAGTTTGTTGTTTTTGAACCTCAGTACCTTGCCTGCTTTATTAATGTGTGGTCTATTGGGATATATTTTCGCCTGTATCGGCTTTGCTGTGATGCATGATGCCAATCATGGAAGTTACAGTACCAATCCTGTCATCAATGACGCACTTGGATTAACTGCAAATGCACTGGGTGCAAGCTCGTTTTTTTGGAAACAAAAACACAATATTATACACCATACTTATACCAACATAGATGGTATAGATGATGATATAGCAAAGAGCCCAATCATCCGTCATTGCCAGACTCAAAAATGGGTACCAGCTCATAAGGTGCAGCATCTTTACCTTATCCCAATTTATGCACTGTCCTCTATTTTCTGGTTGTTTTTTATGGATTTTGCAAAATATTTTACCCGTAAAATATTTACCACCGAGGCTTGGAAGATGACCACTAAAAACAAAGTTATTTTCTGGATTACCAAAATTGGATACGTAACATTTTATATGATAATACCGGCAATGGTATGGGGATTTTGGCCTTGGCTTGCAGGTTTCTTTGTATTACATGCCGTAATGGGGCTTACGCTTTCCATCGTTTTTCAACTGGCGCATGTAGTGGAGAATACAGAGTTTGAAAATGTGGCATTAGATGAAACAAAACACATAGAAACAGCATGGGCTGAGCATGAGTTAAAAACAACCTCCAATTTTGCAATGGGTAATAAAGTGGTATCCTGGTTTGTTGGTGGATTGAACTACCAAATCGAACATCACCTTTTTCCAAAAGTAAGCCATGTGCATTATCCTGCTATTAGTAAAATTGTAATGGAAAAATGTAAGGAATTTAACCTGCCTTATAATAAATATGATACCATGATAGAAGCGGTAGCATCCCATTTCAGGGTAATGAAAAGTCTTGGGAAAGCACCGGAAGTGCAAAAAAGAAAACCACAGATGCAGGCTGCTTAATTTCTAAACCATCTAAACTACTAAACCTGCTTCAAGGCTTGTATTTTGCAGCCTGGAAAATAGTTTCCTCATCTAAACCGATCAGTTGTTGTAAAGAGGTAGAAGGATTTTTCTGCATATACTTTTTTATAATTTGCCACCCGGCAAAGGAACCGATATTGCCCGGCGCACCTTCTCCCAATTCCTGTGTCTTTGGCCCCTCATCAATAAAGTTTTTGCTGATGTTTTTATCTGTTGTTTGCAGGTAAGAATTTTTTACAAAAAGGTCCCATATTGCAGCTTCATGTTTGTAGCAGTCTTTTATTTGCTCATCAGTATAACCTATCAATTTATACTCATCTGTTGCTGGTAAAAACTTGCTTAAGATGTACAGGCGTTTCCCTCTTTCTATCATTAGGTTTATTAAAGCTTTGTCACTTTCCTTTTCGGGATAAATATCCAGCACTATATTTTTCATACAATTAACGGCAATATAATCCGGCTCAAAACGACTGGAAATATATTCAGGGTAGGTTTGCTGCACCAGCTCAGTCTTATACAAAGAATAATTTTTCCCCAGGTGATGATGAAGACCTATCAAAAAACCTTCTTCAGAAATAATATCTCCATATCCATCCAGCGGGCCTATGTAGGTAATTATTTTTTCAGGCACTTTGTAACCGGGAAAATAATGCTTTACAAACTGCAGCCCTTTTTTGATCTCGGTTTCATAAGGAGAAAAATCATTGAATATTTTTTCTGCTGAATCATATACAGGCCTGAAAGCTTTTACAAATCCGTTTACAAATGCTGCAGTTGTGTCTGAAGGCCATTGGGGGTCAGCATTTAAAATTGTTTTTAAATAGGTGGCCGTGAAAGAGGGATTGCTGCTTTCTAACCGCTGCAGGTAAGCTGTTAAAGATGAGGCAGAAGTATCGAACAATTTTTTTTCAAAACGGTCAGTGGTGAGGTTGATCTTGATATGGGAGATATCTGGAATTTTATCAGCATTGGTACATGAAAATAAAAACAGGGTAATTGCCAGTACAACAATAAATGCTCTCGTCATTAATTATGCTTTTTAAAGTTTTAACTTTACAGTGAAATAAATAATTTTTTAAAAACGTAAAGTTAAGCCCCTTTAGGGGTTTGGGGTAACATGAAAATTTTTTTAGCACAGCAGAACTATCACATTGGCAATTTTGAAAGCAATACAGAAAAAATAATCTGTGCCATCAACCTGGCAAAAGAACAGGGTGGTGATATTATTGTATTCAGCGAACTCAGTGTTTGCGGCTATCCGCCCAGGGATTTCTTAGAGTTTGATGACTTCATCAGGAAATGCCGCCATGCTATTGATGAGATAAAGGAACATGCAGATACCATTGCGGTAATAGTGGGTGGACCTGAAAGAAATCATGTGAAGGAAGGTAAAGATCTTTTTAATGCGGCATTCTTTTTATACAACAAAGAAATAAAAGCTATTGCCCACAAAACATGCCTGCCTACTTATGATGTGTTTGATGAGTACCGCTATTTTGAACCGGCATACGAATGGAATGTCATTGAACACAAAGGCAAACGAATAGCACTCACTATTTGTGAAGATATCTGGAACTTAGGCGATAATCCTCTCTACCGTATTTGCCCCATGGACAAATTAATGGAGCAACAGCCGGACCTCATGATCAACATCTCAGCATCTCCGTTTGACTACACACATGATGAAGACCGTAAAGCAACAATAAAAGCAAACGTATTGAAGTACAAACTACCGATGTTTTATTGCAATGGAGTAGGCAGCCAGACAGAGATTGTGTTTGATGGAGCTTCATTGGTGTTTGATAAGGATGCCAATCTTTGCGGACAATTGCCATCTTTTGAATCAAGGCTGGAAGGTTTTGTATTGAATGATGATGGTACTATTCAGGAAAGTATCATAGAGCCTGCCAGCCGGGTACCGGATAAAGAACTGAATCCTGCAACATTGCAGGAAGATCTGAATATTGCACAAGTGTATAATGCTATTGTAATGGGTATTAAAGATTATTTCAGTAAGATGGGTTTTAGTAAAGCTATTATTGGCAGCAGCGGCGGTATTGACAGCGCTGTTACTATTGCACTCGCCTGTGAAGCACTGGGTGCAGAAAATGTAAGGGCTGTTTTAATGCCCTCTCAATACAGCACAGATCATAGTGTAAACGATGCTGATCTACTCAGTAAGAACCTTGGCAATCCTTACGACATTATCCCAATTAAAAATATTTATGAAAGTTTTTTAACTGAACTCAAACCAATTTTTAAAGACTTACCGTTTAGTGTAGCTGAAGAAAATATCCAGAGCCGTACAAGAGGAAATTTACTGATGGCCATTGCCAATAAATTTGGATACATCTTATTAAATACTTCCAACAAAAGTGAACTGGCCACTGGCTACGGCACACTCTATGGCGATATGGCCGGAGGTTTAGGTGTGTTAGGAGATTGCTATAAACTGCAGGTGTATTCATTAGCAAGATTTATCAACAGGGAGAAGGAAATCATCCCCGAAAATATTATTGCAAAAGCTCCTTCAGCAGAATTAAGACCGGGACAAAAAGATTCCGACTCTTTACCAGATTATTCTATTCTGGACAAAATATTATTTCAATATATCGAACGCAGGCAGGGGCCTAAAGAAATAAAGGCGCAAGGTTTTGATGCTGCTTTGGTAGATCGTGTGCTGAAAATGGTAAATGTGAATGAATACAAACGCAACCAGTTTTGCCCCATCATCCGTATTTCACCCAAAGCATTTGGAGTGGGCAGGCGGGTGCCAATTGTGGGGAAATATTTAAGCTAAAACTAGGCTGTCTTTTTAAAAACATTTTATCCAGAGCCAAATCTGTACTTTTTAATGATATTTGGCCCGGGATGTTCAGCAAGCATAGTTACAATATTCAGCTATATTTTTTCTACCACTACAGCGGTTCCATAAGCAAGTACTTCTGTGATGCCCTGCATTACTTCATTGGCATCATAGCGCATATTGATGATGGCATTGGCACCTTTTTCATTGGCATGCTGAATCATTAACTGGTAAGCTTCTTCCCGGGTGGTTTCGCAGAGTTCTACATAAATAGAAAGCTTCCCTCCAAATAAAGACTGCACACTGCCCCCAATATTACCCAGCAGGCTCCTGCTTCTTACAGTAATACCACGTACCACACCCAGTTGCTGCATGATCTTGTATCCTTCCAGATTATTGGCAGTAGTGATTAATTGTTGATCTGTCATTTTCTTTTTTCTTTAAAATTACTTGGTTTTTTAACAGATATTTACTCCGTTCATCAATGTGGTAAAGTTTTTGTAAGTGCTTTGTTTGTATTTTGTGCACTTAATTAAAAAAACTAATACATTTCTTAATCAATAGCCCTAAAGGCAGACAACAATTATGTTACAAACAGCGGAAGATATACGCCTGCTAAACGAAAAAATAAAAGATGCAGGAGGTTTTGTAAATCGTATCAATGATGAATTGAGTAAAACAATCGTGGGCCAGCATGGAATGATTGAGCGTTTGCTGATCGGATTACTCAGCAACGGGCATGTTCTTTTAGAAGGTGTGCCCGGACTTGCAAAAACACTGGCCATAAAGTCCCTTGCCCAGGCTATTCATGCAAATTTTAGCCGTATCCAGTTTACGCCGGATCTTTTACCTGCGGATGTGATCGGTACTATGATCTACAACCAGGCAAAGAATGACTTTTACGTACGTAAGGGCCCCATCTTTTCCAATTTTATTTTAGCAGATGAGATTAACAGGGCACCGGCGAAAGTGCAGAGTGCTTTGCTGGAAGCAATGCAGGAACGCCATGTTACAATAGGTAATACTACCTATAAACTGGATGAACCGTTTTTAGTACTGGCAACACAAAATCCTATTGAGCAAGAAGGAACTTATCCTTTGCCGGAGGCGCAGGTGGACAGGTTCATGCTGAAAGTAATAATAGATTATCCATCCAAAGCGGAGGAACAAATGATCATCCGCCAAAACACACAGGGGCTGGAGCAGGAAAAAATATTCCCGGTAGCCTCTACCAGTGAAATAGCAACAGCAAAAGAATTGGTAAGGCAAGTTTACCTGGATGAAAAAGTGGAAAGCTATATTTTGGATATTGTTTTTGCAACCCGTTTTCCTGATAAATATAATTTGCCTAAACTGAAACCATTGATTGGGTTTGGAGGTTCACCAAGAGCCAGTATCAACTTGGCGCTGGCTGCAAAAGCATATGCCTTCTTAAATAAAAGAGGGTATGTAATTCCGGAAGATGTAAGAAGTATTTGCAAAGATGTAATGCGCCATCGTATAGGATTGACTTATGAGGCAGAAGCGGAAAATGTTAATGTAGAACAGATAATAAATGAAATTCTAAGGGTGGTGAATGTTCCATAACATATGTTGACAACCGAAGAAATATTAGCCAAAGTAAGAGAGCTTGAAATAAAAAGCAAGAAGATCACCACGCATTTATTTACGGGAGAGTATCATTCTGCTTTTAAAGGAAAGGGTATGAGCTTCAGGGAAGTGAGGGAGTATTATGCTGGGGATGATGTGCGTTTTATTGACTGGAATGTGAGTGCAAGATTCAGCCATCCTTTTACAAAAGTATTTGAAGAGGAAAGGGAGTTGAGTGTTTTTTTAATGGTAGATATCAGTACCAGCAATTTGTTTGGAACAGTGCAGCACCGCAAGGCAGATATGATTACCGAAATTGGTGCGGTGCTTACTTTCAGCGCTATCAGCAACAATGATAAAGTAGGCGCCATTTTCTTCAGTGATAAGATAGAAAAATATATTGCACCAAAAAAAGGAAAGCAGCATGCTTTATACATTGTAAGGCAATTACTGAGTGCAGAGCCAACTGGTAAGAGTACTAACATGGAAGAAGCGATCAAGTTTTTTAATAAAGCATCACATCAAAAAAGCATTGCCTTTGTATTAAGTGATTTTACTGAAGTACAGTATGAAAATGATTTGAAAGTAATAGCCGGCAGGCATGATGTGATTGGTGTAAGGATTTATGATAAGATGGATATGCTGTTACCGGATGCTGGATTGCTACAGGTGCAGGACCTGGAAACAGGTAAAACAAAATGGATAGACAGCAGCGACAAAATGGTGCAGTATAATTACAACAAACGTTTTTTAGAGCAGAGCGACCTCAGCAAAAATTATTTTAGAAAAGCAGGTGCTGATCTGCTGCATATCCGTACAGACGAAGATTATGTAAAAGTATTGCAGCAATTTTTTATCAAGAGAAGTTAAACACCAGTATCCTGAATTAAATCATTTGTGAAGATCCTTTCAAAAACATACCAGCTATTTTTACTGTTCACCTGTTTGCTTTGCAGTAGTGTTTGCCTTGCACAATATCCGGTAGTGGCGGCCAGTGTAGACAGAAGTGAAATACTGATTGGTGAACAAATGAAATTTTCTGTAGAAGCAAAATTTACAAACAACGATTACAATATTGAATGGCCCGTACTGCCAGACTCTTTTGCTCACTTTGAAATTGTTGACAGAAGTAAAGTAGATTCTGTGTATGCAGAAGGAAGATTGAGTGCCATCAAACAGATTTTTACCATTACCAGTTTTGATTCAGGAAAGTGGAAGGTGCCTTCGTTGAAAATAAATATTACGCCTGTCGGCAAGAAAGAATCAATGGTACTTTACACAGATTCTTTTCCGGTCATCGTTTCTTTTTCAGTGTCAGATACTACCAGTCAACTAAGAGATATTAAGCCCATCAGGGAAGCAAAGCCTGAGAATTTACTTTGGTACTGGGTGATTGGTGCTGTACTTCTGTTGGCGTTGATTGGATTGATCATTTGGTACTTCAATAAAAATAAAAAGAAACCTGTTGAAATTTTTAAAGCAAAGCTTTCTCCTTATGATGAAGCCATGGAGGAATTACAGATGCTCAAAAAAATAAATCTTTCTAATCCTGAATCATTAAAAATATTTCACACAAAACTTACCGATATTTTCAGGCGTTACCTGTCCCGAAAAACAAACCAGTTGCACATGAATAAAACAACTGGTGATATACTGGTGTTGCTGAATGAAACTGGGTTACAAAAAGCGGAAGTTTCCAAAGCGGCCTACAGTCTGCGTTGCAGTGATGCGGTAAAATTTGCAAAGTATCAGCCGGATAATACCGAAAGCTATGAAAGCCTGCAATCAATAACGCAGGTAATTGAGTCAACAGAAAAGTTAACTATTCAACCAACAATAAATAATAATTAATTTGGTTTTCGACTACTTCAATAATACCAGTTTTGCAATGCCGTTTTTTTTCTGGCTGGGATTACTGTTGCCGGTAATAATCTTTTTTTACTGGAGAAATAATAATCTGAATCTTGCCAGCATTAAAGTGCCTTCTATTAAAAATTTTTCTGGCCTGGCTTCTTTCAGAACATCCATCAGGCATTTGCCTTTTGTATTAAGATTACTGGCATTGTCTGCTCTTATCATTGCAATGGCGAGGCCGCAAACAAAAAATGATGAGCAGCAGGCAGAAGGTGAGGGCGTGGATATTGTTTTGTGTCTTGATGTAAGCGGAAGCATGACAGCGCAGGATTTTACTCCCAACAGGATGGAGGCTGCCAAAAAAGTCGCATCCGATTTTCTTGACAGAAGATTAACTGACCGGATAGCCATTGTAATTTTTTCCGGAGAGAGTTTTACACAATGCCCTCTTACTACTGACAGGGCAGTTTTAAAGTCAGCAGTGGAAAGTATACGTAACGGTTTGCTGGAAGATGGTACTGCTATCGGTGACGGCTTATCCACCAGTGTAGATCGTTTACGGAGCAGCAAGACAAAAAGTAAAGTGATCATTTTATTAACCGATGGTGAAAACAATGGAGGATTGATTGGCCCGGATAATGCAAAAGAAATAGCAAAAGCATTTGGTATTAAAGTGTATACTATTGGAGTGGGTACAGATGGATTTGCTCCATTCCCTATGAAAACCCCCATGGGTATTATTATGCAGCAGCAGAAAGTAACCATTGATGAAAAGCTATTGACAGCAATTGCTTCAGAAACAGGCGGTAAATATTTTCGTGCAAAAGATAATGCGGGGTTAGAAAATATTTACAAGGAAATTAATGAACTGGAAAAATCAAAAGTAGAAATATCCACGCTTACCCGTTACACAGAAAAATTTTTTCCTTTTGTAATGGCTGCCCTGGCATTGTTACTGCTGGAAATAGTAATACGCTTCACCCTGTTAAGAAAATTTCCATAGTGAAGGTGTGATTGGTTGTAAGTGTTTATTTATTACTCACTACTGACAATACCCGTTTTTTTAATCACTAAAAGCATTTAGCTATCTTGCAACTCATGAAGGCAACAGTGTATAAAAGTACCGGTAGCTGGTACATTGTTCAGAATGATGAGGGAGAAATTTTTAATGCCCGTATTTTGGGGAAATTTAAAATTGATGAACTCACCAGCACTAACCCTGTGGCAGTGGGAGATGTAGTAACCATCGAAACAGAAAATGAACAGGAAGGTTCAGTAACCATTACTGAAATTGCTGACCGAAAAAATTATATCACCCGTACATCGCCGGCAAATAAACACAAGCATCACATCATCGCATCTAATTTAGATCAGTCATTATTATTTGCCACCTTAAAGGAACCAAAAACATCACTCGGTTTTATTGATCGCTTCCTCATCACTTCAGAAGCATATCATATTCCTTCCATTATTGTGTTTAATAAATCTGATTTATATAAAGCAAAGGAAGAAGCAAAATTTGAAGAAGTAAAAGATATGTATGAGGCGGTTGGCTACAAAGTGATGAAGATGAGTATTGAAAAAAATGAGGGTGTGGAAGAAGTAAAAGCATTGCTGAAAAACAAAACCACTTTATTAAGCGGACATTCGGGAGTGGGTAAATCTTCCTTTATCAATATTATCTTCCCTGAATTAACTTTGAAGACACAAGATGTAAGCGGCTGGAGTGGCAAAGGATTGCACACTACTACATTTGCAGAAATGTTCAACCTGCCATTTGGCGGCAGGGTGATTGATACACCGGGTATAAGAGAGCTGGGATTGGTAGATATTCCAAAGAAAGAATTAAGTCATTACTTTCCTGAAATGCGTGCTGTAATGAACGATTGCCAGTTCAATAACTGTATTCACATGAATGAACCCGGCTGTGCGGTAAAAGCTGCGGTACAAGAAGGCATTATTCACCTGGAACGTTACGTTAGCTATTGTAACATTCTCGACAAAATTGAAGAAAAGACCTATTGATTAATAAGCCCGCTTTTCCAGGAAATGTGCAATTTCCAATACAGCGTTGTTCTCCTGTTGTAAACTTTTTTTGTGTAAAGGAAAAATAGATACACCATTAAAAATACTGTAGTGCAAAGTAAGTGACTGGTTCTTGTACTGAAACTCCCAGTCAAGACTTTCAGCATCATCAACCTGCTTTAAAAATATGATGTCTAAATCAGCACAAAGCGTATCTGCGATGGCGTAAAATTTGGAGATACCACAGTTATCATCAATAACTGCTTCGGTATTCCCCTGGGGTGTTTTCAAGTGGTAACACATGGGTGTAGGGTTTTATATTTCGGATTAATAATACAGTTTTACAATCCCTCAACTCCTGCTATTTTTCTGAATAGCTTTTTCTTCCACCTTTATATTTCGCTTTGCTGCTGGCCTTCATTGATTTTGGATCTCCAGCCGCTAATTTTTCAGCTCCGATATTGCTGCCGTTTCCTTTGCAACCTAATTTTTCGCTTTTCCTGAATAAAGAACAGGAACATAGAAAACAGATACAGGTAAAGAACACAAGAAACTTTTTCATACAATAAAGATAATTTTTTTAATTGAACTCTTGCCTTACCCTCCTTTAGGGGATGGTGGCAATGGGGCAAACCAACTGCTGTACATTAAATAATTATTTGCAATCCGGTTAATTTCCCCGCTGATCAGTTCCTGGCTGATATCTTTTACCTTTTTAGCCGGTACGCCAGCGTAAATACATCCAGGCTCAATCACTGTATTTTCAAGCACTACGGCACCTGCTGCCACTATACTGTTGCTACCTACTTTGGCATTATCCATCACAATGGAACCCATGCCAATGAGTACATTATCCTCTATAACGCATCCATGTACGATTGCATTGTGTCCGATGCTCACATTATTTCCTATAAGCGCCTTGGTTTTCTGGTATGTACAGTGAATAACAGCTCCATCCTGCACATTTACCTTGTTGCCCATCCGGATACTGTTTACATCTCCTCTTATCACTGCATTGAACCAAACACTGCATTCATCACCCATGATCACATCTCCCACAATAGTAGCATTGGGAGCAATAAAACAATTAGAACCCATTTGGGGCAACACACCTTTTACTGGAAGAATTACTGGCATCTTAATAATTTATAGTTTGAGCATTGAAGTTAATTTTTGTTACGGGTTTTTTATAAGCCGGACAAATGATTTTTCTATTTGGCTTCAGTGGTATTGCCTGGGGCTATACACTCTTGTACATTTTTTCTTCATTCGAATAACGAAACACCCTTATTCTGCTTTTTTCTTTACTTGCCTTTTCAAATTAAAAGTTACCGATACAGGAACATGGTCACTGTATTTTATCCAGTCATCGTAATCTCCAATTTCAACTGAATGAATTTTCTTAGCCATATCTACAGACGTAAAACAATAATCTATATGATATGGTTTGTCTTTGTGGCGGTACATGTAAAGCGTGGGATGATCTTCTTTTCCCTGTGTTTGTTTATGATGCAGATGATAGGAACTCACAATACCTTTTCCTTTTAAAACTTTTACAACATTTGAGTGATTGCTTATACTGCGTTTTCTGTCCCAAATGGTATTGCTGTTAAAATCTCCTATCAGCACCGTTCTTTTGTTTGATAAATGACATTCATATTGGTGAATGGCTTTCCAAATTTGCTCAACATAACAGCCATCGGGATCACCAGGATTGTTTGCCCAAATTGCAAATAAAGTAAAGTCAAACTTTCCACCGGATACTGCAATGGGGATGATCATTTTGATTTCCGGATTGTAAATAGCAAGTTGTTTAAATCTAAAATCACTGTAAGAGAAAATACCGAGCCCTTTATTTTGATTGGTTCCAAACCAAAGAATATCGGTTGGTTTCACCGTACTCTCCTTAAATTTCAATTTATCAGGATGTTCACATTCCGGAATGATTAAAATATCCGGTTTATGTTCCAGTATGATGCCGGCCTTTTTTCTAAAAGCCATATTACAGTTCCATGTGATAATTTTCATGCTTGGAATGGTGAACAGGATAATAATTTCGAAGTAGTCTTTTAGCTACTCCATTTTAATTGTGTTATAAAAACTGGTTTATGTTTTATCATTCTATAAGTTAGATTGTGAAAAATACCATCGAA
>JAYWII010000133.1:0-26638 GCA_043788995.1 Chitinophagaceae bacterium | reverse complement strand
TTTTGTATAAATTTGCGCTACTAAAAAACACTACAGTATAATAGGGCAAACATTTTAAACGATATAACCAACATTCTTTATGACGAAGATTTTAAGCACCGTAACACCAACGGCGGTAGAGTATTCATCCGAGATCGTAAATTAGGTTTTCAACTATTAATTATCTTCATTGCAAAGTTGTTACGAAATTCCATACAAAGAGAACTAAATGATTTTTTTGCCAAAATCAATAATGAAGATTTTAGTATTCAGGAAGTAACCAAAGGCGCCTTTTCAACGGCACGTTCAAAATTAAAACACACCGCATTTATTGAATTAAGCAACAAGTCAGTTAATTCATTTTATCAACAGGCCCCTTATGTAAGATGGGGAGAGTTTAGGGTATTAGCCTGCGATGGAAGTACTGTTTTACTGCCTAAATCAAAAGGCATTGCCAAAGATTTTCCCTTAACAGGTTTTGGCAGAAATGCAGATTGTGAAAAGTCTTTAGCCAAAATTTCTTTGGTTTACGATGTGTTTAATCAAGTTACATTAAATGCAAAAATCGATGCTTTTAAAGTGCATGAAACAACACTTTTTAAACAACAATTAGAAGAGGTTGATTTCATTCCAGATGATTTAATATTGCTTGACAGAGGCTATCCCAGCGTGGGTTTGCTGTATGAGCTGCTTCAACGAAACATTCATTTTTGTGTACGGCTAAAAGATAATTGGTGGAAGGAAGTAAACAAGATGCTGGCAAATGGCGAAACAGATAAAATTGTAACATTCACACTTAATAAAAATCAGTTGGGCCTGGCCAAAAAATTCAATACCGCTCAAACAGATTTTGAAGTTCGTATAGTTGTAGTAACATTGGATAATGGTAATAAAGAAATATTGTGCACCAGTTTGCTTTGCCCAATTGATACCACGCCGGAAGATTTAAAATGGCTTTATCATCAAAGATGGACAGAGGAAGAAGCCTATAAAATATTAAAAACCAGAATTGATTTGGCGAATTTTTCGGGCATGACAAGCCTTTCAGTAAAACAAGATTTTTATGCCGCCATATTTACCATGAACATGTGTGCAATATTGGCTCACCCCATTACAGAAAAAATTAGAACAGAAAAAAACACCACAAGAAAACATCCACGAAAAATTAATAGAACCAATGCCATTAGCTTTATTTCAAAATCGTGGGTTGGCATATTTATAAAAAGAAAATTCAATCAGTGTTTAGCCTACTTTGATAAAATGCTTATTAATACAACAGAAGTCGTCAGGCCAAATAGAAAATTTCCCAGAAATCATAAACAACAAAAACCAAAATCGATGAATTATAAGCCACTGTAGCCGATTCTTATTTAAACGACATTGGGTTTTGATTTGATAATTATCAAATAATAAAAATATTGTTGCTGAAGAAAAGAATACTACCTGGCCGAACGGATTCGGCTCAGCGTTTCCAGCGTAACTCCTAAAAAAGAAGCGATATAAGAGAGCGGCACCCGTTGAATAATCTTTGGAGAATTTTGCAGGAGTTTTTCATAACGCTGCTGGGCAGTTTCAAACTGGATAGATTCCATGCGGTATTGTGAAAGGATTAGCGAACCCGTCATCATTTTTCGAAAGAGTGTTTCCACTTCATGATACTGTGCAGCCAGCCTTACAAGATCATTATAATGAATGCCCATTACTTCCGATGGCTCCAGCGTCTGAATAATTAATTTACTGGGCTTTCTTTCAAAAAAACTAAGGATAGATAAAAAAAACTGTTCATCCATGGCGATCCATTCGGTAATCTCTTTATCTCCTTTGTAATAATAAATACGGGCAATGCCTTTCCTGATAAAAAAAATATAATCTGCCACTTCATGTTCTCTTACTAAATAATGATCTTTTGAAACGTTCCAATGTTGAAATGCTGCCAGGAAAACTTTCATTATTTCAGGAGACAATGGTGATAAAGCAGCTATTTTTTCTTCTAATATATCCATGAATATTGGCAGGCAGCGCAGGTGAATAAATAGCCTGTAAGCCTGCTATGCAAGATAGTTTTCTATTGTGTATTTTCTGACTTATTGCCGCTTAAATTTAAAAAAAACTGTCATGGTCAATCAGCCATTTTTACCTGTTCAATTAAAGCAAGTCTTTTTACAACGGAATTTGGCAAAAGCAGCGTGCCGGGAGATAGCACAGCATTGGCACCAATCTTTGAACCATCACCAACCAAAGAACCAAACTTAGTGGATTCCGTTTCGATTATTTCTTCATGGTACAACACAAAAATAGTTTTATCCATCCGTTCATTGTAATGATTGGCGGTAACAGACCCGGCTTCAAAATTTACATGACTGCCGATGATACTGTCGCCAATAAAATTAAAATGAGCGAGGGCACTGTTACTGCAAATGATACTCGATTTAATTTCGCAACCAGGTCCAATACTAACATTGTTTGCCAAATAAACACCGCCCCTTAAATATGCATGTGCTCCAATAAAACAACCTGCCCCCACTATTACCGGCGGTTTTAATGTAACTCCCGGTTCTATCACGGCTGTTTTGTGAATGGCGATACCGTTATTGATATTAAAATCTTCATTAAAAGAAGGAATCAATTGACTGATAGTTACAACAATTGTATTGGTTATTTCCCATGGTTCTTTATCCAGCTGCTCAATTTCTTTTGGGAATGAATGAATAAATTGGCTGATTGGTATCATTACGATGCTCTACTATTTTTATGCTGAATAGATTGCTTTACAAATGCGGTGATAATGGGATTGGGTTCTTCATTTGTTGAAGTTAATGCAGGTTGAAATAAGGTGCCAACAAAGAATGGATGACCTGTAATTTCAAATGCCCTTACCTGTCCATCAGCAGACAGGGCAGTTATTTTAAGGCCGCTTGATTTGAGTAGTTCAATATACTTTCCATTCACGCCATAGCTGCAGAAATATTTACCCGTTAGTTGTTCCTGTTGTATGATATCAAAGAGTAAAGAATCTTTATTACAGATTGATAATTCCTCCTGCTGCTCCACTAATGAACAGGATAATTTAGCAATGAGTAAGTCTGTAGAATCAGGATTAGTTTCTTCATGATCTGCATGAGTGATACCGCATACATTTCTTGCAAACTCAATGATCATGTGCTGAAAACCACCACAGTTTCCCAGTGTGGGAATATTGTGTGTTCTTGCGTACTCAATTGTGTTAAGTACATTCTGCATGTCTTTATACGGCGAGCCTGGGGCTATCCAAAGCCCACTGTATAAATTACTGAATGCTGTTTTACAACTAAAAATATCTGTACCGATCCAGTCGAATTGAATTTCATCAGTGAATAATTTTGAGACTGATCTGATACTGTCATTCAACGCATGGTGTGTTGAATAAACAGGATTGAAATCTCCGAGTATGGCAATTCTATAAAGCATATTTATTTCATATCTATTGAAAGCTGAATGTCTTAAAAAGATTATTAGTTTTCTTTATACTCAATGATAACTTTTTCGGAATACAATTGGACAAACTTATGTTTCTGATAAGCTTTATAATTCTCTTTGGCTTTAACAACTATTGTATCGTTCCCTTTCCAATGTGCTTCAATTACTAAGTTTTTCCCAATAGCATCATATGCCGCTCCCACGCCACCGGGGAAACTCACCAGTAACTGAGTTACCCACCCAGTAGAGTCATTTCCTCTTTCGCCTAAAGTAAGTTTTCTATCTCCATTTGGTGAAGTTCTTTCGCTAAGAATTTTTGAAAAATAATTTTCACCTTTCGTAGAATTCTCTTCCTGCACACATCCAGAGAAGCTTAGTATTAACGGTATAAATATTAAAAATCTCATTAAAAAAAATATTACCCTAATTTAATTCAATAACAGGTCACAATTTATTTCTGTATCATCAATTACAGCACCCATTTTTTTATAAAAGTCAATTGCATTGCTGTTCCATTTTGAAACCTGCCACCGTAACTTTTTGCAGTGCTCCTCTTTTGCTAACTGAATCATTGCATCCAGCAACAGTTTACCAGCACCCTGTTTTCTAAAAGCGTCCACAACATATAAATCATCCAGGTACAAACCTTTACCCGACCATGAATTGTACACAAAATAAAAACTGGCAAACCCTATAATTTCCTTGCCGCTAGTTTCCGCAACAAAACATTGAAAAAAATCTTTCGCTGCTATCATCTGCTCCAACGTGATGGTTACTTTTTCAGGCGTCTTTTGAAAGATGGCAAATTCCTTTATCAAATACAGGATAGTGTAAAAGTCCCGTTGATTCGCTTTTCTGATTGTTATCGTCATCGGTTTTATTTTATTCCCATTTATGAAAAGGCTGCTTAAAAAAATCATCCACCTTTTTGTTAAATTCATCTTCGTATTCTTCTAAGGTACTATGCCCCGAGTTAGGTAATATCCATAAATAAGCTTTTGATATGCTTTGAAATATTTGCACTGCATGTTCAAGGGTAATCAGGTCATGATCGCCATTGATAATGAGTGAAGGACAATGAATGTCTTTTAACGCACTCAAAGGAATATTGGGTTGCAGAAAGTCCAGCATAAAAACTTTCCAGTCATTTATTTCTTTTGCTGTGGTCAGTATTTTTGTATGCTGTGAATCATAGGTTTGTTTCATATCATTCCACAAAGCAGGAATCAAGGCTGTGGAATCCGGCCAAAGATTAGCACCTGTGGATGCCAGTTTTATTACTTTTCCAGGATGCCGCATTGCCATTACCAATGAAATAATACCACCATCGCTCCAGCCAATCACATAAGCTGATTCAATGTGCATCGCATCCAGCAGTGCCGCTTCATCATCCGCCATCATTTCAAAACTCAGGGAGTCATTTGCATCAATCGTTTTGCCGTGGGCACGACTGTCGGTTACAATTACTTTGTATTTTTTTGCAAAGTAAGGAATGGTTTTGCTGAAAGCAGCGATACTGCCTCCATTACCATGTATCATAAGTAAAGGCTTTCCGCTGCCATACACTTCGCAATATATTTTTATGCCCCTTATGTTATAGCATTTTCCTGCTGCCTTGTTATTTCCATAGTCAATTTTTTGCTGCCCATACAGCACAGTAGAAAAAGAGATCAGGAGTAAAATAAAAATGATCTTTTGCAAGCAGCAGTTACTAATTAAAAGGATGAAGAAAAATCGGGGTACAATTATGCAGTCTTCTAATCGCCGTTCTTTTCTTAAACCTAAAATTGTGCGACAATCTTAAAGCAATCCAGTTTACAGAATTACCTTGGTAAAGAACCGATTCATAGCGAAGTCCCAAATCGATTTCTGTATTCTTTTTTTCATTTTGATATCCGTCCTGTAATGAATATTTCAGTAAAAAGTTTCTGATCAGTAATAATTTGATTACGATTACAGATTGTGATAATTGCTTTGCAACAGTCATTATTTAATTATCCAAATGCTGTTTACATCATGTGATGAAATCCACACATTGTTATCTTCCGTTACCCTCACTGCACCGCTTCCGGAAAGTGGACCATAACGGTTACTAACTTTGTTTGTTTTCGGATCTATCGCAACCAAAAAAGTTGTCTTATTTCCCCGTATCCAAACCTTGCCGGCGCCGGCAGCAATATCGCCTCCCAGGCCTGCTACCTTAACGTCAATAGTGGCAACCAATTTGTTGGTAACAGGATCTATCCGGCTCACGGTACCATCTGCCTGGTTGAGTGCCCATATACCATCATCACCAACTGCCAAAAACCGGGGAGCTATGCCAACGGGCATAGTAGCTACTACCTGATTGGTGTTTGGATTAATACGCTGAACTGAGCCCGGATTTTTTCCTTCCACCATACCGGTACCGGGTATATTTTTAACATTGCCCGTGTTGGTGATCCATACTGCATCATAACCAAACGCTGCACAATACGAAAAAGGCAATACATTGATTGTTGCCTGCACTGCGTTTGTTTCCGGGTTGATACGGCTTAGAATTCCTGCACTGTCTGAAAGTACCCATACAGATCCTGCTCCTGCAGCAATACTTAATTCTCCATACTTATCAGCCAGTCCTGTTGGTATTACAGCAGTTACTTTGCCTGTGATGCGGTCAATCCTGTAAATAGATTTATCATTATAGTTGGCTACCCACAAAGAACCAAATCCTACCGCCATGGCACCACAGGGTGATGGAACAGCAGCACTCAGAATTGGACTGGTACTTTTTGAAGAAAGCTTATCAACCCGTTTCTCATTGGTGATCCAGACATCGTTGCTGTCAGGCACCATAAAATCCGGAAACCCTTCAAGTTTCAACACAACCGTAGCTACTTTGGATATATCTAATTCTTTTAACGATGAATCTTTTTGAGCATATCCAATTAAGTTTATCAGCAAAAACAAAAGGATGGAAAAATAGTATTTCATCAGTTATAAATAATTATTTTTTTGACTGGGGCTTTCGCATGAAAAGCTATAATGTATAAACTGTTTAAACAGAACGCTGACATTTATGAAGGTAATAAAATGAAATTAATAAAACAGGTTTTAATAATGTTGCAGTTTGCTGTCCTGCCGGGCAGCAACATATCATACATCCCGGCACTATATTTTACAGACTGTCATTATTTAGTTTTCAGGATGTAAGCTTTTGTTATTACATCCAATTTGGGGAATCGTTTTAAAAATTGCTGGCGGTTAATGTACAGGCTGTCTAATTTAGACATGGTATTATCGCCATAGCCTGTATAAATTGAATCCACTACATTCATCCCGGCTGTTACATTTCCAAATGCAGGAAAACCTTTTACGCCTTCATAATTGATAGTATCCAGTTTTGAGTTGTCTTTAAGATTAATAAACAATTCTCTGCCCCGGGTTTCTTTACCGCCCCTGGCAAAACTGATACTTCCCCGCTTATTACCATACTTCACATCTTCATCAGGTATTTTATACTTATCCCAATGAGAGGTGATAACGGTATCACTGCTCCCAAACTGTACCACAAAATTTGGAACACCCCTGTAAAAAATTGCATTGTCATAAAAATGATGATTCAACAATTGGTAAAACCTGTCCACCGCTTTTGGCGACCATTCCCTTTTTATCTCCACATCAAAAGAACCTTTGGATGTTTCAAACCTGGTAACAAAATTTTCTGGTGATCTTTCATTGATCCACTTTGATTTGAAAACGGGTTTACTACAAGCAGTTAATAACAGTACTGAAAAAATGAAACCAAATAATCGCATTAGAATATCTTTTTAACTGTAATTGTGTTTTTGATTTGATTGGCTTTTCGTTGCATTTAGTTTAGTCTTGTAAAAGGTACTACATAAAAAAATAAGTCTGCACATTATTGACACAATAACCTGGCAGCCCATTTGTACTCCTTGCAGATGACCGCATAAAAAAGGCACCCGTCGCCGGGTGCCTTTTACTATCAAAAACAATTTATTGATCACTGCATGACAGCTGATTATTTCTTTGCTGCTTGTTTATACTTCTGCGTTCTGCTGTCATTGATTACACCCTTCCAGTGAAGGCCAAATGCAAAATCATATATGTTGCCTTCTGAATCTACATAGCATTCCATATCATGCGGCACATCTTCTTTTTGTTCTTCCACTGTTTTCATATTAGCAGGCATTTGCACCGGCATCAAACCGGAGGGTTCTTTAGCACCAGAAAGAATTTCTAACAATGCCTGGTCCTGCACGCCAAAAGTGGCAATGATTCCGTTCACTTCTTTTTCAAATTCAGCCACCACCGCAGGGTTGGAAAGCGCCATGGAAACAATAACAGGTTTACCACCCATAGCCGCTTTGGTTTCTAAAATGGTTTTCAAATCAGTACTGTTAGCAGCGGTAATGGTTTTGCCTTTATAAGAACGGTTGGTATTGGTGGGATCCACCACCGGGTCACCAGCTGCCATACTTTGTGCCCTTGCATATTCTGCAGTATAAGGTCCATATTGCAAAGTGATGGGGACATAGCCATTGCCATTGTTCTTTTCTTTATCAGCCTTATCATAGCCAACACCCCCTGCAGGACCTTTTACAAATACCAATGCCACATCTGCTTTTGTCGGATCATCCGTAACAGTAAAATATTTTTTTACCAGCTCCATGTTAACCGGGTATTCCAATTTTTCTGGTGTGGCATTTCCAAACCAGTCTTTTGTAGCCGGTATAAAACGTTTGGGGATGTAGATGGTTTTTCCTTTAGCCAGCGGAAGTACAGCTCCTTTGTTCTTTAATAAAACAACAGATTTTACCTGCGCCTCATAACCGGCTTTCATGAATTCAGGTTTGCCTACTATTTTTGCAGAAGCAGTCGGATCAATGTATGGATTTTCAAACAAGCCTACCTGGAAAATATTACGCAATAAACGAGTGGCTGACTGTTCAAAACGTGTACGCATAAACGCTTCGCCATGTTCCTTCACACCCATTTGAAAAGTTTCCAGTACCGGGCCAGCAGCATTGTTGCCACCAAACTGATCAACACCTGCCATCAATACTTTGTAATGTCTTTCTGCGACCGTTAGTTTTTCAACACCCCAGGATTTGCCTGCAAAAATATCAGGTATCTTTCCTTCTTCAGCCGTAATAAGCCAATCGGTACATACCACCCCATCATATTTATATTTGTTACGCAACAGGTCGGTAATGATATATTTACTAAAGCCATTGCCTACATTCTCTCCATTCTTTTTATCCTGGTCAAATGAGACGGTATAATAGGGCATTACTGCTGCCGCCATTTTTGTTTTGCCGGATAATTTAAAAGCACCATCAATAAATGGCGTAATTTGCCCCTGGAAATTATTACCAGGATATACAGCAAACTTGCCGTACGCAAAATGTCCATCCCTGCCACCTTCTTCCGGTCCGCCACTTGGCCAGTGTTTTACCATGGCATTCACACTGTGGTATCCCCAGCCAGCTTTTATTTCCGCTGTTCCGGTGGAAGTTTGAAAACCATCTACATAAGCACGGGCCATATCCGTAGCTAATGTCGGGTCTTCACCAAAGATTCCAACCAGCCGGTTCCACCTTGGTTCCGTACCTAAATCTATCTGGGGCGACAATGCTGTTTCGATTCCCAGTGCCCGGTATTCCTGCGCTCCAATCGTTCCAAATTTTTGTACAATCCCGGGATCAAAAGTTGCTGCCATGCCCAACTCTTCCGGCCACATGGAAATACTTCCGCCTGCACCTAGGTTATACTCCGTGCTGGCCACTGCCGTATGGCGTGGATCAGAACTGTTGTTTGCCGGAATACCCAATCCCAAACTTTCCACCAATGCCTGTACATTGTTATTCCATTTAGCTGCTACTTCCGGGCTTTGCAAACGGGTAACCAGTACATGCCTTAAATTATCTTCTGTTAAAAATTTCTTTTGCTGATCAGTAATATCGGATGCCTGTGCACCACTTTCAGCGAAAGGCTTACCACTATAAGTAGCTGCACCAAACCCCCTTGGATTAGCCGGTACCGCCTGGTGACCGCTGTACAACATCAGCCCGGCTATTTGTGCTGTCGTCATTTTAGAAGCCAGGTCTTTTGCCCGTTCTTCTACGGTAAGCCGCCAGTCTTCGTATTGATCTAATTGCCCGTTCTTATTCAGATCTTTAAAGTTTAGTCCGTTGATAGTAAGAATTTTTAATCCCGATGCAGGGTTATAACCTAACGTTGGGCCGTTCTTATTTGTTACCGTTTTAAAATTATTGTCCGCCGGAGAATTGTTTTGCTGGGCAGTGCCGGTATTTATTAAACCCAGGAATGCAAAAACAGTGATGACAGTTTTGCAAAAACGATCAGAAATTGGAGCTAGCATAGTTAGCATTTTTGGGTTATTGTAAGAAAAGATTTTAACAGGATTCCCTGAAAGCTGTAAAGTATAAAAATAAACTGTTACAAAATAACGGAGGTTATAATTGAGACAAACAAAGGAAATACTGCGACGAAATACAATTGGATTTTTACCTGGCTGTTCACCGCAATGATTTGAAATATTTAATCCATCCAGATAATGAAAATTAGTTTTCGTGGTACGGCTGTTTAACTAAGGTTAATCCTTGCCGGGAATAAATAAATCCCAGGTTATTTTGTGCAACTTTACATATTACCGCTAAAACAGGATTCTCTGAATTATTTTATTGGGTTTGCTTCTTTTTTAAGTCTGTTCCAAAGTTCATTTATCTGCAACTGGTTAGCCCAATTTTGTAAATAACCCAGATCAAGGTTTCCATATTGCACTTCATACACACGTATGGAATCGGTAAATTGTTTCTCACTCCCTCCCGAAAGTTTTGCCCATTTCAGCTTTGCAAGTATGGTATCTTCCGGTTGTGAAATTTTCTTTTAAAACCAAATACAGTTTCTTCATATTTTCTCTCAAATCTGGATGTGTCAAAAGATTCATCCGTTAAAATCCAGAAGTCAATTTTATCTCCTTCGGTAGTGTCAAGAGATTAAACATGCTTTTATGTTCAACAGCTTCCTTTATGCTGTCTGCATCCAGGTAATACTGTGGTGGTGGGAATGCTTTGATCAATTCTGGAATGACTGAATTTTTGATGTTTACAACAATGTCCACATCGTGTGTTGCCCGAGGCTCTCCCTGTAAGCTGGAAACGATTGAGCCGGTAACCATATAATCAATATGGCTTTCGTTTAAAACAGTTAAAAGATGATTTAATAATTTCGGTTGTAGCATTTAGCAATTCTCTCTAAGTAAATTTTCCTGATTTCCGTTTCGTTTTTTTCAGAAAACCTGTTTTTTAACCCCTGCAAAAACAGTTCCTTAGTCATTTCAGAAAGTTCCAATGCCTTAGCCAAACGCTGTTCAGCGGTCATCTTTTGCAGTGTTTGCAAATACAAATGGTGGTTTGGTCGTGGCTTTATTTCCATACTATTTTCTCAAAGATATTACTAAGCAATGGAGTTGACATAAGATTGAAAATTCTTTTTCTAATTGCAGTTCACCAGAACAAAGAATACAAACTGTTTCAAGGAACTCCCTGTAAGGTTATTTTCTGCCCTGAAGCATTCGCTGTATCCATTTGAAACATTTTATCAATCCAAATAATAAAAGTTAGTCTTCGTATCACCCCGGGTCGTTCACCAACTGAAATTAAAACCAGGCACTTCAGAACAACAAGAACAATTAAGGCTTCTTTGTTTTAACCACTTCTATCTCAAAAACCAATATACTGTTAGGTGGTATTTTAGCGGCCCTGGTTCTGATAGAATAAGCTAACGCCGATGGTATTACTAATTTTATTTTGCCTCCTTCCCTGCACAGGGGCACTCCAATTTGCCATCCTTTTATCAGGCGTTTTAATGGAAAGGCTGCCGGCTTTTCCTTGGTTTGGTCAAACACTTCATTGGTTGCATACAGGTATCCTTTGTAATGAACGGTTACGGTATCTTCCAGGCTAACGGGGTTGCCGCTGCCTTCTTTCAGCATGGTATAATAAATGCCAGACAGTGTATCTAGTGCCCCCGTTTTACCACTACGCATACCTGCTTCAATTTGTTGCTTGTCAAGATTCACCTGTTGCAAACTATCTGCATGCAACATCAAATTGATCTCAGGTGCTTTACCTGTTGTGGTCATCATATTTTTCCAACTGCCGTCCATGCGCTGGCACCAGGTATCATTAAAACTTGTGGTAAATAAATTACTTTCTTTGGCAGCGGTAAAAGAAGCCGGGTCTTTAACTCCTTCAGTAACGCCGGTCATTTTGCAGGTGCCTATCAGTTTCCATTTATTTATTCCGGGCAAAAACACATAACCTGAACACAATGAAAAATTGGCTGCTGAATCCGAAGCCGTAACAATGAGTAACGTATAGGTTTGATTTACGCTCCATGCATATTGCCACAACAATTTATTTTTTTCCTGCCGGATGCCCATGCCATTTACGATCCCTTTTGCTGAAAGGGGATATTCAAACACAATGGCTTTTTCTTTTCCTGTTGCAGAAAGATACAACCGCACTTTATTTGTTTGTATACCTGCCTGTACTACTTCGGTGGTTTGTTGCAGGGTGATGATGGTATTAGCATAAAAGGAACTTGCTTTTACACTATCTGGTAATGGATAACGTATCACAGAATCTTTGTTAGCAGCAAGGAGATCGCTGTGTAACAACATGGCTGATAAAAAGAACAAAATAAATTTCATTGGAATAATTATTTTTAAATGTACGGATTTATATATCCTGTTGCTGGTAAAAGCGCAAGCTGTTTTTAGAATCGCCTTACTATGTATTGCCAGAGTTTTGATGGCAACGCCGGGAAGCATCATTACCGGTTATCCCGTAGTGCATAAAACCGTGTTGGCGGTAGTTTTCATGAATCGCCGAGCTCAAGCCTATTCTGTTTGATAACTTCTACTAACGATTTTCGAATTTTGTCTTTCGTAATTGGAAAAAAATGGGATAACCATTTTATTCCTATGTATGGTGGTAAGATACCCTTACTATTATTAAAGATTTTATTGACAGTGGAAAAGCATCTGAAATTGTACAATGGCCACCTACCGTTTCTGCAATGGAAGGATTAAAGAAAAACGGCTATTTGATTAATAAAAGCACCACATTGAAAGTAAGGCTGGTAAGGGTAGAACTTGAAGGATGCATAGAAGTTTTAATTACCAATTTGTGGGAAGAGGAAGGGCATCCTGTAAGCCAGTTTAAAGAGTTATATTTTCTACGATGGGGAATAGAAACCAATATATCAATACAAAAAAATATTATGCAGCTTGAATCATTCAGCGGTCTTATTGTAGCTGCCGTTGAGCAGGATTTTTATGCAACTGTTTTTATGGCAAACTTGCATTCAGTGCTGATAAAAGATGCACATCAAACAGTGGAAACCAGTGCTTCTAAAAGAAAATACCCAATGAAAATAAACAAGAACAAATCTTTTGGAAAGCTAAAAATGAATTTTGTACATCTGTTTTTGACACATGAACCAAAAAGTATCCTACAGATATTGCATGATTTTTTTAAGAAGGAACTGATACCAATTAGAAAAGGGCGGACTTTTGTACGGGTGAGAAAAAATCCACAGTCAAAAAGTAAGTATAAAACGTTTACAAACTTTAAACCAGCGTATTGATTCCTTAACTTAATGACATTGACCGAAGGGACGTAATTCTAATGCACATTATTTACGTCATTCCCAAAATGATTCCCAAAACCATTATCAAACCGAATAATCCTTCAAGCCCATGAATAATAACTGCCATCCAATTAGATTGAAAACGTTTTGAAGGAAAGGCAAATACAAAGCCGAATAAAAGTGCTGTTGATAAGATTACCTGAGGCTTGTGAAGATGATAAAAGCCAAACAATAAACCATTGGCAAACCAGTCCCATTTGCCGAATACTCCATTCATTTTAGGTAAAAGAATTCCTCTATAAAGAAATTCCTCTCCCAAAAAATAATTGAATAGCATAGTTACTAGAAACAAACCTAAAATCCACCATGCTCCTTTGTATTCAGGCGTTGCCAATTTCGACAAATCATATTGCGGTAGACCTCGTATAAATGGTGCTATCAGGCTATCTAAATCTAAGTCCGGAAAACCAACACTGGTCTGTAAAAGAGCACTTAATATAATAAATGGTATTACCCATAAAAAAAGCCAACTATTAGTTTTACCAGTTTTAGGATTTATCGGTCTTTGATACTTCATCCTCTTTATCACTGTAGACCACTTTAAATTATATCCTTCATTTTTAAGAATTATAATTGAAAGTATAAATTGCCATATTAACCCAACAATAATTGCCATCCAATAGACAATTAAAGGGGGTAAATCAATAATTGGGACTATAATTGGTGTAATAACAAAGGCTAGAATAGCCATTGGAACTGCTGAAAAAGCCCAAATCATCAGAATTTTTTTTAAACTATACTGATTATCCAATGGCTCAGGGGAACGTGAAATGGAGTTTACATTTTCTTTAAGCATATTAATTAGTCATGATTTCTAAACTCTGAGTTACCATTTTACTTAGAAGCTATCTCAAAATTTATTTTTGAGATAGCTTCTGTCGTTTCAAATATTAGAGTGTGTCGTTTTACACTTCCCACCTACTGACCCCGTCCTGAAAAAAAATCAGTCTTCGTAGCACGGTGCGTCTGCTAAGGCCTGACCCGCCTGGGAATAAAGTAGTTGTGCAACCGCCACCAATGTTAGCGGTAGTTTATTTCGTTTTGTGTGTGAGATACTTGCGAAATACAGTTGAATATCTGTCGCCAAATTTTATAATGCTTATTGTGTCCAACTTAATATTTTTCGGTTTATCATCAAGTTGACCTTCTGGATTGTAGTTATGAATACTCACACTTTTGTCTGTCACCGTTTTAATTTCGCCAATCCAAAAGTCAAGGTAGTCCTTATTTATATTTTCTACGATAACGTGCAGGTCATAACTTTTTAGTGTTTTTAAAATGTATGTCCAACTTGTCAATGGTATGGATTTGTCAAAGCCGTATGAAGTAGCAAGAATACCTTCTGAATTAAATATTTTTCTCTGAGTTCGTTCATAGCTTGAAAGTCTAAGACTATCAAAATCGTCTAATCTGATTATCGCATATCCGTCAAGCATAAAGTCATAGTCAAGTTGCAGAAATAAGAAACCTTTTGACATACCTAAAATAAAACCTGATAGATTTTCTTCTTTGTCGCAAACAGTCCTGTAAAGTTTAACAAAAGCCTTCTTGTCAATATACTTTTGTAACATCAAATTATAGTTCTTAATTTTTTGTCGCTCTGTCATTTGTAGGTTTCTGTTTAAATTACCGCTAAAACCTAAATATACAAAACTGTGGTACACATCTATGTTGATTATCAATAAATATCTGTACCAATTACTACTACTTAATAAAAGTTCCCTAACGGTAACCAGTACAAGTGTGCGATGTAACAATGATTCCATAAAATACCAATGCCCGTAACAGAAAAACCATTAATCAAACTTCAGCACCAGTAAAAGATCCCGGCAGATCCTTCGTGCCTCAGGATGAAAACATAAAAAAAGCACCCATCGCTGAGTGCCCTTTCTTTTATTACCAAAAACTAACTAAGCTTTTATTGCTGCATGCCATCGGTGGCACCAGAAGACTGGTTGTTATTTTTTCTTTTAAATAAAGACATATCCATTTTACCAAATCGGTAAGATAAATTCAACCTGAACATTTGCGGATCACGGAGACGGCTGTAGTTCTGTACAAAATATTCGCTGTATGAATATTGTGCTGAAACACGGGTTCTGAAAATATCACTAATTGCCAGCGATACCGACATGGCATCATTTTTCAGGAATGATTTTTTAATGGCAAGGTCAACCCCGTAAGTAGGTTTGATAAAACCCTGTGCTGAACTTTGCGCCTGCTGCGGACCACCCGGGCCCATACCACCACCGCCCTGGTTAACCGGCAAATTTGTTTTACTCTGGTAAGTGGCTGATAACTGCATGCTGAATTTAACCGGCAGTTTAAAATTACTGTTGAACTTTCCAAACCAGCTCCACATGGCGTCCTGCGAAGTACCTGTTAAATTATCAGTGTTGATCTTTGAATTGTACAGGTTCAGGTTGGTGCTGATATCCCACCAGCTGTTCAGGTAGTTGATAGAAGTTAATTCTGCACCATAGGCCTGGCTGTTAGCGGCATTTACAAAAGTATTGATGAGTACATCTTCGCCGGTGATGGGATTGGTTCCCTTCTCCTGGTAACGGGTGATGAGGTCGGTTGTCTTTTTGTAATAAATGGAGGTGAGTAAATTATCTTTTTTTCTGTAAACTTTTGAATAACTCATTTCAAATGACTGTGTAAACTCCGGCTTCAGGTTCGGGTTACCTTTAGTGATGTTCAATGGATCAGTATAATCAACAAAAGGAATTAGCTGGAAAAAGTTAGGACGATTCACCCTCCGGGTTACACTAAACTGCAGCTCTTGTTTGTTCTTTAATTTTTGGCTTAAAAATAAAGAAGGGAAAAGACTTACCGGGTAACTGTTGCTGAATTTTTCACTAGTGCTCAGCAGGGTTCCGGTGTATTCAGAACTTTCTGCCCTTAAACCAACCTTGTAACCAAAATCCTTTACAGCGCCACTTACAGAAACATACGCTGCATATACATTGTCGTTATTTTTATAATTGCTGGTGGCAGATGGAATGAGTTCAAAATCTCCACTGCCCTGGTTAAGCACATAGTTATCATTGATGTTGCTGATCTTACGTAACTGCATCCTTACACCGGTTTCTAATTTAAGGCCCTTAATCGGACGTACATAATCACTCTGAATAGTTAAAAATTTATTGGTACCACTACTGATCAACTGCTGCTGATAGTCGCCTGTTTTAATACCGCCCAAGCTGTTATAATAATCAGTAACATATAAATTGTTGCCTTCATTTTTTCCGGAGAAATAATTCAGATCGGCAGTAAGCTCCTCGCCTTCTTTAGGAAAAATATGTTTAATCCCTAACTGCAAACCAGCTGCATTAAATTCTCTTTGGCCGGTGGAAACTCTTTCGCTGTAAGTACTTTGTTTGCCGGTGCTGTATAAGCTATCGGTATTCATCGTCATAAAATCAGTCGGCTTAAATTCTCCATGTACTTTTACACCTCCAACAGATAAAGTAGTACGGTTGGTCATAAAATAATCCAGCCCTACCCGGCCAAACATAAAACCACCATTGTTTTTGCTGCTGTTGGTTTGATAAACGGCTGTGTTGGGATCGTCAAATAAATTGAGCCGGTCGGTAGTACCGCTGGTTCTTGATTTATTTTGATTCATCATAGCGCTGGCAGTAAAATTAAATTTACCCTGGCGCACATTGATATCGCCACCTGCATTGATACCGCCGCGTTTGTCAACACCAGCACGCAGGTTACCATTGTAACCGCTCTTTTTATTTTTCTTTAAAACGATATTAAGGATACCGGCATTACCACCCGAAGCATCATACTTGGCAGATGGATTGGTGATCATTTCCACGCTTTCAATAGCATCCGCAGGAATCTGGTCCAATGATAATGTGGTAGGGCGGCCATCGATATATATTTGCGGTGTGGCATTTCTTAAAGCAACATTGCCATCAATATCCACCTGTACAGATGGCACATTACGCATTACATCCACAGCAGTACCGCCTGCACTCACAATATTTTTTTCTACATTAAATACTTTTTTATCGATGTCCATTTTCATCATGGGCTTGCTGCTGGTTACATTGATGTTAGCCAATTCCTGAATATCTTTTACCAGTTTTATCTTACCCAGATCTTTATCAAAAGCATTCATTGCAGAACTCATGGCAGCCATGGCCTGTGAAGGATCGTTGCCCCCTGGTTTTGCACCGGCAGCAGGCATTTTCATTTGAAAGGCAACCGTTTGATCGTATGCCTTGTAACCGATGGCAGATATCTTTAATTTCAATGGCCCCATCACCGGCAGGTCGCTAAATTCAAACTCCCCATTGCTTTTTGTGATCACTGCTTTCAGCAGGATGTCTTTCTTTTTTTTACTGGCAGAATCAAAACGGTTCTGCAGTATCATTACCGATGCTTCATTTACGGAAGCACCACTGCTGTCTGTAATTTTACCATAAATATGCCCGATACTTGGAGGACCCTGTTTACCGGCACCAGTGCCAGCCCCGGGAAATTGTGCAGACACTGAAAGTGCCATGATCCATGCAGTTAGTATTAAAGTAATTTTTTTCATGACCTTGTTTTTAATTATGACACAAAGCTATTATCCCAAAAGCGGTTGTTTGGGCAAATGAGACAAGTGGGGGAAATGTTGCGACGAAAAGAAAGTGGGAAGATTAATGATGGCACGCTGAGGGGCAGAGGACGCAGAGATTTTTTAAATTATTTTACCGGCAATAAGGAATTGTAATTTTTTCTCTGCCTCCATCTATTCCTGTGGGGATTGCCTTTGCAATTTGATTTTTCCCAGCGTCCTCTGCGCCTCTGCGTGGGATTGCCTTTGCAACGAAAGCCTCTCCCCACCTCCTTCAATGAATCACATAAAAAAAAGCCGGTACCTATTGCACCGGCTTCAAACACTTTATCCAAACTATTTATTTCGGCATCTCAAATATTGCCGGGTCCATTTCTTTATTCACATCCACTTTCGTTATTGTTGATGGCATTGAAAAAGCACCCAGATCAACTGTTTTGCTGTATGGCAATACAATACCAAAATCTGTTTTTTTAAAATCAGAATAGGTAGTTACAATATCAATGGCTTGACCCATCATCTCGCCTTTTACACTTGTCTTTTTTAAATACCAGGTGGCAGGATCAATAAAATAGAAGGATTCAGCAGTACCGTTGGTCAATTTAATTTTAAAGGCCCCTTCTTCCTGCCCCAGCAGTTCCACCTTACTGCCTTTGGCAGCATAGTCTGTTAATGCACCACCTGCATAAATAGTGTTCTTACCTGCCTGGTACATTTCGTCCGGCATTGCCTGGGCTGCGGTGCCACCAGCCATTGGGTTAACTGCCCATCCGCCTTTATCTGTATAACACTGTATGATTTTTGAACCATTAAAATCTGTTTCACTTTTAAAACCTTTACCCGCAAGCAGGTATTCTGTTACAGGCGCTTTGTTGCCCATGATCTCCACGGAATTTTCTACGTACAGCGACTTTACCTGGCTGAGCTTTTCCTTACCGCCGATTGCTTCTATGTGTTTACTGATAATTTCATCAGCCGTTTGTGCCTGGGTTACTGAAGCAAGCATCGTGGCGATTGCAAACAATGTTGTTTTGATCATTTTCATTTTTTATACAATTTTTAAAATGTGATAATATAATTTTTATGCGGTTAAATTTTATCAATTGATCACCCCGTTTTACCGGTTAATTTCATCAGTGCATCCTGGTAGGTTTCGCTTACGGGCAGTTCTTCATTGCCGATCATTACACTGCTTTTTCTAATGGAAGTAATAAAATCGACCGATATAATATACGACTTATGTATACGGACAAAACGGGAAGTGGGTAACTGTTCTTCCATGGCCTTCATGCTCATTCTTGTTACCACGGGTTTAGCCGAACTGTGCAGATGAATTTTGATATAATCCTTTAATCCTTCAATGTATTTGATATCTGAACGAACTACCTTTAGTAAACTATATTCCACGTTCACAAAAAAATAATCGGGTGCAGGTTCGTTGCTGTTTTCTTTACTGCGGTTCTTTAACTGGAACAATTCAAATGCTTTGTTACAAGCCTTTACAAAACGGTCTAAGGAAACAGGCTTTACTAAATAATCCACCACATCCAGGTTAAATCCTTCCAGTGCAAATTTTTCATACGCCGTAATGAGAATGATCATCGGACGGACACTTAAACTCTGGATAAATTGTAATCCTGTAAGGCCGGGCATTTGTATATCGAGAAAAATAAGATCCACCGTTTGTTCCTGCAGTACTTTCATCGCTTCCATGGCATTGCTGCAACTGCCCACCAGGCTCAGGTAAGGCACTTTGCTGATATTATCTTCCAGCAGTTCCAGTGCCAGTGGTTCATCATCTACAGCAATACAGCGAAGCATTATTTTAAATTTAGTTGAAGTGAAATAGTGAACCAGTTATCCTTGCGGCTGATCAGCAGGTTTTGCTTATCGCCGTACAATAAATTTAATCTTCTTTTTACATTGGTGAGTCCAATGCCGGAAGTTTTATCTTTTATCTCAATGGAAGATGGATCATACTTATTCTGAACATGAAAATGCAGCATCCCTTTTTCTGCTTTTAATTCCACAATGATCTGTGCATCTTCAATAATACCGGTGCCATGCTTAAAAGCATTCTCCACAAAGGGTATCAGCAGCATGGGTTCTATTTCATAATTATCGTCAAACTGCTGCAGGTTTACATTCACCTGCACATTTTTTCCAAAGCGCTGTTGCTGCAGATCAATATAACTCTGCAGGTAATCGATCTCTTTTTCAAGGCCTACTTTTTCTTCATCCGCATCATACAGCATGTAACGCATGAGGGAAGAAAATTTTAAGAGCGAAGGTTCCAGCAAGTCTGATTTTTTACGTGCCAGTGCCACCATATTATTCAGCACATTGAACATAAAATGCGGACTGGCCTGGGAACGCAGTAAGGACAATTCTGTTTTTAAATTTTCATTTTCTTTTTCCCTTGCTATCCTGTCTGCACGGGTTTGGTCCTTGATCATCCGGTAAGCGGTACTGCCTGCGAAAAAGAACAGGAAGAAGAACAGGTTAAATAAAATATGACTGCGGGGATTAAACTTTTGCATCATCGTGAAAAATATTACCCCGGTAATCACCAGTACTACAATAAAACTGGCAAGGGTCACTGCAGCATATTGTTTGTACTTTCTTTTATTAATGAATTTCGGTACCAGTACACCTGCATTGAAATAAAAGAACCCGATATAAATAAGATTATTCAAAATATAACGCAAATGAACAAGGGCTGGTTCTGACCGTTGTTCTGAAGATGGCCTGTTTTCACCTAAGGATGGTTTTAGAATGTACGGCAATGAAAATAGCAGCACCCATATTGCTATGTGCAGTACCGCTGTAACCCATTTTTTTGCATACCATTTTGATGACATGCCGGCAAGATACTTACTAAAACTACTCTAAACATGCGGCAGGTGAAATGATGCGACGAAAGGGGGTTATGTTGATACGAAAGATAATAAGTGCAAATCGTATTGCCTTTTAAGCCATTGGGCCGGGTCAATTTCGTCATTTTCATAATAAAAATGAACGGTTAAAAAAACCGGGCCGACGGCGAAGCTACTTAATGTAGAAATATATTGATTGGTATGAATCAACTCTCCTACCCCCAAAGTGGGTTTATTTAATCCATAGTAGGATATAAAGTAATCTCCGAATTGTGTCATCAAAAGATAACGGCCACCAACTTCATTAACAGCAATAATTCTTCCACCAAAAATCGCCTTTACTGAATCGGCTGATTTGCAGATGTAATTAATTTCTTTTCCCGCCAGTTCACTTTTAACGATATCTTTTGTTGAAAATACTTTTGAATAATTTTTTACCGGGTGATTCATCAATCCTTTATTTTTTTCAAAGATTTTTGATGAATCACTTTTCGTTTGAGAATATACAAAGTGAGAAAAAAATAAACTACATATAACGATTAAAATTCTCATAGATAGACCTTCCAATTTTTTAAACAATACTTTTAATTTTTGCCATAGCCCTCACAGGAAATGTTCCCACTCCTTTAAACTTAGGCGGTATAGCGCTGAATGTAAACCCATCTGGTGGTAACAGGTATAAATTACAAAGGTGTTCTACAATTAAAATTTCTGCACCCAGCAGTGTGCTGTGTACTGGCCTGTTTCTGCCAGTGGTATTATCAATATTGTGAGAGTCGATGCCCACTAATTTTACTTCACAACTTTTTAAATATTCAGCAGCACCCTGTGTAAGATAAGGATGGTCTTCATAATAGTTTTCTGTGTTCCAGTGCTGATCTCCCCATCCTGTATGAATCAATACAGCACGGTTCCTGATCTCATAATTTTTTAAATGATCTTCTGTAACCGTCAATGTATTGGTGAATGGAATATGGATCACCACCGCATCTAAATCCGTAAAAGCTTCCAGTCCAATTTCAGAAAGATCTTTTCCGTTTTCAAACCGGTGAAAAGGACAGTCTAAATAAGTTCCGGTGTTGGTAACCATTTCAATTTTACCAATCTGAAATTCCGTTCCTGCTTCGTAAAATTTTTTTGAATCTTCCCTGCTTAAATAATCACAAACGATGGGTGCAGGCAATCCTTTGTAAGTTACCAGGCCATCTTCAATGGTATGGCTGAGGTCAATAAAAACAGTTTGGTTAACTGCTGAATCAATTGGTTTTCTTTTATGTGCTTCGCTGATGATTTGTTTATTTACAATTTTTGCCTCCCCCACCATCAGCAGGCGCATATCTTCAATCAAATAATCTGCCAGCGCTTTATCAGCAATATCATCGCCTGCAATGTCCAGCCGAAAGTCTTCACCTTTGATACTTCCACCATTGGTGAAATAAATTTCGAAATCAAATTTTACTCTCTTATCCATTACTAATTAAACTTAAAAGCAATCCCAAAATTAAGATTCAGTGAACTTATTTTTTGTTTGATGTTGCCAGTGGTAAAACCCTGGCTGATCATATATTCAAATGAACCAGCCATGCCTTTGGTGGTAGTAACAACTGCCTTAATATTTTTAAAAGTAAGCTGAGTGGTACCGAGGTATTCAATGCCCGATAAAAGAGATATCCTGTTGGTCATTTGGTATTTAATACCTCCTGCCAATAAAAAAGAAAACCCAACAGCCGATCCGCTGCTTTGTGTAAGATAAGCAGCGGCGGTATCTGTAACACTACTGGCTTTTAATGCTGGACTTGATGCATACAATGCACCCATCAATGCTTTGGTAACAAAAGAAATTTTTGAACCATTGCCGGAATTAAATTCCCCATATCCTCCAAACATAAGAGCAGCAATTTTCCAGGAACGATTGTCAACATGCCAGTTGGGATAAATGGTTCCATTGGCCGGAACAGGTTGCCCGGTTTGGCTACCTACACCAAATGAGTTAAATGGTAACTGATTAAATGTTTGTGTAATAGCCGCCGTATTTATTGGATTGATTTGCCCAAGCAATGTAGCCGTGATGCCTGTTTTTTTGCCCATCAACCGGTAATAAGAAATATTTATAGTACCTCCTGCTTTTGCAAAACCAGCTGCCAGGTCTTTAAAATCTTTTTTTGCATAGCCCCCAACCGGAAAAGAAGGACCGATAGTCAATGAAAGATATGCTTTGTCTAAATTATTCTGAGAATAAATATCCATGATAGCAAAAAGCAAAATGGAAAAGATTAAAAACTTTTTTTTCATAATAATAATCAGCTAAATAAATTGGTATCTAAAAAATCATTCCTGAATTTACCGTTTGGATCGTATTGATGAACCAGCTCTTTGAAATCTTTTAATTTTTCATACCGGGATTGCAAAATCTTTGGTACAATAGTAAACAATTTTGCCCAGTGTGGCCGGTAGTTAAACGGCGCCAGTTGTTCTTCTATTAATGGGATCAAATTCATTACTTCATCTTCCTGCTTCCAGGTGGTGTGCAGGGCTACACAGGTTTGTTTGTAGCAGGGGCTCATCCAGAGATCATCGGCTTGGATAGTTCTTATTTCTGAGATAAATAAATGCGGTGTAATTTTTTCATTCAATTTTTCCATCGCCATCATGGCATCATACGCATGTTCTATCGGCACAAAAAATTCACTCTGTAATTCTTTGCCGGCACTGGGTTTAAAACCCATTTTAAAATGCGGCATCCGCTCATACCAAGGACCTGCAACACCCATTTGTTCTGTACAATTTTCTGCAGATTCAGTTTCAATGGGATGCATATTTTGTGTGGCCAGCTTTGCACCAAATAATTCAGGCGCTGCTGCTGCATCATTGGCTTCTGCCTTGCTCTTGATCCATACTTCATTAACGTTTTTATTCTTCCAGTCTGTAAAAAGACTTACGCTGTAACCACTTGCTTCTATTGCATCAAAATTATTTTTCAGCTCACTCATGGGCAGGTTGCGGTACACCAACTGCTTCATGTTAAAGGTTGGCTGCAGATCAAGGGTAACTTTTGTTACCACTCCCAATGCACCGAATGCAACCACCGCCCCATTAAATAATTCTCCATCTTTTTGTTTGGACAGGTTTACAATATCACCGGCGGCATTTACAAATTCTATTGCTGAAATACCGGTTGATAAATTTCCGCTCTTTACACCAGAGCCATGCGTACCGGTAGCAACAGCACCTGCAACAGTGATATGTGGTAACGATGCCAGGTTGTGCAATGCATATCCATTCTGATGAAGATAAGGAGCCAGTTCACCATACCGCATGCCCCCTTCTATGCTAACTGTATTAGCTTCCTTATTCAGAGAAACTACTTTATTCATTTTTTCCAGTGAAACCTGGTTCTCCGTACTGTCTGCAATTTTATTAAAAGAATGCTTGGACCCCAGCGGCCTTACCTTCTTACATTTTTTTACTGCCTCCTGCACTTCCGCTACTGTTGTTGGATAGTGTACATTACCTGTACTGTATTCTAAATTACCTGCCCAGTTTTTCATGTGTTCTTTTTTTTCTTCCGCTGTACAGCCAGCAAATCTTGAAAGTAATGCCCCGCCTGTTAGCACAGAAGATGTTTTTAAAAATGTTCTCTTATCCATATGGCTGTTTTTGTTTTTGAAAAGTATTGCTGTTGAAGATAATAATTCTGTTCAAATAACTTCAGCTTTAATTCACCGGCATGATGGATATAACAGTAAGAAAAACTTAACTGTAAATATTCTGTTGGTTTCAACAAATGCCTTTTATTTACAGCGGAGTGAGCATCCTGCCGGGCAATAATTTTATATTTTCTTTTCAATCATCCAACGATGCCCAAACGGGTCTTTTATTTCTCCCTGGCGATACCCATATTCGTAACTGGTAGCCGGAGATGTTTCAATAGCTCCTGCTGCTATTGCCCTTGCCATTACTGCATCCACATCCGGAACGAATAAGCCAATTATTACAGTAGTTCCATTAGCTGTTTCAGGGTCCAGCAAATTGCTCCGGGATGTTTGTTCATGAAGATGAAAAACCGCTCCATCAATTAACAGCTCAGCCACATGCACACTGCCATCATCATTTGTTAAACGATACAGTTCAATGGCGCCAAATGCTTTGCTGTAAAAATCAATATCCCAGGTGCCATTTTTTATATAGAGCTGGGGTGCAAAAAATGTTTTATTAATATTTGCCATCATCAATTTTTAAATTGTTTACTGCTGACAAGATTACTAAATTAACCATTTTAAAATTTGCTTGCTGCTGCATTGTTACCGTTAATATTCCGGGCATCATTAAAACCAGCTGGCGAAAATTATTAAGGAAAGGATTAATAACATTATACCGCCTGCCCCTTTAGTAATTAACCGGTAAACATGGCCCGACGGAAGTGGACGCAAACTATTTTCTTTTGCCGGTGTAATGTTTTTGAAATGCAGGCCGACGAATGAAATACTTGTTATACTTTAGTTGAAAATTAAGGATATGAAAATAGTTTATTGTTTGCTGCTATGTGCAGCTTTTGCCGGATGTGGCCCTAAAAGCAATGAAGAGAAAGCGATGGAGGTAGTAAGTGTAAACTTAAAAACCAGTCTGCCTGAATCTAATAATTATACCCCCCTGAATTTTGGTAAGTTGGGAACAGCTTCTCTGCCATACGAAGAAACCAACCAATACCTTGACTATAAAAAATTAATGAAAGCATACAGCGATTCCATGCTCCTGCTGCAAAAAATGATCACTGCCGATTCCACTTCAGCAACTGCCAGTACATATAAAGAAAGATTGCAGCAATTGCAGGATAGCAGCATTGCTAAAAATGAAAGCCATAGAATTGCACGACAGAGTTATATTCCTGAAAAATTATTTAAACTTACCCACGCCTATACATTGGATGACAAGGATGGTAATGATCATAAGACCGAGGCTGAATTTTTTATTGATAAGGATCTGACGAAAGTGGTTAAGATGCATAAGCTGTATTAATGATAACCTTGCTTTAAAATACTATCCCAAATCTTGTTTCATTTTGGAAGGATCAGTCGGCGGTGTTCACAGGTAATATTGTGGGTTTAGGGATACATTGGCAAAAAACACAAAGCGGCGGAAAGCATATACAAACTGGCACAGTACAACACTATACTGTAAGGCAATGCTGCAAACTGTGCCAGTACAGAAAACCATTGTTCAATTAGCAATCGCATTAGATTTTACATTCGTAGCTTCTGCTATCTTGTTCCTGCCAACAGCCCTGGCTTCCTCATCATCCAACACAACCACTGTCTGAACATCCAGTGCATTGTTCCAGTTAAGGGCCCAGCTTGCCACTGCCTGTGCATCATCCGATTCACAAATAGCAACACCTGTAAACTGGCTAAGGTCGTGCCAGCGGCCAATCAACCTGATCTTGTCGCCCATGTCTTTTTTGTCGTCTTCAGCGGTCATTTGGGAAAACCCATTAAAAACTGTTTGTCTTTTGTCGGCGTGAATACGCCAGGTTACCATAAATTTCATACTTACCTCCTTGTTGTTAAAAAATGAAAAAAATATGGGATAGTGCAGCTAAAATAATACTAAAAAATCTGGAATCAAAGTAATGAATGGCAATTATTCTTGTCTTTCGCTGTGGTTTATTTCCTTCGATTTTAAAGTTCCGGGGTGATGTAAGATGTAACCCCGGCGGAGGTGTATAGCCGGAAGTTTTGGATGTTACCAACCACGGCACAGGAAGAATTTGCTACCGTTGTACCTCTTCAAATTTAATGCTGATTGCTATTCATTAAACGCCCCGGTTGTGTCTCCCGACCAACCGGAATGGTTGCATTATTTTACTCTCACTAATTGGTTGAAGGCTAAATAAATTTGTGTTTGTTTTAGAAGCTGTTTGAGTTAATTATTTTATTTTTTGTATGTGTATAAGTTGAGAACTAAACTTGGATAAAAATGAAAGTTGCCCGATAGTAGTGGAATG
>JAYWII010000132.1:0-27213 GCA_043788995.1 Chitinophagaceae bacterium | reverse complement strand
TCGATGGTATTTTTCACAATCTAACTTATAGAATGATAAAACATAAACCAGTTTTTATAACACAATTAAAATGGAGTAGCTAAAAGACTACTTCGATTTGTCTTTTTAGATAATAGATTTTTAATAGCAGGTTCTGCTGTTTCTAATTTTTCGGTTCGGCATTTTCATTTTCTTTTTTTAGCAGTGTCTTTGCTTTTTCTACAGAATCTTTAATTCGCTTCTTTTCTTTCTTCTTAAAATATCCTCTCAGTAAAAAATTATTCTTAGCTGCTTCCATATTTTCATTCAATCCCTGGGCAGCTTTATCAGCTGTTTTAACCGTATTTCTTGCCGATGCAACAGTTTGTGCTAAATCGTTTGATAGTTTTTCACTGTTGATCAGTTTTCCTAAGGTACCGCTCCCATTATTCACCTTTCCAAAGATGCCTGCCAAATGCCCGGATAAAGTATCAATATTGCCTACAATTTTTTCTATCCTGTCTCCAACCTTTTCTACCCTCGACATCACTTTTTCCATGTCGAATGGATTCACTGCAATCAATTCTCCATTTTCTGCAATGAGTTGAGCTGTGCTGCTACCCGGCAGTATTTGTATCAGCTTATCTCCCATCAACCCATCGCTGCTGATGCTTGCCCTGCTGTCAGTTTTTATAAATGGTTTTACTTTTTTCTGCAGGGATATCTCCACTCTTACCGTAGTATCGTTTGTTATATCGATCAGTTCCACCACACCTACATTAATACCGGCAAAACGAACAAAGCTTCCTTCCTGTAACCCCACCACCGTTCTGTAATCAACATGCAATTTGAATGTACTACGAAAAAGATTTTGCTGATTGCCTATTAAAAAAATCATCAATAATAATATTGCAAAACCTGCTATAACAAAAACGCCTGTTTTTATTTTTACAGCTGAATTATTTTTCATTGGTTCAAAGTTTAAAAAATGAGCTTATAAATTCGTCTTTTGAGTTTTCTAATTCTGTATAACTGCCTTCTGCTATATATTTTCCATCATTCATCACTACTATCCTGTCTGATGTTTTTTTTGCACAATGCATGTCATGCGTAACAATGATGGAAGATGCACCATACCGGTCCCTGATATCCAGTATCAGCTGGCTTATTTCTTTGGAGGTAATAGTATCCAGTCCTGTTGTTGGTTCATCGTATAAAATAATTTCAGGATTTACAATCAGCGTTCTTGCCAACGCCATTCTTTTACGTTGACCGCCTGAAAGATCAGCTGGCATTTTATCTATTGCATCTGCCAGCCCCACCGCTTCCAGCGCTTCTATTGACCGGCGTTCTATTTCTGCTGCATCTTTTATTCTTAAAGCGGCTCTTAAAGGAAATGCAAGGTTCTCCCTTACCGTCATAGAATCATACAAGGCTGCATGCTGAAAAAGAAAACCCATTCGTATGCGGATGGCTTTTAGTTCATCCTCGTTCAACTCATTAATTTCCTGTCCCAATACTTTTATCGTTCCTTCATCAGGTGATATCATACCAATAATGCATTGAATGGTTACACTTTTTCCCTGGCCGCTCTTTCCAATCACCACCACATTTTCACCTTTCTTTACTGTAAGATTGATTCCTTTCAACACTTCGTTTCCATCAAAAGATTTTTTAAGATTTTCTATTACTATTACTTTTTCCATCCGCTATTGATTATAAATAAGTACACTGGTTAACTGCACCGCAATGGCGTCTATAATAATGATCCACACAGATGCTGCCACTACAGCCGAATTGGCTGCAATGCCTACACTTTCTGTTCCCTTGTTTGCTTTAAATCCTTTGTAACATCCTATAAAACCAATGGTAAATCCGAAGAGTATCGTTTTGAAGAGTGCAGGAAAAAAATCAGCAAACGCCAGCGACATAAAAGATTTATTAAAGTAAAGGGTGGCTGTCATATTACCGGAAATATTGGTACCCACATAACCACCTAAAAAAGAAAAGCCATCAGCAAATAAAACCAATAAAGGCACCATAAATGTGCAAGCCAATATCCTGGTAACTACAAGATACTGTACTGCATTGGCACCGGATACATCCATTGCAGCAATCTGTTCACTCACTTTCATGCTGCCCAGTTCTGCACCAATGCCGGAAGCTATTTTTCCTGCACAAATAAGAGCAGTGATCACCGGTCCGATTTCCCGGATAACAGAGATAGCTACCATATTCGGAACAAAAGATTCGGCACCAAATTCTTTCAGCGTTGGAAGAGATTGTAAGGTTAAAACAAACCCTAATACAAATCCTGTAAGCAATACAATATTCAAAGACTTGAGGCCTATTAAATAACATTGCCGGATTAATTCATCCCAGTCAAATCCAGTTTTGAAAATATTCCGGGCAAAACATGAAAAGAAAGCAACATTATCACCTGCTCCTTCTAATGTCTTTTTTATCCTGAGGTTAAGAGTTTCTATCATGTAGTGAATACTATAGAAAAATTGTACCTAAAAATTGAAGTATAAAATATGAGATCACTGGGATTTTAAAAATTAAACCGTGGAATTAAATACACACATTGAGTTTTTTATCCCGGTATATGGAGCAGGTGAGGCATGATATTAGAAATATAATTTTGCCTGTTGATACATTTATTATAAAAGTTATTCAAAAAACACTTGCCAATTTTTTAATACCTCAGCAACTTGCAATAAAAATATCATAGCATACCCGGCGGGTTACAAGCCGCAGTACAAGGAATACGTTGATGAATATGCCAGGCTTTCATTGCAACAAACTCCAGGCATTCTTTATTACAACATAAAACATCATACAAGAGATTGTTTTTTTTGATAACTGCCTTTATCCCTCACCACCACTTCAATGTTCTTCTGATAAATAATAAATTCCAAAAATGTGGATTGAGGTGATTGAAATGACTGCAGTAAAATTGCTGAAAGTGTAAATGAATTACCAGTCTCATTGGATAATAGTATGCAGGGTATCTTTTTTAAGTCAATCAAAAAAAAAAATTAAGAAGTCCTGTTAAAATACGGGCAATTTTATGGATAATGCTGACTGTGGCATCCTATGACTTACTTTTATGTAACAACAAAAACTAAACCGCCAAAATTAACCAAATGAAAAATTTAATTATCATACTGCTATGCCTAACGAGTACATTTAGTTTTGCTCAGAATACAACTCCGGCATTTGATGCCCATTCATGGAAGGCTCCATATTCGTTAGCATTAGATAGCTGGGGCATTGAAAGGTTTTTACTCCCTGCAGATTTTGCTCCGCAAATCAAGTATACTGGTGTAGAAGATATCAGGTTTACAAAAGGCTGGGGTGATGTAAAATCGCCTGAATACTGGAGTTATGCCTTTCTATGGTTCCTGGATGGCAAACCTGAAATGAATAGTGTGATCATCGAAAAGAATTTAGGCGCATACTACGATGGACTCATAGGAAGAAATATCGACAAAAGAAAAATACCTGCTGAAAAAATTACTCCGGTAAAAACTTCGATAACAAAAATTGAAACAATTGCCGGCGACTTCAACACTTTTTCCGGCACCATTCAAATGCTGGATTATATGGAACAGAAACCAATGACACTTAATTGCATTGTTCATCTAAAATATTGCTCCGGTCAGGAAAAGACCTTTGTTTTTTATGAGCTGTCACCACAACCCCCAACCGGTGCGGTTTGGAAAACCCTTGATCAACTTTGGAAAGATTTTGATTGTAAAGCAGCGACAACAAATTAATTATCAACCAGATTGTTTTATTAATAATAAAGGGATTAAACCGAAATGGTTTAATCCCTTTATTATTGCAGCAATGCATTAAACAACACGTTTATTTTGAAACCAATAATTGTTTTGAATCAACTATTCTTTTATCCACGTATAAAGTATACTGGTAGGTTCCGGAAGGGAGTACTGCTGCATCTAAATTCAATGTCCCTCTCCCAGCCCCGTTGACGTTTATTGATTTTAAACGTTTGCCTGCTGCATCTGTTATAACAATATTTGCAACGCTAAATTTAGATGGTAATGTATACGCTATGGTAGTGTTACCTCTTACCGGGTTGGGTGTATTCTGTTCCAGGGAACCTATGCTAATTGAATTATTTACCGAAGATATTTTTAGCATCACTTCTATTTTTTCAAGTCTTTCTTCCAGCCTGGTATTTTCTTCTTTTAGTTTATCATTTTGCATACTGAGTTCCTGCACGGCTTTTACCAATGGAACCACAAAATCACTATAGCTTAATCCATACAGGTCTTTATCATTTTCCGGTTGGTACACGCCACTAAAATCGTAATTCATTTTTTTTGCTGCCGCTTCCACTTCCTGCGCTACAAAACCGGTATACAATTTTTTTTCTTTTGCAGTAATACCTGCCTCTTCCACTTTCGCTTTATTTGCATCTTCTTCATCCAGCCCACCTTTATCTTTTGCCAAAGCTTTAGCCTGTGCCTTTATTTCATTTATTCCCATTTTGGCATTGATACCTTGAACATCATAATGATAAGTAACCGGCCGCAGTTCCTTTATAAAATCAAGACCCGGTACATTTTCTTTTAAATCCTTTTTAAAACGGCCGTCAGAATAAATTACAAAGCTGCCTGCTGCTCTTACAGAAGTAACGGAAGTATTACCCAGCATTACCTGGTTAGAAGCTGTTGCAATTGCATTATAACCAAGGGCAGTGGAATTAGTAATGGCGCTGGAGCTTACCCCGGCAAAATAACCGAGTGCGGAATTGTAACCTGCAGTGGTAACATTTAAAAGTGTGAAGTTACCGATACCAGTATTACTTGGTGCTGTTGAAGTATTATACAGTGCTGAATGTCCCACTGCCACATTACCACTTGGACCGTTCATGGCGTATAAAGAAAAATCGCCAATGCCGGTATTTTGAGACCCGGTTGTGGATGAATAAAGCGCCTGGTAACCCATGGCTGTTAAATAAAGACCAGTAGAATTGTTAGCTAAAGCATTATAACCAAATGCTGAATTATAGCTGGCTGTATTCTGGTACAGTGCATAAGCACCAGTTGCTGTATTGTACGTTCCTGTGCTGTTATTAAACAAGCTAAAATAACCATCCGCTGTGTTGAAAGAAGCTGTGGAATTATTATAAAGAGAATACCCTCCGTTAGCAACATTGTACCCACCCGTTGTATTTCTGTAAAGTGATAAATACCCATTGGCAGTGTTAACAAAGCCGGTTGTATTGGAATTCATAGAATAGTAGCCAGTAGCGGTATTATATCCGCCGGTGGTATTATTAAACAATGCCTGGTAGCCTACAGCATTATTATTAAAACCACTGGTATTCCTCATTAATGCTTTACTTCCTACCGCAACACTCTGTGTATTGTTATTATTAAAAAATAAAGCTGAGTCGCCCACTGCTACGTTATTACTCCCGGTGGTATTAGAATATAATGCCCCATAGCCCAAACCTACATTTGAAAAACCTGCGGTGTTGGAATACACAGCCCGGTATCCTGTGGCTACATTGTTTTTACCTGTGGTGTTAAAGTTGAGCGCCTTTACGCCTGTGGCGGTATTATTTGATCCCGTGGTGTTTTCATACAACGCAGAAAATCCCAATGCGGTATTGCTGCTGCCGGTGCTGAGGTGATTGAGCCCGGTTTGGCCGAAAGCACTATTGAAAGTACCGGTAAACGAAAGATTCCCGGCATTCTGACCCGTAAAAAAATTACCCGTCCCTCTTGAATGAATGGCTAATAAATCTTTGATATAAACCTGGCTGTCCAGGTAAATAAACCGCCAGCTTCTGGCAGTGCTTCCTAAGCTGAGGGTATTATTTCCATTGGGTAAAAGGCTTTGATTAATGTTGGTGGGAGAAACAAGGTTAGATAAAGTAGTGTTTGCCTGTGTGTAGGCGGTGTAAGCAAACATCATTAAAATAACCACTGTAAATAATTGCTTTTTCATAATTAGTTTTTTTTATTATTAATAAATTAAAAGAATTGGTTTCTCATCATAATTGGGGGGTTCATTAAAATCATTATTGAAACAACATCTTTTCATCAGGTATGAGATGATGAAAAATAGATCATCGCAATTCAATCAATGTGATTAACAGAGAAGTGGTGTTTTGGAAGCAGGCTAATTCATTGTAAAAAAGATTTTGTATAAAATAATCAGCGAATAATAATAAACTGCTGAGATATGGTACGGGCAACTGATTATTTTATACGGGGTAAAAGTAATACTCACAATTCAAAATTCATATACCCTAAAATGGTATTTTTTTTCCAGACAGAATATATTTCTATCCAGGTAAAACACTTGTATTAAACCGGCTGGTATAACAAATTTATCTGAAAGACCAAATTAAAAATTATTATCGCAATTTTAATTACTCCCATTTATCCTTATATTAAATGAAGATCAAAACACTAATCAGCATCACTTATAACCCAACCGGCATGGAATGAAAATGAAATGGCTTCTTTTTATTGGGATATCTTTATTCAATTACTGCGGCATTGCCCAAACAAATAAAACACAGTTACTTATATACTCTTAAAGAAATGGAGGAAAAAATCTGCTTTGAGCACCTGGCAGTTGCAGATAGAAGTATTTTTTTTACGGTTCTTTTTTTCTCTTAACGTTTAGAAGATGGGCAAGTGACTGAAAGGTGAGCCTCCTGAACTGGCAAGATGAAACAAAAAATATAAAAACAAATTGCTCTGAACAAATTTTCAATACCGTACTTTCATTTCTACTTTTCACCAAAAATATCAACATCATGCTACAGCACATTACGAGCATCAACCGGAGAAAATTTCTTCAAACCACTGCCATTGCTGCTGCCGGCACTGCAGGGGCCAGTTTCCTGCCTGCCAGCAGTTTTGCTAATCCTTATGCTGATGACAATCCAAATATCATTGGCCCGGTAGAAGGCTACTCACCGCAGATCGGTACATTAGTTTCTATGCTCAACTGGATCAGGGGTTCTGTAGAACGTGCCGTAAAAAATTTAAAACCAGAAGAACTTGATTTTTTAATGGACCCAAAGGCAATACCATTGCAGCTATGTTAATGCACCTGGCTGCAACAGATACCATTTACCAGGATCTTACTTTTTACAACCTCAAAGATTTCAGCGAGGCAAATAAAAAAAGATTTGGAGTGGCCATGGAGCTGGGTGACGAAGGAAGAAAACAGATCAAGGGAAACAGCCTTGATTATTATTTATCAACGTTAAAGGAAGTGAGAGAGAAGACCCTCGCTGAATTTAAAAAAAGAGACGACAAATGGTTTGCAGAAGTGGACCCATCTTTCTTTGGCGGAAAACCAACCAACAATTATTGCAAATGGTTTCATGTGTGTGAGCATGAAGCCAATCACCGTGGACAGATCACCCTGGTAAAGAAAAGATTACCCGGTGCTGATGCAGGAAAGGAATGACATAAAAAATAGTCTGCTGTTTAATTATATTTCTGCAACCGGTATCAGTACATCAGCCTGGGTTTCTCCAGGCCTTTTTGCATTCCTGTTTTTAATAAGTGTATTTACACGATAAAGCATATACACACTAATAATAGAAAGACCAACTACTACATAGCCCAATATATTGTAGTGTTCCAGCGGGCTGAACTTATCTTTCTGTACTACGATCATACCTGCAAAAGCTGCTGCGATACCACCTGCTATCTGCTGCAACGATGAGCTGATACTCATAAATGCACCACGGTCCTGCATTACCGGTATGGCAGTTGTTAATGCCCCGGCCGGTACCATCCTGCTCATAATGCCTGCCATCATCAGCACATTAAAAATAATCACCAGCCAGAGTGGTGTGGCGGAAAGATTGGTGTAGATCAGTACCATCAACACCATCCAAACAGAAGCAATGGCAAACATATTGAACTTATCTATTCTGTCACTGAGCCTTCCCACCAATGGCATTATTATCAGGGTTCCAATGCCAGACACCATGAATATAATGGGTAACTGATGCTGGGTAATTTGTAAATTGTTTACAGCGAATGCACTACCGAAAGGCATCATCATAAAACCGCCGATGGACATTAGTGCCATAGCTGTAAACGCAATACGGTAATCTTTTTTTGCAACGGTATGCAGCAGGTGATTGAATGCTGTTTTATCCAGTTGCACTGCAAGATGTTTTGTTATAGGCTGCAATTTTACTGCAATCAAAACAGCTACCACTGTTGCCATAGAAGCTACCCATAAAAAAGGTGCATGCCAGCCCCAGGCATTTGCTAAATATAAGCCCACCGGTATCCCCATTACCTGGCTGGTGCCAAACCCCATTTGCATAAACCCCATTACCCTGCCCCGCTGCTGCAAACTAAATAAATCTGCAACAATAGCCATGGATATAGAACCGATTACACCACCAAATAAACCGGTAATGATCCTTGCACCCACCAGCAAGGGATATGAAGTAGCGATACCACATAAAATAGTCCCGGCAATGAAACCTATGTAGAAGAACAACAATAATTTTTTACGATCGTACTTATCTGCAAACCCCGCCGTCAACAAACCAGAGATGCCTGCGCTGAATGCATAAGCAGATACAGCGATACCAAAATGAGAAGGCTTGATGTCCATCGATTTCATCAGCAAATCACCCAATGGAGACATCACCATAAAATCAAGTATCACGGTGAACTGGGTGATGGCCAAAATGAAAATGGCAAATTTTTGATAGGGTGAAAAGAGGGGTTCTTTTTTTTCTTTTTGTTCCATGATTATTGAATTATTGCAGACCTTAATTTGAATTTTTACCCAGCGGTAAAACATCAAATATAATCACAAAAAAACCGGCATAGTTTCCGCCGGTAAAAAAAGAAATATGGTTAATGTTTGCTTTAATGAAAGATCAATAGTAGTACTGCCTTTGAACTGAGCGTAGCAACGATGATGCTACAAGGAACTAATGATGGTTTCAAAAAAATATTATCAAAGATGAAAAGTACTTTTCATCGCTTTCATCATACCATTGGTACTCCATAGGCCCGGAACGATCATGCGGCGGATAGTGTACAATGGTTCAGTACTGTCTCTTTTGGAAGAAAGAATAAATGCCATTTTATAATTCGCTTTTTTAATCTCCGGTATCACTGATGGATTCCAGATGCCAAAAGGATAAGCAAAATAATTGATGTCTTTTCCAATGATGGATTTTATTTGCGTTCTCGGTTTTATCAATTGAGTGTTCCAGTCATCTCCCTGTAGTTTGGTTACCATGTGGTGATCCCAGGTATGCCCTGCAATTTCATGTCCTTCATCACTCAGTTGTTTTATCTGGTCTTTGGTCATGTAGCGTGGACGGTTCATTGAAATGGTCATCAAAAAATATACGCCTTTAAAACCATACTTATCCATTTCTGCTTTGGCAATGCTGAACTGTTCTTCGTCCGTATCATCATAAGTAAGCATTACCGGTTTAGCTGGCAGTGGCGCACCATACACCAGGTGATCATATAACTGATCGGGTAAAATAGTTTTGTATCCACTGTCATTCAGCGCCTTCATTTGTTCTGCAAATGCAGCGGGTGTTACAGAATAACTTTTCATCGATTCACTTTCACTGGCCCTGATTGGGCGGATATGATGATAACACAATACCGGCACTTCTTTTTGTGCAAGCATGGTGGCAAGGTCTGCCATTGGTTTGTTTATGGTTGCACTATCTGCTGCAGCAGTAGTTTTTGGTGAATCGTTTTCAGCAGTTTTTACTTTATCGGCGCCCTGTGAACAGGAAGCCAGTGCTATCACAACAGCAGCAGCCAGGTATTTAAAACTATTCATGATGAGGGGTGTGAAAATATTTTATTGGTATTGGATATAAATTGGCTTAGGAGTGAATCTTAATAATTCTTCCGGAGTATATAACTGATCAGCTCCTGATTTGGTATCGTTTTTATAAAATAGTTTAAACCCTGTGAACATTACCGGTTCTTTATAAATATAGCGGAGATAGGTAGAGCGCTTTAATATTTTATCGCCCCATCCGTCCATATCCATCACTACTTGTACTTCAGGTAATTTTTTAATATTGGCATAACCGGTCACCATACCTTGTGTAAAACGATGCACTACTAAAATTTTGGGAGGCAGGTTATTTTTCTTAACCACAGCAGCAAGATAATCTATCGCTGCATTGATATCATCTGCATTAAAAGTACCAATGCGCTTGCCTGGTTTGTCACCAAACTTCATAGAAAATTCGGGATCTATACCAAGGTGTACATCCGGCATTGAAAGGTATTTTTCCAGTGGTGGCAATTCATCTTTCACATTGCTGTGGCCCACCTGTATATCCACAAATGCCAGCGCATTGATTTCTCTTGACCAGTTAACAATGCTGTCAATCTGATGAAAAGGCATCCTGTAGCGGTATTTACCATCTGCACCCGGCGCTCCCTGCGCTGTTACAGCTACATAATGCAATGCAGGTATTACCCGGATGGAACTGTCAGCCGCCTGCCATTTGGCTACTTCGCCCTGCAATTTCTTAAGCATTTCATATTTAGGAATTTCTCCCAATATGCCCATTTTTTTAGAGTAAAGATTACCATAAAAAGCAATGATGCGGTTAAAAGGCAAAACAGCGCCAGGCAAAGGATATGGAGCATTTACCGGCCATTTTCCGGTACTATCATTATTACTGATATTACTGATAAATTTATTATAGGCAGCTGAATCCAGTACTTTATTGGTATCGGGAGTTGCGTGGGCTTCTACTGCTGCGGAATCCTTAACTGCCACTTTATCATTTGAAGCAGTTTTTGCGTCATTACAAGCTGCTGCAATCAGCAACAGGCCGGGAAGAAATTTGTATGTTTTAAACACAGAATATTGATTTAATTATTGCACGAAGATATTTAAAAGATTATAACGACGGTTGGTATAAAAAATTGGATATGTGTACAAGAAACAATACAGTTGTTTAACCTATGTTTTCAACAGTTAAAAGAAAAAAAATTTATCTATTTTTGAATCTATAATATTTTATATATCAGCTCAATCAGCCATGCCTGCTGCTATTTATTACAAATTGAATAACCCTGCCTGGTATGCCTTGTCAGAAAAACATCAGCATTTTGCAGTTGGTAATGAAGCCATAAAACGCTATTCGGACACTATTGCTCCTTTTGCTGCCTGTCTTTCAACCAAATTAGTGAGGCCCGAACAATTCGATGAGTGTATTAACTGCAACGAATCCTTTTTTATTATTGGTGAGATGCCTTTGTTACCTGCCAACTACAGCATTGAAAGCAAACTGCTTTGTTTACAGATGATTGCTGCTTCAGTAAAGACAATTCCTGCAACAGTTAAAATAGAACGCTTAAGCGAAGCAGATGATGAGCAAATGATTACATTGGTTAATGTAGTATTTCCCGGCTATTATCAACCTGCCACCCGGTTGATGGGTGATTACTTTGGTATACGGCATAATGGTGAGCTGGTGGCCATGGCTGGTGAACGGATGCGGATGGATGGCTTTACGGAAATTAGTGCTGTGGTTACTCATCCTGATTTTACCGGGCGTAAATATGCACAACAACTGGTTTCACTTATTGCTGGTAAAAACCTGGAATCCGGCATCATTCCCTTTTTGCATGCAGCAGAAACAAATGAACGGGCCGTGAAAATTTATGAACACCTGGGGTTTGTTCAAAGAAGGATCATTGCTGTATGGAAGATTAAAAGAGTTGAATGAGATGCCTGTTTATTTTAAAGAGCAGGAGATTAACTTTGTCCCTATCCTGAATACTTAAATTATTTTATGCCTTGTTATGAATAAAACGGACACAATAAAACGATCAATATCCAATCTGTCAAAAGAAGCAATGAGTAAAATTTTATCTGTTGCCCTCGCTGATAAAAATTTAATAACGGAAGAGGATACCGCAGTAATATTTTATGACTTGGCTTTTTTAGAAGAACGGGTTGCTGACCTTAAAAAATTATTTCCACCAAATACTTTACATGCAGTAGCGATAAAGGCAAATCCGCTGACGAAGGTTTTATCAAAACTAAAAGAAATGGATGTTGGTTTGGAAGCTGCCAGTTTACCTGAACTGTATTTAGCAGAAGCAACCGGGTTCCCGCCGGATAGGATCGTATTTGATTCTCCTGCCAAAACAAAAAAAGAAATTGAATACGCATTAAAACTGGGGGTGTATTTCAATGCCGATTCTTTTGATGAATTAGACAGGATAGCGGAAATTTTGAAAACAGTAAAATCAACCAGCATCATTGGTGTAAGGATTAACCCACAGGTAGGATCAGGAAGTATACAATCAACCAGTGTTGCAGGTACCATTTCAAAATTTGGTATTCCGCTGAATGATCATGCTGAAAAATTGAAAGCATATTATTTAAAATACAACTGGCTGAGAAGTGTCCATGTTCATATCGGTTCGCAAGGCTGCGCCGTTCCAATGATCATTGAAGGAATAAGAAAAGTGCTGGACTTTACATTGGATGTAAATGTGCTGTTGAAAAAAAAGCTGGCAAAAAACCTGGTTAAAACTTTTGATGTTGGTGGAGGATTACCGGTCTCCTATCATGCTGATGAAACACCGGTTTCAATGGAGGCTTACCATGCTTTGCTAACTAAACATTGCAAAGAATTGTTCACCGGAGCATTCAAACTGATAACAGAGTTTGGCCGCTATATACATGCAAATACCGGCTGGGTGGCTTCAAGAGTGGAATATGTAAAAAGAGAGAAAAATTACAACATCATTATGACACATGCCGGTGCAGATCTTTTTTTACGGGAGTGTTACAATCCAAAAGACTGGTATCATGAAATATCTGTTATGGACAAGGATGGAAAACTCAAAGACGGAATTACAAAAAATAAATACATCATCGCTGGTCCGCTTTGCTTTGCCGGAGATATTATTGCAAGAGACATCACACTGCCGGAAGTAACAGAAGGAGATTATATTTTAATACATGATGCAGGTGCATATACACTTTGTATGTGGTCCCGCTATAACAGCAGGCAAATTCCAAAAGTGATTGGATACAACAGGGAACCGTATTATTTTGAAGTGATCAAAGACAGGGAGCGTAAAGAAGATCTGCTTAAATTTTGGAGTTAGTAATCTTGCAGGCTTATAAACATGATCTTTTTTTCAGTAACAGTTAGATTAAGATTTCCTTTCTTAGGAATGTGGGCCTAAATTAATAAAGAAGAAATCTTTTCAATTTGAGGGCTTATCTATTTAAGTGTGCTTAATGTAGTTTTCCAAGCAGGCATGTTAAGTAAATACTTACAGTGAATCTATATATGATTGTAAATATTTAATCAGATTCTCTTTCCGGGAAACATATTCAGCAGGATGAAAATTTTCTATATCCACTAAAATTTTTTCCAGTGAATCTCCTTCATTCCAGGGATATATATAATTCAACTTTTCAAATTCTTTATGAAGTTCAAGCTGATGATCATCTATATGTTCTCCGTACTTTTTGAGCCGTGGAATTGAAATTACTCTCTTTCCCATCTTTACTCCCTTTAACACAGATCCGGTTCCGGCATGTGTTATGATTATTCTTGCATCCTGGTATAACTGATCCAGCTCTTCCGCCGACATAAATGGGCGCAGGTCTAAAAAAGAACTGCTGAATTTCGTAAACCCATTTTGAACAATCACCTCTTCCTGTAGCTTATTTTCCTGCATTAATTGTTCAATCACAATTAATGGTCTTGGAAACTCAATTTGAAAAGTGCCTAATAGTACAAGTATCATTAATAAATCCCCCCCAGATAGATTGAATTAGGATATAATTTTTGAGCAGTTTCCCATTGTACTATAAATTTATCAGCAATTGGATATATCAGGCTTGCCGATTTTGCTTTTGTATTTATACGGGCATAAGACAGTATCCAAACTACTTTTACGAAAAAAAGCTTACCCAAAATACACATTGGAACTGCTGTGTGGCTTCCCGTTGTTATGATGACTTTTGGATAATGAGTTAATAATAATCGCAACGATAAAAACATATTTGCTAAAACGGAAAACCAAAACATGATTCCTCTCTCCCCTTTAGGCCTGCCTTTAAGGAATCTTATGTTGTATTTTTCTTTTAACTCAATGGTAGCCTCAGTTTTTTCACTTATCAACAAATAATCATATTGAGTAAAAAGTTCTTTCAACTCCAGTATCTGGGCAAGGTGCCCTCCATCAGAACAAATGAGAATAATTTTCTTTTTTTTCATTTTCAATATCACCTAGTTTCAGTTAAAAAAGATATTGGCACTAAACAAACATAACCTTTTGTGTAACTATTAAATTAAAATTACTAACATTTGTTTACAAACAACAGGCCATTTTTAAACACTTTGTTTCCTTTTGCCACAATACATGACTAGTATGTAAAAATCAACAATGTTGTTATATACAGGAAACCAAAAACCAAGGAATTACTGAATACTCTATTTGAAAGGGAAAGCATTATATATTTCTTTTTGCTTTGCCTCCATCATTGCCGGAGTAATCTTAAAATTATCAATTATCTGGTTCACAGCAGGTATATTAGAACTGTTTACTTTTAGCGGATTTGATTTTAAATTAAATGCAGAATAATAATCATCAAATTTAAACCCATCTCCTTTTAAATTACTTGTTACAACTATCCATTGATTTGGAACTCCAAAACTATCAGCAAGAATTAGGCCATGAAGGCTGCTCGAAATAATTATATCACATTGAGCAATCTGCCTGATAACTTCCATTGGATCATGACGTAAGTTAATAATTATAGAATTATCAAATTTATCTGCGATCTCCTGAAAAATTGGTTCACTCTGTTCTTTAAAATGTGGGATTATCCCTACAGCATATTTTTTTTCTATCGGCTTTGAAAACAGATAAGGTGTTATCAGACCTCCATCCCCTACCGGGATATCAAGTTTTTTATCAAGTATTTTTTCAACCCGGGCTTTTGTTAATTCACCTCTTACAGAATGAAAATTCATATCTCTGTAAAATCCTGAATCGTTCCGCTCATTAAAAATAAAACCAGTACACCAAACATTCACTGGTCCACTGGTAAATTTAGCCCTCAATTCTTGCCATAAGGACCAGTATTTTGGATAAATATAAGTATTTTTCAAAAAACAATCCATCCCACTTCCTATCACACTCAATTCACATGTGGCAGGTTTATGGCGAACAACGTCATACCCAAATACATTTCTAATCAGTAACTCATTTAATAAATCACCCATATTGGGTACATCAGCATAATATGTCTTTAAAGCTCTTTTCATAAATTTTATTATTTCGAATGGTATTTTTAAACTGTATTAATTTTTTATTATCAATGATGTTTCTAACTATCTTTTTTTTAGAAGTGATATGTATACATCCTGCAACCGGGGAATCACTACATCTGCATAATAAGGTTTTACTGTTTCATATGAATGCTCTCCAAACCTGGCGATCTCCTTTTTATTTTCAATAAACCATTTAATTTTTTCAAACATATCAAGTTTATCTCCCGGCTTTATCAAAAAACCATTTTCCCCGTTTTTTACAATTTCCGGTATACCGCCAACTGTAGTTGAAAGAATGGGTAAACGAAAACTCATAGCCTCCAGTATAGAAATAGGAAGCCCTTCATTATAGGAAGGAAGTATATAAATATCACTGTCTGAAAGCAATTTCCTTTTTTCTTCCCCGGTAGTCCAGCCAACAAATTTCACAATATCATGTAATTTATTAGCATCAAGGTAATTCTCTAGTCGTTTAGTTTCTCCTCTTCCTGCAATTATCAGTAATAGCTTACTATTAAAATACTCTTTGTTTTCATTAATTACCTCAAGTAAATCAAATATGCCTTTTCTGTATCCGATTGAACCTAAGAATAAAAAAACTATTTTAACTTCTGCTATTTTTTGCTTTACCGAACAATCATTTTTTTCAATGATATTTTCAAGAATCACAATTCTTTTAACATTAAAGTTTTTCTGAAAAAAAGATTCCCATTTTTGTGACAGGCAGATGATTACATCTACCCTGCTAAAAAACCAACTGATATATTTTTTTATCAACCAGTTACTTTTTCCATAAAACATTTGCAGTTCTGAGCCATGACTGTGGTAAATCACCTTTTTTCCAAAAAGGTATTTGGCGATTATAAATACAAATGATTTACGGAACAAACTGCCACCGGCTGCTCCGTGAATATGAACAATTTCAATTTGTTTATTTGTAAAAAGATAACTGCAAAACTTCACTACAAATACAGGGAAATATAAAGCTGTTATTAACTTATACCTGGATCTTTTGTAGGTTGATAAAAAATTAAATACCTGGAAATACTTTGAGTATGTATTAATAACCATACTTATCCCACCCCTAAAATCAATATATGGCAACCCGATTGTAAGTATTTTTTTTGATAATTCTGCAGGTATTGGTATGCCCTTCTCCATTGTTAAAGTCTTATTTTCTTATTAAGTTCTGCCGTTAAGTATTTAATTAAACATGCACGCTAAAATTTTTATATAGAAATCATTCCCATTTACTACTACCAGGCTAACTAGAAATTCAATTTATTTCTGTAATTGAAATCACTTTGTTATTGAATATTGTTTTATTGAGTTTACTGCAGGTGGCTGAGAATAATCTAAAGGCTTTGATAGTAGAAAATAGAGTATGAATGTTATCCACAGATAATAAAAATCACCACCACATTACCTTTTAATGCAGGCATTTCACTATTTAAAGAAAATGTTAACGAAGAAAATTTACTCTGAAAACAGGAACAAATCAGCCTAAAGTCCTGTAAAAAGAACCCGGTTAATTAAGCAGCACTTACAATAAAAATTATTTCTAACAGAAATTGCTGTAAAACCCTGCCTGAATAAGCTTTACCACCAATAGTCATACTGAAAAGAATTTGCAATATCATACTGATTATTGGCCGCAACCCTTAAAAAACGCCAATAAATCAATTATTTACATTCAAGCAAACTCAATCACAATATTTCAAAGAACAAATTCACAGGCATCAATATGCTTAACAATAACGCAATAGAGATAAAAATATTTTAATTACAAATAGCTAATTTTCAATATCTCACTCTTGCCTCAATAATCTGAGTTATGCAATATTAATTCTTTAAAAGATTAATATCAAATATCTATAATTGAAGCATGCTGGATATCTTAACAAAAGCAGGTTCGGATACACAGTTAAATTATACATGCAATCATGGCAGTGAGGAAAATCATTGGTTAAGGATTATTAATAAAAATGCCCGGATATACTTCATAGTAAATAAATTATTAAAAGCAAACACCCTTATACTAAACCAGGATGCAATATTTCAAATTCAAAGTTCGTTTTGCATTGACAAACTAAAAAATAAGCTCTGAATATCAGAGCCGCAACGTAATTTTAAAAAGTAGATATACCAAAAAGAATAATTTTCCCATATTTTGCAGAAAGCAACATTTAAAGGCCCAACCAAAAAATATTAATAGAAAACAGATCATCTATGATTTTTAATTCGATTCAGTTTGTAATATTTTTCATTGTTGTTACATCCTTATATTTTTCCCTTCCACATAATAAAAGATGGCTGTTGCTATTGATAAGCAGTTGCTATTTTTACATGGCGTTCGTTCCCATTTATATCTTAATTCTGGGGTTTACTATTGTAATAGATTATTTTGCCGGAATATTAATTGAGAATGCGGCAGGTAAAAAGCGAAAAATTTATTTACTGCTGAGTCTTGTGGCAAATATTGGAGTGCTGGCTGTATTTAAATACTGGAATTTTATAGCCGAGAATTTTTCTTACCTCTTTAAAGGTTTTGGGCTCGATAGCCCTCTTCCTTACTTATCAATTCTTTTACCCATCGGCCTTTCTTTTCATACATTCCAGGCCATGAGTTATACGATTGAAGTATACAGGGGACACCAAAAAGCAGAGCGGCACTTTGGTATCTACTCATTATATGTGATGTTTTATCCCCAATTGGTAGCAGGGCCTATCGAAAGGCCGCAAAACCTCCTTCACCAGTTTAGAGAAGAACATCATTTTGAATATGAAAGAGTGGTGGAAGGTTTGAAAGAAATGCTGTGGGGCTTTGTAAAAAAATTAGTAATTGCAGACAGGTTATCGCTGTATGTAAATTCGGTATACAATAATGCTGATCACCATAGTGGCCTCAGTTTAATTGTAGCCACTATCTTCTTTGCATTTCAAATCTATTGTGATTTTTCAGGGTATTCAAATATTGCAATAGGAGCAGCCAAGGTTATGGGCTTTAAACTGATGACAAATTTTAACCGGCCATATTTTTCAAGAAGCATTGCTGAATTTTGGAAGCGCTGGCATATTTCATTGTCCACCTGGTTCAGGGATTATTTATATATAACGCTTGGCGGTAACAAAGTTTCTATACCCCGGTGGTATTTTAACCTGTTTTTTGTTTTCTTAATCAGCGGCCTGTGGCACGGTGCTAACTGGACATTTATTATTTGGGGTGCATTAAACGGTTTCTACCTGGTATTTGCGCTTATTACACAAGGTGCAAGGGATAAAATAAATGACATAACAGGGCTTACACGCCTTCCATTGCTTCACCGGTGGATACAGATCATTATTACGTTCTTACTTACCTGTTTTGCCTGGGTTTTCTTTAGGGCTAATAATTTAGATCACGCCATTTTAATAATAAAAAAAATGGCCACTTTCAAAGGGCCAATATGGTTTGAAAATGGTTCAATGCTGATGTATTCATTCGGAGCCATATTCCTGCTGCTAGCAGTAGAAGCAAAACAGGAGTATTTTAAAAGTAGTTTTTCATTAATGAATAATAAAAACTGGTTAGTAAGGAATGCGGTTTATGCCCTCCTCATCATCCTGATTTTTTTAATCGGCGTTTTTGACGGCGGACAATTTATTTATTTTCAATTCTGAGAATGGTATGATAAAAAATAATTTAAAAAAGAACCCTTATACTTATTTCCTTTTAAAATTGCTGCTGCTGGCAGGTATTGTTTTTTTATTCGATTTTTCAATAGGCAATATTCTCCGTCATTATTATTTCAAACAGCAAAGTGGCCTGCAGTACAGAAGCACTTATGCTTTTGAAAGAACCAATGAAGATATTCTAATATTTGGTTCATCAAGGGCTAACCACCATTATATACCAGCTATCTTCGAAAAAGAACTTAGCCAATCCTGCTATAACGCAGGCAGAGATGGAGAGGCGATATTTTATCACTATTCCGTTTTAAAAAGTGTATTAAAAAGATATACTCCCAAAATGATAGTACTGGATTTTCATAACAGTGATCTTCAAAAAGATTCACGGGGTTACGACCGCCTGACCACCTTGCTCCCCTACTATAAAACACATCCTGAAATACGCCCCATCGCTGAATTAAAAGGCCCATTTGAAAAGTGGAAACTCTGCTCTGCCATATATCCTTTTAACTCATCTTTTTTTACCATTGCAGCAGGAAATGCAGGCTTCAATAAAAAAAGAAAAGAAGACATGAAAGGCTACCTTCCCATTTACAAAGTCTGGAACAAACCAATAGAGGCTGATCCAGAAACAGAAGAGAGAGGTATTGACTCAGTTAAGAAAAAAATATTCGAATCATTTATCAAAGAATGTGTTGAAAAGAATATAAAATTATTTATAGTAAAATCTCCCACATACATTAAACAAACAGGCGTTGATCCCTATGTTACCGAAGCTGAAAAAATTGCCAGTCATTTCGGTGTTCCCTTTTTTGATTATTCGCATGACCCCATGTTCATTAGTGATAATGGAAAGTATTTTGCAGACCGATCTCACATGAATAATACAGGATCTCAACTTTTTTCTGAGATACTTATTAAAAGGATACTTGACTGGAAGCCCCAGGCCACAGAAAACAAGATCAAATAACCCCCTTCTGTAACAAGAAAATAAGCAGGCAAAATAATCCTTAAAATTACCTGGCTTATTTATGCCCTTTTAAAAACAAAGCGTACAAGCTAAACTACCTGTATCTGTACACATTTCACTTCCCTGCAGAAAACTTTTGCTTGTAAAGAATAAACGATATATTGTAGTAACGAAAGCTTTAAAATTAGCAGCAGTAATTATTGAGAGCGTAGTAGAAACCGATTGCAATTCCTGAAGGTAATAACCATATAAATTTAACACATGCTCAACCTCTCCGTCATTCTCGACGACAGCGCCAGGCGGTATCCTGACAAAGCTGCCTTTACTTTTATGGATACCGTGTTATCATATGCACAGGTAAATGAGGCCGCTAATAAAGTAGCCAACGGCTTAAAAAATAAAGGTATCCGGCCGGGGGATAAAGTTGCATTGAGTTGCTTAAATATTCCACAGTTTCCCATTATCTATTATGGTATTCTTAAAGCCGGTGCGGTGGTGGTACCGCTGAGTGTTTTATTAAAGAAAGATGAAATTGAATACCACCTTGCAGACAGCGATGCAAAAGCATATTGCTGCTTTGCAGGCACACCTGAATTACCAATGGGAGAAATGGGCTATGCTGCCTTTAAAGCGGTGGAAGCATGTGAACATTTTTTTATGATCATGCCCAATGCTGCAATGCCTTCTTCCATTGATGGAACAGCAACACTGGGTAGCTTGATGGATGGGCAGTCGTCCAATTATGAAATGCACCAGAGCAATGCGGATGACACCTGTGTGATCATCTACACCTCCGGCACTACAGGCCGGCCGAAAGGGGCAGAACTCTCCCATTCCAATTTATTATTCAACGCAATTTTTTTCTGTGATTTAATAGACAGTAAACCAAGCGATGTAGGATTGATCGTATTGCCGTTGTTTCATATTTTTGGAATGACTGCATTGATGAATGCAGGTATTTACAGGGGATGCTCCAATATCTTACTCACCCGTTTTGATGCTGAATCCGTATTTGAGATGATGCAAAAACATAAGGTGACTATTTTTGCAGGAGTACCCACAATGTACTGGGGACTGCTGCATTGTACCAATCCTAAATTTGATTATGACTGCATAGCTGCAACATTAAAGTACTGTATTTCTGGTGGTGCATCTTTGCCTGTGAAAGTGATTGAAGATTTCGAAAAACGTTTTCATCTACCCATCTTTGAGGGGTATGGAATGTCTGAAGGCTCCCCTGCTGTTACTTTTAACCAGCTGAGCATTGGCAGAAAACCTGGTTCTGTTGGCACTCCTATATGGGGAGTGGAGGTAAAACTGGTAGACCCTGAAGGAAATGAAGTACCTGTTGGTGAAAAAGGCGAACTGCTGTACCGTGGACATAATGTGATGAAAGGCTATTATAAAAAACCGGCTGAAACAGAGCAAGCTCTAAAGAATGGTTGGCTTTTTTCTGGTGACATTGCAGTGAAAGACGAAGATGGTTTTTATTTTATTGTTGACAGAACCAAAGATATGATCAACCGGGCTGGCTGTAAAGTATACCCAAGAGAGGTGGAGGAAGTGATGATCAAAAATGAAGCGGTATCATTGGTAGCAGTTATCGGCATACCGCATGAAGAACTGGGTGAAGAAGTAAAAGCATATGTGGTATTAAAACAAGGATATTCCATTACAGGTAAAGAACTGATATCATGGACAAAAGAGCGGCTTGCTTCTTATAAATATCCCAGGTACATTGAATTCCTGGCTGCTTTGCCAATGAGTGCAACAGGCAAAATTTTGAAAAAAGAACTGAGGAAATAAAAGTTTATCTAATATTTTTTTTCGGGTTAATCAACTGGATGCTCCTGAATATCTCTAACAGCAAATGCAATCACCAATAAAAAATATTTTCAAAAAAACATGCTATGAACACAGACCCCATTATAATGGAAAGAATATTCCATGCGCCTGCGGCAAAAGTATGGCAGGCAATTACCGACAAAGCAGAAATGAAAACCTGGTACTTTGATCTGGCTGAATTTAAAGCGGAAGTTGGTTTTCAATTCCAGTTCGCTGGTGGGCCAAGTCCTGAAGTGCAGTACCTGCATCTTTGCGAAGTAACAGAAGTGGTTCCAGAAAAAAAACTTACTTACAGCTGGCGTTATGATGGTTATGCTGGTAATTCATTTGTAACATTTGAATTGTTTGAACAAGGTAAAGACACCCTGCTTACATTGACCCACACCGGCCTGGAAACATTCCCTGCAGAAAATACAGATTATTCAAAAAAGAATTTTTTGGAAGGATGGACACACATTATTCATACTTCGTTAAAGGACTACCTGGAGCCGACAGTTAATCAATAAGCAACACCGAATTAGATGAAAACCGATTCTCACAAAAAAATAAAATCTATTCTTCAATTATATGAACTGCTACCGGATGAAGAACGTGTGATCACAGATGTTTTAAGACAAATTATTGCTGAAAATTTACCTGGACATTGCAAAGAGAAAATTTCTTATAATGTACTTTTCTTTTATGGCAATAGAGGTATCTGTATCATCTGGCCATCCACCATTCCAAGAGGTGGTATTAAAAAAGGTGTATTGCTGGGATTTTGGTATGGTAACAGATTAAAGGATACAGATCATTATCTTACGCATGGCACTAATAAACAAATCTTTTACAAAATATTTTATACTGCAGATGATATTAATGAAAATGCAATTGTAAAACTTTTGCAGGAAGCAGTTCAGGTAGATAACCAGTTTGTAAAACCTAAATGAAAGGTTATTGCTGAATAAAAATATTCAGTACAAGTGTGCGACGCCACTGAAGGAGATATGAAATACTACTGTTGGCAACAAAAAATCCTTATTGCCCCAGCCAGTCTTTAAAACCATTTACCCTGTCCCTGCTTACAATAGTTTCAGCATTTGAAGAAATGGAGAGTTCAATTTTGAGCCGGCCACCCAACCAGGTATGTACTTTTTTAACAGCATCAATATTTACCAGCAGGCTGCGGTTAATGCGGTAAAATTTATTGGGTTGCAGTTGTTCTTCCAGCTCGGAGAGATTGGTTTCAAGTAAATATTTGTTATTGTTGAAATCAACGGCATAGCAGAGTTTGCCATCTGCAAAGCAATAAGCAGTGATGTCTGTTTTAAGATAACTCAATTGTTGCCCACGTTTGATCAGCAGTCTTTCTTTATATTTTACAGCAGCCATCTCCTGCATCATCTTTAATATTTTATCAGAAAAATCTGGCTCTTTCTTTTTGTAAATGCGGCTGTATTTTTCCACAGCCTGTTGCAGTTCCTTTTCGTCGATGGGTTTCAATAAATAATCCACGCTGTTCACCTTAAACGCCTTAAGGGTATACTGATCAAAAGCGGTAGTAAAAATTACGGGTGCTGTGATGCTGGCCTTTGAAAAAATATCAAAGCTTAAACCATCTGCCAGTTGAATATCCATAAACACCAGGTCAACTGTTGGTACTGATTGAAAGAATTTAACGGAAGGCTCCACACTGTCAAACCTGCCCACCACATCAATAGCGTCATCCATATTTCGGAGCAGTTTGATCAGCCTGTTGGCTGCCGGTATCTCGTCTTCAATTACTACTACTTTCATGGCTAGTTGCTGCCTTTTTTATTAGAAGTTTAATTTCGTCAATGGTGAATGGTCAATCGTGAATTATTGACCATTCACGTTAGTTTGATAATAAAGGAATAGATACTGTAAAATTGTCGCCGCTTTCTGTAACCTGCACCGTTTTTTCTCCGAGTAATTTATAGCGGTTGCGGATGTTATCCAGCCCTATGCCGGTTGATTCATGCAGCTGATTCTTCTTCTGCAAATTATTACTAACCACCAGCGATCCATTCTCAGCATACACATCAATCCTTAGAGGTTTATCAGCCGATACAATGTTGTGCTTGATTGCATTCTCCATCAGCAACTGCAGCGATAGCGGCACAATTCTTTTCTGCAGTTTTTCATCTTCCACATTGATATCTATTTCTATGTTATGGCCAAACCTTGTTTGCAATAAAAAGGCATACGCTTTCAGCACATCCAATTCGTCTTTTAGCGGAATACTTTTTTCATCTTTCACTTCCAGAATATGGCGGTATACTTTTGATAACTGCTGAACAAAATCAACCGCCTGTTGCGGATCTTCCGGTATAATGGAACTCAGCGTATTTAAATTATTGAATAAAAAATGTGGATTCACCTGCGTACGCAATGCATTGAGTTGTGCGGCAAGACTTTCCCGTTTTAGTTGTTCTGTTTCTTCCACTGAGTGCCGCAACTCATGCATAAAATAAATACTTTCATACATTGCAATAATCATAATGGTGCAGAAGATGGCTGCAGAGTTGGAATGTATCAATTTATCTGCCAGTGTAAAACCCATCGCCTCATCATTAAATGTTTTTTCAAACACCTGCCCCATCACCACATTTGCAGCAACTGTAAATACCAGCATCCACACTGCCTGCAAGAAGATTCGTTTTCTCACTTCATCAAACAGCGGAAATTTTTTCCGGCTGTATATCATAATGTAGCGGTTGCCTATCCAAATGACGGAAGTCATAAACAGTGTGGCAAAATATTTTTCCCAGGTGAGGAATGGCGGCCTGTTGAACCGGCAGTTGAAAAACACAATCGGGATTATAAATGCCAATAACGGAATACCGATTACCATCAGCATCCCGTCATTAAATCCTATCCTGCAATTGTGTTTTCGCATGGCGTAAAGTTATACAAAATCAAAAGGTGATCTGGTAATTTATATTCGGGAAAAAACCGATTTGGTTGATCTCCCCTGTTTCACCTGTTTTCGGGTTCAATGTACGGATGTAAATATTTTCCCGGTTGGTTAAATTCTGCAGATCGATGTACCATTTTTGGGTGGTGCGTTTACCATTACGGTTGTATGAAAATTTAAGATCCCAGCGCCAGTAGGTATCATTCCGTAAACTGTAAGCTTCTTCTTCTTTAAAGATAACATAGCCTTCCTGCTGAGATGCCGGCACATCAAACGGCGTGTACAACTGCCCACCTGCAATGCCCATTTTTGTATCCACAGCAAAAGATGATCTTTCGTTGATCTTAAATTCTTTTCCCAATAAAATATTATTTACAAAATGGGTATTGAATGCAGTATTGCGCCAAACATTGTCACTGCCTTTATACTTCGATTGAAAAACAGATGCTGTGATGAGATAATAAAACCCTTTACTTAAAAAACGTTCCAGTGTAATTTCTATTCCATAATTATATCCCTTACCATTATTGACCAAATTGGTTTTATCAGGAAAATAAAAATCGGCACCAGTATTTAACATGCTGAAAGAGGAAGCTGTTTTTTCAACAGCAGCATTATAAATATACTGTGCATATACTTCTGTTTTAAAACGCAGGTTTCTTGATAAATTAATATCATATCCCAGCACCGTATGCACACTTTTTACAAGATCTAAATTTTTATTGGTAAAATCTGTTTGCCCAATGTTATTCTTTGTTTGATAAAAATATACTTCCAACGGTTGTGTCTGGCTGTGCAATCCTGCACCAAAAGAAATAGACTGATTATTTTTTACCTGGTATTTGATGTTCCACCTTGGTTCAATACTCCAGGTATTGTTGAGTGTAAACAACTGGTAGTACAAACCAATATTGGTTGACAGCTGATCACTAAAGCGATGCCCCAGGTTACTGAATGCTTTTAGTAACACCGCCTTCTTTTTGGTATCTACAAATGTAGTGATGACAGAATCTCCATCAGGAATATAATCCTGCCTTAAAGAAAGCTGGCTGAGGTCTGCAACAATACCCGTTGTGAACTGATCTTTAGAACTGAACTTTTTATTGAACGTATAACCTGCTGAATATTTTACCTGCACATTCTTTTTATCATACGCCGTTTTGTTAGGTTTATCAGCATCCACAATCACTTCCTTGTACTTGGATTGAAAACCGGAGACTGCCAACGTTAATTTTCCGGATGTATTGGTATTAAAAAAATAAGTATTGGTAAGCCCGGTAACACCTGTTAGTGATTTAAAATTCCTGTCACGAAGGGTACCATCGTTACTGGCGTACAGGTTATCTTCTGTATCCGCAGGAAATACAATATGGCTCTCCCCTCCTAACCCAAACCAATCAAATGTGCCCCATTTTTTTGTGGGCATGTGCAGCTTAAAATGTATATCCTGGTAGTAAGGTGTGGAAGAACCTGTGCCAACAGACAACCCCAATGATTGTATAGCTGCCACCATAGAATAACGGTAGTCAATTAAAAAAGATGATTTACTATTTTTATTCAGCGGACCTTCTGCACCAAATTCAAAACCATTAAAACCCATCTGCCCGAGAAACTCCTTTTTTTCACTGTTGCCATTTCGCATTCTCAAATCAAACACACCAGCCAGTGCATTGCCATATTGTGCAGGAAAAGCACTGGTTAAAAAATCGGAATTTTTTAGTGTGTTGGTATTCAAAATACTTACCGGCCCACCGGTAGCACCCAGTGTGCTGAAATGATTGGGATTGGGAATATCAATACCATCCATGCGCCACAATACTCCTGCCGGAGAATTCCCCCTGATTACAATATCATTTCTTGCATCATTGGTGCCGCTTACACCGGCAAAATTTTGCGCCATGCGGCTGGGATCATTTCTTGTACCTGAGTAACGTACCGCTTCATCTACACTAAACTGCCTGGCACTTACCACAGCCATTTCATTCAGTGCTTTATTTTTTGGTTTGCCTGTATTCACTACAATATCATTCAGTCTTTTTATTTTTTCTTTCAGCTTTATTTCAAGTATCACTTCTTTGGAAGATGTTACTTCTATATTTACTGCCACTGCATCTTCATACCCGATCATAGTAGCCCTGAAAGTTTGTCTGCCAACAGGAACATGTTGAAGTTTAAAATTCCCGAAGCTATCAGTAATGGATGTCATTGCAGGTATGCCTTCCGGAGACAGCGTTACGCCGTGGAGTATATTACCAGATTGTTCATCTGTTACTGTTCCTTTCACTGTTTGTGTGAGTTTGTCTTTCTGTGCATACATAATATTGACAGAAAAAAACAGGATAGCTAACAGCGCTATTTCTTTAATCATAAATTATTTTTTAATTATTTTTTTGATACCAGCAAAAAGTTCTTTACTCATCATCGTTGTGTCACTCACTTCAATGATGAGAATACGCTGCATCGGTTGAATAATTTTTTTATCGTTAACCTCTATTCTATAATTTATTTTTTAAG
>JAYWII010000131.1:0-27569 GCA_043788995.1 Chitinophagaceae bacterium | reverse complement strand
ATAAAAACAGTAAAATAAACTGGCAGTTTACTAACAAGGATGCAAGAATTAAATTGAAAAAATTGTATCCGGCATTACACGATTAACATAACACTAGTAACAACTAAAGTAACAATACTTGAATTTTTCAAAAACATCAGAGACGACATATAACTCCCCTTTAGGGGATGGGGGCAAGATCTTAGTTACAGGTGGCTCCGGTTTGGTGGGAAAAGAATTAATCACTCAATTATTAAATAAGGGTGAAAGCGTTGTTGCAATTTATAATAAAACGTCACTGCCTGATTTTAATTCCTCTTTATTACAACAGGTGCATTGCAATATTTTAGATGTTGCCGGTTTGGAAGAAATAATGCCGGGTATTCAGCAGGTATATCATTGTGCGGCATTGGTAAATTTTAATCCATCCAGGAAAAGAGAGCTCTTTAAAATTAATATCGAAGGAACAGCCAACGTTGTAAACGCAGCCATCAATGCTGGTGTAAAAAAGATGGTGCATGTAAGTTCTGTGGCTGCACTGGGAAGGATCAGAGAAAATGAAGCGATCAATGAAACTATGAACTGGACCGAAGAAACCAGTAACAGCAATTATGGGCAAAGTAAATATTTAGGTGAGTTGGAAGTATGGCGTGGTACCGGTGAAGGATTGGAAGCAGTGATTGTAAACCCCACTATCATTTTGGGCGGAGGTAACTGGGAGGCAGGCAGCTCACAAATTTTTAAAAGTGTGTATGAAGAATTTCCCTGGTATGCGGACGGTGTTACCGGCTTTGTGGATGTAAGAGATGTAGCCAGGGCAATGATTGCCTTAATGGAAAGCAATGTAAGTAATCAGCGCTTTATTATCAGTGCAGAAAATAAAAGTTATCGGGAGGTATTTAATTTGATCGCTAAAGCTTTTAATAAAAAGCCACCGCATAAAGCAGTCACCCCATTTTTAGCAAAACTGATCTGGCGCCTGGAAGCCATTAAAAGTTTCTTCACTAAAAAAGATCCCTTGGTTACCAAAGAAACAGCCGGCACCGCATTGGCCATTGCTAATTTTGACAACAGTAAATTAATAAAATTTCTATCCGGCTTCAGCTATACCAAACTGGAAGATACTATTACACATACCTGCAGCGTTTTACAACAAGGGCTTAACAAATAGTAATGTATTTTCGTTCCGCTTTTAATCATTACCTATTTTAGTAACTACTGAAAACAAAACATGATCACATGAAAAAGACAATCATATTCTTTTCTGTATTTCTTTTATCAGCCATTACGTTTGCACAATCCTCCTCTTTTAATATCACGGGTAAAGTAATTGACGCTGCTACCAAAGCAACACTGCAGGGAGCATCTGTATTTGCACAAAACACCACTATGGGTACTGCATCAGATGCAGCAGGTGTATTTAGTTTATGGCTGAATAATGGTGGTTACGATTTAGCAATCAGCTTTACCGGTTATGAAACTTACAGCAAACGAATTACCACAGCAGATGCAGCAGATAAAAATATAGTGATCGAATTAAAACAAAAAGAAAAAGCCCTGGAAGAAGTAGCAATCAAATCAAGTAATGAAGTAAAAGATGGCTGGGTGAAATACGGAGATTTTTTTACGGAGAATTTTATTGGCAAAACACATAACAGCCAACGCTGTGTAATAAAAAACAAAGAAGCGCTGAAGTTTTATTTTTCTAAAAAAAGAAACCGCCTGAAAGTAATGGCAGATGTGCCGGTGGAAATTGAAAACCCTGCATTAGGCTATACAATAAAATACACACTGGATTCTTTTGTGTATGATTATAGTACTGCCGCCACTTTCTTCACAGGCTATCCTTTATTTGAAGAAATACCAACCACCGATGCAACACAAGCTGCCACCTGGCATGATGCAAGGATGAAAGCATACAAAGGGTCTATTCTGCATTTTATGCGGAGTGTGTACAATAAAAATTTAAAGGAAGAAGGATTTGAAATTCAGTTCCTGGTTAAAAACAATACACAGGATACTGCTATACAACTGGAAAATTTTTATGGTGCATTAAACTTTAGTAAAGATGACAGCACCGGCATTGTAGAGATCAGCCCTAACCAGCCAGAGGTAGCTGTATTGTATAAAAAAGAAGAACCGGCCAATGAATATTTACAGCAGTATGAAGATGCCCCTAAAAAATTTGAACTGTCTGTTATCAACATCACCCCATCTCAAAATATCGCCATTGAACAAAATGGATTTTATTATGATCAGAATGATATGATTTCCACCGGCTACTGGGCATGGGAAAAAGCAGGTGATATGTTGCCGTATGATTTTAAACCGGATTAATAAATCAGCAACAAGCAATTCAACAATTTATTTCTTCATCACCTTTTCCCATAACTCAGGAATACGTTTTATCCAAACCATTTCCCGTTTGGCAATACCAACTTCCTGAGCAGGTGATCCCAAATAGGTTTTGTTTCCTTCCACTGAAGAAGCAATAGCGCTCTTTCCCAGCAATACAGCATTTTCACCAACCGTAAGCGTTTTGTTAATGGCCACCTGGCCCCATAGTGTTACACCATCTTTTATATCTGTACAACCACCTACCACCACCTGTGCAGCAAACAAACAATTCTTACCAATCACGGTATCATGCCCAATATGCACCAGGTTATCAAACTTGGTTCCTTCACCAATCACTGTATCATGGCTTACGCCACGATCGATAGTACAGTTGGCACCAATCTCTGCATTGTCTTTAATGATCACCCTTCCGCAGCTTGGCATTTTTTTATACCACAGCTCCCTGTTCTTTTTTCCATTGTAATAAAATGCATCGCTGCCAATAACAGTACCTGCCTGTATCACCACATTATCACCAATGATGCAGTTGTCCATCACAGTTACATTCGGATGTATCAAACAATTTTTTCCGATACGAACATTGTTGCCGATGAAGCTGGTTGGATAAATAAAAGTTCCTTCCCCAACTACAGCGGTATCACTGATCGCTTTGGTGGAAGGATTAAATGCATTGAAGTGATTGACGATTTTACAATAGGCGCCAAAAGGATCTTCTGTTACCAGCAATGTTTTTCCTTCAGGGAAATTGGTTTGTTTATTGATGATAATAAATGTTGCATCGCTGTTGATACACTTGTCATAATATTTTGGATGATCAACAAAAACGAGATCACCTTTTTCCACTTTGTGTATCTCATTGATGCCGGTTGCAAATGCTGAATCGTTTCCATACAATGATGCATTGATAAATTCAGCCAACCATTTTACAGGAACAGGAGAAGGAAATTGCATGTAATAAAAATTTTTACAAAGGTAATGTGGAATGCATTTATGGCTGAATCAAAGAAAATCACCATAAAACAGGATTTATTTTCTTAAAAGTGAAAATATTTTTTTCTATTGCGAATATTAATTTACTGGTGTCTTTTGAGCAATTCATCAAACAAAATATCATTACAAAAGAAAAAAAAATCATTCACATAAATGAAGTGTTATAAATGAAACACAGTAACAGCATGCACTTCAGCGAATACATTTTTTATTTATGATTTATATCATTACAGATAAACAAAAAAGTTCTGCAAAAAAGCTATCAGCATCGTATAAAAAACGGTCGCTATTATCCACAAACAAAACCAAAATGTGAATAAAATTTTTCAAATTATTTTTTCATATAGAAAAATTTATTTTTAATATTGTGTAGGGAAATTTGGTTTCCTGGTACTTACTAACCCATTCATATAATAAAGCTCGACTGAAAAGCCGGGCTTTCTTATTTTTACAAACTGCTGAAAACAATTTTTACAGCAGTTTCATTTATAATTTTTTAACGGTCAATAAATTTTTTCCATTGAACTTCTACTGCATCATTTACAAACCATTCAATGTGCTGTCGCAATTCACATCACAGGAAGGCAAACAAACATTGAAAGATTTTTTTGATGTTCCACCTGATGTTTATCCTGTTGGAAGACTGGATTATGACAGTGAAGGATTGCTGATATTAACGAATGATAAAACGATCAATAATAAATTACTCAATCCGGATCATGAACACATTCGTGAATACTGGGTGCAGGCAGATGGAGCGGTCACTGCTGAAGCGATCAATCAATTACAAAATGGTGTTACCATTTCCATTGATGGAAAAAAACATCATACAAAAAAATGTGGTGCAGCTATTTTTAAAACATCACCTGCAGTGCCGGAGAGAAACCCACCAATAAGATTCAGGGCAAACATTCCTGCTACCTGGATAAAAATCAAATTAACGGAAGGTAAGAACAGGCAGGTACGCAAGATGACTGCAGCTGTTGGCTTTCCCACACTCCGGCTCATCAGGTACAGTATTGAAAAATGTACCATTGAAGGTTTACAACCGGGTGATATGCGTATGCTTACCCAAAATGAATTGCATCACCTGATCAGAAAATAACAACCATGATATTTACAGCAGAAAAAGATGGTTTTATTATCAGCACTGATAAACAAAAACTGGATATTGCCTCCATTCACCAATATTTATCAAAAGAAGGATACTGGAGTAAAACATATCACTTGATATTGTAAAAAAAAGCATTGAACATTCAATATGTTTTGGAATATATCATGAAGACGGACAGATTGGTTTTGCAAGAGTGATCACAGACAAAGCCACATTTGGATACCTGGCCGATGTATTTATTATTAATGAGTATAGGGGCCGTGGTTTATCTAAATGGCTAATGCAATGCATCCTTAATCATCCTGAACTGCAGGAATTCAGAAGCTGGTTACTGGGCACCAAAGATGCACATGGATTATACAGCCAGTTTGGTTTTAAACCACTGGAGCATCCGGAAAGATATATGCGGTATAGTTTGTTTACAGAATATCCTGCAGCAGATGAAAATAAATAGTTGTCAACGATAATTTTTTTGAACCATACATAATAGTATCTTACGAAATAAATAAGTACCATGCTAAAATCAATGACTGGTTTCGGAAGAGCCGAACAGACAGTAAACGACAAAACTTTCCTGGTAGAAATAAAATCGCTGAATGGCAAGCAGTTTGAAATGCAATTGCGTCTGCCGCCATTGCTGAAGCCTTATGAGTTTGATATCCGGAATATTTTACAGGAGCAACTGGTACGTGGTACCATTGATTGTATGATCACTATTAAACAAAATGGTACTTCCCGTCCGGTAAATATAAATACGGATTTAATCAAAGCCTATTACCAGCAATTAGAAATACTGGCTGGTGAATTAAATATTGATACCAACTCTGTACTGAGTGCCCTGCTTCGTTTACCCGAAGTAGTTACACCTGCCAATGATATTTTAGCAGAAGCCGATTTTGAATATTTTAAAAAGGTATTGAACGAGGCATTGGCAGAACTGAACAGACACCGGGTAGAAGAAGGCGCCAGTTTAGAAAAAGATCTGTACAAACGCATTACCAATATCAATGCACAGGAAGAAACGATTGTAAAACTGGAACCCAACCGCATTAAAAGAATAAGAGAAGAAATTGTGCAGCTGCTGGAAACGTATGCAGGAAAAGAAAATTACGATGGCAACCGCCTGGAGCAGGAACTGATCTACTACATAGAAAAGATAGACATACATGAAGAACAGGTGAGGCTTAAACAGCATTGCGATTATTTCAGAGAGCTGATGGCAAACAATGATGAATCAAAGGGCAAAAAATTGTCGTTTATGATACAGGAAATTGGCCGTGAAATAAATACCACCGGCAGCAAAGCCTATGATGCAGATATTCAAAAATGTGTGGTGATCATGAAGGATGAACTGGAAAAAGCAAAAGAACAAGTGTTGAATGTATTGTAACCCCCATCCCCTAAAGGGGGGTATTGCCTTCAAATTTGAATACCCCTGAATCATTTTAATTTTATTCTATTTAAAGGGTATGTAAAAATTTAAAATACTTCAAAAACCTTGCTTATACATCTGTTCGTCATCTTCCCTATTTTTGCAAAAAAGAAGTTTGTGAATAAAGCGCTGCACTTAATTAATTCCCGGGTTCATCATTTAATGATATTGGTAATTACTGTTGTAAGTTTAACGGCCTGCGCTAACCTGGATGTGTATGAAAAAAATGTATCCATACCAAAACACGAATGGTCTTACAGCTATATACCCACATTTGATTTTTCAATTACAGATACAGCATCTTCCTACGAAATATATATTGTACTGCGGCATACGGATGCCTACCGTTATAATAATATCTGGCTGAACTTGGGAACTAAATTTCCAGGAGACAGTATGCGTTACCAGCGCTTTGAACTGCAGCTGGGTTCCGATGCGGCTGGATGGGAAGGTACTGGTATGGATGATATTTGGGAGGTGCGTAAACCGGTAACCAAAGGACCAGTTAAATTCAGTAAACCTGGCAGCTATACCTTCACACTGGCGCAGGTAATGAGAGAAAACCCACTGCCGAATATTATGAATGCAGGCATCCGGGTGCAACGGGTGAAATAAATTTCTTACGCTCATTGTTATTGTTACAATTTTAATAGCCATCATTTGATCCCCATTTTATTTCAAACAATCAATTGGTCTGTCATTGAAAAAACAGCACATCCTGGCATAACAGGTATGGCTTACTGGCAAACGCTTCAACTGGATGGTTTAAGGGTGCGTATGGTTGAATATACAGCAGGATACGTTGCAGATCACTGGTGCCAGAAGGGACATATTGTTCATTGCCTTGAAGGGGATTTTATCAGTGAATTGGAAAATGGCGAATCATTTTCTCTCACCAAAGGAATGACCTATATCGTTTCAAATGACGTAAGCTCTCACCGTTCCGTTGCTAAGAATGCTGTTAAGCTGCTCATTATTGACGGAGATTTTCTTAAATAAAAAATATCTGTATCCCAATTATCCTCTCCAGGTATTTTTATATCAATACAAATAATCAACCAGCAGCCACAGCACTTTGAATATTTACTATCTTCGGTGTACAGCACGCTGTAAATATAAAATGCCACTCTCCATTTATAAAACAAAAAGACTCCGCTCCATTTTTATCCTCTACTGGTTTTTGCTGCTCTATATAGTTGCTGCATTGATTTTTTGGTTCATTGAACTCAACAAACAAAACCACCAGATGGCGGTGTTTGAAATAAGCCAGTTAATAAAAGAAAGCCCCGGATATGACAGTACCGTAGCTGCCATATTAGACCAGGAGAAAAGAAAAACGGCTCAGTATATCGGCGAGGGTGCGGTGTTCTTTTTACTGATCGCTGCCGGTGCATTTGTTATTTTCAGGGCGGTGCTTAAACAGTTCAGGCAGGGTCAGCAACAACAAAACCTGATGATGGCCATTACGCATGAATTGAAAACACCCATTGCAGTGGCCAAGCTTAATTTAGAAACACTGCAGAAAAGAAAATTAGATGAAAGCCAGCAACAGCGGCTGATAGAAAATACCATCCAGGAAACTAACCGGCTTAATACGCTTTGCAGCAATATCCTGTTGTCCTCACAAATTGAAACAGGCCGGTATTCTTTATCGAAAGAAGAAATTAATTTTTCTGAACTGGTTAAAAACTGCTCCGGTGATTTCATCACCCGTTTTCCTAAAAGGAGTATTCGTGCCAATATCTCCGAAGATATATTTTTACAGGGTGATCATTTGATGCTGCAAATGGCTATCAATAATTTAATAGATAATGCACTGAAGTATTCGTCCAAAGATGCAGCAGTAACTATTTCACTGGAAGCACAGGAAAATGAAATATTGCTTTCTGTGGCAGATGAAGGCAAAGGTATAGAAGCAGCAGAAAAGAAAAAGATCTTTGATAAATATTACCGCATTGGAAATAAGGCTACCAAAGAAGCCAAAGGAACAGGGCTTGGTTTATACCTTACAAAAAAGATAATACAGCAACATAAGGCCGCTATCTTTTTAAAAGATAATATTCCATCGGGAAGTATTTTTGTGATTACATTTAAACAACCTTAAAACCAGCAACCATTAACTTTAAATCTTAAAATTTTCAACCTTCAACCACCCAACATGCCTGAAAAAAAGATTTCCATATTACTGGTAGAAGATGAAGAGAACCTGCAGGAAGCCCTGAAGCTGAACCTGGAACTGGAGGAGTATGAAGTAACCGTAGCAGACAACGGGCTTTCTGCCCTGGATGCGGTACAGAAAGAACACTTTGATTTAATGATACTGGATGTAATGCTGCCTGAACTGGATGGCATCAGCGTTTGTGAAAATATACGGCTGCAAAATAATGATATCCCTATTTTGATTTTAAGCGCTAAAAGCAGCAGTGCAGACAGGGTACTGGGGTTAAAAAAAGGAGCAGATGATTATCTTACCAAACCTTTTAACCTGGAAGAATTATTACTGCGTGTAAGTAAACTGGTACAAAAAGGAAAGCAATTAACCACACGCCAGCCCATGGAACAAACCTACCAGTTTGGCAATAATAAAATTGATTTTAAGTCATTGGAGTGTATTACAAGGGGTGGGCAAAAAATTATGCTTACCAAAAAAGAGATCATGCTGCTGAAGCTGCTGATAGAAAATAAAAATGAAGTGGTGACAAGAGAAAAAATATTACAATCTGTTTGGGGTTACAATGTTTACCCCACCACCCGTACCATTGATAATTTTATTTTAAACTTCAGAAAGTATTTTGAAGAAGACAGCCGCAATCCTACCTATTTTCATTCTGTAAGGGGCATCGGGTATAAGTTTACTGACAGCTAAGATTTGCTGTTGTTAAATAAATGCATCACCGCTTCTGCCTTCTTATAAAAATAAGGTGCCTTGCTTTCATCTGCCACCGGAGTATACAATTGTGCTGCTATATCATCCAGCAGCTGAAGAACAGCAATGCTATCCTCATCAGCAAACCCTGCATTATACAAAGCTGAGCCAATGTTTCTCCTGTTCAGCTGCTCTGAGGAAAGCTGAAGTTGCTCTCCTAAAAATATTTTCAACTCCTTATCCAGCATACTGTAAAACTCACGGGAATCATTGTGCTCAAGCATAGCCTGCGACCCGGATAATGGTTTCTTTATTTCCTGTATCTTTTCTGCTGCAATATTTGTCTTCTTTTGTTCATCATCTATTTCAACAAGTTGCCGCTTTTTATCCCATCTAGCCCATACAAATAAACCGGTCAATATCAGCATAGCCAATGGCGCAATCAGTAACCAGCGGTTTTTAAAAATCCGGTCAAAGTAATTTTCATTTGCTGATGTTGTTTTTAACGCAGCGGCAGCTTCCGTTTTTTTACCAGATCCTTTTGCAACTGAAAATGTAATGGGAGCTGTGGAGAGGGTTTTATACTGGCTTGTTGCCGGATCGAAAAAACTATATTCCACCGGCTTCAAAGTATAGTTACCCTCTTTGTTGATGGTAAAACTATATTCAAATGTTTTGTTGCCGCTTACAGGAACAGATCGTTTATCCAGCAACTCCTTCATTCCCGGTTCAAAAGCTTCAATACCTGAAGGCCATTCAAATTCCGGTGCATTCACCAGCGTAAGATTTCCTTCTCCTTCAATGGTGATGAAAAGTTTACCTGCATCATCTGTAGTTAAGCTATTTTTTTCCATTGCAGCATGGATAGAAAAATTACCCACAGCGCCATTAAAAGAAACTGGCTTACCCTGCTCCGGCAGCGACTTTACATTGATCACTACAGGTTTGCTTTGCAATGTTACCTTTTCTGTTACCAGGGCATCAGCAGGTATGGCGATGGATGAAAAATTGCCGAACAAATCATCTTCCCGTAAATTTTTTAAATAATCTTCTTTAACAAAATGAATATCGTTTTCTACCGATGCTGATTCTAATTCCACATTCCCGGGTTGAAGTGGGTAGAGCTGGGTTTGTCTTAAACTGTACACATTATACTCCCTGCCATTGTATTTTTCAACCAATGCATTGATATCACTTTGACGCAGCATATCAATAACAGAAAAGCCATTAAAGGAAGGATTCTTTGTGATATTACTTTCTGATTTTAACCGGGTATATAATTTATAGGTTACCAAAATGGGCTCACCTACGTAACAGGATGTTTTACTGGCTTCCACCCTAATAAAAATATTTCGGTTGATCTTATCTGTTATATTCTCTCCCTTTTTCAGAATGTAATCATTGTAACTTCCCCTGCGTACCGTCGGTTCATCAAAATTCATTAAACCGCTGAATGGCGAATTACTGCTGACGCTGTTACCTGTTGGGTCATTCACCACTTTAATTTTTACTGCATTGCTCTTTAATATTTTTCCATCTGCAGCAGCTGTGGCAGGGCCAATGGTAAAATCTCCTTTCCCCTTTGGTTTAAGTATAAAGGTGATGCCTGTATATCGAGTGGTAACTCCATTAATACTTTCCATACCGCTTTCCTGGTTGGGGCCGCTGATCACAATGAATTTACCGAGAGATGGAGGGGTTATGTTCTGTACATCACTGGCATTTTCTACCAGCAGTTTCAATTCTGCTGTTTCATCTTTGCCGATAGTGGCAGGAGAAATTTTTGCAGTAAATTTTACCTGTGCTGTTACTGAATAATAAAATCCAGTAAATAAAATCCAGAGAAGAAATATGTTGAGTTGCCGGCGTTGCATAGTCAGGACGTAAAAGTAGTTCATCAGTAATAAGCCGGTTGAACAATTTTTTTAAACGGTTTAAATGAAATGTTAACTAAGGCTGTTTGTTACAGATCTCCCAATTGCGGCCTTAGTACAATGTCTTCAATTACAGCAGCAGGCGAGAGCTTCACTGCGGTAAAAATAATTTTGGCAACATCATCTGCCTCCATGATACGGTGGTTTGAATTATCATAGTCTCCCCATGAATCTGTAAGAATGGCCCCCGGAGAAATGGCACATACTTTAATATTATGTGGCTTTAATTCTTCTCTCAGGTTTTTACTAAAGCCGAGCATGGCAAACTTGCTGATGCTGTAGCTCCCCCCGTTATCATACGCTTGCAAGGAAGCGATGGAACAGATATTGAAAATATAGCCTGCTGAGCTTGCCGAAGCATGCGCCATCATTTTTGGCAACAACACTCTTGTGAGATTATAAGCACTATAGACATTGATTGCTATCATTTGTTCTAAAACACCATCCGCTTCATTGTGCACACTTCCAGGTAAAAACAACCCGGCATTGTTCACTAAAATATCAACCGTTGCCTGTTCATTTACCCAGTTACCAAAAGCAATGGCCTGTTCTTTTTTTGAAAGATCAACTGCTTTTGCTTTGATAACAGCATCGGGATATTGAACTTGTAATGCTGCCACCGTATGGTACAAGTTTACCTCGTTCCTGGCGCACAAAAAAAGTGACGCACCTTCAGCAGCAAACTGGTTGGCAACCGCCCTGCCAATACCTTTAGAGGCTCCTGTTATCACCACATTTTTACCCTTTAGAGAAATATTGTTTTTACTCATATTTAAAAATGCTTTTAACTTTTTGCAATTTTAACGTAATAAAAATAATAAATACGTCATTTTTGCAGTTATATCGAAATGAAGTACAAACATCTCTTTTTTGACCTGGATCATACCCTTTGGGATTTTGATGCCAATGCGAAAGAAACGCTTACAGAAGTGTATGCGTTATTTGCCCTGGAGCAAAAAGGTGTAGTGCCGTTTGAAGATTTTTACAAACTGTACAAGATTCACAATGAAATTTTATGGGACCGCTATCACAAAGGTTTTATAACCGGTGAAGAACTGAAGTGGAAGCGTATGTGGAGAACTCTGCTGGAATTTAAAATTGGCGATGAACCATTGGCAAGGGAAATGAGTGAAAAATTCCTCGAGATATTGCCCACCAAAAAGTTGTTGTTTCCGCATACGATTGAAGTACTGAACTACCTGGTGGATAAGAAATACCAGCTTCATCTTATTACCAATGGTTTTGAAAATACACAATGGAAGAAATTAAACAACAGCGGGCTTAATGTTTACTTTACGCATGTTGTTACATCTGAAGGCAGCAACAGCATCAAACCACACAAAGAAATTTTTGATTACGCACTGAATAAAGCAGGTGCCGAACTGCACCAAAGTATTATGCTGGGGGATAATTTAGATGCAGATATCCAGGGTGCCATTAATGTGGGTATGGATAATATTTTTGTGAATCATATTCATACCACCACCACGTTGCAACCTACTTACACTATCACCGACCTGAGCGAATTAAAAGCCATCTTCTGATAAAGAAATCCCTTTCTGATGAGAAAGGGATTTTTAAAATTCATTTATACCGGTTATTACAATTTTACAGTTTTTTCTTTGTCTTTTTCACAAGACTTACCAGTTTCTTTTCCGCAGGATTTACCACTTTTTTTGCAGCAAGACTTAGTACATTTTTTTGATTTTTTTCCGTTATCAGCAAAAGTTACTCCTGTAACTAACAATGCTGCAGTAGCTAATAGCAATATCTTTTTCATATGTGTAATTTTAAATTTTATTATTTGTTACCGTAAATATACAGGGTTAATTGTAATTTTTTCAATCCGCATTTGTTAAAAATTATCCCAAAGTAGCAACTACTGTTACGCCGCCCTGCACCATTTGGTTAAGGCTTACATTCACTTTGGTGCCCACAGGCAACAGCAGATCAACCCGGCTGCCAAATTTAATAAAGCCCATTTCGTCAGTTTGATTTACCTCCTGGCCGATCTTCAGGTAATTAATAATTCTTTTGGCCAATGCCCCGGCTATTTGCTTTACCAGTATCTCTGTTTCTCCTTTCCTTATTACTACAGAATGACGTTCGTTGTCTGTAGAAGATTTGGGATCCCATGCTACCAGGTATTTTCCTTTGTGATACTGGTTGTACACCACCTTCCCACTGAGAGGGTTGCGGTTAACATGAACATTGGCAGGGCTCATAAATATAGATACCTGTAGTCTTTTTGTTTTAAAGTATTCATTATCCACCGTCTCTTCAATCACCACTACTTTGCCATCAGCCGGGGCTATAATTGCATTGTCACTGATGGTTAACTGGCGGTTGGGAATACGGAAAAATGAAACTAGGAACAGCAACAGGAAAAGCGTTACAAAAAATAATACCCAGCAAAGCCAGGGAACAAATGGACTCAAAAAATAAAATGAGATCAGGTTGATGGCACCAAAGATCATTGTGCCGATAGCAATAGATTTATATCCTTCTCTGTGTATGGTCATGCAGTTGTTTTAAAGGGCAAATGTAAGAATATTAATGTGCAGATGTGCAAATGTGAAGATGTGCAAATGAGACTACCCTACGAAGATGCCACAATCAATTTAATCCCTTTAATCTTTCTAAATCCCCGTTCAGACAAACAGTTTGATATAAAACCAAACAAACGGTGTAGCCACCAGCAAAGAATCAAAGCGGTCTAAAAAACCACCATGACCCGGCATAATGGTACCACTGTCCTTTACATCAGCCATGCGTTTGATCTTGCTTTCTAACAGATCGCCAGCGGTACCGAAAATGGCACAGATGGCGGCGATGGCAATCCAGTGTTGCACAGGAATTTCTTTTGCGGCAGGAATAAAATATCCCAGGACTCCAATTACTACAATACAAAGTATTGCCCCACCACCAGTCCCTTCCCATGTTTTTTTCGGAGATATTTTTGAGAATGGAGTTTTACCAATCATGGAGCCTACTATGTAGGCCATCGTATCGTTGATCCAAATGGAAAAAATTACTCCACAAGGAAAAATAAAAGTAAATAACATTATCGGAAAATCACCTTTCGCCATAATCGGTATAGTCCACAAATCAATCATCATCAAAATTGGCATCGTTATATACACCAACCCCAACAAACAATAAGGCAGAAACTTTGCTCCATGAATTTTCTTCATCAGCTTTATAAACTCATACCAGCAACCAAAATGTATAATTGTAAACAGGATTACAAAGCTCCAGAAATTCCATAAGAGCCCCACCAGCATCACTGCTACAAATATCAATGCCGTTAGAGAACGGGTTTTAAAAACTTCTTTATTAAGTGCCATGTAATTTAAGGTTGTGAACTTTTACCAATTGAATCGATATCATTTTCAAAAGGGTTACTAAAATTATATCCAGGGATTAGCACTTCTTCTCCGGGTCGATCAATTGTCACTTTGCTAATTTTTTCAAAGTAGATAAATAAGCCTACTACTACAGCGATACAAAAAATACCCAACCATATTGAATAATGCTCATTCATTTGGGAAGGGTCCATTTTTGTACCTGGCTTGGAAGAAAAATAAAGAATAGTTAATGCCATTCCATTATTAAAAAAATGTGCAATAATATTCAGCCAAATATTTCCGGTACGGTAATAAATCCATCCTAAAACAAAGCTCAGGGCAAAACGGCTCAGGAAACCAAGATAAGAACCATGTATGGCGCTGAAGATAATGGAAGTAACGATAATTGCCAGCACCGGCATTTTAAACCATCTTGAAAGTAAATTTTGCAGACCTCCTCTAAATAAGGTTTCTTCGAATACCGCAGGCAGCAAGGATACCATAATCATAGAAATAATATAATCCCAAAAATTATTCATTCTTGCAATCACTAAGACCTGTTTAAAATAATCATCTTCTGCAGCTTTAAATTTTAGTAGTGTAGCTTTTGACCAGGGCAGCATTTCTGTTAACTGTTGCAGCAAATCAACCATTGGGGAGGAAATCAGTATTATCAACAAAACAATCCCAAGTTGTTTTATATTAAAATGTTCTTCAAATCCAAGATGCTTAAATGGTTTAATATGACAAAACTTTGCGTATAGCACGGGTGGTAAAAAAAACGTTAATAAGGTTGATATCAATTGCAGCCATCTAACCATAGTTGCGTTTTCTGGTATTAGAAACTTGTCCAGTGATTCAAGAGTACCTCCAAGATGAAATATATAAATGCTTATCAGAGATAATAATATAACCCCAAGCCCGAAAAAAAAAGTAAATATCCCTAACTGACCCCAGTAGTTAAAACGGTTTGTAGCAAAATGCGCCATAGCGATTGATTATAAAGTGCGTAAATTTACAGCCAAAAAATAAAACGCTGGTTTTTAGTTTGGAGCTTTAATAATTCATTCTCCTGCCAATCAGCCATCGTAAATCAAACATCAGAAATTAACAATGCCTTCGATAGGAAAAATACAATTGCCGGAATTCCCCTTACTGCTTGCACCTATGGAGGATGTAAGCGATCCGCCATTCCGTGCGGTATGTAAGGACAAAGGAGCCGATCTGATGTATACAGAATTTATCTCTTCTGAAGGACTGATCAGGGATGCCATCAAGAGCCGTAAGAAACTGGATATTTTTGATTATGAAAAACCAGTGGGGATTCAAATTTTTGGTGGTGATGAAGAAAGTCTTTCTTTAGCCGCTAAGATCGTAGATGTTACCAATCCTGACCTGCTGGATATTAATTTTGGCTGCCCCGTAAAAAAGGTAGCGATGAAAGGTGCAGGCGCCGGTGTACTGAAAGACATTGATCTGATGGTTCGGTTGACTTCCGCTGTTGTTAAATCTACTTCCTTACCAGTAACGGTAAAAACCCGTTTGGGCTGGGATGACAATACCAGGAATATTGAAGAAGTAGCCGAACGCCTGCAGGATGTGGGCATCAAAGCGCTGGCTATTCACGGACGTACCCGTACACAAATGTACAAAGGCGAGGCAGACTGGACACTGATCGGTAAAGTGAAGAATAACCCCCGTATACAGATGCCCATTTTTGGTAATGGCGATATTGACAGCCCGGAAAAAGCACTGGAATATAAGAACCGTTACGGTGTGGATGGTGTAATGATTGGCCGTGCCGCTATTGGCTATCCCTGGATATTTGAAGAGATCAAACATTTTTTAAAAACCGGCGAGCACCTGCCGTCACCAACTATTGAAGACAGGGTGGAGGTTTGTAAAAAACACTTACACAAAAGCTACGAATGGAAAGGACCGGTGGTGGGTATTTTTGAAATGCGCCGGCACTATGCCAACTACCTGAAAGGTTTACCGGGTATCAAAGATTATCGCCTGCAATTGGTAACCTTAAAAACCGTGGAAGAAATTGATGCGGTACTGGATGAAATTGTAACGAAGTATGCAGGCTATAGTTTTGAGAAAACACCGATTGAGCTAATTAATTACCATGAGAAATGCCCGCTGTAGGGTCGGGGCGCTACAAGCGACCTGAACCGTAGTCTGAAAGCCGTAACTTTAATAAAACTACTGCTATGTATATTTTTCCGGATGAATATTATCATATCTACAACCGTGGCAACAACAAACAACCCATCTTTTTCAAAAATGATAACTATCTTTTCTTCATTCAAAAAATAAGAGATCAACTACTGCCAGTGGCAGACATCATTGCATATTGCCTGATGCCCAATCATTTTCATTTCATCATACATGCTAATGAAAACAGCATCAAAGAAAGAAAATCATTTGGCGGCAAGGCCATGCAGGAGTTCACCTATCGGCTCGGAATTTTATTAAGCAGTTATGCCTAGGCTATTAACAAGCAAAATAATACTTCCGGTTCTTTGTTTCAGCAAAAAACCAGCGCTAAAATACTAACTGAAGAAACAGATGGTAAAAAGATAAGTTACCTGGAAAATTGTTTTTTCTACCTGCATCAAAATCCTAAAGCAGCAGGATTGGTCAGTCATCTCAAAGACTGGAACTACTCTTCTTACCCAGATTATGTTGGTAATAGAAATGGTACCCTGTGCAATAAAGAATTATTCTTTCAACATACAGGCTTAACTGAAGAAGCCATTAAAGGCTGGACGGATTGGGATTTACCGGATGAGCTTATAAAAAAATTATACTGATTATATTGTTGGTTCAGGAGGGGTATGCAGTGATGCAAGCCTTTTATTGATACGGTTCAGTTCGCTTTGAGCGCCCTGACCCAGGAGTTTAATCCATTCAAATATTCACGTCCTCTTTTTTTTGCAAAGTAATCTGCTGATAAAGCCAGCAACGCCATGATGACTAGTGTTAATCCAACACCTTTCCAGAAGGCTTGTGCTTCATTATTGTTGAAATAATAAAACAACCCAATACCCAATACTAATAATGCAATTTCTGCATAACGGTAGATCATAAAATTCTTCATCACTTTCTCCATCCTTGGTATTTCCTTTTCTTTTATATCTCCGGGATTCATATCATAGGCATACACATTTCTTTTCCGGTCTTTATCAGTTCTTGCAAATACGGTATAACCAACTACACCCAGCAACAAACCCACCGCCAGCAATGGAACAGCAGCTCCTTTATAAAAATTGTTCTTTATTCCAAAAAAGAAAACAAGTGCCAGGATAACAGCAACAATACCGATGATCATGAAAAACAAACTCACCTGTTTTTCAGCCAAAAAATATTTTTCAATGTCGGTTTTGGAAAACATGGTGTGCTGTTTGAAAGAGATGAATTAATGCTGCAGTCAATATTAAAATTACCTGAAAACAGGTTTGCATAAGATACACAAATTAGTAACATTCTTTTACAGAAAGGAGTACTCATATTATTTTGAAACGGCGTCTGTTACTTCCTGCGAAAGCGGGGAAACAGCAGGCTCAAAATAGTTGGCTAACACACCCTCCTCATTCACTAAGTATTTAGAAAAATTCCAGGATGGTGCTGCATTGTTCCAGCCGTTTTTTGAAGCATCACTCAGCCAGTTAAAAACAGGGTTTTGTGCAGTGCCTTTGATGACTGTGCTCTTGGTGGCCAAAGGAAAAGAAACACCAAAATTAATTTTACAGAACTCTGCAATATCACTGTCGTTTCCTTTTTCCTGTTCTTTAAAATCATTTGCAGGAAAACCAATCACCAGCAATTTATCTTTGTACTGCTCTGATAATTCTTGAAGATCCTCATACTGGTTAGTATAACCGCAATCGCTGGCGGTATTTACAAGTAATACTTTCTTTCCTTTCAGAGATTCAAAATTCAAGTTACTGCCATTATTCAAAACAGTATTCAAAGAATAGAAAGGCACAGCAGGTTTTGAATGATTGTTACTCAATACAGGATTTTTACTGCTGCCCCGGCTCATCCACATCAACGCCGGGTAAAATGCTTTTAATAATTTTTGGCGGAATGTCATATTTGTTGTGTTTAGATTTACTGCTTCTGTATACAATACGATGGCTGTAATGATACTGATAATAACAACCAGGAAACGTTTTAGTTTTCTCCGCTTCATCTTATCACCCATTTAAATAATTTCAGTTTCCCTTTAAAAGGCGGATACTTGATGGCTGGATCAAACCAGGTGGGGGTTTTCATTAGTGCTTTTTTATGGCTGAATGTTTCAAAAGAGTATCTTCCATGATACTGGCCGGTACCACTAAACCCACGGCCACCAAAGGGCAGGTTATGGTTGGTTAAATGCCAGCTGGCATTGTTGATACAACCGCCGCCAAAAGGAACTCTTTTTACCCATTCTTTTTCTTTTGATGTGCTGGAAGTAAATAAATAAAAAGCCAGTGGGTTTTTATGTTGCTGAATAATTGCCAATGCTTCTTCAGTGGCATTAAAGCTAATAACGGGAAGGATTGGCCCAAATATTTCATCCTTCATCACAGCTGCATCCATGTTAACCTCATCAAGTAAAGTTGGTTCAATATAAAGTTGTTCTTTATTGATTTTACCTCCGCAAATAACTTTCCCATCCTGCAAATAATTTACAACCCGGTTGAATTGTTTTTCATTAATGATCTTTCCGTAGTTATAACTTTCTAAAGCATTGTTTCCAAAAAACTGCTGAATGGTATTTTTTAATTCCTCAACTAACTCATCTTTTTTAGATTGGTGAACCAAGACATAATCCGGTGCCACACACATTTGTCCGGCATTGCTGAATTTTGTCATAGCAATTCTTCTTGCTGCCACTTTAATATTTGCATCCGCTTCCACCACACAGGGACTTTTGCCTCCCAGTTCCAGCGTAACAGGTACTAATTTTTCTGCGGCCATTTTATAAATGATCTTTCCCACTGCAGTACTGCCGGTGTAAAACACATGATCAAACGAAAAATGATTCATCATTTCCGGCACCACCGTAGCGCCATCGCCTTCTGCATACAGGATGTAATCTTTGGAGAATACGGCTTCAATAATTTTTTTCATTGTGGCTGAGGTTGCTGGTGAAAATTCACTTGGCTTCAGCACAACACAATTACCTGCTGCTATAGCGCCTGTCAAAGGGTTCATCAATAATTGTAACGGGTAATTCCAAGGGCCAATAATGAGTACCACACCTAGTGGTTCTTTAATGATATGGCTGGAGGAAGGCAGGTTCAGCAAATTTGTTTTCACCCTCTCCGGCTCCATCCAGTATTTCAGATGGCTAATGGCTTCATTGATCTCTGCTATTACCATCCCGGTTTCTGTTACCCATACTTCTTCTTTACTTTTTTTCAGGTCCGCATACAATGCATCATATAATTCTTGCTCATGAGCAAGAATAGATTGTTTCAACTTTTTTAGTTGGTCTTTCCTGAACTGATAAGACTGTGTGGCGCCGCTGTTAAAGTTATTACGCAGGGCGTTCAATTGCTGAATGGTAATCATATTGAATGCAACAGTTAAATGATGGCTGCTGAATTTACAGCCAACGCTATAAAATTAATTCATTCCATCAATGAAACATAATTACTGATTGCCATTGCAATCATAAGGTTTCAAAAATTTAATAACTTCGGCGCATGATAAGAAATGTTACTGCAGCAGATTTTGATTTGATCTATTTTCTTTATATGCATCCTCAAATCAACCCTTATCTATTATATGAAGTAATGGATAAAGATACTTTTCAACCAATTTTTAATGAACTGCTTGCAAAGGATATTATTTATATCTATGAGGAAAATAATGAGGCTGTTGGAATGTTTAAATTAATTCAAATGGAGCATCGCAGCTCACATGTAGGCTACCTGGGCGGGCTGGCCATTCATCCTGATTTTGCAGGAAAAGGATATGGAAAGAAAATGATGAAAGCGATCATTGAACAGGGAAGACAAATTAATTTATTAAGAATTGAATTGACGGCTGACGTGATCAATGAAAAAGCAGTGGGCTTATATGAAAAGGCGGGTTTTGTAAAAGAAGGTATTTTAAAAAAATATACCTGGCTCAAAAGTGAGAACCGTTTTTTAGATGAAGTGCTGATGGCATACCTCTATTAAAATAAAAGGCCATCCGCAAAAACGGGATGGCCTCCATTCTAATACATTGAAATGAATTATACTTTTAATTTTTTCATATACGCTGCATCATCTTCTGCACTCTTTATTGGAGTGGTGCCGGCATATTTTTCCTGTTCAACTATAAAATATTCCATTCCTAATTTTTTTGCTTTAGGCACAATGCTCACATAATCTATACTTCCGGTTCCCAATGTGCAGGTATCAGCAGCATCGGTAGCATTTTTAGTGCGGTCCTTCACATGGCAAAGTTTAAACCTGTTGGGGTATTTTTTCATCCACTCCAGCGGATCCTGTCCACCAGTAACAACCCAGTACATATCCATTTCAAAATCTACAATACCAGCATCAGTACCCTGCATCATCACATCCTGCGGAAATTGTCCTTCCTGTAATTTGAAAGAATAATCATGATTATGGTATGCAAACCTGATCCCTGCTTTTTTACAGATTTCTCCACGTTTATTAAATTCGTCGGCTGCCTTTTTAAAATCATCTAAAGATTTTTGTGGGCCGAGGTACGGACAGATCAAATACTTCATACCGATAGCCGCTGCTTCTTCAGCTTTCTTTTCAAAATCTTTATTGATATTGCAATGGCTGGATATCATCGTCAACCCCAATTCATCCAGGTACTTTTTGAATTCAGTATTGGTCATGCCCCAGAACATACCTTTTCCCCCTTCATATCCTTCTATTTGTTTATATCCAAAAGATGCCACCTGTTTTAAAATCCCTTTAGGATCCTTTGGCAAATCATCCCTCAGTGAATACAACTGCAGACCAAATGCATTCAGCTTTTTCTTGTCAGAAAAAAAATCTCCAGACAGCGCATTGGCAGTCATGGATGATAATGTAATTCCTGCAGTAGCTGCACCGGTTAATTTTAAAAAGTCTCTTCTTTTGTAGCTCATAAATTTTTTATTAAATTTTTTAAAGCGATTCGGCCCAGGCCCTGTCACCTTTTTTGTATGGCAGTGCTCCGTCATATTTGCCCGGCACCTGTATGTGACGCAATGTTTCAGTTGCACCGGTTTTAGAAGTAAAGAATCCCATCAGGGTCATTTGCTTCATCATAGTATAATAGTGCTTGGGAGTATTATCAAATTCTTTTGCTTCCTTCCTGGCTGCATCCTTCAACCCTTTTTCTTTTTCATCTATTGCCTGGTTGAATGGCTTGGCTTCTTTTTCAAGGCTCACCAGTAAATCATGTCGCTGTGTTGCATCAGCCTCCATGAAAGATTTGCTATACATTTTTTTACAGGCTTCATTCAAATCATCCATCCCTTTAATAAAAGCTTTCTGTTCTCTTTCCGTATAACAGTCTGTTACAAAGGTTTTCATAAATTCCCCTACCTGTGCTGCTTTTGCACCCGGCGTAGTGGTAGCCGGTATAATCGTTTCGCCTACTTCATTCAGCAATGCAATATTTTCAGCAGTAAAACCAGCTTCTGATTTAGCAACCGTTTTGCAACCGCTTAAAAAAACTTCCCCACCTATTACTACACCGCCTGTGAGCAATGCTATTTGTTTTAATAAGTCTCTTCTGTTCATTGTTTTTTATTTTTTAGCTAAGAGGATAAAAGAGAGAAAGAGATTAAAGGAGGGCAACATTTTATAATTTTTCTTTTGCCTCTTTCTCTCTTTTATCCTCTTAGTAATTTATATATTTCCTTTTTTCAATTCTTTCACTGCAAAGTCTGCTGCTCTTGCTGTAAACGCCATATAAGTAAGCGATGGATTTACACAGCTTGCGCTGGCCATAAATGACCCGTCTGTTACAAATACATTGGGTGCATCCCATACCTGGTTGTGACCATTCAGTACACTTGATTTTGGATCACGACCCATACGGGCTGTACCCATTTCATGTATACCCATTCCCGGTGCATAACCCTGATCATATGTCTTCACGTTTTTAACCCCTGCAATGGTCAGCATTTCCTCTGCATCAGCCGTCATATCCTTTCTCATCTTCAGCTCATTTTCCTTTATCTCCACATCAAAATCCAATACTGGTAATCCCCATTTATCTTTTTTGATTTTGCTGAGGGTGATCTTATTATCATGATAAGGCAATATCTCTCCAAAAGCAGTGATGTTAATACTCCAGTCATTAGATGGTTCACTTAATGCTGCTTTCAAATCTGCACCAATGGTAAACTCTGCAACTTCTAAGCCACGTCCACGGTTGGCGCCGCCCTGGTAACCGAAACCACGCAGGTAATCCCTTTTATCATCATAGATATTTCTGAATCTTGGTATATAGATGCCTGTTGGCCGGCGGCCGAAAATATATTTATCTTCATACCCTGATACTTTTCCGCCTGCGCCCAGCCTGAAATGATGATCCATTACATTATGCCCTAACTCTCCACTAGCACTGCCCAATCCATCCGGCCATATTTCAGTAGCGCTGTTCATCAATATCCAGGTACTGTTGAAAGTGGATGCACACAGGAAAATGATCTTTGCATTATAAGTATATGTCTTGTTGGTCTCCGTATCCAATGCCTCTACACCAGTTGCTTTCTTTTTATCCTTATCGTAAATAAGTTTTGTTACAATCTTATTTACTTCCAATGTAAGATTACCAGTATTAAATGCTACCGGCAAAGTGGCTGAATTAGAACTGAACACCGCACCAAAAGGACAGCCATACCAGCAACGGTTTCTGTATTGACAATTCACACGATTCTGTTCAGGTTTTGGCTCTGTAATATTAGCACTGCGTCCAATGAACATATGACGTTTGCCTTTATAATGGTCTTTCATTTTTGCCGCAACATCCTTTTCCACAATGTTCATTTCCATAGCGGGTAGAAATTCACCATCCGGTAATACTTCCAGCCCTTGTTTGCTTCCCTGTATGCCTGCAAATTTTTCTGCATAACTATACCATGGCGCAATTTCATCATAACGAACAGGCCAGTCTGTACCAATCCCTTCTTTTGCATTGGCTTCAAAATCCCATTTATTAAAACGATAAGACTGACGGCCCCAGAGCAAGGAACGGCCACCCAGCACATAACCTCTGAACCAGTCGAATCTTTTAGTTTCTGTATAAGGATTGTCTTTATCACTGGCCCATGGAGACCAGTCTTTATCAACTGTTGATTCCCTTAAAGCATAATCCCTTTTTAACACAGGATAATCCAGCTTCATTTGCTGTGTAACACTATTGCGGTTGGGGAAGTCCCAGACTTCCTTAGTAGCGTTTTTATAATCTTTTACATGTTCGATTTTTTTGCCTCTTTCGATGAGTAATACCTTGAGGCCCTTTTCAGTTAGTTCTTTTGCAGCCCATCCGCCACTGATACCCGAGCCAACTACAATGGCATCGTATGTGTTATTTTCTGGCATAGTTTATTTTAATCGTTAGAATATAGAAGTGTTTAAAAATAGCAATGATTAATACAACCTGATTTGATAAAAATCAAATAATTTTTTTTGAGCGACCAACAAAACAATATGATTTTTAGGGTGTAAAAATTGCAACGCAAGTATACACTTTCTTACCCATTCAAATAGTTAAAGCATACTAAAATTTATACATCACACCGCAGTACAGCATCTTTCAATGCCGCTATTTTTTCTTCTGTTGTTTTTCCGGTTGGTATAAATTCCTGGGCAGTATAACCTTTAAATCCTGTGTCTTTAATAGCTTTCATAATTGCAGGATAGTATAGTTCCTGGGTTTCATCTATTTCATGCCTGCCCGGAACACCGGCGGTATGATAATGCCCTATATATGGATGATACTCTTTGATGGTTCTGATCACATCACCCTCATCAATCTGCATATGGTAAATATCATACAGCAATTTAAAATTGGCTGATCCTGTACGTTTGCACAGTTCCACTCCCCAGGGCGTTTTATCACACATATAATCCTTGTGATCAATTTTGCTGTTAAGCAATTCCATGTGTATGGTAATACCATTTTTTTCGGCAAGGGGCAAAATTTTCAGCAAGCCTTCTGCACAATTTTTCAGTCCCGTTTCATCATCCATACCATTGCGGTTTCCACTAAAGCATATCACGTCTTTGTATCCTGCCTTTACCATCAGTGGAATCACTTCTTCGTAATCTTTTATCAATTGCTCATGATATTTTTTATCATTGAACCCATTGGTTAAACTTACACTACCACCGTGATAACACATAGAACTGTAAAGTCCATACTTCTGTAACATGGGCCAGTCTTTTGGGCCGATGAGGTCGATGGCGCCAAAGCCAATTTCTTTTACCGCCTTACACAATTCTTCCAGCGGAATAAAACCATAGCACCACTGGCAAACAGAATGATTGATATTGCCTTTTAATTTCATTTCTTTTTTATCATTTTTAGTGTCTGCAGCACAGGCAGTAAGTAAAGAGGAAGATCCCATTGCAACAGAACCGGCAATCAGGTTTTTTATAACCACCCTTCTGTTTTGGTTGATTGACATAATAATATTTTTTAAAAATGAACAAGGTTATACAGTTTGTAATACAGCTTTTTTTCTTGAACGCATGTATATAAATAAAGCGGCAAATGCCACAATTAAAATAATAGGTATCACTAAGGTGGCATTAATAATCTCAGGGCCTGCGGCTTTTTTTGCTTCATTTAATGCACTCGCCATTTCGGGTGTTGCAGCAGCATCTGAATAGGCCTGTACAGTAGCTCCGGCAGGTAGTTTTGCTGCCAGCAACCTGTCATAATAACCTCCCATAAATATCATATACAGTGAAACTGCAAACATACCAGCGCCACCCATCAGATTCATTCCTACTGCACCAGTTTTAGGTAAATTTTCAGAAACAAAGCCAAGCATGGTGGGCCAGAAATAACAAACACCGATACCAAATACCAATGCGCCTACAAAAAGCATATTGCCGGTAGTATGACCCAGCATGTATAAACCCAATGCAGCAAATATTGCAGAGAATAATAAAACGCCGGTTGGGGAAAGTTTATGTACAACAGGACCGGCAAATGCCCTTCCTAAAACCATTACACCCGTTTCAAGGGTCAATAATAGTAAGGCATTGTCCGTTACATTTTTTAATAACACATCTATCCATTGGCCGGTAAACAATTCTGTAATAGCAGTACCAAACATCAGGATGATCATCAAGAAAAATAATGGTGTCATTAAAGCCTTATACATTTCTGAAGTAGATACCCCACTTGAAACCCTTTCTGTAACAGGGAACTCCAGTTTGCTAAAAAGGTATCCGTAAATAATGGTTGGAATAAGCATTACTGCCACCAGCAATTTCCAGTTATCTAAATAAAAAGTATCCGGAATATTTACCCCGAAAAATCTTACTATTAAAGTACCAATTACAATACCGCCTGGAAACCAAAGATGAAAGTGGTTGAGTTTGGTTGTTTTGTTTTCCGGATACAAGCTTGCTACAAGCGGATTACAGGCAGCTTCCACTGTTCCATTTCCTAATCCAATCAACAAAGTGGAAATAAACAATGACCAGAAACCTGTTGCCATTATTGTTAAAATAATTCCTGAAAGATGAAAAATGGCTGCAGCAACAAGCAGTCTCTTCATTCCGATAATATCCACTACCATACCTCCAATAATAATAGCAATCGGGAAGCCCCAGAATGCAGTGCTGGTAATTATGCCGGCCTCTTCCTGCGAAAGACCAAAATTATATTTCCAGGTATCTAGCAAACCGGCCCTGATACCAAATGAAAGGGAAGTAACCAATAAAGCAAGACAGCTTGCTACAAATAATTTGTTTCTCTGAATACTGGCAGACATATCGTTTTGTTTTTTGCGTTAAGAGCAATCATCTTAACTGGTGGTGAAATAAAAAGTAAGAAAGTAAATTTAAGGTTTAAATAATTACAGCATTATAAATTTTTATTTTTGATAAAATAATGCCAGTTAAATAAAATAGTACTAACTGATGATGGTTTTAAGCTGCTTGTTTTTTAGGATCTTTAAAAAAGAAAGTAAACAGTAACAGTACTGCAGCAGCAACACCGGCAGGTACCATCCAAATACTTTTCCAGTCGTGCCCATCTGCAGTTTTAAAATGCTCAGATACTAATCCTGCAAACCAAAAACCAATCAGCATACCCACACCATAAGTTGCCAGCGTTATCATACCCTGTGCAGATGAACGTATCCTTTCTCCAGCCTTGGCATCTGTATATATTTGCCCTGTAACAAAAAAGAAATCATAACATATACCATGTAAGATGATCCCTGAATACAGCAGCCACACACCACTGCCAATATCTCCAAAACCAAAGAATAAATATCGAATCACCCATGCACCCATTCCCAGCAACAGCATTTTCTTTACACCCAGCCTTCTGAAGAACCATGGTATCAATACCATAAATATCATTTCACTCATTTGGCCCATGCTCATTTTTGCAGCAGCGCCGTTCATTTTTATTTCATTTAAAAACTTGTTGGTCTCCTGGTAATAAAAAGCCAATGGTATACAGATCAACATGGAGGATAAAAAGAAAATAAGGAAGTTTTTGTCTTTCAATAAACTCAGCGACTCGGCTCCGACAATCTCACCAAAGGTTGTCTTAGTACCGGCTTTGGGTGGTGGTGTATTGGGCAGCGTAAAACTAAAGACCCCCAAAATAGCAGACATCACAGCAGTAAGCCTGAACGTATTAACCAATGAACCATTTTTCTCCCATGCCATCCAGCCGATCAGAAGCCCTGCTATTATCCAGCCAATGGTGCCCCAAACCCGGATGCTGGAAAATTCCTTTTCGGGATTATTTAATTGCTTAAAAGCAACTGCATTTACGAGTGCCAGTGTGGGCATAAATAATATCATGTATGTTAATAAGCCTGGATAAAAAGATCCAAAGTCAGGAGATATAGATACATAGTACATTAATGCTGCTCCCGCCAGGTGAAGCACTCCCAGGATTTTTTGGGCAGCGAAAAATTTATCCGCTATCAACCCAATAATAAACGGTGCAATAATAGCGCCCCAGGATTGTGTTCCGTAAGCAATACCATTCTGTACGTCAGAAGCTTTTAAAGTGGACGTTAAATAGGTACCCATTGTAACAAACCATGCACCCCAGATAAAAAATTCCAGGAACATCATCAGGGAAAGCTGAAAACGGGTGACAAGCTTCATGTTAGTTTTTTTATAAAATTTGCAAATGAAAAAAGTTACAATTCAGCTCTTAATAATTATGTCGCACTGTAACGAAATAAAATTATACCGATGCTTATGGGAATAAATATATGAGTTTAACCCGTTGGCGGAGTTAATCTGCCAGCGTATGCTTAACTCTACCAACAGGCTTGTTGTATATAAATTTGTTTAAGAACTGCAAAACTGTTAACCCA
>JAYWII010000130.1:0-27600 GCA_043788995.1 Chitinophagaceae bacterium | reverse complement strand
TTTAAAATGTTTGCCCTATTATACTGTAGTGTTTTTTAGTAGCGCAAATTTATACAAAACACAGTAATATCAGCTATCTTTAATTAAACGACATTGATTAATATTTCAATAAAAAGAAATGGATTTTACAGCAGCAGCAATAATAAATTAAAGCAAGGAAATTTATTTTTCAATTAAAGTATAAATTTCTGACCATGTTGAGCCACGGTTTCTGTTCATGTATAGGTGTTTGCAACTTAACATCGAGTGCTGCTCCTTTCACATAGGTGCACTAAAAAACTCACCAATATTTGGTGAGCATTTTAGTGACTTTTTCTGCATTGGTGAGCTTTTAATTTTGGGGATTCACATCCCTGCTCATTGTTGGTGTTAACCTTGCGGAGCGGACGGGACTCGAACCCGCGACCTCTGCCGTGACAGGGCAGCATTCTAACCAACTGAACTACCGCTCCAAAGATCCCTGCTTATTCATCTGAAATCAATAATGAAAACAGTTTCTTTTTTTAGGGAGTGCGAAGATAGTAGATTCATCTTTTACACCAAAATTTTTATTAAAAAAATCTAACAGCTTAATTTTATATTTGCCCTTACAAATTGAACAGCCAAACAAATAACTGTAAATCATATATATGCCTGAGTTAAAAAACCGACAATTCCTGGATTTTGAAAAACCAATAAAAGATTTATATGACCAAGTAGAAATTCTGAGAACCTCTGCTGAAAAAAGCAAAACGGATATGAGCAGTGCCATTGCTGCATTGGAAGAAAGGATCGTGGAGACAAAAAGAGAACTGACCCAGAACTTAACGCCCTGGCAAAGGGTACAGCTTAGCCGTCACCCAGACAGGCCTTATACACTGAAATACATTGAAAAGATGTGTACTAATTTTATAGAGTTGCATGGTGACAGGAATATAAAAGATGACAAGGCCATGGTGGGAGGATTTGCTGACCTGGATGGAGAAACGGTGATGATCATTGGGCAGCAGAAGGGAATCAACACCAAAATGCGCCAGTTACGAAATTTTGGAATGGCCAATCCTGAAGGATACAGAAAGGCACTGAGGCTGATGAAGCTGGCGGAGAAATTCAACAAACCCATTATCACATTGATAGATACACCCGGCGCTTATCCGGGGCTGGAAGCAGAAGAAAGGGGGCAGGGCGAAGCGATCGCAAGAAATATTTTTGAAATGATCCGCCTGAAAGTACCGGTGATCTGTGTGATCATTGGTGAAGGCGCAAGTGGTGGAGCCTTGGGGATTGGAGTGGGAGACAGGGTATTTATGATGCAAAATACCTGGTACACGGTGATTTCGCCTGAAAGCTGCAGCAGCATTTTGTGGCGCAGCTGGGATAAAAAGGAAGTGGCAGCAGATCAACTCAAACTGACCGGGGATGATATGCTCCGGTTTGGTTTGGTGGATGGTGTAATTCCGGAACCATTGGGTGGCGCTCATTGGGATTACAGTGAGGCCGGTGCTATTTTAAAGCAATTTTTAATACCTGTGATAAAGGAATTGAAAGCGATCCCTGCGGAAAAAAGATGTGAAGACAGGATCAAAAAATTTGACGACATGGGCTTTTGGGATGAATTGCCGGAAGCTGAAGAACAAACATCTTAAATTAACTGTACATAACCCCCTCAAAATAGACGGTCATCTTTTCATGATGATGCGTTGCTATCTTTGAACAAAGAAAATCAGTATGCTAAAAGTTGGAGTATTTGGTACAGGTCACCTGGGAAAATTTCACCTGAATAACTGGCAAGAAATTGAAGGCACAACAGTCGTTGGATTTTTTGAGCCCAATGATGAGACTGCTGCAGTTGTAATGGCTAAATATCAGTTGAAAAGGTTTGATACCGTTGACTCCCTGCTGGATGCCTGCGATGCGGTTGACATTATTGCTCCCACCTCTTTTCATTATGAATTATGCAAGGCTGCCATCACAAAAGGAAGGCATGTATTTGTAGAAAAGCCTTTAGCAAATACGATGGATGAAGCAAGGGAGCTGGTAAAGCTTTCAAAGGAAGCCAATATCAAATTCCAGGTGGGGCATGTGGAAAGATTCAATCCTGCTTTTTTAGCTTTGAAGGATACCAGCCTGGAACCAATGTTCATTGAAGTACACCGGCTGGCTCAATTCAATCCAAGAGGAACAGATGTAAGTGTAATACTGGACCTGATGATCCACGACATTGACATTATTTTAAGCATAGTAAAAAGTAATGTAAAAAATATTTCAGCCAATGGTGTGGCGGTAATGAGTGATACACCGGATATTGCCAACGTAAGAATTGAATTTGATAACAGTTGTGTGGCCAATCTTACCAGCAGCAGGATATCCATGAAAAAGATGCGGAAGATGCGGTTGTTTCAAAAAGACGCCTATATCGGAATTGATTTCCTCGAGAAAAAAACAGAAGTGATCAAACTGAATACGCCGGGAGATAAAAATGTTTTTACGTTTGATATTGAAACCAATAACGGAAAGAAAACTATTGCCATTGCCAATCCTGTAGTGGAAGATGGCAATGCCATTAAAATGGAACTGCAGGCTTTTTACGATGCCATTATCAATAATACCAATACACCCGTTTCCGTGATTGATGGGTTCAGGGCAATGGATGTGGCTCACCAGATACTGGAAAAAATTGGATATGGGCAAGCTGGCTAAATGATACCATTTTTATCACACCTATTTCAATATGCTTTGAACCAACCCCGGATACATAGCAGCTGGTACATCATGGCTGATATTGCAGGCGCCCTCGCTACCTGGCTGTCATTTTATTTTCTGCGTACAGTGATATATAATTATCCATTTACAGTACCTGCCGGATTTTACCTCGGTGCTTTTTTATATACCATGGGCTGGATCAGCCTGCATTTTTTAAGCGGTGCCTATGAGGGCATCTATCAAAAAACAACCATCACAGAATTTTTCAGAACTTTTATTGTGAGCCTGATCGGAAGTTTTTTCCTGTTGTTTTTTTTTATTTTAAAAAATCCGCAGGAAAATAATATCTATTACTACAAAGAATTCTTCTCTATCCTGGTTCCCGTTTTTGTTGTGACCCTGTTTGTAAGGATATTGTTTTTAAAAATAGCCAAGTGGCAGCTTTCATCAGGCAAAATATTTTTTAATGTATTACTGGTGGGGGCAGGAAAAAATGCAACTGATTTTTTTCAAACCTTTACTAAAACAAATCAAAACTCTGGTTATGCCATCAGCAGTTTTTTAAACACTAACGGCAACGGTGGATTGCAACTGCCTTTAAGTGTAAAGAAGCATAATGATTTAGCCAGGCTGAATGAGATTATCCGGGATGATCAAATTGAAGAAGTTATCATCACGGTAGAAAAACATGAACGAACCCTGCTAACTAAAATTTTGCAACAACTAAGCGATAAGGATGTAAATATTAAGATAACACCTGATGCGGTGGATATCATTAGCGGTGCAGTGCAAACCAGCAATGTGATGGGGGTTCCGCTGATTGATGTACACAGCGGACTGCTGCCTTCCTGGCAAAAAAATATCAAACGTTTTATTGATCTCATTTTTTCTTTCAGTGCATTGATATTATTATCTCCATTGCTGATTTATGCAGCTATCCGTACAAAGTTATCTTCCAGCGGTCCGGTGTTTTATTTGCAAAAGCGTATTGGATATAAAGGAATCCCTTTTACCATTTACAAATTCAGGAGTATGATTGAAAATGCTGAGAAAGATGGTCCGTTACTGAGCAGTCACTATGATCCACGGATAACTAAATGGGGAAGGGTGATGAGAAAATGGAGACTGGATGAACTGCCTCAGTTGGTTAATATTATTAAAGGTGAAATGAGTTTAGTGGGGCCAAGGCCAGAAAGAAAGTTTTATGTAGACCAGATAGTACAGCAATACCCGGAATACAAATACCTGTTTAAAGTAAAGCCGGGACTGAGCAGCTGGGGGATGGTAAAATTCGGCTATGCCTCTACGGTAGAAGAGATGGAACAGCGGATGCCTTACGACCTGATGTATGTGGAAAATATTTCTTTATTATTGGATCTCAGGATTATGATACTGACCTTGCTGATACTTTTAAAGGGGCAGGGGAAATAATATTATATAGTTTAATGCCGTTTAAGATTACTTGATTATAAATAATGAACAAGGAACAAGGAATTTCGAATGTTGAAAGTTAAGAAAATCCTTGATGCTGAACTCCTTGTTACTTGTTCGATATTCTTAACTTAATTGCATTGTTGTATAGTTGGTTATATTTGATAAAACACGGGTACATGATGAGAGCCGTTTTGTTAATACTGTTGTGCAATGTTGCTGTTGCAGGCTTTGGACAGGCTGCTTACTGGCAGCAGCAGGTTAACTATGATATTACTGTTGAATTAAATGATGCCGACCACACACTTACCGGCTATGAACAAATTGAATATTTCAATCATTCTCCAGACAGCTTACCATTTATCTGGTTCCATCTGTGGCCCAATGCTTATAAAAATGATAAGACTGCATTCAGCGACCAGTTGCTGGAGAATGGCAGCACTGATTTTTACTTTAGTAATAATGATAAACGCGGTTACATCAACCGGCTTGATTTTAAAGTGAACGGATCAGTAGTACGAATGGAAGATCATCCACAGCACCAGGATATTATAAAGATCGTTTTAACTACACCGTTAGCACCGGGTGCAAGTTGTACAATAGAAACACCTTTCCATGTAAAGCTCCCTTATAATATTTCAAGAGGCGGACATAAAGGCCAGGCTTATCAAATAACACAGTGGTATCCTAAAGCAGCAGTGTACGACCGCAAAGGTTGGCACCCGATGCCTTATTTGAACCAAGGAGAATTTTACAGCGAATTTGGTAATTATAAAGTACAGATCCGTGTACCAACAGAATATAAAATTGCTGCAACTGGAGAGGAGGTTCAGGCGAATAATACAGCTGCTACTACTACAAAGCAACAACTTAAAACTGTTGTGTACAAACAAAACAATGTGCATGATTTTGCCTGGTTTGCTGATAAAAATTTTGTTGCACACAAGGATACTTTGGCATTGCCTTCGGGAAAGATCATTAATGTAGCGGCTTATACAATTGCCTGGAATGATAACGAAGAAATATGGAGAAATGCCGTTCGTTATATTAAAAAAACGGTGATCACAAGAAGCAATTTGATGGGGGAATATCCTTATGAAAATGTGAGTGTGGTAAATGTGGATGTGGACTATGCCGGTGGAATGGAATATCCAACCATTACAGCTATTTCTGGTGTAAGAACAGAGAAAGAATTAGAAGGTTTGGTGGAGCATGCAGTAGGCCATAACTGGTTGTATGGAATATTGGCCAGCAATGAAAGAGATCATCCCTGGATGGATGAAGGCATCAACACTTATTATGGTACAAGATACTGGGATAAAGAAGTGGATATAAATGTGAGGCCGCTGGTTAAACAAAAATTCTTAAAAGACCGCATGCCGGGGAATATGAATTTTTTCTCACTGTATAATGTGATCAACGAAAAGACAGATCAGCCGATTGAAGGAAAATCAGAGAACTTTTCAGGATTGAATTATGATCTTTCTGTGTATCATAAAACAAGCCGCTGGATGCAATCACTGGAAAAGGAATTGGGTAGAGCGTTGTTTGATAGTTGTATGCATGAATATTACCGGCATTGGCAATTTAAACATCCATATCCGGAAGATTTAAAAAAGATTTTTGAAGAAATAGGCAGACGCAACCTGGATTATCATTTTGAATTATTAAAGAAGAATGGAGTCGTAGATATTAATAGAGAAATTTTGGCCAGACATCCATCGTATGCAGATGCTTTTAAGCGGAAAACTAAATTTACCTCCTTCTTCAGCTTTAAAGACACCGATAAATATAAATACATTTTTGCTGCACCCATTGCAGGTTTTAATGTATATGATAAAGTGATGCTAGGTGTGGTAGTTCACAATTATATCTTGCCTGAAGAACGGTTCCAGTTTTTAGCAGCACCAATGTATGCCACAGGAAGCATCAGCCTGGTGGGTTTGGCAAGAGCAAGCTACAGTTGGTTGCCAGGAAATAGTATACGAAAGATAACGATAGCTGGTGCTGCATCGAGTTTTAACGGAGATGATTTTACAGATTCTACCGGTAAAAGAAATCCCATGCGGTTTTCAAAAATTGTTCCGGGGATACGGATTGATTTTGCTAACAAAAATCCACGAAGCACTATCGTAAAATATCTTCAGTGGAAAACTTTTTTTATCAATGAACAGACATTGTCGTTTTTAAGAGATACCATCAATGATGTGGATGTGATCACCTATCCCACTGCATCCAGGTATTTTAACCAGCTTCGTTTGGTAGTTGAAAATAACAGGGCGCTGTATCCCTACAATGCAGAACTTCAGGCAGACCAGGGGAAAGATTTTGTAAGGCTTGCATTTACCGGGAACTATTTTTTCAATTATGCTAAAGGCGGTGGAATGAATGTGCGGCTGTTTGCAGGTAAGTTTTTTTACCTCGGCGACAGAACATACAGAAAGCAATTTGAAACAGATCCGTATCACCTGAATATGACCGGTCCGAAAGGTTATGAAGATTATGGATACAGTAATTATTTTATTGGAAGAAATGAATTTGATGGATTTTCGTCTCGCCAGATCATGCAACGGGATGGTTTTTTTAAAGTACGGACAGATTTGCTGGGGAATAAGATCGGTAAATCAGATAACTGGTTAGCGGCTGTCAATTTTTTAACGGATGTTCCCCAGGCCATCAATCCTTTACAGGTATTGCCCATAAAAATTCCTTTTAAGATATTTGTTGATGTTGGTTCGTATGCAGAGGCCTGGCAAAAAGATGCAGCGGTAGGTAAATTTGTTTATGATGCCGGTGTACAATTTTCTTTATTTAAAAATATCCTGAACATCTATGTTCCTTTGATCTACAGTAAGGTTTACAGCGATTATTTTAAATCAACGGTGCCTGGAAACAGAATTTTGAACAACATTGCTTTTAGCATTGATATTCAAAATATAAAATTGAAAAAACTGATCCCTCAACTAGTTTTTTAATAGTGAGTATACAGTATGTTACATACAACCAGCTGGATAAAAAAAAATGGGATAACTGTATTGTAACTGCTGATAACAGTCTGCTCTATGCTCATTCCTTTTATTTAGATGTAATGGCCAGTCATTGGGATGCACTGGTGATGAATGATTATGAATATGTAATGCCATTGACCTGGAATAAAAAATATGGCATCTCTTATTTGTTTCAGCCTGCTTTTACAGCTCACCTTGGAGTGTTTGGAAAAAAAATTACAGCTGATATTGTAAATGATTTTCTAAAAGCCATTCCGGATAAATTTAAGTACTGGGATATTTATCTAAATCATGGTAATCATTTTCAACTGAAGGATTTTGAATTGTATGAGCGGATGAATTATGTGATGCCGCTGAACGACAACTATGAAACTATTTATAAAAACTACCGGGATAATATTAAGCGGAATATAAAAAAATCATTGCAGCTGAATGCTGTTGTTAAGAAAAATTTTCAGGTAGATGATGTGATCAGCATTGCAAAAGAACAACTGAAAAATATTGCTGCTGTAAGCGATGATGATTTTAGCCGGTTCAAAAAATTATATACACTGTTGAATGAGAAAGGTAAAGCAATCACTTATGGTGTATATGCTTCAGCAAATGAATTAGTATCATCCTGTGTGTTTTTCCTGGATGATAAAAGAGCCTATTATATTTTAGTGGGCAATCATCCCAATGGAAAAACCATTGGTGCCTCACATGCACTGATAGATGCTTTTATAAACGACTATGCCGGACAAAATTTGTTACTGGATTTTGAAGGCAGTGATATCAGTAGCCTCGCTTTTTTCTACAGCAGCTTTGGTGCAGTGGAAGAAAAATATGTGGGTATTAAAATAAACAGGCTGCCAAAGTTGGTACGGTTATTTAAGAAATAATATATCTGCCACGAATACACGAATATTCACGAATGGGTTCTATAAACCTTGATTTATTTGTGCCAATTCGTGCATTTGTGGCAACATAATTTTATAAATGGTCAGAAACAGAAACCAGTAACTGATTATAATGCAGCACTATTCAATTGCAACAACTGTTCTGCAATTAAAATATCCACCGGCCTGGTGATCTTAAAATTATTTTCTTCACCTTCCACCAAATGTATTTTCAATCCAAATGCTTCCACCACAGTAGCTTCATCTGTAAACTTGTCTTTAAAATCTATTTTATAAGCTGGGAGTAAGATCTTGCTGTGAAATGTTTGTGGTGTTTGTACCAGTTTGATCAGGTTGCGGTCAATGGCTTCATTGCGGTCTTCTCTCTGCAGGCGTACACTGTCTTTTGAATCTGTTACCGGAACAGCAGAACCGTATTCCAAAGCGGCCTCATAGCAACGATGAATAAGGTCTGTACTCAGCAGGCAGCGTACACCATCATGCACAAACACAATGCTTTCTTCTGTTATCAGCTGCAAACCATTTTGTACTGAGTGAAATCTTGTTCTGCCGCCTTCTGTAATCTGTATACGATTATAATCAAAATACGCATCAATAATTTCCTGGCCGGCAGCAATGTATTCTTCTGGAAGCACCAGTATAATAGTAAGATCGCTGTATGCCTTTAAAAATGTATCGAGGGCATAATATAAAACAGGTTTGTTATTGAGTAGTAAAAACTGTTTTGGCAAGGCACTCTTCATTCTGCTGCCACTTCCGCCTGCCACTATTACTGCAATTTTTTTCATCTTAAAAATTAATCTTTATAAATACTTACAAAATAAGTTCCGTCGCTGCTTTGTGCACCACGGTACATGCCGGCACTGTTAAACAGCAGTGCCATATTTCCTTTGGCATCCACACCAATCATTCCGCCTTCACCGTTCATTGCTTTTAATTTTACATTCACTACTTCATTCATGGCCTCGGTTAAACTCAATCCTTTATACTCCATCAGGCAGCTTACATCGTAAGCTGCCACGGCTTTAATAAATATTTCTCCATGGCCGGTGCAACTGATGGCACAGGTTTTATTATTGGCATACGTGCCGCTTCCTATCATCGGCGTATCACCAATGCGGCCATAGTTTTTATTCGTCATGCCGCCGGTACTCGTTGCAGCAGCAATATTTCCTTCAGCATCACAGGCTACCGCACCTACGGTTCCAAATTTTTTATCCCTCATCAATTTTTCCACCTGGTCGTTTGAGTGATCCAGTGAATAATTATCACTGTCCCTCATTTTTTTCCATTGATCGTAACGGAATTGAGAAAAGAAAAATTCATCTGGCTCCAGTTTAATACCTTGTTTCAGGGCAAAATCGTTTGCTCCATCTCCACTTAAAAAAACATGGTTGCTGTTCCGCATTACCTGCACTGCCAGTTCAATTGGATTGCGTACATTCCTTACTGCTGCCACTGCGCCTGCGGCAAGGTCCTCACCATTCATAATAGAAGCATCCATTTCCTGCACCCCCTTTTTGGTGAATACAGATCCACGGCCAGCGTTAAACAACAGGTTATCTTCCATTGTCACCGTAGCTGCTGTTACTGCAGCTGAAGCGGAGCCGCCCTTTTTCAGTATGGCAAAACCTGCAGCCAGTGAGTCTTCCAGCGCCTGCAGGTAAGCTTTTTCCAGTTCAGGTGTCATGTCTTCTTTTACAATGGTACCTGCCCCACCATGTATGGCCAGTGAAATTTTTTGCATCCGCTTACAACTTTTGAGGGGCCGAAATTAGTTTAATTCATTCAAATAAAAACGGAAGCCCGAAGATGGTTTTCTGTTATATAAACTGATATCGTTTTATACATCTTCATATCTGCTAAGCCTGTTACTAAGCTCCAGGATCTGTTGCTGCATGTCGTTCATGCGTTGCAATAAATAAGTGATGGTTTCAATGCCTTCCAGGTTAATGTCCATTTCATAATATAGCCGCACCAGTTTTTCTAAATTGAGTAGCTGGTTTTCGGGAACAAATATTTTTTCTTCCACAATGGAAAACTCAACAAGACCGGAATCTTTTAATGAATACAAGAAGGAAGGGTCGATATGATGGTGAATACAAAATTCACTGGCAAGTATCATTTCTTCTGTTTGCATACAAGAGTTATTTTAAGTTACTCAATTCGGTGAACAGCGCTTTCTCTTTTTCTGAAAGGTTGGTGGGTAGCTTTACTTCGTAAGTAACATACAGGTCGCCAGCTGTTCCTTCTTTTTTATAAACCGGGAAACCTTTTCCCTTTAATCTTATTTTGGTGCCGGGTTGTGTTTCAGGATTTACTTTCAGTTTTACTTTTCCTTTTAATGTCTCAATGGTGGTTTCTCCTCCCAGCAAAGCCGTGTACAGGTCAATGTTAGTACTTGTAAACAGGTCGTTACCAGAGCGTTTAAACAAAGGGTGGGGGACAATAGAAAATGTAATGAACAGATCACCAGCCGGTCCGCCATTCACACCCGGTGAACCATAACCTTTTAGTTTGATCACCTGCCCGTTTTCAACTCCGGCTGGTATAGTAATGCGGATGTTCTTACCATTCACCGTTAATGTCTGCGGATGCGTTTCCATCGCATCCACCAGGTTCAACCTCAGTTCGGCACGGTAATCCTGCCCACGAAATTTGGTTTGCCTGCTGCGGCTGCCACCACCACCAAACATGGATTCAAAAAAACTGGAGAAATCACTGTCATCCTCACCGGTAAAATTTTCACCGCCTGCATAGGAGGATTGCGGCCGTTGTGATTTACGCTGTTGTTCAAAGTGGTCTGCATGCTGCCAGTCTTTTCCGTACTGATCGTATTTTTTTCTTTTTTCGGGATCGCTCAATACTTCGTTGGCTTCATTCACCTGCTGAAATTTGTGGTGGGCTTCTTTGTTGTCAGGATTCAGATCCGGGTGCAGTTTTCTTGCTAATTTCCGGTAAGCTTTTTTGATGTCTTCTTCAGAGGCGCTTTTATCAACTCCTAGTATTTTATAGTAATCAATAAATTCCATAACCTTATTTTTATACTTTCAAATACAAAGGTACAGCGCAATATGCTGAACGGGAAGTATATTTAATCGCAGTAAGAGTTTTATCATATCACCTGGCCAAGCTGACTCCGGTTAAAAACAGGTAACAAAGAAGCGGATACCACTAACAGTGATTTTATTCAGTAACTGCTTACAGTTGAGTTAGAGCAATGGTGATACTATTGAATATTTGTAATAAACTGAGACGGATGAAATACGGTAAATCGCTGCTTCAAAAAACAGACTAACGTTAATGACTACAATATCAAGCCATGATGAACGACATAGAAGCAGGACAATACTGGAACCAAAATGCAGCAGCATGGACCACCATTGCCAGGGCAGGGTACGATATTTACCGGGACTACCTTAATACGCCTGCATTCTTTTACATATTGCCTGATGTGAAAGGCTTGCAAGGTATTGATATTGGTTGCGGCGAAGGATATAATACCAGGCTGCTGGCGCAAAAAGGAGCTCAAATAAAAGCGATAAACATTTCAGAAAAGTTTATTGAAAAAGCAAAAGAAACTGAAAGAGCCACTCCTTTAAATATAGATTACAGCGTTGCAAGTGCTACTGAACTTCCTTTTGAAAATGCCAGCTTTGATTTTGCCACTTCCTTTATGTGTTTAATGGATATTCCGAATCCTGAACAGGCTTTGCAGGAAGCATACAGGGTTTTAAAACCAAATGGATTTTTTCAATTTTCAATTACTCATCCCTGCTTTACTACGCCACACAGAAAAAATTTGAGGCGGTTGAATGGTAAAACCTATGCAATAGAAGTGGGAGATTATTTTAAAAACCTGGATGGGAAAATTGAAGAATGGATATTTGGAGCTGCACCAGCCAGTCTGAAAAATCAGTTCCCTAAATTTAAAATCCCCATCTTTAACAAAACACTGACACAGTGGTTTAATGACATCCAGAAAACAGGATTCATGATTGAACAAATAAATGAGCCTTATCCAGATAACGAAACGGTAAAAAGCCAGCCATACTTGCAGGACGCTCAAATAGCAGCTTATTTTTTACACATTCGCTGCAGAAAAAAATAACAAAAATCACAGAGGCAACTACCATATGCAATGATAGAATTTGAATAAAACAAAAAATTAAAGTTTGAACAAGCTATTGAAATTTGAAAAAAAATATTTTACCCTGGCAGTCCTGTTATTTAGCATTGAAATACTGATAGCAAAATTTGCCCATGACCGTATTGTGCGACCTTATATCGGAGACCTTTTAGTGGTAATCCTCATTTACTGTTTGGTAAGATCGTTTCTTAATACGCCGCCAATAAAAACAGCTGTATGCGTATTGATCTTTTCCTACGCAGTTGAAACCTTGCAGTATTTTAGTATTATTACCTGGCTGGGCCTTGAGCATTCAGCAACGGCACGAATTGTTATTGGAACTTCTTTTGAATGGATCGACCTGGTTGCATATACTGCTGGTATAGCGCTGGTTATTTATGCAGAAAAAACAATTGCTGTCAGAACCCGTCTAAAAGCAAATAATAAACTGGCACAGTAAAAAATTCTGGTATCCACAAAGCACTAAAAATTGTATATTTTTTTGCAAAAACTTTCTTCGATTTGATTTGAATTTCCGTTATTTCTTTTTAGTTTTATACTGGCTCTTTTCATATTAATAAAGCTTGCAGTATGGGGTTTGCACATCAAATAGAATCCTGGAGCAACAGTCATAATCCAAAATGGCTTGTTGTGCTTCGTACAGGCCTCGGCCTTTGTTTATTCATCAAAGGCATACAATTTATCTACAACAGCGTTTTACTGGATCAGGTATTTGCAGATTCCCTGCTCAGCCGCTTTGAATGGTTAGGCACAGTGCTACCGTTTATTCATTTGCTTGGCGGCGCCTTAATTATAGCCGGATTATTTACCCGCTTTTTTTGCCTGATACATATACCAATTCTACTGGGTGCTGTGTTTTTGGTTAATATTCAACAGGGGTTCTTTGCCGGTGGTACAGACCTGCTTTTCTCCCTCATCATTCTGCTGCTGCTATGTTTTTTCTTAGTGGAAGGCGGCGGTTATTTTTCACTGGATCATGCATTTCGTACTACCAGTAATAACATGCCTGAGTATATTTAAGATTGAATATTTTTAGCAATTGAGTAAAGAAAAATGCTCTTCAATATCTTCCACACTTTCAAGAAACATCACCAACAAAAAAAATAGCAAAGCAATTGCAGGCATCGCTATGTATGCAGATAGGGATATTGCCGTCAGCATATTTACTTTGGAGCCAGACATATCAACTACTTGAATTTAAAACATTTTATATTTTCCAACAATACCCATGCCTTAGCTTTGTTAAGTCATTTTAAATTAATAAACAATAGCTAATAAGCCCCTTGAGTATGAACAGATGCTGTATTTTCATTTTAGTATTTCTTTTACCAGTATTTTCAATTGCACAGTTACTCAATCCTATCATACCTGCGCCTGTACAATTTGAATCCGGCAGTACAGCTCCGGTTGAACTTAATAGCAACAGCACATTGTATTACGATGCAGCATTTAAACCGCAGGCCGGTTATCTCCGGGAACAGTTGTTGCTGCAAACCGGGCTGGCACTAAAGCTGGAGCAATTACCAGCAGCAAAAACAATTCCTGCTGCAGGCATTGCAATGCAGTTTAATAACAGCCTTATTGATAAGGCTGAAATGTATCAACTGAAAGTGTCTGGTAAATTAATATTGATCAGGGCAAAAGATACCAGAGGATTTGTAAATGCAGTTCAATCGCTCTTACAACTGCTGCCGCTTACAAAGCAAACTGTCATTAACGTTCCGGCTGTCAGCATTGTTGATTATCCTCAATTTAGTTACCGGGGAATGCACTTAGATGTGGTAAGACATTTTTTTCCCTTGAACTATATAAAAAAATATATTGATTACCTCACCTTTCATAAGTTCAATACTTTTCACTGGCATTTAACAGATGACCAGGGCTGGCGTTTTGAAACCACCAGTTATCCGGCATTGAATACGGTGGCATCCTGGAGAGACTCCACATTGACCGGCCACTTTAAGGCTGTGCCTGCCCGTTATGATGGTGCCAGGTATGGCGGTTATTATACCAAAGCAGAAATAAGAGAAGTGGTTAACTATGCTGCAGTAAGAGGCATTACCATTATACCGGAACTGGATATACCAGGCCACAGCAGGGCAGCCATGGCTTCATATCCTGCACTAAGCACCAAACCAGATACCACCTGGAATGTAGCCACCACCTGGGGTATGTATAACCGGCAGAATAATGTACTGGCGCCAACTGCTTTTACTTTTACTTTTTTAAAAAATATTTTTAAAGAACTGGCAGAACTTTTTCCTTCCACCTACATACATATCGGTGGTGATGAATGCAGCAGGTTGTGGTGGAAACAGGACAGCCTTTCACAACAATTTATCCGCCGCAATCATTTAAAAAATGAGACCGGGCTGCAAACTTATTTTATTGAATACGTTGCTAAACAATTGAAACTGCTAAACAGGAAAACTGTGGGCTGGCATGAGATAGCAGAAGATGACCTGGATACTTCCACACTAATTATGAACTGGGCCGATGATAAACAGGCATTGGCAGCAGCAAAGAAAGGGTTCAATATTATTATGACACCGGGCAAGCCTTTTTATTTTGACAACTATCAATCCAAAGATCCGAATGACAGCCTGGCCATACACGGGTACAACCCCCTGGAAGCAGTGTACAGCTACCAGGTAGTTCCGGATGCGGTTCAAAAAGCTGGACTGGCAAATAAAATTATCGGAGCACAAGCCAATGTGTGGACGGAATACATCGCTACCACCACTAAAGTGGATTATATGATCTTTCCCCGGATGACTGCATTGAGTGAAAACCTCTGGAGCAAAAAGAAAAACTATCCTGATTTTTTAATACGCCTTGAACAACACATGATACCAAGATATAAATCCTGGAACAGCTCTTTTTTCAAAGCTTACAGGATATGGACGAAAGAAAAATAATTGATAATTGACAATTGATACTGATCAATTATTACTGATTAAAAACTGGTGCTTCTTATTTCTAAAAAGCTACCTTCACTTTATACAACAACTAAAAAAATGAAAGCAGCAGTACTGATAAAAAACGGCAACGTAGCCACCGCATTTGAAATACAAGAAGTGCCTAAACCTGAACCAAAGGCCGGAGAAGTATTGATAAAAGTAGCAGCCTTCGGATTAAATTTTGCTGATGTAATGGCCAGGAATGGTATGTATAAAGAAGCTCCGCCGCTTCCTGCAATCCTTGGTTATGATGTAGCCGGATATATAGAAGCAGTTGGCGCTGGTGTATCCACTTTAAAAGCAGGAGACCGTGTGGTTGCCATGACAAGATTTGGAGGTTATGCAGAATATGCTGTTACCAATGCTACCGCTGTGGCAGTGATACCGGAAAGTATAGACAATGCATCAGCCACAGCTTTAGCTACTCAATATTGTACGGCTTATTACGCAGCTTCAGAAATGGTTAATTTGTATAAAGGCGATAAAGTGCTGATACAGTCTGGCGCTGGTGGTGTTGGTACTGCGTTGATACAATATGCAAAATATAAAGGCTGTGAAATTTTCTCCACTGCAGGCAGTGATGAGAAAATAAATTACTTGACGGCATTGGGAGTTCATAACCCCATCAATTATACCACACAGGATTTTGAAGCAGAAATAAAAAAACATACCGGAGGAAAAGGAGTGGATGTAATTTTTGATGCAGTGGGTGGCAGCAGTGTTAAGAAAGGCTTTCGGTCATTAGCAGCAGGTGGCAGATTGGTTTGTTTTGGAGCAGCAGATATGAGCGGCAAAAACATATTCGGTAAACTGAACGCCGCATTGGGTTTTGGTTTTTATCACCCGGTAATGCTGATGGTGCCGTCTAAAACAATTATAGGTATAAACATGCTGCGGATTGCTGATGAAAAACCTGCAGTGATACAGCGTTGCCTGGCAGCTGTGGTACAGCTTACCAATGAAGGCGTATTTAAACCGGCGTTAGGGAAATTATTTAATGTATCAGCCATCGGCGATGCTCATGAATATTTAGAAAAAAGAAAGAGCATGGGCAAGGTGGTAGTGGAGTGGTGATCTGCTGCCGTTTGTAAACGCTTATCATCATCCGTGGAGTGAGCCTTGAGATATGTAATAAATTTCATTGTGTAAAAGAACAGGCCCTTGTTGCAGCACCACACAAAACCATGGGGTTAAAAGTATTTATTAAAAATTTGCTTCCCTGTTTTATTCCTGTATTTGTTCCACCGATAAATCATATCTTCATTTTTGTTAAAACAACTGACTGATTATTTATATCTAATTATTGCCACTGTAAATTATGCCCCACATGGTAATCTATATAATGGGAGTAGCCGGTTCCGGCAAAACTACCATTGGTCAAAAACTATCTTCCAAAACCGGCTATGCATTTTATGATGCAGATTATTTTCATCCGCAGGAAAATATTGAGAAGATGAAAGCAGCACAACCACTTACTGATGAAGACCGTTGGCCCTGGCTGGATAATATCCATGCATTTGTAAGCAAACAACTCCAGTCTAACAATGTGATATTGGCCTGCTCAGCATTAAAAGAAGTGTACCGGCAGCGGCTCAGTAATGGAATAGAAGCACACTGCAGGTGGGTATATTTAAATGGCAGCTACCAAACCATTCTGGAGCGAATGCAAAGCAGAACCGGTCATTATATGCCAACTACTTTATTGCAATCGCAGTTTGATGCACTGGAAGTGCCGGCCGATATGATTGAAGTGGATATTGCCACGACTCCTGAAAAAATAGTGGAGGAGATTATTTCAAAAATAAATTAGGGCACATCCCTGCAGTACTTTACGCTGCATTCATCCCCAAGGCAGACAGATACTTACCTGGTCTTGCAAATTTCATTGATGATTTTTATTTTCATCACAGTTGTGCTTCTCCAGCCACAAAGAAGTAAATCCTTTGCATCAGTAATAATTAAATGGTTTACCTAAAAAATGAATGCGTTGATTATTGTTGTAAAATAAAACATTTCGCAAACCCAACTGATTAATTTAAGATAAAGTTTAACCACTGAGTGGATATTCAAAAAGTGATTTTACATTGATAACTGCAGTGGAACAGCATTTCAGCCTCCCAATATCATTTACTTAAAGTATAAGGTTTGGAAACAATTATCCTACTGGTTAAAAAAAAATCAGATCAAATATTTTTCTCTCACTCAAAAAAAATAAAAGAGTTATTCACATAAATAAAAATCAAAAAAAAAATTTTCTTGCGTAATTAGTATATGTATTCATTTCATTATTACAACATTAGGTTTTAAGTTATCATTTATATTGAGTTGTTGGTTTTTTTCATTTGATTTTATTTAACACCTGTTGGCATGATGCTTGCAAAAGTGGGAAAAAAATCTATATTATGAAGAACCGAACACTAAGCGGCATAATAATGCTATGCTCTTTTCTCACTGTTTTTTTTATCAGTTGTAAAAAAGAAGATACTCAAAATAATCCTTCTGCAGATAACACAGCTTACTTTGAAGACTATCCCTATGATGATCCTGCTACCATAAATGACCAGTCTTCATCACCTGTTGATAGTGCCGCTTCCGTTGATGATTCAGCCGGACCAAACTCTGTAAGTATGTCTGCTGTAACAACTAATGCATATACCAGGAAAAATTTGATGTTCAACTATTTAACAGAATCAACTGATGCACTATCAAAAACTGCTTGCGGCTCTTCCAATTACTGGTGCAGTATTGCAAAATGGGCCAGTTATTCCAGTCAGCGGACTTCAGCTTACAGCAGATCTGGTGGTTATTCTACCCGGTATGAACTTCGTAAATCTGATGGTGATGTAGCAGGCAGCAAACGAACTGAAACAAACCGTGCGTCAAAAGGCGAGTCTGTTTTGAGATGTGAGAGATGGTATGGTGTAAGTTACTATTTGCCTTCCTCTTTTGTATCTGACAAGGCACCGGAAGTAATTACTCAATGGCATACTACAGCAGCAGGAAGCCCCCCATTAGTTGTGTGGACACAAAACGGACAATGGAGTATAGGATATTTTGGAGATAAACGTAAAATAATTGGCAATTATGTTACCAATAAATGGACTGACTTTGTATTTCATGTAAAATGGTCTCCTTATTCAGATGGCTTTATTGAAGCATGGAAAGATGGTGTGAAGGTATTTACCTATACCGGGGCAAATATTTACAACACCAGTTATGGTGCCTACATGAAAACCGGAATTTATAAGTGGCCATGGAAATCAGGATCGTATGGTTCTACCACCACCAACAGGATAGTATATATTGATGATGTAAGGATCGGGAACAGTTTAGCAACTTATAATGATGTTGCCCCTGGCCCGTAATTATTTATTGGTTTGGTTTTGAATCATCATTTTTCCATGATGGTTTAGAAAAATATAAAATTTGTTATTTATCAATGGGCCACCTTAGCAGGTGGCTCATTGTTTTTTATAAGAGGAAAATAGTTTATCTCACCAGTTTAAGGATTAACCTGCTTTACAGCAATTTTATGATAACCTGTTATGTATTATTTAAGAGAAGTATTTTAGAGATACTGCGAAAATTTTCTACAGAAAAGTATCAGCATCCCTGTAAGCTTTTATTAATGCCAGCTCTCCATCTTTGCCTGCAGCAGCATTACCATGTTCCATTCCCAGCACGCCTTTGTATCCTTTTGAATGGATATGTTTAAAAATATTTTTATAATTCATTTCACCTGTGCCGGGTTCATTCCTGCCGGGGTTGTCTCCAATCTGCAGGTAGCCAATTTCATCCCAGGTATTGTTTAAATTATTTATGATGTTCCCTTCATTACGCTGCATGTGGTACATGTCAAATAAAAATTTGCAGGCTGGGCTGTTCACTGCTTTACAGATCATGGCAGTTTGATCTGAATGACGCAGGAACAGGTCAGCGTTATCGCTCAGTGCTTCCAGCACCATCACCAAACCATGCGGCGCTAAAATATCAGCAGCCTTTCTTAATGCAATGATCACATTGGCTGTTTGAAAATCAGGAGAAAGACTTCGTTCATAATTACCAGGTACCACCGTGATGTTTTTTGCATTGCAGCGTTTGGCTACTTCAACTGCTTCTTTACAATCCTTTATCATCCTGTCTGTCCATTCCTGCTTGCCGGTGGTTAACGAAGTTTTCCAATGCCAGTTATCAGATGTTAAAACAAATACACCCATATCCATGCCCAGCTTTGCCAGCGTATCTCCAATTTTTTTCTGCTGCTCTACCGGCCGGCCCATCATACCATTATCTTCTATTGAACGGAAACCTGCGCTGTGTGCAAATTTTATTTGATCAATAAAATCAGCGCCTGCGGAATTTTTAAACATCCCATCATGAATACCATAATTCAAATGAAAGGGTTTTTCATCTGCTGTTGTACTTTTCTTGTTGTTATTAGCAAGCGCACTGGTGGCTGATGTAAGTAATGCACCTCCTGCCAGTAAGGATTGCTGCATAAATTTTCTTCTTTGCATAGTTTAATATTAATTGTGGTTTAAATTTACCAACATTTATTTATAAAAAAATTAAATATTGTTTACCCGGATATTGATAGCAGTCTTTTTTTTATGCATCAGCTTTTGCAGTAGTGCACAGCAAAAACGATTTTCATTTACGCAGCCAAAAATGGGATCGCCGTTTACCATTGTTTTTTATGCAACAGATAGTGTGCAGGCAAATGATCTTGCGAAACAAAGTTTTAAACTGGTAGATTCTTTTGTATTTATTTTCAGCGATTATATTGACAGCAGTGAGTTATCGAAACTCAGCGCCACTGCCGGAAAAGATTCAGCAGTCAGCGTTTCTCCAGCACTGTTTTATATCCTGCTGCAATCTAAAAATGCATTTGACAAAAGTGAAGGTGCCTTTGATATTACCATTGGGCCACTAACAAAATTTTGGCGAAAATTAAGAAAGGCAAAACAGTTTCCAACAGATGATGCGGTACAAGCCAACCGGAAATTAATTGGCTTTAATAACCTGCTGTTTGATACCCTTAATAAAAAAGTAACGCTACTGCAATCCGGCATGCAACTGGACCTTGGGGGAATTGCACAAGGCTATATTGCACAAAAAGTAATTCACTTTTTAAGCAGTCAGCATATACAGCATGCATTGGTAAATGCAAGTGGCGATGTTGTAGTAAGTGCCGCACCGCCGGGATTAAAGGGATGGACCGTTGGCATAAACCTGCCGGAAAGTAGTGATGAATTATTATCCCGTACGCTGCTGATGCAAAACAAAGCAGTTACCACATCTGGCGATGTTTACCAGTTTATTGAGCACAATGGAAAACGGTATTCCCATATTATTGATCCCCGTTTGGGGTATGGAGTAACCAGTCAAAGAAATGTAACAGCTATAGCCAATGATGGTATCACTGCCGACTGGCTGGCAACAGCCTGCAGTATTTTATCAGTGAAAAAAGCCAAAAAATTAGCCAGGCAATTAGATGCCGAAATATTGATCACTGAAATCAAAAAGGATAAATTGTTGTTTAATGCAACAAAAGGTTTTGCAGCTTACTGGAAACAGACAGTACAGTAATGTTCGTGTCTGTTTATTAGTTACCTTTCAGTATAAAATTTTTGTAGCTACCGTGAAAAAATTACTATTGTTATTTACAGGTTTTATCAGTTGCCAGTTGATATTTGCACAAGACTCCTCCAAAAAATTTTCAGCTTACCAGTTTGCACTACCCGGTTCAGCCATTCAATGTTCCATGTTACCCATACCTGGCGGCAGTTTTTTAATGGGAAGCAGTGATGCTGAAAAAAACAGGAAATCAGATGAAGGTCCGCAACGCAACGTATCCATTTCAGCTTTTTGGATGGGAGCAATTGAAGTAACCAGGGATCAGTTTGATGTTTTTTATAAAGATGCAGCTACCAGTGAAAATTCTGCAGTGGATGCTGTTACCAGGCCAAGTGCTCAATATGTGGATCTTAGCTGGGGCATGGGTAAAGAAGGTGGTTTTCCGGTAAACAGTTTATCGCAATTTGCAGCCCTCATGTACTGCAGGTGGCTGTATAACAAAACAGGAGTTTTTTACCGTCTGCCTACTGAAGCAGAGTGGGAGTACGCCTGCCGTGCCGGCACCACTACCCGGTATTATTTTGGTAATGAAGAAAGTCAGTTAGATAAGTACGCCTGGTATGAAGATAACAGTAATAATAAATTTCAAAAGACAGGATCAAAATTACCCAATGCATGGGGCCTGTACGATATGCTGGGCAATGTAAGCGAATGGACACTGGATCACTATGATGCAAAGCGGCTGGAAAACTTGACAGATAATACCACCAACCCTGTTGTTGCTCCCAATAAATCCAAATACCCCAAAGCATTAAAGGGTGGGGGATACAAGAGTGAAGCAACAGCACTGAGATGTGCTGCCCGTTTTAAATCTGATCCATTGTGGAACTACCGGGATCCGCAGATACCAAAAAGTAAATGGTGGCTTACCGATGCTGCAGATGTTGGTTTTAGAATTGTGCGGCCGCAGGAGCAACCTACGGCAGAACAGGCCAATGAATTTTTTATGCTGTATCTCGGCAGATAATTGTAGCGCTGTGAACAATGGTTAAAAGCAAATTCTTTTTATATAACAAGATCATTTAACATTAAAAACCCGATCGAACATGAACAACGATGCTTCCAAATTCAACAATGCTTCCAGGAGAGATTTTATAAAACAGGGATCTATCCTTGCAGGTGGACTGATGGCTGCCCCGCTCTTATCAAAAGCAAATTATTTTTCAGGCGCTGATGATGTAATAAAAATTGCATTGATTGGTTGTGGCGGACGTGGTACCGGCGCCGCCACGCAGGCCTTAGTAAGTAATCAAAACGTAAAGCTGGTGGCAATGGCCGATGCTTTCAGGGATAATTTAGATACCTGCTATAAAGATCTTACCAGCGATGATATAGCCGATTCTACCGCCGGACGGGGAAATTTAAAAGGAAAAATTGACGTGCCGGAAGAACGGAAATTTACCGGCTTTGATGGATACCTGAAAGCCATTGCACTGGCCGATGTGGTTTTGCTGGCAACACCTCCGGGTTTCAGGCCCATTCATTTTGCTGAAGCCATTAAGCAGGGCAAACATGTATTTATGGAAAAGCCTGTAGCGGTGGATCCTGCCGGTATTCAAAAAGTGCTGGCTGCTGCAGCAATAGCAAAAGAGAAAAAATTAAACGTAGTGGTGGGCTTGCAAAGACATTACCAGAACTCTTACCGTGAATTGTTTAAACGCAAAGACCTGATAGGCGATATTACTTCTGCACAGGCATGGTGGAACAACGATGGTGTATGGGTACGGCCACGTAAATATAACCAGACAGAAATGGAATACCAGATGCGTAACTGGTATTATTTTAACTGGCTTTGCGGAGATCATATTAATGAGCAGCATATTCATAATATTGATGCGGTTAACTGGTTCAAAGGAGGCTATCCTGTAAAAGCACAGGGAATGGGCGGAAGACAGGTACGCAAAGGAAAAGACCATGGTGAAATATTTGATCACCATTATGTAGAGTTCACTTATGCAGATGGCAGTATCCTTAACAGCCAGTGCCGCCATATACCCGGCACCATGAGCAAAGTGGATGAATTGATCATTGGTACTAAAGGAAAGATACAGGCGGGAGAAGCCAATATCATTGATCATAAAGGAAAAGTGTTATTCCAGTTTGATAAGAAAGGGGAGAACAATCCTTACCAAACGGAGCATGATGAATTGTTTGCAGCCATTGCAAAAGGGGAATACAAATTTGCCGATGCAGAAAATGGCGCCAGGAGTACCATGACCGCTGTATTAGGCAGGATGGCAACCTATAGTGGCCAGGTGGTGGACTGGGACAAAGCGATCAACTGCGGGCTTGACCTCCAGCCCAAATCGTACGACTGGAATGCACTGCCTGCCATCATACCAAATGCGGATGGTTTTTATCCTGTTGCCATACCCGGGGTAACAAAATATGTTTGATCAATAATGCCTTTACATAAGATCCTGCAGCGGAGTTGTTCATTTGAGGATGCTGACTGGAAAAATGATAAGGCATGGCAATACAATATTGGAGGGCTGTCAACTGACAGCCCTTTTAAAAAACAATCAATCTATTTGTTCCAATCTGTTTTGATAATTAATAGAGACTGGAACAAGGAGATACGCCAATATAAATGTTGGGCTTCACCCTAAACGAGCATCCTACTAACATTCATCATTCCGAAAAATGCAAAAAGACAGCCACCCCTTCGCAAAATTAAAAGAGCTGCAAAGCCAACACACAAAACCGACACACAATTTGCAGCACATTTAATTTTGACCGACCGCACCCAAGCCCACCCACCACTCCATAAGCAGACACTTTACTTTACAAACTCATTTACAGGACACAAGCCGACAATAAAAACTTAAATTAGTGGCTTAAAGAGTTGAGAGACATTAATTAAAAACAAGAATGCCTGAATCACAAAACATAGAATATAAAAGTAGTTGGAGAGATGAATACCTAAAATGGATATGCGGTTTTGCTAATGCCAATGGCGGCAGCATTTTCATAGGAAAAGACGATGCAGGAAATGTTGTTGGCGTAACAGATGCCAAAAAGCTATTGGAAGACATACCCAACAAAGTGAGAGACACTTTGGGCATTTTGGCAGATGTGAATTTGCACACAACAGCACAAGGCGATTTTATTGAAATAATAGTTGAAGGCTACCCCTATCCAGTTAATTACAAAGGACAATATCATTACCGAAGTGGCAGTACCAAACAGGAATTGAAAGGAGCGGCATTAGACAAATTTCTTTTACAAAAAAAGGGCAAACGTTGGGATGCTGTTCCAGTTCCTAATATTGCTGTAAAAGATTTAAAGCAACAAACATTTGAGTTTTTCCGTAAACGGGCAATTAAAAGCCAACGTATTGAAGAAGATATTTTAACCGATACAAACGAACATCTTATTGAAAACCTGCAACTGAAGGAAAATGATTTTTTAAAACGGGCTGCTATCCTTTTGTTTCATGCTGAACCTGAAATATTTGTAACAGGTGCATACATTAAAATCGGTTATTTTGAAACAGATGATGACCTGAAATTTCAAGACGAGATACACGGCAACCTGTTTGAACAGATTGAGAAAACAATGGATTTGTTGTTTACAAAATACATTAAAGCAGCAATCAGTTACGAAGGCATTAATAGAATAGAAAAATATGAATATCCCAAAGATGCAGTTAGAGAAGCATTGCTGAACGCCATAGCACATAAAGATTATTCTGGCGGCACTCCAATTCAAATAAGTGTTTACAATGACAAAATTATTTTTTGGAATGAAGGACAGCTACCCGAAAACTGGACAATTGAAAACCTATTGACCAAGCATCCATCGAAAGCATACAATCCTGATATTGCCAATGCACTTTTCAGAAGTGGCTATATTGAATCATGGGGAAGGGGAACTTTAAAAATGATAAGAGAATGTGAATTGGCAGGGCTTCCAAAGCCAATTTACTTTTATGATATGTCCGGCTTTTTTGTGGAGTTTAGAAAAGATAATTATAATGCTGTGTATTTAACCGGATTGGGATTGAATGAAAGGCAGGTAGATGCATTGCTATTCTTTAAATTTAAAGGTGAGATTGTAACATCAGAATATTTAAAGAGATACAACATTACTGACAGAACAGCAAGGCGTGATTTAAAAGAACTTGCAGAAAAAGGCTTATTAATTAGAGAAGGGGAAAATAAGTCATCTAGGTATATTTATAGATAAATGTCCGATAAAGCCAATACATGTCCGATAAATGTCCGATAAATTAGAGGCTAAGGGCAGGGAGGTAAAAGCAGTTTTTACTTGCAAGAAAAAGGGGAAATTACCAATATTGAGTATCAGAAAATTAATGGTAAATCAGCAAGAACTGCTGTCAGAGATTTGGAAACACTTGTTACTAAAGGCATTTTTAGAAGAAAGAGACAACGAAAAGGGGCTTTTTATGAATTAGCGGATGGCGTAAATGGCGTATAAATGAAGCAGGTCTTGCATTTCGCTTCAACGACAGAAATGAAGAACGAATGATGAGTGAGCTTTTATCTTCTGTTCAAAGCCGAGTAAACAAGCAATCACCAGCGGACTTGAAAACAAAGAATAATATTGACAATATTCTTGCTTCTCCAATTCTAATAGGAAATAAAACTTCACACGACAATTCATTTAAAGAAAACATAAACGACCTTGAAGTATTTTGGGAAGATGTGAAAAAGCTAATCAAGACATTTTATTGCTCAGAGGAAAAATGCAAATCCTTTGTTGCATTGAAAAACTTTGACAATGTAAATAGTAAAATTCGTTGCAATTGTGGAAGCGTAAACTATGACTGGAAAAAATAAGTCAACTCATTTGGTTTTTTGCCGTTGTTGGTGTTCCGTCAACTCAACCGTAAGCCCACACTCAAACTCATGAACGCCGCCTGGTCTCCGACCAGCGGCATACTTCCGCAAATTCCCTGCATTTACTTTTCGAATTTTCAATAGCCAGGTACACCCGGTTTCGCCTTAACAGTTTTATATTTACAAATCATTCGTGGCGAAAACACCTGCGGCTATGCAGTAGATTGCTGGCAATTTTACCGAACACCCTAAATGTTTTGAACGATAACTTTAAAACTAACATATATGGAACAAAACAGAAGAAATTGGCTGACAAAAATGGGGTTAGCTTTTGCAGGTATCGGGCTTGCAAAATTTAAAACATTTGCATCGCCAGCTCAGGACGTTGTAAATAAATTCACAGAAGAATTCCCGAAACAATTAACCAATCAAGCAAATAATATGAAACTAGGTGCATTTTCAGTCAGCCTTAATGTTAAGGACATTAACGCTTCAAAACAATTTTATGAAAGCCTTGGCTTTAAAGTTTTTGCAGGTGATCTCAAGATGAACTACCTGATAATGAAAAATGAAAATTCGCTTATCGGGCTATTTTATGGAATGTTTGAGAAAACGATGTTGACTTTTAATCCTGGTTGGGATGAGAATGCCAATAAAGTAGAAAAATTTGAAGACATTAGAGAAATTCAGCGAAACCTGAAGAGTAAAGGAATTAAATTAATGACTGAAGCTGACGAAAAAACTTCCGGACCTGCAAGCCTTATGGTTGTTGATCCGGACGGAAACCAAATACTTATTGACCAACACGTTTAGGATTCAATGAATAACTTTACGTACACTGTTTTAATTCACCAGGCATTCAAAATGCCGGGCAGAAACTGTATGAATTTTCAATAGCAAGGAGCGTATGAGTTTCGTATTAACAGTTTTATATTTACAAATCATTCCAGGCAAAAAAACTGTAAGGGACAGCTCTTATGATTCCAGAAAATAATCTCATGCGACAAGTACTTTTAATTCTTACAATTTCTTTTTCGACAAATTTATTTGCCCAAAAAATTGACACAGTTTACACAGAAAAAAATGGTGTTCTTGAAACTTTATATTTGACACTGATACCTGAGCAACCATCAAAAGGACTTTTAGTTGTGCTTGGTGGCTTTACCTTTCCTACAGAAACACTAACCGAAACTAATCTGCCAATTAAGGCATGTGCTGCAGGCTATACTGTTTTATTGCCATTTCTTTACAGGGCTGATTCTGTGGACAAGCATAATATTTTTCAAACACGACTTGAGTTATTAATACCGGAAGTAATTAAGAAATATAATATTCCCAAAGATAAATTTATTATTGGTGGACAATCCTGGGCAGGACACCAGGCAATGATATATGCAGAGAGAGCTTACAATCCAAACTATAAATCAATCATAAAACCCAATGCCGTATTTGGCGTTGACCCTCCATTAGACCTGAAACGATTGTACAATGGCTACATTAGAGGAATGGCAATTGACACATCAAAAAAGAAAAGTGCAGAAGCCATAATGATTACAACGCTTTTTAAAAATCAATTTGGTGGCTCGCCACTGCAAAAGCCAAAAGCCTATGAAATGGCATCTTCATTTTACAGAGATGCAAAAGATGGTGGTAACGCAAAATACCTGACTTCAATTCCAGTCAGACTTTATTCCGACCCAGACATCAATTGGTTTATTACTCAACGAAACGGACCAGTTGAATGGATGAACCTTGCAGACATAACGGCTTGTATTGTTCAGTTAAGACTGTTGGGAAATAAAAAAGCTGAATATATTTCTTGTTTGGGAAAAGGTTTTTTACCAAACGGAGAACGACACCCACATTCATTCTCAATGTTGAACGCAGACGAATTTATTATTTGGGCAGACAAAGTGCTGGATGTAAAATAGCGGCTAATTAATAATTTGAAGTGCTGGATTAAACCCGAAGGGTTGATATTATTATAGAAGCTCAGTAAATTGAGATTCCTAAACCCCGAAGGGGTGACAT